>NZ_JBEPQT010000001.1:0-782032 GCF_040547985.1 Bradyrhizobium sp. LB14.3
ACGCTGTCTTCAGACCCCACCTCACGATGACGCCCTTGCGCTTCGCTAATCCTTCGCCGCCATCAGGCTGGATAGAGGACTTCCACCTCCAAGCTGTCGTTCATACTCGGCACACAACAAAAAACGCGGCGTCGCCGCCGCGTTTTTCAATTCATTCTGCCGTTCGCGCTTATGCCTGCGGCTGCGGCTCCAGGCCGGGATCCGGATCGGGCCGCGGGCGGGGCTTGCCGGCAGGCGGCACGGCGGAGGCGCGCGGCGTGGTCGGCTCGAGCACGGATTCGCGGTTCGGCTTCTTGCCCTTGAGCAGGTCGATGATCTCATCGCCGGAGAGCGTCTCGAACTCGAGCAGCCCCTTGGCGAGAGCTTCGAGATCGGCGCGCTTCTCGGTGAGAATACGCGTCGCTTCGTTGTAGCCCTCTTCGACGAAACGCCGGATCTCGTTGTCGATCTTCTGAACCGTCGCTTCCGATGCGTTCTGGGTGCGCGACACCGACATGCCCAGGAAAACCTCGTCCTGGTTCTCGCCATAGGACACGGTGCCGAGCGCCTCGGACAGGCCCCAGCGCGTCACCATCATGCGCGCCAGACGCGTCGCCTGCTCGATGTCGGACGACGCACCCGAAGTCACCTTCTCGCGGCCGAAGATCAGCTCTTCGGCGACGCGGCCACCCATCATGATGGCAAGGCGCGAGGTCATCTGCTCCAGCGACATCGACAGCTTGTCGCGCTCGGGCAGCTGCATGACCATGCCCAGCGCACGACCGCGCGGAATGATGGTCGCCTTGTGGATCGGGTCGGTCGCGACGACGTTGAGGCCGACGATGGCGTGGCCGCCTTCGTGATAGGCCGTCAGCAGCTTCTCTTCCTCGGTCATGACGAGCGACTTGCGCTCGGCGCCCATCATCACCTTGTCCTTGGCTTCCTCGAACTCGGACTGCGTCACCATCCGCTTGTTGCGGCGGGCTGCGGTGAGCGCGGCTTCGTTGACGAGGTTCATCAGGTCGGCGCCAGAGAAACCCGGGGTGCCGCGCGCGATGGTCTTGAGGTTGATATCCGGCGCCAGGGGCACCTTGCGGACGTGAACCTTGAGGATCTGCTCGCGGCCGACGACGTCGGGATTGGGCACCACGACCTGACGGTCGAAGCGGCCGGGACGCAGCAGCGCGGGATCGAGCACGTCGGGACGGTTGGTTGCGGCGATCAGGATCACGCCCTCGTTCGCCTCGAAACCGTCCATCTCGACCAGCAATTGGTTCAGCGTCTGCTCGCGCTCGTCATTGCCGCCGCCGAGGCCGGCGCCGCGGTGACGACCGACGGCGTCGATTTCGTCGATGAAGATGATGCACGGCGCGTTCTTCTTCGCCTGCTCGAACATATCGCGGACGCGGCTTGCGCCGACGCCGACGAACATCTCGACGAAGTCAGAACCCGAAATGGTGAAGAACGGCACGTTGGCTTCGCCCGCGACCGCACGTGCGATCAGGGTCTTGCCGGTGCCGGGAGGGCCGACCAGCAGCACGCCGCGCGGAATGCGGCCGCCGAGGCGCTGGAATTTGCCGGGGTCGCGCAGGAATTCGACGATCTCCTGCAGGTCCTGCTTGGCTTCGTCGACGCCGGCGACGTCCTCGAAGGTGACGCGGCCATGCGCTTCAGTCAGCATTTTTGCACGCGACTTGCCGAAGCCCATCGCCTTGCCGGCGCCGCCCTGCATCTGCCGCGACAGGAAGATCCACACGCCGATCAGCGCGATGAAGGGCAACCAGGACACCAGCAACGAGACGAACCACGGCACGTTGTCACCGGGCGGCTTCGCGGTGATCTGCACCTTGCTGTCATAGAGGCGCTTCACCAGCGTCGGATCGCTCGGCGCATAGGTCTGGAAGCTCGAGCCGTTGGTGAAGGTGCCGTGAATGTCCGGCCCCTGGATCACGACGTCGCGCACATTGCCGCGGTCAACCTCGCTCAAGAGCTGGGAGAAGGCGATGTCCTGCGAGGAGGCGCGCTGACCCGGATTTTGGAAGAGCGTGAACAACGCCAACAGCAGCAAGACAATGATGACCCAGAGGGCGAAATTGCGCAGATTGGCGTTCATCGATCTTCCTTCGTGGTCGCGCGGATCGCGGCCTGATCCTTGGGCGGTATCTTGGGGTAGCTATTTGGGCAGTGCGAGGAAATCCCCAAGGAATCCTCTTCGTTTGATGCATACAATTTAGGTGCCGCCCCGGTCGCTGCCAAGGGAACGAGATGGGACTATTTATCCCATCTTAGAGCGATTCCCGCTGAAATAATGGCGGTCGGACAGGGGTTTTTCCCGCCTGGTTAAGGTGACCTGACGCCGCGCGGCCGAAACGCCCGGTGTCATGGGCCGCGGCTTAGCTCCCTTTGCGCCGCCGGGCCGGCGCCGGCGCGATGTGGATACGCCCCCCGGCAAGGCTGATCAAGGCTCCCGCAAGGGTCTGCTTCAGCACCGGCCGGCCATTTGCAGCCGCGCGCCCTGCCGCCATACGCCCTGCAGCCACACCCCCTGCAGCGATGGCCTGATCGAGCGCGGCCATCAGGGTTTCGACCTTGCCGAGTTCCGCCGGCCCTTCATGACCGAAGGCATTGACCGCCCGCAGCAGTAGCCGCAGCCGGACCTCCTCCGGCAGGAGGGCAAAGCGCGATGCTTCGAAGCTTCGACCGACCGCCTGCGGCGCATCGCCGCGCGCCCGGAGTTGAAGGAAGCGCTCGGCACCGTCGACCATCACCTCGACCGCCGCATTGGCCCGCGCCAGCCTGCCTGCAAGCCGAACCAGAGTGCGGGCATCGCCGCCCTCGACGGCAAGCTGCGGCAGCAGCGCGCGCAGCCGCGGCCGGGTGAAGTCGGTGTCGCGGTTGGTGGGATCGTCGGCAAAGCCGATCTTTGCCCGCTTCAAGGTCGCGATCAGCTGCGACTTCGGGACATCGAGCAGCGGGCGCGCAAGGACGACGCCATCGCGTACCGTGAGGCGGGCCATCGCCGACAGCCCCGCAAGTCCGCTGCCGCGGACAAGACGCATCAACAGGGTCTCGGCCTGGTCGTCGCGGGTGTGGGCGGTCAGCACATGGCTCGCACCGACGGCACGCGCGGCCTGCGCAAGCAGGCGGTAGCGGGCTTCGCGCGCAGCGGCCGGCAGTCCCGTTTTCGGCTTTGCGCCGCGCCAGCGCAGGATCCGGTGCGACAAGCCAAGCCCGGCGGCCAGCCGCTTGACCTCACGCGCCTCGCGCGCCGCTTCGGGGCGCAGGCCGTGGTCGATGGTGACGACGGTGAGACGTGGGCCGTGCGCGAGGCTGCGCTGCCAGCGCGCCGCGAGCCACATCAGCGCGACCGAGTCGGGCCCGCCGGAGACCGCGAGCACCAGCGCGGGCGCGCTTTTCAGGTCGGCGAAGAACCGCTTCGCCTCGCGCGCCGAGATCGGAGAATTGTCGTCGTCTGACATGGCGCTGCAACCGTCCGCGGATGGACCGACTGTTTAGCGCAGCACCATCCGTCTTGTCAGGATCGATCGCCGCGCCTCAGCACTTCACCCGCTTCTGCTCGCGGTCCACCGCGGCTTTGACGCCGGCGGAGGCGCGCGGATATTTGCGGCCGATCTCGCCGAAGGCGGCGCAGGCAGCCTCCTTCTCCTTCAGCGCGGCCAGCGACTGGCCGAGCCGCAGCAGCGCATCCGGCGCCTTGGCGGACTTGTCGTATTTGGTGGTGACGGCGAGAAAGGCTTCCGCGGAGTCACGATATTGCTGGCGCTGGAAATAGCTCTCGCCGAGCCAATATTGCGCGTCGCCGAGCAGCGGGTCGCTCGGATATTTCTGCGAGAAGTTCTTCATGGTCTGCTCGGCAAGCGCATAGTCCTTGCGCTGCATGTAGCCGATGCCGAGGTCGAACTCGTCGCGCGGCGTTGCCGAAGGCGGCAGCGTCGTTAGGCCAACGCCGCCTGATGGCGCAGCATTCCCTTGCTGGGCCGGCGGATAGCCGGGCTGCGCCGCCGGGGGCGCGGCCTGCTGCTGATAACGAGGGCCGGTATTGGCAAGATCGAGCGGTTCGCCCGCGCCACGACCGCCGGGTGCGCCACCAGGGGTGCCTGCCGGCATCGGCTGCTGCCCGCCGCCGAGCGCGCGCGGCGCACCCGGCGCATTCGGGCTCTGGTTGGGGTCGAAGGCATCGCCGCGGCGGCGCGTGCCCGGCGCGCCGGGCGCAGGCTGCTCCTGAACGATCGGCGCGGGAGAGGCAATCTGCGGCTGCTCGTAATTCGGCCGGGCCGGCTGCTGTTGCGGCTGCTGCTGGCGATAGGCCGGCGCGGCCTGCGCGGGCGGCATGGCCGCGACATTGGGCTGGACCGGCGCCTGGCCGGGCGCACCTTGCGCGCCGCCCTCGAGCGCCCGCAGCCGGTCCTCGAGCTGGCGGTTGCGATATTGCAGCTCTTCGTTTTGGCCGGTGAGCTGGCGCAGCTGGTTCTCCAGCCGCTCGATCCGCATCTCGGGATCTGCATCGTCCGACTGCGCGAGGGCGGGCGAGCACAAAGAGAGCAGCGCGGCGATCGCCACGGTGCCGGTAAAGACCTTAAATCTGGATGACATCTTGCCCTGACGACGAAAGCGAAATGGCCTGCGACCGAACACTCGACGCGCCACACATTGAAGGGGAGTACGCCAAAACTGTGGCTGGAACAAACGGGTTTCGGTCACAGATCGCTGAAACGAAGCCGGCGCCCGAGAGGGCGCCGGCATAATCGGTTTCTGAAGATGAACGGCGCCTGACTGATAGTCAGGAGCTCGCGTTCAGCACGGTGACGGCGCGGCGGTTCTGCGACCAGCACGAGATGTCGTTACAGACGGCGACCGGCCGCTCCTTGCCGTAGGAGATCGTGCGCATGCGGTTCGGATCGATGCCGCGCGAGGCGAGGAACGAGCGCACCGACTGGGCGCGGCGGGCGCCGAGCGCGATGTTGTATTCGCGGGTGCCGCGTTCGTCGGCATGACCTTCGACGGTGAAGCTGTAGCGCGGATAGCTCTGCAGCCACTGCGCCTGCTTCTCCAGGGTCACGATCGCCTGCGGGGTCAGATCGGTCTGGTCGCTTTCGAAGAACACGCGGTCTCCGACGTTGACGACGAAGTCTTGCTGGCTGCCCGGCGTCGCCGCGTTGGCCATCGCATCCGTTGCAGAGTTCTTGTTGGCGCAGGCGCCCATCGACAACGCGACAGCAAGCACCGCGACCAGCTTCAATCCCTGGAGGATACGCATAGGATGTTTCATTCCGGAGCCTCCACGCTCACGTTTCGTCCACTGCTGTCCGGTCTACAGGGGGTTGGTTAAGCGAACGTTCCGTCAACCTTGATGGAACCTTGCCACAGCCGGTCAAATGCCCCCAACCAGCGAAAAGCAAACGTCATGGTTAATGGGTTGTAAATGTGGCGCGAGGGTGAAGGCAAGCCGTGCCGAGAAGCAAACGGCGGCCTTTTGCCGGAATTTTTGACCTGCCAGGCGGACAAGCGAGGGATCGAGAGGACAAACGACGCTAACGGGGCGTCCCGACCGTCGAGGCCACCGCATCCAGATTCCGCGGAGTGGCCAACAACACCGGCCGCGGGGCAGCCTGGCGCGGGCTGCTGCGTTCGAACAACATGCGCCGCTCAAAAGCGCTGGAGCGCATGATCGGAAAGCGGGTCAGAACCTTGTCGCGTTGGTTCCGGAAGTCGGATGCCATCAACACCGCCTTCTTGGTGGGCCAGCCCGGAAATCCACGCGGTTCCGGTGAAATGGTCTCGTGCAGAAATACGCGGCGATAAAATGCCTGATGGTCAGTCCGGATCATGGCAAGCCCGGTGTCGGCATTGAAATGGTCGCAAGCCAGAAAAGCAAGCCGCACCGTCAGATAGGGCAGCTCCGGAAAACGCTGATGCTTTTCGGGATCAGCAACAAACCGACATGGATCGACAAGGACCTCGCCACGGTCGAGGCGCGGATGCAGGACATCGCCAAACACTTCGGTCGTATAGGACATTCGCCAGTCCGACGTCAGGACGTGAATGCGGACGGAGCTGCACAGATCTCCATCGACATAGATCCCGAAATTCCAGGTGTTGGGCGCATCATCGAAGCGATCGGTCACGCGCATCGACTCTGACGGCACGATCAGTCCGGCTTGCAGATAAGCCCGGTACCGCATCAAGTAGAGGTTATCTCTATCCTCTGGAGTTTCGATGAGGCGGTAATCGATTCGGTCAAACAGCGCGGCTCCGCGCGGAAGGAGCACCGTGTGCGGTTCGGCCCCGGACTTCATCTAGTACCCCTAAACTCCAAGCAACTTCTGCGAGTGGGGCGAGATTAATGGTTCGTTAATGGAATTGCAAAGCCTTAGAATCGTTAGGGTTAACCATTGGGCCCGAAAAAATACGGGCAAAAACCGAGCTTAGCTTGCTGAAAGAGAAGGCGAAGAAGGATCAAGCGATGGATCGCGACGACACCATGACGATCTGATCCTCCGTCCCGCGACGGCCGTGCGAAGCATTGAGCAACTGGCGAATCCGGATTGCCGGAACCGGCCGGCTGAACAGGTAGCCCTGCCCTTCGGTGACGGTGCCGTCGGCGCTGATCAGCTCGAGCTGATCATTGGTCTCGATGCCCTCGACCACGACCGCCATGCCGAGATCGGCGGACAGCCGGGCCACGCCGCGCAGCAGCGTCAGCGGCCGGTCGGTGTCGATGCCTTCGAGGAAGGAGCGATCGATCTTCACCTTCTGCATCGGGAAATTGTGCAGATAGCTGAGGCTCGAATAGCCGGTGCCGAAATCGTCGAGCGAGATGCGCACACCGAGCGCATGCAATTGCGACAGGATGTCGTGCGTGAGCTGGGTATTGCGCAGTAGCGAGGATTCCGTGATCTCGATCTCGAGCCGGTGGGCCGGGAGCCCTGAGACCTCCAGCGCGTAGCGGATTTCGCTCAAGACGTCGCGCTGGTGGAATTGCTGCGGCGAGAAGTTGACGGCGACGCTGACGCCGTCCGGCCACTTCATGCATTCCATGCAGGCGCGGCGCAGGATCCAGCGGCCGAGATCGACGATCAGCCCCATGTCCTCGGCGACCGGGATGATGTCGATCGGCGAGACCGTGCCGCGCACCGGATGATTCCAGCGCAGCAGCGCCTCGCAGGTGCTGATCTTGCCGGACTTCAGATTGACCAGCGGCTGGTAGAACAACTCGAACTCCTCGTTGGCGAGCGCCTTACGCAGATCGAGCTCGAGGATGCGGCGCGCGTCGACGGTCGCCGCCATTTCGTCGCGGAAGAAGCAGAAGGTGCCGCGACCGTCGGCCTTGGCGCGGTACAGCGCCATGTCGGCGTTCTTGAGCAGCGTATCGGCGCTGACACCATCCGGCGAGGTCAGCGCGATGCCGACGCTGGCGCCGATCTCGACCAGATGACTGTCGATGCGGTAACGCTCGCTCAGCCGCTCGACGATGCGGCGCGCAAGCGCAGCGGCGTCCTCGGGCGAAGAGATGTTCTGCTGGAACACGACGAATTCGTCACCGCCGAAGCGGGCGACGAAATCCTCGGGACGCAGCATCTCGCGCATGCGGTTGGCGACCGCGCACAGGAGCTGGTCGCCACAGGGATGGCCGAGCGTGTCGTTGACCTGCTTGAACTGGTCGAGATCGACGAACAGCAGCGCCGAGAGGCGCTCCGCATGATGCGAGGTCGCCAGCAGGTGCTCGATCTCGTCCCGGAAATGTACGCGGTTGGGTAGCGCCGTGAGATCGTCGTAGCGCGCCAGATGCGCGATCTTCGCCTCGGCGCTGCGTCGCTCGGTGATGTCCTCGAGCAGCACCACCGCGCCACCGTCCGCCATCGGCTGGACGGTCCAGGACAGCGAGCGGTTTCGCTGCGCGTCGGGATCGGCGGTAATGATCTCTTTTGCCTGCGAACTTTCGATGTCCGCGACGATCCATTCGCCGCTTGCGGTCGAGATGGATCCGGCGCGGACGCACGCCGCGACAATGTCGCGCGCGGTGGTGCCGCTCTGCGCGATATCCGCAGGCAGGTTCATCATCGCGCCGAAGCGGTGGTTCATGACCGCCAGCTGTCCGTCGACGCGGAACATGCAAAGCCCGTGCGGCATGTTGTTGAGTGCCGTATCGAACTGGCCCGCGAGCGCGGCCTCCCGCTCCCGGGCCACGACCGCCCCCATGAAGATGCGGTGCAGGTTCACCGAGAGTTGCATGATAGCCATCAGGAACGCCCCGCTGACCACCGCCATCGCGATGTAGTAGGGCGTCCCACGCAGCGCCAACGCGAGCACGGCCGGGCCGAAAATCAGCACGGCCTGGAGGTGGAAGATCGCGGGCCGGCCATACGCCCTGCCGGCGCCGCCCGCCGCGATTCCGGTGGTGACCGACAAGGCGATCATGTGAGCCACGGCGTCGTCCGTGGCCAACAGCGCGGTGGCGCACCAGATGCCGATCGCAGCCGCCTGGATCTTTGCTCCGATCTGATAACGCTTCTGCCAGCGTTCGGCCGCCTTGACGGTCATGACCGCCTTACGTGCCTGATAGAGGCGCAGGTCGATCGCCCGCGCGGTGCCGGCCAGGATAAGAAGCGCCACGCACGCCCAGATCAGCGGCTCGCCCGTCCTCAGCGCGGTGAGGGCAGCGCCGATCGACACGAAAATGAGACCGGCCAGCAGCGGACCGGGCGCTTCGAACAGCGAATCGATTTGCGCCGCCGACGTTTTCGGCGGCCGCTGTTCCGACTCTCCGCTCTGGCTTGGGAACTGCATCGGGTTGTACGCGGGTCCTGTTTGACGCGCAGTTTTACCCAACCCAGGTGAAGCCTTTCTGAGCGAACATCCTTAAAGTTGAGTTGTTTTTCGGCAATAGCGAACCTGTTTCCGCTGAAATATCAAGCAACTAGGCAAGCGTTGCCGAGCACAAGGTGAAGGAAACCTTGCCTTCCCCACCGAACACGAAAAAAATCGGCGCATTTTTTCGGAAACATCGCACGCCTCAACACGCGATGTTAGCCGCACGATCTTTAGCCGCCCGATGTCGAGGACAATAGCGGCGACCATGCCGGGTCGGAGGCGAAACCCGGCGTCGGCACCTTCAGCTCGTTGCGGCCCGAGATGTCGACGGAGAACAGCGACGGCCCGCCGCTGCCGCCGGGATCGCGGAAGAACATCAACACGCGGCCGTTCGGCGAGAAGGTCGGGCCTTCGTTGTGATAGCCGGAGGTGAGCAGCCGCTCGCCGGAGCCGTCCGGCTTCATGACGCCGATCGAGAACTGCCCGCCGCCTTGCCTGGTGAAGGCGATGTAGTCGCCGCGCGGCGACCACACCGGCGTCGAATAGGTGGCGTTGGTGTCGTCCTTGGAGAAGGAGATGCGTTGCGCCGCTCCGCCGCCCGCCGCCATGACATAGATCTGCGACCTGCCGCCGCGATCGGACTCGAAGCAGATGCGGGAGCCATCCGGCGAGTAAGAAGGAGACGTGTCGATCGCCGGCGTGTCGGTGAGGCGCGTGGTCGAGCGCGAGCGCAGATCCATCACGAACAGGTTGGAATTGCCGCCCTGCTGCAAGCTCATGATCACGCGCTGGCCGTCCGGCGAGAACCTGGGCGCAAAAGTCATGCCGGGGAAGTTGCCGACGGTCTCGCGCTGGCCGGTCTCGATGTTGAAGAGATAGACCTTCGGGTCGCCCTGCCCGAACTCCATATAGGTGATCTCTTGCGAGTTCGGCGAGAAGCGCGGCGTCAGCACGAGGTCGGAGCCGCGGGTCAGATAGCGCACATTGGCACCGTCCTGGTCCATCATCGCGAGCCGCTTGACGCGGCGCTCCTTCGGCCCGGACTCGTCGACGAACACCACGCGGCTGTCGAAATAGCCCTTCTCGCCGGTCATCCGCTCGTAGATCTGGTCGGAGATGATGTGGGCGATGCGGCGCCAATATTCCGGTGAGGTGAAATATTGCTGGCCCGCGAGCTGCTGGCCGGAGACCACGTCCCAGAGACGGAATTCGGCCTTGAGCCTTCCGTCCGGCTGCCGCGTCATGCGGCCGGTGACCACCGCCTGTGCGTTGATGGTCTTCCAGTTCTGGAATTGCGGCGCGACGTCGATATTGTTGATGCGCTCGATGAAGGCGGCCTGGTCGATCGGGGCGAACAGGCCCGAGCGCTTCAGATTGTTGGTGATGACCTGCGTGACGCCCATGCCGACGTCGGCGTCGGCCGGCGAGCCTGGCAGGAAATTGGTGATCGCGATCGGGACCGGCTGGAATTCGGTCGGGTCGATGCGGATGCGCGGTTGGCCCTGGGCGAAAGCGTGTCCGCCTCCGAGCATCGCCACCGCCGAGCCGGTAACGGTCATGAAGCGGCGGCGGGTGATCGATCGAGCGTCATTCATCGGAAAATTCTTTTGTTCGGATGTCACAACATATCTTTCAGACCGAAAGTCATCGGAATGAGCTTCCAGCTCTCGTACTGCGGCTTCGGCATGAACGAATAGACCTGACACTGCACGATAGCGCGCTTGGCGCTTTCGGCAATTGCCTGAGCAATCGACCGGGACGGTCCCCTCACCCCAACGATGACCGGCTCAGACGCCAGCGATCCATCGATTTTCATGGAGATGTCGATGTCGGCTTCGTACTGGTCGGCGTCCTGCCCGTTATAGGTCGGCGTGAAGCAGCGCTTGACTGCGCCCTGGAACGCACCTCGCCAGGTCGCGACGTTGTTGGCGGCAGTTCCAGTCGTCGAACCCAGCGAGGCCGACGCATTCAGCGCCGCGCCGGCGAGCTCGTGCCGGGTCGCAGCGCGCTTGTCGAGATCGCGCTGGATCTGCGCGGGATCGAAGCTGCGCTCCTTGGGCTTCGGCTGCTGTTGCGGCTGTACCGCCGCGACCTTGGGCTCGGGAGGCTTGGGCGGCGGCTTCTTGGTCTCGAGCTTTTTCTGGAGTTCGGCGATCGGATCTTCCTTGGCCGGATCAGGTTTCTTTTCCTGCGGCTTCGGTTCCTCTTTGGGCTTGGCCTCGGCCACGGGCTTGGGTGGCTCGGGCTTCTTCTCGACCGGCTTCTCAACGGGTTTCGGCGGCGGCTCGGGCGTCGAGTTGGTCTTGATCAGCTCTTTCTTCTCGGTGACCTTGCCGACGGCGTCTTCATCTGGCTTGGCCTCGGCGATCTTCTCGACCTTGGGCTTCGGCTCTTTCTTGTCGCCGGTCTTCTGCCCGTTGGTCATCTGCGCGAGCTGGTCGGTGGAGATGATGTCGATCGGCAGCGACTCTTCCGGCACGACGAAGGCCCTGCTGCTAAAGGTGACCAGCCCCCATCCAAGCACGAGGACATGGAGGGCAATCGACGCAACGAGTGTCTTGTCGACCTTCACCTTCACGGCTTACCCCTGATCCGCTTCCGTGACGAGGGCCAGCTTCTTGAAGCCTGCACCGGACAACAGGCCCATGACCCTGGCCACCGTGCCGTAATCAGCCTTCTTGTCGGCGCGCAGATAGATGCGCTCCTCGAGCCCGCCGCGCGCGTCCGTGATCGCCTTCAGCTTCGGCACCAGTTCGTTGATCGCGATCTCGGCGTCGTTGATGAACACCTTGCCGTTGATGTCGACCGACATCTGGATCGGCTTCTGGTCGCTGGTCTCAAGGCTCTTGGCCTGGGTCTGCGGCAGGTCGAGCGGCACGCCAACGGTCAGCAGCGGCGCCGATACCATGAAGATGATGAGCAGCACCAGCATCACGTCGACCATCGGCGTGACGTTGATCTCGGCCATGACCGGCTTGCGCCGGCTGCGACGGCCGCCGCCTCCGGACGAACTGGCTGCGTTCATGCCCATGATCTGGTGCCCAAATTGCCCTTCACACTATACATGCCGTCCGTCAGCCCCGCTCGTCGATCTGGCGCGACAGGATGGCTGAAAACTCGTCGGCGAAGCCCTCGAGCCGCTGGGCCTGCCGGTTCACCTCGGAAGTGAACTTATTGTAGAAAATAGTGGCAGGAATGGCGGCGATAAGGCCGACGGCGGTCGCAAACAGCGCCTCCGCGATACCGGGAGCCACCACCGCCAGGGAGGTATTTTTCGACGCCGCGATCGACTGGAAGCTCGACATGATGCCCCAGACCGTGCCGAACAGGCCGACGAAGGGGCCGGCCGAGCCGACGGTCGCGAGCACCAGCAACCGGCGCTCCAGCCGCTCGATCTCGCGCGAGATCGAGACGTTCATGACCTTGTCGATGCGCATCTGAAGCCCCGCGACCGAGCGCGCCTGGCTCTCGAACGAACGCTTCCACTCGCGCATCGCCGCGACGAAGCAGGCCGCCATGGAATGGGTCGGCTTGGCCGAGAGCGTGCGATAGAGGTCCTCGATCGACTCGCCGGACCAGAAGGCCTGCTCGAAACGGTCCATCGAGCGGCGCGTGCGGGCAAACAGGAAGATCTTGTCGATGGCGATTGCCCAGACCCAGACCGAGCAGGACAGAAGTCCCAGCATGACCCCTTTCACGATCCAGTGAGCCTGCCAGAACAGCGCGATCAGCGACACGTCCGCGGAAGCGGCAACCGGAAGGGCTGACTGAGCCACGTCGGCCGGATTCATAAGCAGTATCCTCTCAAGGCGATCATTACCTAATGTCCCGGCCAGCAAATGGCCGCCGGTTCCCCAATAGCCGCGCTAGATCGGCGCGGCCGGCAAGCCCGCTCAAAGCCATATCTTTCTGGGGTGCAGGGCTCGTCCAAAGCCGGCCGCCTGCATTCCCTGCCAAGATGTCAAAACTATGGGCCTTGGCCCAAGGTCCTGACCAAGGTCCTGACGCCGGGCCTCGGGCGCGATTGTCCGCAATTACCAGAGCCCGGCGTTGGTTAATGCGAGGTTACCGCAGGCGAATTTGGCTGCGGGAAAGGGAGGTAGCGCAGAAGGTTGGGCGGCGCCGGGAAAGTTCCGTGTCGCTACGCACCGCAACGCCCATACGGCGTCGAGATGCCCGTGAAGAGCGGAGCCTGCTCTGCGTCGGAGGAACCAGCCCTCGCCCGCAAAATTGTCCCGAGCATCACTTCTCGCGAGGTTTTGCCATGAGCATCAACCCAAAGACGACCGCCGCCATCGGCGATCATCCGCTCCACCCTATGATCATCCCGTTCCCCGTCGCCTTCCTGGTCGGCGCGCCTATCGCCGATCTCGCCTTCATCGGAACCGGTGACGGCTTCTGGGCCAGGGCCGCGATCTGGCTACTCGGCGCCGGCATCGTCATGGCGCTCGTTGCCGCCGTGGCGGGCTTTATCGACTTCCTCAGCGAGCCTCGTATCCGCCGCCTCAACGATGCCTGGTATCACATGGTCGGCAATCTCGCGGCGGTCGTGCTGGCCGTGATCAATTTCTGCCTCCGCTACGCGCAAGGCGCGGAGGCCGCGATCAAGCCGTGGGGCGTGGCGCTCTCTCTGATCGTGGTCGGCATCCTCCTGTTCACGGGATGGAAGGGCTGGGAAATGGTCTACCGGCATCATGTCGCGGTGCTGGACGCGCCGGGCCAGACCAGTTCGGAGCCGGTCACCCCGCATCATGGCGGCGAGAGCCACCGCCGTGCGGCCTGAACGACGGGCACGTCGCCTGATGACGTGAGGGCGAGTCAGGCCGCCGACGCTGGCTCGGGACAATTGGTCAACCGCGCGGGATTGCCGATTGCGGTGCAGCCGCCGGGCACGTCCGATGTCACGACCGTGCCGGCACCGATCTTTGCAAAATCGCCGATCCTGACGTCGCCGAGAATTGTCGCGCCGGAGCCGATGAACACGCCGCGACCAATGCGCGGCGAGCGCGTCGGCAGTTCACTGTTGCGGCCGATGCTGACGTTCTGAAGGATGGTGCTCCCGCCGCCGATGACCACATCGGCACCGATCACGATGCCGGTGGCGTGGTCGAGATACACCGACGATCCGACGCTCGCTGTCGGATGAATGCTGACCTGCAGGACGTTCGAGGCCTCGTTCTGAAACAGCAGCGCCGCGTCTCGATGGTCATGATGCCAGAGCCAGTTCGAGACGCGCCAGGCTTGCAGCGCGACGTAGCCCTTGAAATGCAGCAGCGGCGGCAGCAAGCTGGCGATGGCGGGATCGCTGCGCACGATGGCCTGCAAGTCGCGGCCAGCCGCCTCGATCAGATCCGGGTGCCTGCGAAAGGCGTCGCGGGAAAATGTCGCGAAGCGCTCACGTTCGATAGCGCGACCGCCAAGCCGGCGCCCGATCAGGTCGGCCAAGGCGGCGGTAAAATCGTCATGTGCGAGGATGAGGCCGACAAGAGCCCTGCCGAACACGGGTCCGCGGCTGCTGCGCGCTGCGCCTCGCCGCGGATCTCCTGCCAAAGGTTCTCGCTCGTCATGATCGCCGCTTCCGCCATCGTTACCGCCTGCGGTGTTTTGACGCGTCTTGCTTGCTGCCGGATATAGGCCATCCGCAGCCCGCGCACCACGCTCCCCCGTGCGGCTACGAGCTTGCATGCCAGACAACCGCACTCATATAGTCGGTTGAGTTCGCGGCCGAAGTTTTGGCCTCAGGTTGGCCTTGCCGCGTACTGCCGCCTTGGGCAGGGTTGCCCGAGCATCTCGTTCAAGACCCCGCGGTGGTCCGCCATCCCCGGGTTTGTGGTACGCGGCGGCTTTCAGTGCTGCCGAAATCCCGTTATCCAAGGTCACGCTAATACATGTCGCCCAACGCCCCCGCCGACGACCATCACGACGACATCATGTATCCGTCCGCCCTGCCGTTCCTGCTGGTCCATCTCGGCTGCTTTGCGGCCATCTGGTCAGGCGTCACTTGGCAGGCCCTCGCGATCTGCGCGTCACTGTATGTCGTGCGCATGTTTGCCATCGGAGCAGGCTATCACCGCTATTTCTCCCATCGGGCTTTTGCGACCGGCCGGGTGTTTCAGTTCGTCCTGGCCTGGCTCGCCCAAAGCACCGCGCAGAAAAGCGTTTTGTGGTGGGCGGCCAAGCATCGACACCATCATCTCCATTCCGACACCGAAGACGACGTGCATTCGCCGCGTCACCGGGGCTTTCTCTACAGTCATCTCGGCTGGATTTTTTACCGGGAGCACGACGGGACCGACCTCGTGAAGGTCGGCGATTTCGCCGCCTATCCGGAGCTGATGTGGCTGCATCGGCTGGAACTCCTGCCGGCCGTTACGCTGGCGGGGCTCTGCTTCCTGGTTGCCGGATGGTCCGGCCTCGTCGTCGGCTTCCTGTGGAGCACCGTGCTGGTCTATCACGCGACGTTCTGCATCAATTCCCTCGCCCATGTGCATGGACGCAAGCGGTACGTGACCGGCGACGATTCCCGCAACAACTGGCTGCTGGCGCTGTTCACCCTCGGTGAGGGCTGGCACAACAATCACCACGCCTACCAGAGCAGCGTGCGACAAGGTTTTCGCTGGTGGGAAATCGACGTGACCTATTACATCCTGAAGGTGCTGTCCTGGTTCGGCGTCGTCTGGAACATGAAGACGCCGCCCGAACAGGTGCTGCGCAACGAGCAGCCGCTCGGCGCGCGGGTCATCCATCGGGCGGCCCGCGAGCTTGCCGGACGGTTCGATGCGCAGACTCTGGCGCACGCGATCTCGTCGGCGCTACGCCGGCCCGATTTTGCCCAGTTGCAGCTGCCAACGCTGCACGACATCCTGAATCGCGCCCATGAAGGCGTCGATGCGCTGACGCATCTGCATTTGCCGAAGATTCCGACCCGCGACGAGTTTCTCGCCGAGGCGAGGGCGATGTTCGCGCGAACGCGATCACTCAACGAGATCGTGGACTCCGCCTACGAACACTTCCTGGAGTCGCTGCGCGCGCAACTCGCCACGGCGCGCTGAACCCTCCGGACCAAGGCTCTTCAGACCAAGGCTCTTCAGACCAAGGCTCTCCACGTCGCGGCTGCCAGCCGCGCATTCCCAAAAACCAAACCGCCCGCCTGCGGGTTGCGCAAGCGGGCGGCTCGGGGCCATCAGGACTTTGGGGGCTTGCGCCTGAAGGCTTTGAGAGGCGTCAGTCCAAGATCAACCCTGCCCGAGATCAACCTTGCCCGAGATCAGCCTTGCTGCTGGTCGGCCGGCGGCGGGGTCGGGCGCGTCTTGTGCTGGGACATGAACTGGTCGAACTCTTCCTTGTCCTTGGCGTGACGCAGACGGTCGAGGAAGTTCTTGAACTCGACCTGCTCCTCCTCGAGCCGCTGCAGTGTCTCGGTGCGGTACTCGTCGAAGGCGCGGTTGCCGCTCGAGGGCGGGCCGAAGCCGAAGCCGAAACCGCGGCGCTCCATGCGGCCGCGCATGCGGTCCATCTTGTACTGCATCCGCTCCATCTTGTTCTGCCAGCGGTCCTGATTGCTCCAGCACGACATTCTTCTGCTCCCGAGTGTGAAAAAGAGAAGGGCAAGTCCGATCGGCCACCAGATGATGAAGCCGAGGATCGTCACGGCGATCCAGCCGGGATGCCAGGGCGTCTCGAGCATGCGGGGACGCTCGTATTGTTGCTGTTGGTCCGACGGGCCGCGCCATCGATTGACATCAGCTGTGTAGGCCATTTCCATCTCCGTCACGGCATCAGCGCCGTTGTGAATGTAAATAACATTTACATAGCTAAATCATCCCGCGATTTTGTCAAGCCGACCGCCAGACAGGGCGGCCAAATTATTTGCGCAACTTTATTTCGGCTTGCCCCAGGGACCGCCGGGCGGCACTCCGGAACCGGAGGATGCCTCCGGCGGCACCGGCGGCGGCTCGGCGCTTTTCGCCGGAGGACGGCGGTCGGTGGGGAAGCCGAGACCGCGCAGATAGATCAACACCTCGGCTTCGAGCAGCTCATCCGGCGACATCGGCAGTTTGCGCCGCGCAGCGTCGCCGCGGGAGAACAGCGAGGCCACGCCGTGCGCCATCGACCAGATGTGCAGCGCCATCATCATCGCCGGCGGACGGGGCGTGCCAGGCGGTGCGAGTGCGGCAAGCCGCTCGGCCGCGGCACGAATGACGTTGAAAGCGCGCTCGCTGGCGGCCTGCAGCGCCGGATTGGCATCCACCGGCACGCCGGATTCGAACATCGCGTTGTAGAACGCGGGCTCCTCGCGGGCGAAGGCGAGATAGGCCCTGCCGACGCGCTCGAACGCCGTGACCGTATCGGGCCGTCCGTCGTCCCAGGCCGCGGTCAGGCGCGCCTCGAACTGCTCGAAGCCGCGCTGCGCGATCGAGGACAGTAGTTCCTCGCGGTCGCGGAAATGCCGGTAGGGCGCCGCCGCGCTGACGCCGGCCATGCGTGCTGCATCGGCGAAGGTGAAGCCGGCCGCGCCCTTCTCAGCGATCAACCCGAGGGCGGCCTGCAACAGGGCTTCCTTCAGATTGCCGTGGTGATAGCCGCGCTCGGCGCGGCGCGTCTCCTTGCGCCAGCTCATGTGAACGAGCTTTACATGAGCCGGGCGTGAAGGTCACTAGCAGGAAGCCGGTCGTGATTAACCCCGTACTCTCACGGTCGTCCGTGACCTAGCGGCCGGGGATCGGCAGCACCGGCATGACCTCGATGGCCTCGCCCGGGAAGATCGCAAAGTGCGGGTGGTTCTCGAACAGTTTTGCCGCGTCCTCTTGCGAGGCGGCGCGCACCACCGTGAAGCCGGTCAGCGCATTGCTCACCTCGGTGATTCCGTTGGCATTGATCTTCCGGGTCTTACCGAGCGGTCCACCCATCTCGACGATGACGGCCTTGTGCTTCTCGACCCAGCCGTGCCAGGCGGCCATGCCCTCCTGCTCCTTCGCCTTCCGTTCGGCCTCGGGCAGCGCTTGCCAGGCCGTCATTTTTGGGCCGGTCTTGCTGCCGAGATAGACGGCGAGGAATTTGTGTTCGGTGCTCATGGGTATCTCCTCAGGTTGGTGGGTTAGACAGTTCAGTGCATTGCCCGCGGGCGAGGCCCCTATCGCTTCTTCAGATCGCCGAAACCGGCGGCGGCCTCCTGCACGTCGGGCGGAAAGTCGCTCATCTCCTGCACCTGCCGGATTTCGATGATTTCGTTGGCCGAGCCCGGACACTTCTTGGCCCAGGCGATCGCCTCGGCACGCGAGGCGACTTCGATCATCCAGTAGCCGCCCAGAACTTCCTTGGCCTCGGTGAAAGGCCCGTCGGTCACAACAGGCTCACCGGTCGCAAAGGAGACGCGCGCGCCCATCGACGGCGGATGCAGGCCGTCGAGCGTGATCAGTACGCCGGCGTCCTTTAGCGCCTCGTTGTAGCGCATCATCGCGGTAACGCGTTCGGGATCGAGTTGGACATCGGGCGGAGCAGTCTCGTAGCCGAGCGGGATCATCAGCATCATGAATCGCATGGAGGTTCCTTGCTTTGCGCTCACTTCCAAGACGAACGAGCTTTTATCGAACCGACAGGGTGACGAAAATTATTCCGGAGGTAATTGCGCTGGCCGCTCGCGCGGCTGCGGCAGGAAACGACCATCCTGCCGGGCGGCGCCGAAATAGACTTCGATGCGGCGGACCTTGCCACCGGCGAAGGTGAAGAACTCCGTGTTCCGAAAGCTCCTGCCATCTGTCGCCAGGCAGAGATAGGTGACGAAGGCCTCGTCGCCCCGGACGAAAATCCGCTCGATGTCGTGCCGCGCGATCCAGCCGGTGTCCTTCCAGCAGCGCTCGAAATAGGTCGCCTTGTCGAGGTCGTCGTCGAACGGGCTGGTGAAGCGGAACTCGTCGGCTAGCACGGCGCTGACTTGTTGCCGGTCGTTGGCGAGATAGGCGGCGAACAGATTTCGAATCAGGTACTCGTGATGCTCGGGCACGGTCGCTCCTCCTCAAATCATTTGAAGCTCCGATGGAAGACGAACCGCGCGCAGGCCTGCCGACATCGCACGCCGATTCCCTGCGGCAAAATCGCCCTAGTCCGCCGTCCATCGCCGCGTCGCCTCGCTCGCTCCCTCCGGCAGCGCCTCGAAGACCGGCGAGGCCAGCACGGCGTGGACGTGTAGCGCGGTCGTGCCCGAATTACGAAAACCGTGCTTGCGGCCGGCGGGAACCAGCAGCGATTGGCCGGCCGTCACCGTGACGCGCTCGGCCTCGATCCACATATCGGCCTCGCCCGCACGCACGGCCAGCACCTCCTCGACCGGATGACTGTGCGTCGGCGCCCCGGCGCCGGGCGCGACCCATTGCTCGAAGATGCAGAGCGCAGTGGCGCCGTTGCGCGCGGATGTCAGCATCCGAGTCGTCACACCTGGCCGCCATTCCTCGAGCGGGATCGCACTGGGATCGATGGGCATGAACAGAGGCCCTTTCTTGCCGGGACGAAAGCGAAGTAAAAGGAGCGGGCGCTCGCGCGCGACCGAACTTTCGGACACAGGACAGATTAGCAAATGCCGCAAACTCCGCAAAAACTCGCCCTCGTCACCGGAGCCGCGCGCGGCATCGGGCTTGCGACCGCGAAAAAATTCCTGGTTGAGGGCTGGCGCGTGGCGCTGCTAGACATCGAGGGCGAGCTGCTCGGCCGCGCGGTCGCCGAGATCGGCCAGGACGAGGCCACGCTGGCGCTGACCTGCGATGTCTCGGACGCAGTCTCGGTCGCCGCCGCGATGACGACGATCGAACGGCGGTTCGGCCGGCTCGACGCGCTCGTCAACAATGCCGGCATTGCCGTGTTCGCACCGCTGATGGAGACGTCGGAGACCGATTGGCGGCGGGTGCTCGAGGTCAACCTCACCGGTCCGTTTCTCTGCACCAAGGCGGCGGTGCCACTGATGCGCGATGGTAATGGCGGGGCCATCGTCAACATCACCTCGATCTCGGCGGTGCGCGCCTCGACGCTGCGCTCGGCCTACGGCACCAGCAAGGCGGGCCTCGCGCATCTCACCAAGCAGCTCGCGGTCGAACTCGCCTCGCTCGGCATCCGCGTCAACGCGGTCGCGCCGGGGCCGGTCGACACCGCGATGGCGAAGCAGGTGCACACCAGGGAGATCCGCGCCGACTATCACGACGCCATCCCGCTCAACCGCTACGGCCTGGAAGAGGAACTCGCCGAAGCGGTCTACTTTCTGTGCTCGGAACGATCGAGCTACATCACCGGCCAAATTTTGGCCGTCGATGGCGGCTTCGATGCGGCGGGTATCGGCCTGCCGACGCTGCGCGGCGAGCGGAGGAACGGGTAGGCACGGGAAGAGTTCGGAGAGTGCCATGCGACACGTCATCTCCCTCAAGGCCTTGATGCTCGCATCCGCGCTGCTCGCGTCCGCGCCCGCCGTGGCTGAAATCCGCATCATTCAGTCGCCAGGCGGACAGGTCGGGCCGTTCCTCGATTTGTTCGAGAAGGTGCGCGAGAGCGGCGAGCGCGTGGTGATCGACGGTCCCTGCCTGTCTGCATGCACGCTGGTGCTGAGCATCGTTCCGGGCGAGCGCATTTGCGTCACCCGACGCGCCGTGCTCGGCTTCCATGCGGCGCGCTCGGCCGACCGGCGCGGGCGCTTCTATGCCGAGCCGGAAGCATCCGACGTGGTGCTTGCCGCCTATCCCGGCCCGGTGCGCGACTGGATCAGCCGCCGCGGCGGTCTCTCGTCCAGATTGCTTTTGTTGAAGGGCCGCGACCTCGCCGCGATCTATCCGCGCTGCCGGTGAGGATGATGCGGCCGCGAAGGGTGTGACCAGGTTAAATCCGCCGCTGTCCTGCTGATCGCGGGCGTCAGCTTCACGCTCTTCGCCTTGCTCGTGAGCTGGCGGACAACCGCGTCGGCAAAATTCCGCCGGTCAGGCGCTTCGTGAGGTCTAGTAAAACCTCTGGATCATCTGCGTCAGTTCCATGGTCGCGCAGATGAGCATACCCCAGAGTGCAAAGTTGATCTGTAGCGCCGTCGCCATCGGTCGCTCCCCTTCCAAGTCCGCCTGCCCCAATTTGTAGCTTTTTATGAAGCAATAATTAGCGATTCTGTCACGGAGTTACAGCCTAATATTGCGCCAGTTGTTGTGCGATGCAGTCCGCGTCATTTCACGAAGTGGCCTCACTGCCCTCGCAATGTGGTGCGAGAGCAAAAGTCCATATTCGGCCATGCGGGCCACACGTTTCCCTTAGGTTCCATTTTAGCGGCGTGACGCGAGTTTCCGCATGCGGGGCTAGCGTGTCGCGTATGACACCGAGGGTCCGGCATGATGCGACACGGCTTTGTCTTGCTCACTTTTTGCATAACGCTCATGGGATGCGCAGTCGCGCCTGCGCAGGAACGCCGCCCGATCGCATGGGACGGTCTCGGTCAGGATCCGAACCGCCCCTCTGTCACAAGGCGTCGTGTGGCGAACCAAGCTCCCGCACAGAGCGATCCGAATCAGGAGCGGGAAAGAGTGCTCGGTACCTTGCACCCGTACTCCGCGGCGTGGTGGGCCGTCCGTGACGAAATCGAAGCGGAGAATGACAGGCAGCTCGGCACCAAGCTCGTGATCTGCCCTCGCTGCGTTCCGTCGTCCTCACCACCGGGCAACGACGTGACCGGATCGATCCGCTGAGAGGGCACGCGGCCGATCGGCATATGACGTGGCGTCCTTGTGCGTGTCCCCTCTCCCGCATCGGCAGGAAGAGGGGATCGCCGCTTGGCGCATCAGGCTGTCGCGCCTGTCACATTCCATCGGCCGGGCAGTTCACCATCCAGGGAATGCCGAACTTGTCGACGCACATGCCAAAGCCCTTGGCCCAGAACGTCTTGCCATAGGGCATGGTAACGCTGCCGCCATCGGCGAGTGCGTTGAACTTGCGCTCACCCTCCGCAGGGTCCGCGACCGTGAGCGAGATCGAAAAGCCCTGCGGCTTGTGAAATTGCTCGCCCGGTGCATCGGAGGCCATCAACACGCTGCCGTCGGGCAGCGACATCCGCGCATGCATGATCGTCTTCTCCCGGCCGGGCGCGGCGGCCATGTCCGCCGGCGCATCCGATGCACGCACCATGGCGTCGACCTTGCCGCCGAGGACCTTGGCGTAATAGTTGAACGCCGCTTCGCAGGTGTCCTGATAGAACAGATACGCATTGAGCATGTTTCTCTCCTCTTCGTTTGCTTGAGCCGTTGCTTGACCGTTCCTTCGACGAGGACGGCGTTATTTCTCCGTGAGCTTCTTCAGGCTGGCAAGGCCGGCCTCGAAATCCTTGCCGATCATGCTGTCCATGTTCATGAACACCTGCATCAGCTTGGACATGAAGGGGGCCGGACCGGACATCGCCCATGTGACCATTGTGGCATCGCCTTGCGGCACAAACGTGAACTCGGCGGTGTTGTGGCCTTCGAAGGGGCGCTCGAAATCCAGCTTGATGCGAAGTTTTGACGACGCATTCGCCTCGAGGATCTCCATATGGCCGGCGCCGACATTATTGTCGCCGTCCCAGGCATAGGTCGCGCCCTTGCCTTGCGCGGTGCCGCCAAACGTCCGCTTCATGGCAGGATCGCGGTTCTCATAGGGTGACCAGGCCGTCCAGCGATGGAAATCGGCGACCTGCGGATAGATCGCATTGGCCGGCGCTTTCACGGCGAGGCTGCGCTCGACGCGGAACGTGTCGGGCTTCGTCAGGGCGAAGACGAGGACGCCAACGATTCCGGCCGCGAGCAGGACGGCGATGACGGCAATGGCTTTCAGCATAAAGAACTCCTTGGATGCTCGCTAAGGACGAAGGGGGATGGCCGGGGCCGACAATTCGGAATCAATAATTTGGACGACCGTCATGGCCGGGCATAGCAGTCCAAAGGACGGCGTCGCTTCCGCTTGCCTCTGTCCCGGCCATCCACGTTCGCGGCGCCGATCAGAAGGACGTGGATGCCCGGGACAAGCCCGGCATGACGGCGAGAGATGGGGGTTGCTCCCTACGTGACCTTCGCACCCTGCCTGGCGCCGCCATTGGCGCCCTTCGGCTGGCTGTCCCGGATCAGGCGATCGAGATGCATGCGGATGTGGGCGGCTTCTGCGGACGTGTTGGCGAGGGCGATGGCGCGGTCGAAGGCGATGTGGGCTTCGTCATTGCGGCCGAGCTGCATCAGGAAGGCGCCGCGCACGCCGAAGAAATGGAAATAATTGGCGAGCTTTGGCGCCAGCGGCTCGATCAGGTCGAGCGCGGCTTGCGGTCCGCGCACCTTGGAAACCGCGACCGCGCGATTGAGTGTCACCACCGGTGAGGGTTGCACCACCTCCAGCGCACCATAGAGCAGGTCGATCTGGGCCCAATCAGTCTCCTCCGGCGCCGATGCGCGGGCATGCAGCGCGGCGATCGCGGCCTGGATCTGGTAGGGCCCGCTGCGACGATGGCGCATCGCCTTGTCGATCAGCGCGAGGCCTTCCGCGATCAAGGTGCGGTTCCACAGCGAACGGTCCTGGTCGTCCAGCAGGATCAGCGAGCCGTCCGCGGCAAAGCGCGAAGCACTGCGCGCATGCTGCAACAGGATAAGTGCCGTGAGCCCCATGATCTCCGGCTCGCTCTGGAACAGCCGTAGCAGCAGCCGCGCCAGCCGGATCGCCTCCTCGCACAGCGGCTTTCTGATTTCGGCGGTGTCGCCGCTCGCCGAATAGCCCTCGTTGAAGATCAAATAGATCATCGCGGCGACACCGGCGAGCCGCTCGGAGCGCTCGACCGCGCCCGGCGTTTCGAACGGCGTCCCGGCCTCGGCGACCTTCGCCTTGGCGCGCGTGATGCGCTGCTCCATCGCCGCGTCCGACACCAGGAAGGCGCGTGCGATCTGCTTCACCGTGAGACCGGAGACGATACGGAGCGCCAGCGCGATCTGCTGCGTCGCCGGCAGCCCTGGATGGCAGCAGATGAACATCAGCCGCAAAATGTCGTCGCGATAGTGCGAGCCGTCGAGCCGCTCGGCGAGCGCGCCCTCGGCGTCGTCGAGATCGGAGATCGCCTGGTCGTCCTCCGGCAGCGGCTGCTGCTTCCGGGTGCGGCGCACCTCGTCGATGGCAACGTTGCGGCCAACCATGATCAGCCAGGCCGAGGGATCGCGCGGCGGTCCGTTCTGCGGCCAGGTCTTGAGCGCGCGCAGGCAGGCGTTCTGGAAGGCCTCCTCGGCGGTGTCGAGATCGCGGAAATAGCGCAGCAGCGCGCCGACCGCCTGGGGGCGCGCCGAGGTCAGCGCGGTCTCGATCCAGGCGGTATCGGCCTCGCTCACGTCAGATTCCCTCCGGGCCTGAACACGCCGACCGGACGCACCTCATAGGCGCCGCCGGGATTGGCCGATCCGAGGTCGCGCGCAACGTCGAGAGCCTCGTCGAGGTTCTTGCAATCGACGATGTAGAAGCCGAGCAACTGCTCCTTGGTCTCTGCATAGGGGCCGTCGAGCACCAACGGCGGATCTTCCTTGCGCAATGTCGCTGCCGCAGTGGTCGGCAGCAGCCGCGCCACGGGGCCGAGCCTGCCCTGCTTCGCGAGATCTTCCTGCACCACGGCGAGCTTCTTCATCACGGCCTCGTCCTGGTCCTTGCTCCAGGAGCCGACGAAGTCCTCGTCGTGATAGCAAAGGATCGCATAAAGCATGGGCAGCACCTTCTCTGAACGCTTGTTTTGAAGACGATCCACTATGCCCCGCCCCGACATGGCTGCGGAAAAAAACTGCAAGAAAAATCCGGCAGATCGTGCCAAGGAGAGGCACCAAAAGCGGAACCTTGTGAGGCACTTCGAATGACCGTGGGCATACTGGCAGTCCTGATCAACAGCACGCAGCAGAACTGGCTGCCGGAGCGCTGGAAGGCCCGGTTCGACGCGGTCTGCGGCGGGCGCCGCGTGGTGCTGCTGCCCGATGCCGGACTCGATCCGGCCGAGGTGCACTATGCCGCGGTGTGGAAGCCGGTGCCGGGCGATCTCGGCTCATTCCCCAATCTGCGGGCGATCTTCAATCTCGGCGCCGGCGTCGATGCACTGATGGCGGACAAGAGCCTGCCGAACGTGCCGTTGGTGCGCGTGGCCGTGCCTGATCTGACCGGCCGCATGACCGAATACGTCGTGCAGCACGTGCTGATGCACCACCGCCAGGAGCTTTATCTGCGCGAGTCGCAGCGCGAAAAGCGCTGGGAGCCGACATATCAATGGCCGGCCAGCGCCGTCACAGTCGGTGTGATGGGACTGGGCACGCTCGGCACTGACGCAGCCGATGTGTTGCGGCGGCTTGGTTTCCGCGTCGCCGGCTGGAGCCGCAGCCCGCGCAGGATCGAGGGCGTTGAATGCTTCCATGGCGCCGAGCAGATCGAACCGTTCCTGCGTACGACCGATATGCTCGTCAGCCTGTTGCCGCTAACGCCTGAAACAAACGGCATCCTGAACCGCGACGTCTTCACCAAGCTCAACCGCAAAAGCCCGCTCGGCGCGCCCGTACTGATCAATGCCGGCCGCGGCGGCCTGCAGAACGAGGCCGATATCCTGGCCTGCCTCGACGACGGCACACTGGGCGCCGCCTCGCTCGACGTCTTTGTGCAGGAGCCGCAGCCGAAGGACAGCAGGTTCTGGACCCATCCCAAGGTGCTGCTGACGCCGCACAACGCCGCCGACACCGACGCAGACGCGATCTCGGCCTATGTCGCCGAGCAGATCGCGCGGTTCGAGGCGGGTGGTGTGCTGGAGAACGTGGTGGACCGGGCGCGGGGGTATTGAGACCTCACGTGCCACCCGCGCCGTAAGATTCCTGATCGTCCGCCGATATCTCGTTCACCCTCTCTTAGCGGGAAGTTGATAGGCGTTGTTAATCAACGCTCAACGAACGAGTCGGACATGCGGGCGAGCCTCGGCCTCAGGATGCGGATCACGGTTGCGCTGGCGGTGACCGCGGCAGCGACCGCCCTGTTCGCCGTGCTCGGGGCGATGTGGATCATTTCCGGCATCGTCGACCGGGCCGACCAGCGCGAGCTTCGCAGTCACTACGGCGCGCTCCAGTCGCGAATTGCCGAGGAATCCCAGCGCGCCGCCGCCATGAGCGCCGTCGTGGCCGCGATGCCAGCGACGCAGGACGCCATGGCCAGACAGGATCGCAACGCTTTAATCGGCCTGTTCGGGCCGGTGCTTGCCGCGACCAAGTCGGAGTACGGCGTCGAGCAGTTCCAGTTCCACGTGGCGCCCGCGACCTCGTTCCTGCGCGTGCACCAGCCTGCTAAATTCGGCGACGACCTCTCGGGCTTCCGCAAAACCGTGATCATCGCCAACCAGGAGCACAAGGTCGTGGTCGGCCTCGAGGGCGGCGTGGCCGGGCTCGGCATCCGCGGCGTCGTGCCGATCGCGCAAGGCGACAAGCATCTCGGTTCAGTGGAGTTCGGCCTGACCTTCGGCCAGTCCTTCCTGGACGACTTCAAGCGCAACCGCCACGTCGACATCGCCTTCTATCTCGCGGACGGCGGCGGCTTCAAGCTGTTCGGCGGCACGCTGAAGGGCAAGAGCTTCTTCGACGCGGCGGATTACGGCCGCGCTGCGGGCGGCGACTTCACGGTACGGCAGGCCAGGCTCGACACCATGCCGGTAGCGGCGCTGCTCGGACCAATCAGGGATTTTTCCGGCAAGCCGCTCGGCGCGGTCGAGCTGGTGATGGACAATGCCGACTATGTGGCCTCCGCCGACCGTGCCTGGCTGCTGGCATTCGGCATCGCCGCGCTCGGGCTCGTGCTCGCCGCGATCGTCGGCTATCTCATCGCCCGCAGCATCTCGCGTCCGATCATCTCCATCACGAGCGTGATGCGCGAGCTGGCAGACGGACACCTCGACATCGCCGTCCCCGTCAGCAAAGCGAATGACGAGGTCGGCGCGATGGTGAAGGCGGTCGCAGTGTTCCGCGACAATGCGATGAGCTTCAACAAGCTCCAGACGGACCAGATCGAGGCCAAGGCGCAATCCGAAGCGGAGAAACGGCGCACCTTCGCCGCGCTCGCCGACAATTTCGAAGCCAGCATTCGCGACGTCGTCACCACGGTCTCCTCGTCCGCGGTCGAGATGGAGCACACGGCGCGCTCGATGTCGGCCATCGTCGAGCAATCGCGGCAGCAGACCGGCACGGTGTCGTCGGCCTCGGCGCTCGCCTCCGAGAATGTGCAGACAGTTGCTGCCGCCGCGGAAGAGCTGTCGTCGTCGATGAGTGAGATCAGCCGACGCCTTGCGCACGCAACCGAAGTCGTCGGCAAGGCCGCCAGCGATGGACAGAGGTCCAACGCACGCGTGCAGAGCCTGGCAGACGCCGCTCAAAAAATCGGCGACGTCGTCTCCTTCATCAGCGGCATTGCCGAGCAAACCAATCTGCTGGCGCTGAACGCCACGATCGAGGCGGCACGCGCGGGCGAAGCCGGCCGCGGCTTTGCGGTGGTCGCCTCCGAAGTGAAGGCGCTGGCAACCCAGACCGCCAAGGCGACCGAGGAGATCGGCGCGCAGGTGACGGCGGTACAAGGAGAGACCACCGGCGCAGTGGACGGCATCCAGTCGATCTGCGCGACGATCCAGGAGGTCGACGAGATCTCCGCGGCGATTGCCGCGGCTGTCGGCCAGCAGGGCACGGCGACGCAGGAGATCGCGCAGAACGTCCAGCAGGCAGCGGCCCGCACCGGCGAGGTGTCGCAAAACATCGCAGGCGTCACCGCCGGCATCGCCGCGACGGGAACTGCGGCGGAGGAAGTGCTGGGCTCGGCGATCGAGCTGTCAAAACAATCGCAGCGGCTGCAGGACGAAGTGGATCGTTTTCTCGCGCATATTCGCGCGGCGTAGACGCGATATCTCACTGTCGTCCCGGCGGCGGCTTAACTTTTAGCTCCGATCATCACGTCGATCGCCCCGTTCACGATCGCCTCCAGCTCTTTCCGCGATACCCGCGCGCGGGAGCGGATCGCGATTGAGTGTACGGTTGCGGATGCGATCTGTGCCAGCACGGCGGGATTGGCGCTCTCGGGCAGTTCGCCCTTCTCCTTGGCGCGGCGAAAGCAACTCGCAAATGCCTTGTCGAGCTCGTTAAGCCCGTCGAGCACCATGGCGCGGATATCAGGATCGCCGACCGCTTCGGAGGCCGCCGTGACCACGGTGAAGCAGCCACGCGGGCCGGTTTCGCCGGAAAGATAGATGTTCAGCGCGGAGGCGAAGATGCGCTCCAGTCGCAGTCGCACGGGCATCTCCTGGCGAAAGATCTCCACCATCGATGCGCGCGCCTCCTCGCGGTAACGCTGGTAGCTCTTGATGTAGAGCTCGCGCTTGTCGCCGAAGGCACCGTAGAGGCTCGGGCGATTCATACCGGTGGCTTCGCTGAGATCGTCGAGCGAGGTTGCGGCGAAACCCTGCGTGCGGAACAGGTCGAGCGCTTTGCCAAGCGCGACGTCGGGCTCATAGGCGCGCGGACGGCCCCGGCGTTTGGGTTCACTGGCGGCAGCTGGCGGTTTCGGTTTTTGTACCATTTCGCAAATTAATCCTTGACCGCGAATATAATATGCAAGATGGTACAAAAATCAATCTGGCCAGGTTGAGCAAACACCACAGGGAATTGCCCAAGGAGGCTCAAGATGGATCTTTATTTCTCGCCGCTCGCCTGTTCGATGGCGACCCGCGTCGCGCTGTATGAAGCCGGCGCCGAGGCGAATTATCTCGAAGTCGATCCGCCGACCAAGAAAGTGCTGAGCGACGGCACTGACTTCCGTACCGTGAACCCGATCGGCCTGGTGCCGACACTGCGCACCGACGAGGGCATGGTGCTGACCGAGAACGCCGCGATCCTGCAATATATTGCGGACCGCTTCCCGCAATCGGGCCTCGGCGCCGCAGCGGGCATCGATCGCACGCGGCTGCATCAATGGCTCTGCTTCATCGGCACCGAACTGCACAAGGGCCTGTTCATCCCGGTGCTCGACCGCAAGGCGCCGCAGGAGATGAAAGCCTATGCGCTGGAGAAGAACCTGTCGCGGCTGGACTATCTCGACAATTACCTGAAGGGGCGCGACTTCCTGCTCGACCATTTCAGCGTCGCCGACGCCTATCTGGTCACGGTCATCAACTGGACCATGGCGACGCCGCCGATCGAGCTCGCCAAATGGCCGAACGTGAAAGCCTATTACGATCGCCTGCGTCAACGGCCGTCGGTCGCGCGCGCGATTGCGGAGGAGTTCGAGTTGTATAAGGCCGAGCAGGCGCGGAAGAAGGCGGCGGCGTAGTAACACTCGGAATGAACTAGTGAGAGATCGTCCCGGCTACCTCGGCCGGGGCGGCACCCGCCGCGATGCTTGCGAATATATCGCGTCTGCTCCCGACCTGGCACCCGTAGCTATCTCGGCGCTTGCAGTACGACCCCGTAGCGGCCGTATATCCGATCGATCGTTTCGTCGTTTCGCAACCGTTCAAGCGCTCCATCGATGGCTTCGCGCAACGCATCATCCGGACGGACCATACCGACGGCAACGTTCCAGTTGAGATCGGCCACGCTCTCGTCGCGATCCAGAATGCGGAATGCCTTGCCTGGATGCGTCAGATTGAAATAGCTCGCCGCTGTGGGTGTAACCGCAGCGGCATCGATCTCATGGTTCAACAGGGCGTCGAGGCTGTCGCTCTCGAAGCCGAAGGTCGACGTAGGCACGTGCCGTTGACCGATGATCATGGCTGCGACGGATCCGACCTGCACCCCCACCTTGGTATGCTCATTGAGGCCCTGGAACGAAGCGAGCGCGCTGGATGACGGCACGGCGAGTGCGACTCCCGTGCGATAATACGGTTTTGAGATCCTCAAGCGGGTTTCGCCTTGCGCCGAGTGGTCAGCGATCACATCCAGAAGAATGTCGCAGCCGGCGCTCCGCAGCTGGTACTGGGTGATGATCCAGTCGAGCCGGAGCGAGACGCCGAGTTCGCGTGCCAGCGCCTGGCCCAATTCAACCTGAAAGCCGGGAGGATCGACGGCCTTGCTCGCGAAGGGAAGCGAGTTGGGATGGGCGCATAACCCGAGCGCACCGGACGAGCGGATCGCGTCCAGGGTTCGCGCCTGCGCCGGACCCAACAGTCCGATGATGGCGCCGACCATAAGCGGGAGAATTGACTTCATTCCGCGTTCTCGTATCGATGGATCGGGCCTCGGCGATTCAACCCTCGCGCGGCTTCAGGGCGCGGATATATTTGACGATCTGGTCGATCTGCGCATCGGTGAAAGCCCCGCCGAATGCCGGCATCGCGCCAGACTTGCCGCTCTTGATGCGGCTGCGCAGAAAATCGTCATCGCGTGGCGAATTCATCAACTGCGGTCCCTTGCCGGCGGCCCGGCCGCCGTCGGAGTGACAAAAGCCGCAAGTCCCCGCGAACAACTGCTCGACGTCGAACGTCCCGTTGTCCGGTGCAGGGGTGGCAGACTGCGCGTGAACCGGTGCGGCACAGAGCGACGAGGCGCCCAGCACCGCCGATAGCAGCGCGGTGATCTTCTTCAAATGCAATTTCAAGGTAACCAGCTCCATGTCCTGAAGCGCGCCCGCAACTTCAATGCACGGGAAGCAAGCTTGCGCCTGCTCCCCGGCAATTTGCGATGACCTATTTCAGGCTGAAGACGACGAGCGCCCCGTCGTCACGCGGCATGCTCTTGTAGACGCCGCCGAAGTTTGGCGCGTACTCGTCTGCCAGCATGCCGCCAAAGCCTGCGGCCACGGCAATGTATTGCTTGCCGTTGACGGAATAGCTGACGATGCCGCCCTGATGGCCGGTGCCGTTGTTGTGATTCCACAGCTCGGTCCCGGTTTCAGCATCGTAAGCATGAATGATGCCGCGGGAGTCGGGCACGAACACGAGATTGCCCGCGGTCGACAGCACGCTCCCAAGCGGCGGCTCGGGATAACGAACCTCCCACTTCTTGGCGCCGGTGATGGGATCGCGCGCGTCGAGATGTCCATAAATCTCGCCGCCCGGAGGAGGTGCCATCTTGAAATCGGCGCCGATGTTGAGCTGGACCTGTGGCGCCGTGACCGGCGTCGTCTTCTGGACGTCGAGCGTCATGCACCATTCCTGGCCGATCTTGTAGTAGAGCCCCGTCTTGGGGTTGTATGAGCCGGCGTTCCAGCTGATGCCACCACCAATGAACGGGCACAGCGGCGGTTCGGTGACTTTCCCCGCGGAGAAGTCGCGACGGCCGATCAGAGCACCCGTCTTCGGATCGATATCCTTGACGAAATTGATGTTCTCAACGAGCCGCCAGACATTCTTCACGGCGAGATTGCGGTCGTAGACGAAGACGAAACCGCCTTTGTTCGGATGCACCACGAACTTCTGGCCGTCGCGTTCGAGCATCACAAACTCGCCGACTGCGCTGTCGAAGTCCCAAGCGTCGTGCGGCAATTCCTGATGATAAAATTTCAGCTTACCGGTATCGATGTCGAGACCGATCACTGAACTCGTATGGAGATTGTCGCCGGGCCGCGCACCTTGCGTCTTGTAATCCGCGCCCGACCAATCGTAGAGCGGCGCCGGGTTTGCGGTGCCCCACAGGATGGTGTTGGTCTCGGAGTCGTAAGTGCCCGGCATCCAGCCGCCGCCCCCGCCCGTTCGCCAGGACTCGTTGCCCCACGTCTTCATGGCCTCGTCGGTGCCGGCGACTGTCAGGAACTCCCACTTCTTCTTCCCGGTGGTGGCATCCAGGGCGAAGATCGGGCCGCGGCCCGGCCATTCACCGCCTTGCGCTCCGATGATCACCGTACCCTTCGCGTACAGCGGAGCACCGGTGAAACCGACTGTGAGCTTCTGCGAGTCGATCAGCCGAGTTTCCCAGAGGACTTTCCCCGACTTCATATCCAGGCCAAGCGCCCTGCCATCCATGGTACCGACGAAGACCTTGCCCTCGCCGAGCGCGACGCCGCGATTGTAGGGAGAATGGGTCTGGCGGGCGATCAGCGTCTCGTCCAGTTCCGGAAAATGCGACCAGATCACCTCGCCCGTCGCGCCGTTAAGCGCGAAAACCCGGCTGTAAGAACCAGTGTAGTAGAGTATGCCATCAGCCACGAGCGGCATTGATTGCAGGCCACGGGTCGAGCGTCCGGGAATATGGAGCCAGGCAACGCTCAAATTGCCGACGTTGCTTGCATTGATCTGCGCCAGAGGGCTGTAGTGATAAGATTTGTACGAACCGTGATAGGTCAGCCAATCGTTCTGACCGGCGCTCTCGATCCGCCCAGTATCCACGCTTTGGGCCAACGCCGACGACACGATCAGCGTCGCGCCGGCAACAAGAGGTAGAGCAGACTTACACCAACGCTTCTTCATCCGTTCCTCCCGCTTTTGTGTTTGTTGAACTTGCGTCTTACAGACGGCGCCGCGAGGGATGTTTGCAGCTCGCTATGTGTCGGTTCTCTCCATCGCATATGAGTTGCCAACAGCTCTTGCTCTCTCGGCGGACATCGCCAAAAGAGCTACGTTCACTGGACTGGTTGCTGTTGCACTCCTGCTCGCTCTCATAGAGTACGCCGGATGATAGGGAGCGCAAAGATGGAATGCGCGCGCGGCGCGAATTTGACGCGCAGCGCGCGCTTGAAGCGTCAGCCGCGCTGACCGTTTCGTCCCCCAACTCTCAGACTGAAGCGGTTATCCGGACAGCGCGAAGCTGTCGCCGGAGGGTGTCGTCGCGGACAAGCACGACCGGGATGACGCAGACCGCTGCGCGCCGGCGCCAGGGCCCGAGGATGGACTTATCCGTACAGCACCCTCGGCAGGATCGTGACGATGCCGGGCCAGAGCGTCAGCAGCAGCACGAAGCCCACCATGATGAGGAGATAGGGCATCGTGACGCGCGCGATGTAGCCGAGGCCGTCCTCGGTCAGGCCCTGGATGACGAAGAGGTTGAAGCCGACCGGCGGGGTGATTTGCGCCATCTCGACCGCGAGCACGAGGAAGATGCCGAACCAGATCTCGTCGAAGCCGGCGCCCTTCACGATCGGCAGCACGATCGGCAGCGTCATCACGATCATCGAGAAGCCGTCGAGGAAGCAGCCGAGGATGAGGTAGAAGACGATCAGTGCGACGATCAGCATGAAGGGCGACAGCCCGAGCCACTTCACGAAGGCGGCGACCGCCTGCGGAATGCCGAGGAAGGCGGCCGCATTGCCGAGGATCGAGGCGCCGAGCACGATCAGCGCGATCATCGAGCAGGTCACGACCGAGCCGATCAGCACGTCGCGGATCACCTGCTGCGACATCGAGCCCTGCGCCCAGGCGACCAGCGCGGCGCCAAGCACGCCGACCGCGGCGGCCTCCGACGGCGTCGCGAGTCCGCCGTACATCGAGCCGAGCACGCAGGCGATCAGGAACAGCGCCGGCGCGAGATCCTTCAGCGCCGCAAAACGCTCGCCCCACGGCACCTGCGAGAGTTTGGCTTCCGTTTCCGGTACCATGCCGGGGTTGAGGGTCGTGTGCAGCATGACCCACCCCATGAAGGTAGCGGCCAGCAACAGGCCGGGCAGCACGCCCGCAGTGAACAGTTTCAGGATCGAAACGTCGCCAAGCACGCCGTAGATGATCATGATGTTGGACGGCGGGATCAAAAAGCCGAGCGTGCCGGCGCCGGCGAGCGAGCCGATCGCGATGTCGCGGGAATAGCCACGGCGCAGCAGCTCGTTGAGCGACATGCGACCGATCACCTGCGTCGTCGCCGCCGACGAGCCGGAGATCGCCGCGAAGATGGTGCAGCCGATCACGTTCACATGCAGCAGGCGGCCCGGCAGAAGCCCCGCCCAGGGCGCGAGCCCCTGGAACAGCGAACGTGACAAGCGGGTGCGAAACAGCAGCTCACCCATCAGAATGAACAGCGGCAGCGCCAGCAGCTCCTGCGTCGTCAAAATGTTCCAGGCGTATTGCGGCAGCAGCTTGTCGAGCGGGATCGAGCGGAACATCGCAAGCAGCAGCGTCGCGGTGAGCGCAAGCGTCAGGCCGATCCAGACGCCGCATGCCAGAAGCGCGAACAGGATCACGAACAGGCTGACAACTTCGATGGTCATGCGAACTTGAATCCGATAGCGAGCAAGGCGATCATTCGACGGGCGAGGCCTTCATGCGGTGATCCTCCAGCGGCAGGCCGAGCACGGCCTGGATCGCGCGCGCCAGGAACTGGAGCGTTAGCAGCAGCATGCCGAAGGTGACGACGGCCTGCGGAAACCACAGCGGGGTGTCGCTCGAGGTCGAAACCTGGCCGCGCACATAGGCGCCGAACGCGAACTTCGCCATCGACGATGTCAGGAAAGCCATGAAGCCGAAGCCGGCGGCGGCCGACAAGATTTCGATCGCGCGCTGAAAGAGGGCCGGGACGTTCTTCAGGAGCAGCACGACACGGATATGGCCGCCGACGCGCAGGGTCATGGCGGCGCCGAAGGTGAAGGACGCCGCCATCAGATAGGAAGAATACTCCCACGCGATCGAGATCGTGGGCGGAAAGAGCGGCAGGAAGTTCGAGAGGAAGCGCGTTGCGACCTCGCACAACATCAGCAGCGTCAGCATCAAGAGGCAGCCGCCACCGATCCAGCCGTCGAGCCGACCGAGACGGTCGATACCGTCGAGCAGGATGCGCAGCGGCGCCGGCGCCGCTGCGTTGAGACTATGCGGAGCCGCGGGCGAAACGCTGACCATGACCTGGCCTCAGCGCTTCATTTCGGCGAGATAGGCCCGCACCGGCTTGTCGGCCGCCGGCACGCGCTTGAGGAAAGCGTCAAGCTGCGGCGCGGTCTTGGCGCGAATGTCCGTGATCATGGCCCCCGAGACCGGCACCGCCTCCATGCCGCCTTCCTTGAGGCGATTGAGGCTGTCAACGTCCGCCTTGAGCGAGTTCGCCCAGAAGCCCGGCTCCATCTTCTCGGCAATTGCGGTGACCTGTTGTTGCTGATCGCTCGATAGCGCCTTCCAGGAATCGAGATTGACGGTGAGCATCTGCGACGACCAGACGTGGTTGGTCGGATAGATGTACTTCAAGAATTCCCAGAATTTTCCGTCGACGCCCGATACGGCCGAAGTGGAGACGCCCGAGACCGCGCCGGAGGCCAGCGCGGGGATCGTCTCGCCCCAGGGGATCATCACCGGCGCCATACCGACAACAGCCAGCATATCGACGGCGTTCTTGTCGGGCACGCGGATCTTGATGTTCTTCAACCCGTCGACATCGGCGACCTTGACCTTGAGGTGCAGATACTGCGTCGGCCACGGCACGATGTAGAGGATCTTCTGGTTGTTGCGCGCGGCGACCTTCTCGTATTCGGGCCGCACATATTTGTGCAGCACCTTCAATTCGTCCATGGAGCCGCAGAGGAAGGGAATGCTCTCGACGCCCATGAACGGCTCGTCGCCGACTTGCTGGATGTTGAGGACGTCGGCGAGCGGCACCAGACCGTCACGCACGGCGCGCAGATGCTCGGGGCCCTTGAAGCCGAGCTGGCCACCGGCCTTCACGGTGATCGCGACCGAACCGCCGGTCTGCTTCTTCACTTCCTCCGCGAAAGCAAACGCGTTCTGGGTGTGGAAATTGCCGTCGGGCCATACCGTCGACATGTCCCAGCTCACCGTCGCCGCCCGCACGCGGGTCGAGATGTGGCCGGCTGCGACCAGCGTCGCCGCGCCCGCAGTAAAATTCCGTCGCGTGATCATTGAGCCCCTCCGTTCGCTACGCGCACGACGCCTGAGGCGTCATCGCGTATACCCATAAACTGCAACCGCGTTGTCGGCAGACACGAGGCCGCTTTCGATGTCGTCGTTGACGGCTGTCGGCGCGCGCTCCCGGGGATCGCCGATGCCGGCGCCGCCTGGCGTCAGCACCACCAGCCGGTCGTCCGGTGGCACCTGCTGAAAGCCTTTTCCACGCAGCTTCTTGCCGGACTTCAGGCCGACATAGCCGGCCTCGCCGTTCTTGCCGCCATCGCGTCCGCGCGGCGGATGATCGATGCGGTCGAACGCCGCCAGGATGTCGAACGGTGCATCGACGCCGCTGCCGACCTCGATGATCTGACCGAGGCCGCCGCGGGTACGCCCTGCCCCGCCGGAATCCGGGCGCAGCTCCTTGCGCCAGAAGATCAGCGGCGTCTGTGTCTCGGCGATCTCGACCGGCGTGCCGCGCACGCCGCTGGGATAGGCGGTCGCCGACAGCCCGTCCTTCGCGAACCGCGCGCCGGTGCCGCCATTGGAGGTCACGGCCATCGAGAACCCGTAATTGCCGCCGGCGCCCGAGCGGGTCTGGCCGCGCACGTTGAGATTCCACAGGCACGAGGTGCCTTCCGCAGGCACGCGTTCGGGAATGATCTGGCGCAGGCAGCCGAACACGACGTCGGGCAGCATCTGGCCGATGATGTGGCGCGAGGCGACCGGCGCCGGCTTCGGCGCATTGAGGATCGCGCCTGGGGGAGCCGACACCGTCAGCGGCGAGAGCGAGCCGGCATTGTTCGGGATCTGCGAGGCGACGACGCAGCCGAGACCGAACACGGTGTAGGCGATGGTGTAGGACAGAGGCACGTTGATGCCGAACCTGGACGCGGCGGAGGTGCCGTCGAAATCGACGTGGATGCCTTCGTCCGAGATCGTCAGCGTCGCCGCCAGCGTGACCGGCGCGTCATAGCCGTCGACCACCATGGTGTTGCGCCAGGTGCCCTTCGGCAGCTTCGCGATCTCGGCCAGCACGGCCTCGCGCGAGCGGTCGCAAATGTAGTCGCCGAGCGTATCGAGCGTGTCGATGTCGAACTCGGTCATCATCTCGACCAAGCGCTCGCAGCCGACGTCGTTGCAGCCGGCGAGCGAATAGGTGTCGCCTTCGGTGTCGATCGGCAACCGCGTGTTGGTGCGGATCATCGCCATCAGCGTCTCGTTGACGACGCCCTGGTCGATCAGCTTCAGCATGGGGATGTAGAGCCCCTCCATGAACACGTCGGTGGCATCAGGGCCGAAGCCGATGCCGCCGATGTCCATGAGATGGCTGGTGCAGGAGAACAGCGCGACCGGCTTGCCGTCCTTGAAGCAGGGCGTAGTGACGACGAAATCGTTGAGATGGCCGGTGCCCATCCAGGGATCGTTGGTGATGTAGGCGTCGCCCTCCTTCATCGTCTCGATCGGAAAGTGAGCGATGAAGTGCTTGACCGATTCCGCCATCGAGTTGACGTGGCCGGGCGTGCCGGTCACCGCCTGCGCCAGCATTCGCCCCTTGAGATCGAACACGCCGGCGGAGAGGTCACCGCATTCGCGCACGATCGGGCTGAAGGCGGTGCGGAGCAGCACCTGCGCCTGCTCCTCGACCACGGCGATCAGCCGGTGCCACATGATCTGAAGGTCGATCAGGCTCGCGCCGCTTGCCTTGCTCATGATCAGGCTGCCTTCCGTTCCATGACGATGCTGCCGGCACCGTCGATATGGGCGTCGAAACTGGTGGAGACGAAGGTGGACGTTTCGTCCTCTGCGATCACGGCGGGACCTGCAATCGTCGCGCCCGGCGCCATGTCCTCGCGGCGGTAGAGCGGGATCTCGATCAGCTCCCCGGCCCGGCCGTCGAAGAATTTGCGCATGCCCGACGCCTTGCCGGCGGGCATGCGCGCCACATCGGCGACGCGCGGCGGATTGCGCGCCTCGGTGGTTGCAAGCACCGACCAGCTCAAGACCTCGATCGCAGCGCCCGGGATCGGCCGTTCGAACATCGCCGCATAATCCGCCTCGAACTTCTGGCGCAGGCCGGCCAGATCGGTCGTCGCCAACCGCCGGTTCGGCAACTCGATCGAGATCTCATGGCCCTGGCCGACATAGCGCATGAAGGCGGCGCGGCGCTCGCGGACCGGCGCGCCTGCTGCACCCGTCTCGACCAGCGCACGCGCTTCGGTCACCATCTCCTGGAGCAGGTCGGAAACACCATCGGTGTCGAAATCGTCGAGCCGGACATGACGGCTGCGCACCAGCTCGTAGGCGATCGGAGCGGCAAGGAAGCCAACGGCCGAACCGACGCCGGCATTGGAAGGGACGATCACGCGGGAGACGCCGATCTTCTCGGCAACGCGCGCCGCATGCAGCGGTGCCGCGCCACCGAAGGCGATCAGCGTGTGCTGACCGATAATCTCGCCGCGCTCGACCGCATGCACGCGCGCCGCACTCGCCATGTTCTCGCAGACGACCTCGTGCACGGCATAGGCCGCGGTTTCCGCCGATAAGCCGAGCGGCTCGCCCACGGCGCGCAGCAGCGCCTGTTTCGACAGCTCCGGATCGAGCTTGATCGTTCCACCCGCGAAGTCGTCGGGATCGATCATGCCGAGCGCAACGTCGGCATCCGTCACGGCCGGGCGCAGGCCGCCGCGACCGTAGCAGGCGGGCCCCGGCTCCGACGAGGCGCTCTCGGGGCCGACGGTGACGCGCTTCATCGCGTCGACATGGGCGATCGAGCCGCCACCGGCGCCGATCTCGACCATCTCGATCACGGGGATCCGCACTGGCAGCCCCGAACCTTTCAGGAAGCGCGCGGCGCGATCGACCTCGAACACGCGCGAGGTCTCGGGCTGGTATTTTTCGATCAGGCAGATCTTTGCCGTGGTGCCGCCCATGTCGAAGGACAGCACCTTGCTCTCGCCGAGACGCGCCGCGATCTGCGCCGCGAAAATGGCGCCGCCGGCAGGACCGGATTCGACGAGACGCACTGGAAAGCGCCGCGCCGTCTCGATCGAGGTGACACCCCCGCCGGAGGTGACAAGATAGATCGCGCCGCGGTACTGCTCGACCTGCAAGGCGTCGGACATGCGGGCAAGATAGCCGTCGATCAGGGGTTGCACATAGGCATTGGCCACCGCAGTCGATGTGCGCTCATATTCGCGGATCTCCGGACACACCGCGGACGATACGGTCACGGAAATACCGGGCATCTCCTCGCTGATGATCGCAGCCGTGCGGCGCTCGTGCTCGGGGTTGGCGTAGGAGTGCAGCAACGCGATCGCGACACTCTCGACCTTCAGCGCGCGCAATCTTGGCGCGAGCGCGCGTACCGCAGCTTCGTCCAGCGGGAGGCGGACGGCGCCATGGGCGTCGATACGCTCGGGCACGGTGAAGCGCAGCGATCGCGGCGCCAGCGGCTTCGGCTTGTCGATGGAGAGGTCATACTGGTCGTAGCGGCTCTCGGTGCCGATATCGAGCACGTCGCGAAAGCCGTCGGTCGCGATCAGCGCCGTCTTGGCGCCGCGACGCTCGATGATGGCGTTGGTCGCGAGCGTCGTGCCGTGTATGAAGACGTCGATGTCGCTGATATGCGCGCGCGCATCAGCGAGAATGAGCCGCATGCCATCGAGCACCGCCTGTTCGGGCCGCTGCGGCGTCGTCAGCAACTTGCGCGTCTTGCGATCCTGCCCCACGTCCAGCACGATGTCGGTGAACGTGCCACCGATATCAACGGCAAGCCGCACCTCGGCTCCCTCAAGCATTCCAAATTCTCCGTGCTGATCGTCAAGACTGAGGACAAAAGCGCAGCAATTTCCATGCCAATGGATGACGAGGACATGCGGCGTTCGGCTATTCTGCTTGGCACCTATGCAATAGGCAAGGCGTGTTCGCAGCCTGCGCGATCAGAGCAGGAATGCAAGCGCCGCTTCGCAGCGCTCCTCGACCTTCAGCGTCAGGAGATCATCGGCGCGGGTGCGTCCGAGATTGACCGCAGCGATCGGGATTTGCCGGTGCGCGGCAGCCTGCACGAAGCGGAAGCCGGAATAGACCATCAGCGAGGAGCCGACGATCAGCATGGCGTCGGCCTGCGCCAGATGATCCTGCGCGGATGCGACGACGTCGCGCGGGACGTTCTCGCCGAAGAACACGACGTCGGGCTTGAGAATGCCGCCGCAGGCGTCGCAGGCCGGGACCTTGAACGACGAAAAATCCGCATGCTCCAGGTCGGCGTCGCCATCGGGTGCATCGGCGGCATCGAGCGTCAGCCATTCCGCATTGGCGCGGCCGAGCGTCTCCTGGAATTCGCTCCGCGGCGCCTTTTGGCCGCAGCCCATGCAGCGGACCAGATCGAGCCTTCCGTGCAGGTCGATCACCTGGCGATGGCCGGCGGATTGATGCAGCCGGTCGACGTTCTGGGTCAGCAGCATCCCGCAACGCCCGCTGGCCTCGAGCCGGGCGAGTGCGTGATGCGCAGCGTTCGGCCTCGCCTGGCCGAACCTGCGCCAGCCGATCAGGCTGCGCGCCCAATAGCGCCGGCGCGTATGCTCTTCCGACATGAAGGCCTGGAAGTTCACCGGCTGGGTCCGCTTCCAGTTGCCGTGGCTGTCGCGGTAGTCGGGAATGCCGGAGTTCGTGCTGCACCCGGCGCCGGTCAGCACGAACAGTTTTTCGTGCCGGCCGACGAAATCCTGGAGCGGAGGGTTTGCCATGGCGCAGATGTAGGGCGCTCCGCCGGCTTTTGCCAGATCACCGCCGATCGGACAGGTCGAATCGCGATCAGCTCCACGTGCTCGACCTGATCGACCAGCCCGCCTCCGGTTGATCCGCACCCGAAACTTGGAGGCGCTGGCCTAGCTCGCCCAGTTCTCGCGAAACTCGGGAAACAGGGTCAGGCCTCCGCAGGCATAGATGGTCTGGCCGGTGATGTAACTGGCATCATCCGACGCGAGGAACGCAAACACGGCGGCGATCTCTTCCGGCGTGCCCACGCGACCGAGCGGAATGTGGCTGGAGACGACACCGCGCTTTTCCGGGTCGCCGGTCCAGGCCGCGTTGATCGGCGTGTCGATCGCACCGGGACCTACCGCGTTGACGCGAATGCCACGGCCGGCAAATTCGAGCGCCAGCGTACGCGTCAGATTGGCCATGCCGCCCTTGCTGATCGAATAAGCGAGATAGCCGGGTTTCGGGATGATCTGGTGCACGCTGGAGCAGTTGATGATGCTGCCGCCTGCGCCGCGCGCGACGAAATGGGCGAGCGCCTTCTGCGCGCAAAGCACGGCGCCGTTGAGATTGACTTCGATGATGCGGCGATAGGTTTCGACGTCGAGCGCCTCGCTCGGGGATTCCCGCTGGAAGCCGGCATTGTTGACGAGGCAATCGAGCCGTTTCCAGCGCGCCAAAATCGTCTCGAACATCGCGGCGATGTCCGGCTCATTGCCGACATCGGCCTTGACGATGACGTGGTCGAGCTTGCCATGGCCGCGGTCACCCGATGCCGTCCGCGCGAGCGCGAGCGTCTCCTCGGCCCCTTCAGGGTGACCGAAATAGTTGATGGCGACGGTCGCGCCTTCCTGGGCGAGCCGGATCGCGACCGCGCGGCCGATGCCTTGCGAGGCGCCTGTTATCAGCGCGTATTGGCCGACGAGGCGCGAGTGAAACGAGGTCGAACGATCGGTTTGTGGCATGGGTTCTCTCCGGGACGCCTGATCATCGACGGAACCGGCTTTTTGTTCCATCCCTCAGCGCATCGCTGCGATTCATTTAGCGCGCTGGGCCAGTGGCGAGCTTAGGATCTGGTAGAGGATGATGGCGCCGAAGGTTGCGGTGCCGATCCCGCCGATCGTGAACGCGCCGAATTTGAGCGTCAGATCGCCCGCGCCTGCGGTGAGCGCGACCGCGACGGTGATAAGGTTTGCCGGACTTGAGAAGTCGACCTTGTTCTCGACCCAGATCCGGCCCGCCATCGCGGCGATCAATCCGAACAGCACGATCGAGAGCCCACCGATGACGGGACCCGGGATCGAGAGGATCAGCGCGCCGAATTTCGGCGAGAAGCCGAGCACGATCGACACAATGGCCGCGAACGCAAACAGCAAGGTCGAATAGACCTTCGTCGCCGCCATGACGCCGATGTTTTCGGCATAGGTGGTGACGCCGGTGCCGCCGCCACAGGCCGCCACGATGGTCGCGAGGCTATCGGCGAGCAAGGCGCGGCCGAGATAGCTATCGAGGCTCCGGCCTGTCATGGCGCCGACGGCCTTGATGTGACCGAGGTTCTCGGCGACGAGGATGATCGCAACCGGCGCGATCAGGACGATCGCATCGACCTGAAAGGTCGGCGTGGTGAAGCTCGGCAGGCCGATCCACGGCGCAGCCGCAAGCTGGGTGAAGTCAATCGGCTTGCCGAAACCGAGGCCGTTCGCGAACAGCAAGTACAAAAGATATCCACCGATCGCGCCGAGGATGACTGGCAGGCGGCGCCACAGGCCCGGAGCGGCAACGGCAACCACGCCGATCATCAGAACGGTCGCGAGCCCGATCCAGGTGTCGAACGCGCCCGCGCTCACCGCCTTGACCGCCACGGGCGCGAGGTTGAGGCCGATCGCGGCGACCACAGCACCGGTGACGGCCGGCGGCAGCAACCTCTCGACCCAGCCAACCCCCGACCACATCACAATCAGCGCAATCACGCCGTAGAGGACGCCGGCCCCGACGATGCCGCCAAGCGCAATCGACAGGTTCGGATTCGGCCCGTGCCCGGCATAGCCGGTGGCAGCGATGACGACCGCGATGAAGGCGAAGCTCGATCCGAGATAGCTCGGCACGCGCCCCGCGACAATGACGAAGAAGATCAGCGTGCCGACGCCGGAGAACAGGACCGCAACATTGGGGTCGAACCCCATCAGCAGCGGCGCGATGATCGTCGAGCCCGACATTGCGACGCAATGCTGGAGACCGGAGACGACGGTCTGGCCGAGCGGCAATCGCTCCTCGGGCATGATCACGCCGGAGGACTTCAGCGTCCAACGCGGAAAATAGCCTTGCGCTCGCTCTTCGGAGCCCGTTGCAGTCGACATGTTCCCCCCGAGTTGCGGTGCAGCCATCAATCTTCGTGCGAACAGACAAAAATGTGATTGTCGCTTCTGCGGCGGCCATCACATGATGCAAATCAAACAAGATCAATACGTTCCGGGGCCCACTCTATGACACAAGTCGCGATCCAGCCAGCCATCCACCGCCGGCACCAGCCCTGGTACAAGGTCCTCTACGTCCAGGTTCTGATCGCGATCGTGCTCGGGGTGCTGATCGGCTATTTCTACCCCGATCTCGGCAAGGCCCTGAAGCCGCTCGGCGACGGCTTCATATCACTGATCAAGATGATGATCGCGCCTGTGATCTTCTGCACCGTGGTGCACGGCATCTCCTCGATGGGCGACCTCAAGCGCGTCGGCCGGGTCGGACTGAAGTCACTGATCTATTTCGAGACCGTCTCGACTGTCGCGCTCGCGATAGGCCTCCTGGTCGGCGAGGTGCTGCAGCCCGGCAGCGGCTTTAACATCGATCCCGCCACGATCGACCCGAAGTCGGTGGCGACCTACGTCACCAAGGCCAAGGAGGAAGGCATCGTCGCCCATTTGATGGCGATCATCCCCGACAGCTATCTTGGCGCCATCGCACGCGGCGATCTCTTGCAGGTGCTGCTGATCTCGATCCTGTCGGGCTTCGCCATTGCCTTTCTCGGCAAAGCCGGCGAGCCCATTGCGGAAGCGATCGACAAGGCCGCAAAGATGTTCTTCGGCATCATCCGCATCATCGTGCGTGTCGCCCCGATCGGTGCATTCGGCGCGATGGCGTTCACCGTCGGCGCCTACGGCCTCGGCTCGCTACTCAATCTCGCCGCCCTGATCGGCACGTTCTATCTCACCAGCATCCTGTTCGTGTTGATCGTGCTCGGCGCAATCGCACGGCTTGCCGGCTTCTCGATCCTGCGCTTCATCGCCTACATCAAGGACGAGCTGCTGATCGTGCTCGGCACCTCGTCGTCGGAGACGGTGCTGCCGCAGATGATCCAGAAGATGGAGCATCTCGGCGCGTCGCGCTCGGTGGTCGGCCTCGTGATTCCGACCGGTTACAGCTTCAACCTCGACGGCACCAATATCTACATGACGTTGGCAACGCTATTCCTGGCGCAAGCGACCAATACCCATCTGACCATCTGGCAGGAGCTCGGCATCTTGGGCATCGCCATGATCACCTCGAAGGGTGCTTCAGGCGTGACCGGGGCGGGCTTCATCACGCTCGCGGCGACGCTCTCGATCGTGCCTGACATCCCGATCCAGTCCATCGCGATCCTGGTCGGCATTGACAAGTTCATGAGCGAGTGCCGCGCGCTGACCAATCTGATCGGCAACGGCGTTGCCTGCGTCGTCATCAGCCTCTCCGAAGGCGAACTCGACCGCGACGCGCTGCACGAGACCATGGCCCATCCGCTGGAGATGGGCGAAGCGCTGGAGCCCGGTGGAGGTGCGTAAGACCGCGCCCGGTTCCGACGCGGTAGTTTCCCGGAGTGGAAAATTGATGCGGCACGCCTCACAATACCGGTGTTGGGATCACGGATTGATACTCATTTTTTCCACCCGACGCGCTGGGGGCAGAGCGTCGGGTTTTTGTTGTTAGGACGACAGGCCTTGGCGAGCCGAATTATCCGGCCAGCTCGACCCTGCGCGTGATCCCTATCGCCTGCAAGAACGCCTCGTCATGACTGACGACGAGAAGCGCGCCGTCATAAGCCCTCAAACCTGCCTCGACGGCTTCGATGGAATCGATGTCCAGATGATTGGTCGGCTCGTCGAGGATCAGCAGGGACGGCGGCGTCGCCCCGCCCAGCACACAGGCGAGGCCCGCGCGAAACATTTGCCCGCCGCTCAGGTGTCCGACGATTTGCAAGGCCGCATCGGCGCGAAACATGAAACGCGCCAGCGCGGCATGGCACTCATTCGGACCCGCCTTCGGATTGAGACGCCCGAAATTGTCCAGGATGGAGATCGCGGGATCGAGCAGGCTGACCTTCTGGTCAAACAGCGCAAAGTCCGGCCTGACCCGCACGATGCCGGAGAGCGGATGCAGCTCCCCGGCGATGAGTTTCAGCAGCGTCGTCTTGCCGGAACCGTTGGGCCCGACAATGGCCACGCGCTCCGGACCGACGATCGTGAGCGATAGATCGTGCAAGATTATCCGGTCCGGCTGATAGCCAGCACTTGCCCGATCGAGCCAAACCACCTCCCTTCCCGCCGGCAGGTGGGTCGAAGGTAGTTTCACCGACATTGGCTGAAGAATCTCGATGCGCCGGCGTGCGGTATCGACGGCCTCAAGCGCTTCCGCGCGACGCCGCTCCGCGATCTGCACGTTCTTGCCGCCGCTATCCTCGCTGCGATCCTTGCGCGCGCCGGCGAGGATGCGCGGCATGTCGCCTTTGGCGCGCTTCTTCTTACCCCCGCTGTCCTTGCGCGCTTTCTTCTCCGCAGCTTCCTGCGCCTTCCCGTCGATCCCGGACAGGCGCCTCTCGGCATGTGCGAGATCGTGCCTGGCAGCCGCAAGCGCGACGGCCTTCTGCTCGCGGTAACTGCTCCAATTGCCGCCGTATCGCGTGGCTCCCAGCGAAGTCAGCTCGACAATCGCATCCATCGTTTCGAGCAGGCTCCGATCATGGCTGACGACAATCGCCCCACCGCGCCAGGACGCAAGGAAATCGATCACGGCCGCGCGTCCCTCCCGATCGAGATTGTTGGTGGGCTCGTCGAGCAGCAGGAAGTCCGGCTCCGCGAAAATCAGCGCGGCGAGACGAACCCGCGTGATTTGCCCGCCCGACAAGCGCCCGAGCTCGATCTCCGGAGCGACGCCGAATCCGACAAGCGCAAGGGCAGATGCAAGCCGTGTCTCAAGGGTCCAATCGACCTCGGAGACCTCATCGGCCGAGGCTTCCCCGCGTTCAGCCCGGCGAAGCAACTCCAGCGCGCGTCGCGCACCGAACAGGTCCATCACCTTCGCCCCCGCAAGGAGCTGGACGTCCTGGCGCAGCAGTCCGGCGGTTCCGTTGACGGCAACGCGCCCCGATTGGGGGACGTGCTCGCGCGAGATCGACGCGAGCAGCGTCGTCTTCCCGACGCCGTTGCGGCCGACAAGGCCCGTCCGCTCGGCGCCGAACGTCAGATCGATGTCGGAGAGAAGAGGACGGCCGTCAGGCGTGGACAGCGACAGATTGGACAGGATGATTGAAGCAGGCATGGAATTCCCCGTGAGCAAGGCAGGTCGGCTTTGCGGTCGGGGTAAAATCCATGGCTCTCGAATATCCTGATTGGAGACTGTCTAACTAGTCCCATTGAAGGGCGAGATCAAGGCGAGGCTCGCAGGGGCGACAGCGGGAGGGAACGCTGACGTTCCCCGCCGGCCTGCGTGATCAGCCCTTGAGCGCGGTCACCACCACCTCGATCAGCGCGCTGCCGCCGAGATCGGCGACGCCGACGGTGGCGCGGGTCGGCAGATTGTCGCCGAAGAACTCGGTCCAGACCGCGTCCATCTCTTTCTTTTTGGAAAGGTCCGTGACGAAGATCGAGGTGCTCACGACGCGCGACTTGTCGGTGCCCGCTTCCTTCAGATAGCCGGCGATCTTGCCGAGGATGTTACGGGTCTGCTCGCCCATCGAGACCGAGGTGTCGTCGGCGATGGTGCCGCCAAGGAAGACGAAGCCGTTGGCCTCGACGGCGCGGTGCATGATCGGCGTGCGAATGCTGCGGGTAATGCTCATGATGTCCTCTTGTTGCTAGAGCGTGGGGGAATAGAAACGGTCGATGCCGAGATCGCCAATGCGGGTCTGGCTGCCGCCATTGACAATCAGTTCCGCCATCACGGCGCCGGCGCCGGGGCCGAGCTGGAAGCCGTGCAGCGAGAAGCCGAACTGGTGATAGAGGCCCTTGTGTCGGCTGCTCGGCCCGAACACGGGCAGATCGTCCTTCGTCTTGGCCTCGATGCCGGCCCAGGCGCGGACGATCGTCGCGGTGCGCATCACCGGAAACAGCTCGAACACGGTGCGCGCGCTGGTCGCGAGGCTCTTCCAGTCCAGCACCGTCTCGTTGCGATCCTGATAGGGCGTGGCCAGATGGCCGCCGCCGATCAGCACGGTGCCGTTCTTGAATTGCTTGAAGGAGAGCTTTCGGCCGCGCAGGATCACGACGGGATCGATGAAGTGAGGCACGCGTGAGGTGATCATCAGCATCGGCGCCACAGTCTCGACCGGAACGGGCTCACCGAGCGTGGCTGCGATGGTCCCGGCCCAGGCGCCGGCGGCATTGACCAGCACCGGCGCAGCAAAGCTCTCGGCGCCGACATCGACATGCCAGAGGCCGTCGCTCTGCCGGATGTTGCTGGCGGCGACGCCCTCGCGCACGGTGGCACCGAGCTGCTCCGCCTTGCGCCGGAACGCCGTCGTCGTCTGCGCCGGATTGGCGGCGCCGTCGCGGCGCGAGACCACGCCGCCGGGACAGGTTTCGGCGACCGCCGGCACGAGGCGGCGCAATTCAGTGGCGTCGATCAGCTCCTCGTGGGTGAAACCGAGCGCGTTCAGCTCGGCGACGCGCGCGCGGCAGATCGCGAGTTCTTCCTCGCTCTCGGCGACCAGCACCTGGCCGTAGTTTTCAAAACTGCAATCGTCGTCGACGAGGTCCGAAATCTTCTCCCAGATTCCCATCGAGCGGATCGAGAGGGGGATTTCCGGGATGTGCCGCGCGAGCTGGCGCACACCGCCCGCATTGACGCCGGAGGCGTGGCGGCCCGCATAGTCCTTCTCGATCAGCACCGGCTTCAGGCCGGCGAGGCACAGATGCAGCGCGGTCGAGCATCCGTGGATGCCGCCGCCGACGACGATCGCATCCACGTTTTTCGTCATCCGCGCACCACCGCCTTGATGTCGTCTTCGCTCTTCGGAACCGCGGCAAGCTCGGCGAGCGTGATCGGCTTGACCGGCGCGCGCAGCCGGTAATAGCCGATCTCCTGCGGGGTTTTGGCCCGCGCCTGCGCCATCAGCTCGGTGACGGTGAGGCCGCAGAGCCGGCCCTGGCACGGACCCATGCCGGTGCGGCGATAGGCCTTGAGTTGATTGGGCCCGGTCGCGCCGATCGCGACGGCATCGAGAATGTCCTTCGCGGTCACCTCCTCGCAGCGACAGACGATGGTGTCGCCTGCGGGAATGCGAAACTGCGGCGCTGGGCGGAACAGCGTGTCGAGGAAGCTGCGACCACGCTCGGCCTTGGCGAGATCGGAACGGAGCGCCGCCATCGCGGGAAGCTTCGCGGCAGCCGCAGGCGCCAATGCTTCCACCGCTGCCCGCGCCGCGATGCGGCCGCGTACCACGGCTGCACTCGCACCGCCGATGCCGGCACCGTCGCCGGCGACCGCAATGCCGGCGACCGACGAATTTCCGCTCGCGTCGAGCACCGGCGACCAGCACAATTGCAGATCGTCCCAGCGATGATCGATGCCGGCCACCATCGCCAGATTGACATTGGGCACGACGCCCTGATGCAGCAGCAGCAAATCCGCCGGAATGGTCTCGCGCTTGCCACCGGCCACATAGCTCACGCCCGCGAGCTGGCCGTCGCCGGATGCCGCAAGCTCGGTGACGCCGGAGACGACCTGAACCTTCGCCTTCACTTCGCGCATCATCGACAGGCCCTTGCGGAAATAGGGCGAGGCCAGGAAGGCGAAAGCGTGAGGCAGAGCGGCGAAGTAGTTGCCACGCTCGGTGGTGTCGAGAATGCGATCGATGCGGCCGCCGAGCCGCAAAATCTGCGCGGCGAGCAGCCAGAGCAGAGGCCCCTGCCCCGCGATCACCGTGCGTCCGTCCGGCACCAACGCTGACGACTTCAACATCGTCTGCGCCGCGCCCGCGGTCATCACACCCGGCAGCGTCCAGCCGGGAATCGGAAACGGCCGCTCCAGCGCACCGGTCGCAAGGATCACGCGCTTCGCCTTGACAAAGGCGGAGGCGCCCCCGACCGAGACGGCGATCTCCAGGTTGCGGTCGAGGCTCCAGACCGTGGCGCGATGGATGACTTCGGCGTTGCTCGCGCGCAACGCTTGCACGAGATCGGCACCCACCCAATAGTCCGCGCCCAGCTGATTGCGCTCGGTCACCGGCGTCGAGGCGATGGCGCGAAACACCTGGCCGCCGGGACCGATGTTCTCGTCGAGCAGCAGGGTCGACAGACCGGCTTCGGCGGAGGTCGCAGCGGCCGCGAGGCCCGCAGGCCCGGCGCCGATCACCACGACATCATAGTCTTCGCGCTTGGGAGCCACAGTCATTTTCCGATCTCCCGTTTGCCCTTCTGAATCTCGATCTGCATGCCCTCAGTGACCGGCACGAGGCAGCCCTGGCGGTTGCCGACGCCGTCGATGGTGACGAGGCAATCGAAGCACACGCCCATCATGCAGTAGGGAAGACGCAGTGCACCGCTGACCGCGGTCGACCGGCGCACGTCGCAGCTCGAGGCCAGCAGCGCCGCGGAAACGGTGTCGCCCTGCCGCGCCGCAACGGCAATGCTGTCGACGAAGATTTGCACCGGCGGCCGTTTGTCCTGTTCGGATCGTTTGAACATCTTTGGCTCCTTCAATATCTCTAATAGCCGCTGTTGTTCGCAGCGCCGGCGGCGCCAAAACGGCTGGCCGAGAACGCGCCGACCAGCTCCGGCTCTAGCGAACCTTGCGCGACCATCCGCGCGATCTCGAAAGCGTGGTTGGAGGCGAGCGTCACGCCGGAATGGCAGCAGGCGACGAAAGCGCCGGGATGGGTCTCCGACTGGTCGTAAATCGGAAAGCCGTCCTCCGGCATGACGCGGATGCCGGCCCAGCTCCTCACCACGTTGAGCCGCGACAGATGCGGAAACATCCGTTGGGCGCGATCGGTCATCACGGCGCTGATCGAGTGCTTCAGCGCGCCATCGTCGAGCTCGTCTTCCTTGCTGTCGCCAATCATCACCGTGCCCTCGTCGGTCTGGCGGATCGTGGTCAGGGGATGCGGCAGGAACGGCATGGTCCGCTCGGTCACCACGATCTGGCCGCGGGTCGGGCCCATCGGGGCGTAGAGACCGACCATCGGTGCGAGCGTCTGGTTGGCGTTGCCGGCGGCCAGCACGATCTTGGCGGCGCGAAGCTCGCCCTTCGGCGTGGCCAACTTGAATTCACCACCGCTTTTGCTGATAGCCGAAACCGGGCGCTCCGGAAAATAGTCGATGCCGTACGCCTTGAAGCCGGTGTGGAACGCTCGGAACGTGCGCAGCGAATTGACGTGGCCGTCGAGCGGGCAATAGCTGCCGCCGGACACCTCGGGGCCGATCAGCGGCAGCGACTTCTTCACGTCGGATGCGGAGAGCATCTCCATCTTGTAGTCGGCCGCACCAGTCTGGTTGTGCATGCGCTTGACCAGTTCGGCGCGCTGGCCAAACTCGTCCTCGCCGAGCGTCAGATGGAAGCCGCCATTTTGCTGAAGCGAAACATCGAGACCGGTCTGCTGCTTCAACTCCGAAGCAAGCCTTCCCCATGCTTGTGACGCCTGCACAGTCCACACCGTATACGCCGGCATGCCCAGGCCCTTGCTCTGAACCCAGACCAGGGCAAAGTTGGCGCGCGAGGCGCGCTTGGTGATGTCGCCCTCGTCAAGCACGGCGACGCTCTTGCCGAGCCGGCCGAGGCCCCAGGCAATGGCGGAGCCGAGCAATCCGCCGCCGATAACGGCGACGTCGTAATCCCCTGACATGAGTTCTCCTATCGTCCCGTATCGCCCTTGCCGGCGAGCACGCGGTCGAGCCCGTAGAAGCGGTCGAGCAGAATGAGGGCGGTCATGGTGATCGCGATCACGCAGGCCGAGACCGACGTCACCAGCGGATCGATGTTGTCCTGGATGTACAGAAACATGCGCACCGGCAGCGTCTCGGTGCCGGGTGCCGCAAGGAAGACGGTCATGGTGAGATCGTCGAAGGACTGGATGAAGGCGAGCGCCCAGCCGCTGATGACGCCTGGCAGGATCAGCGGCAAGGTGACTCGGCGGAACAGCGTCCAACCGCCGGCGCCGAGCGAGACCGCGGCCATCTCGACCGAGAGATCCATGCCGGTTGCGGCCGCAAGCGTCAGCCGCAGCGCGAACGGAAACACGATGATAACATGCGCGATGATCAGCGCCGCGAAGCTGCCGCCGAGGCCCGCCGAGGTGAAGAAGCGCAGAAAGGCGATGCCGAGCACGACATGCGGGATCATCAGCGGCGACAGGAACAGCGCGGCCAGCGCATCGCGGCCGCGGAAGCGATAGCGCGCGATCGCGAGCGCCGCCGGCACCGCGAACAACAGCGCCACAAAAGAGGACAGCGCGCCGAGGCCAAGACTGATCCAGAAGGCGTGAATGAATTCGGGATAGTTGGCGATCGCCCTGAACCAGCGCAGCGAAAACCCGTTGGTCGGCAGCGACAGGAAGCCTTCGGGCGTGAACGCGACCAGGCAGACCACGAGGATCGGCGCCACCATGACGATGACGAAGACGGTGTGGAAGATCAGCGCGAGCGGGCCGTTCCGGCTCATCGGAACACCTCCGCGTAACGGCGCTCGATCAGCGCGTTGCTGCCAACGACGATCAAGACCAGCGCGGCGAGCAGCAGCGTGGCGACCGCCGCACCCAGCGGCCAGTTCAGCGTGTTGAGGAACTCGTCGTAGGCGAGCGTCGCCGCGACCTTGAGCCGGCGTCCCCCGATGATCGCGGGCGTCGCAAACGCGCTGGCCGAGAGCGAGAACACAATGATTGCACCCGACAGCACGCCCGGCATGATCTGCGGCATGATGATGCGGCGGATGATGGTCACAGGACCGGCGCCAAGCGACAGCGCGGCATTCTCGATCTGCGGATCGAGCCGCTGCAACGCGGCCCACACCGAGAGCACCATGAACGGCATCATCACATGCGCGAGCGCGACCACCATGCCGGTTTCGGTGAACATGAAGGGAATGGGTGCGCGGATCAACCCGGCCGACATCAGCAGCTTGTTGACGAGGCCGTTGTTACCGCCGAACAGCAGCGCCCAGCCGAGCGTCCGCGCCACCACGGAAATCAACAGCGGCCCGAGGATCACGAGGAGGAAGACACTCTTCCAGCGTCCGCTCATGCGGTTGAGGATGTAGGCTTCGGGCGCGCCGAGCACGGCGGTGAGCAGCGTGGTCAGGATCGCGATGCGAAACGTCCGCCAGAACATTTCGGCGTAATAGGGGTCGGTTACGATCTCGTGCCAGTTCTTGAGGATGAAGACCGGCTCAATGCCCTTGTACTGACCCCAGTCGTGGAACGACAGCATCACGGTCATTGCCAGCGGGATCAGCAACACGCCGACGAACAGCATCAGGGCTGGCGCGGTCAGCGCCCAGGGCGCGCGTGCGTTCCGCTCCTCAGCAGCCGCGCTCATGCGGAGGCTCCTCCGCGCACACCCATATCCTCCGGACGCCAGACGAGACGAACGGCCTCACCCTCGACCGGCTGCCTCTCGCCGTCATTCTGGCGGATCACGGTCGCCGGGCCGCATTCGCTGTCGCACTGGAACAGCCAGTGATTGCCCTGGAAGATGCGGGTAACGATCTTCGCGCCGAGTCCCGTATCGCCAAAGCCAATCCGCTCAGGGCGGATGCTGACGGTCACGGGACCGCTGAGCCCGGCAGGCGCGGGCGCGCTCCACGAGCCGGCGATCAATCGCGCAGGCGCACTCGTCCGATCAATCGTCGCGGCAAAGTCGTTGGTCTTGCCTAAAAACTGCGAGACGAAGGCCGAGGCCGGCTTCTCATAGGTCTCCTGCGGCGTGCCGATCTGCTCGATGCGGCCCTGGCTCATCACCACGATGCGGTCGGACAGCGACATCGCCTCGTTCTGGTCGTGGGTGACCAGGATCGTGGTGGTGCCGATGGTGCGCTGGATCTGGCGCAGCTCGATCTGCATCTCCTCGCGCAGCTTGGCGTCGAGATTGGACAGCGGCTCGTCGAGCAGCAGCACGCTCGGCTTGATCACCAGCGCGCGCGCCAGCGCCACGCGCTGCTGCTGGCCGCCGGACATGCGGCGCGGATGGCGGTCCTCGTAGCCGGCGAGACCGACCATCGCGAGCGCGGCGCGGACGCGCTCGGCCCGCTCTGAGCGCGCCACCTTACGCATCTCGAGGCCGAAGGCGACATTCTCCGCCGCGGTCATGTGCGGAAACAGCGCGTAGCTCTGGAACACGATGCCGAGCCCGCGTTTGGCCGGATGGATCGCGATCAGGTCCTTGCCCTCCAGCCGGATCGCGCCGCGGGTGGGATCGAGGAAGCCGGCGATCATTTGCAGGGTCGTTGTCTTGCCGCAGCCGGAGGGGCCGAGGAAGGAGATGAACTCCCCCTTCCCCACCGCGAGACTGAAGTCGTCGACGACAGTCTGCGCTCCGAATTGCTTGGCGATCCCTTCGAGTTCGAGATAGGCCATGGCACTGTCTCCGGTATGACCGATCAGCGCTCGACTTCGCGATTCCAGCGCTTGGTCCACTCCTCGCGCTTGTCGTTGATGACCGTCCAGTCCGGATTGTAGAGCTTTGCCGCGCGCTCGCCGATCGGCGCCATCTTGCCGAGCTCCGGCGGGACCACCAGCGATTTCAGCACCGGGCCGTAGCCGTAGTCCTTCAGCAACACGAGCTGGATTTTTGGGTCGAGCAGCTTCTTGATGAAGCTCGAGGCGAGCGGCGAGACGTTCGGCTTGGTGATTGGACATGCCGTCGTCAGCAGCGTCGCCGCGCCCTCCTTCGGGTAGATGAAGTCGACGGGGAAGCCGGTATTGGCAAAGCTCTGCACGCGTCCCGTGCCCCATACCGCGATCACGGCCTGACCGGACTGAAACAGCTCGGTCATCTTGCCCGGCGACGGCTCATAGGCCAGCACGTTCGGATTGATCTGCTCCTTGAAGATCTTGAAGCCGGAATCGACATTGGACTCGCCGCCGCCGTTCATCTTCGACAGCATCACCAGCGCTTCGAGGCCATAGGTGTTGTTGATCGGCGGGATCACGAGCTGTTTTGCGTATTTCGTGTCCTTCAAATCGTTCCAGGAAGTCGGCGGCGCCCAGCCCTTCTCCGCAAACACCTTGGTGTTGTACATCAGGCCGGTGGCGACGATGCCGATCGCGACAGCGCGATCGTCCTTGAAGCGGGCGGTGTCGTAGAGATCGGCCGGCAGGCCATCAAGCTTGCCGCAGAAGCCGAGCTGGATCGCCTGGTACATCGGGCCGTCGTCGACGATGGCGACGTCGATCTGCTGGTTGCCCTTCTGCGCCTGAAGCTTTGCCAGCGTGTCGGTGGAGTTGCCAGCGACGTATTCGACCTTGACGCCGTTCTCCTTCTCGAACGTCGGGATCACCTCGTCACGGATGGTTTTCTCGAACGAGCCGCCATAGCCGGCGATATAGAGCGTCTTTTGCTGGGCCGAGGCGACCGAGGGGGCGGCCATGAGAGCCGCGATGCCGACCGCTGTCAGAAGGCGAAAAGTCTTCATGTGGTCCGATCTCCATACCGAGGTGAGGTGACGTGCCGACGAGTCTCATGAGCCGAAGCGCCTTCCGCATTCCCTTCCGCGCCAACCCGACACCAATCAGGGCTCCGGCCCCTGCTCGACAGGTTTCGACGCGATCCGGAGGTTTGAACCCCTCCAATCTGCCGAAAAAGCGGGCTCTCTCCAGCTCTGATGAAAAAGATCGCAAACCTAGCCTTCCATCGTCCAATGAATAATGGCAACCCTTGCATGCCGAAATGTTATGAATGGAATTCGGGATGGCGCGGATCAATTCGCGGCAGGTGGAGGCCTTCCGGGCGACGATGCTGACGGGCAGCGTGACAGAGGCGGCGGCGCTGATGACCGTGACGCAGCCGGCGGTCAGCCGGCTGCTGCGCGACCTCCAGGCGCTGCTGAAGATGGAGCTGTTCGAGCGGCGCGGCACCGGGCTCGTGCCGACCGCCGCGGCAATGGCACTCTACACCGAAGTCGAGCGCTCCTTCGTCGGCCTCGAACGCATCACGGCGGCAGCCGAAGAAATCCGTGGCCGCCGCACCGGCTCGCTGCGGATCGCTGCACTTCCAGCGCTGTCGAATGGCTATCTGCCGCGGCTTGCCGGACATTTTCTGAAAGAGCGGCCGAACCTCAACCTCGCCTTCTTCGGTGTGATCTCGCCGATCGTGGTCGACTGGGTGCTGAACAATCAATGCGACATCGGCTTTGCCGAGGTGCCGATCGCGCATTCCGGCCTGCCGAGCCAGCGGCTACCGTCACTGGCGCGTGTCGCGGTGCTGCCGACTGGACACCGGCTTGCAGAAAAGGAAGTGCTGGAGCCGGGCGATTTCGAGGGCGAGACGTTCATCTCGCTATCGGCGGGATCGTCGAGCCGGCACCTCGTCGATCAGGTCTTCCACCGCAGCGACGTCCGCCGCGTGCTCAGGGTCGAGACCACACTGTCGGAAATCATGTGCGGCATGGTGTCATCAGGCCTCGGGGTCGCGATCTGCGATCCCTTCACCGCGCAGGAATTTTCAACCCGCGGCGTCATCGCGCGCCGCTTCCTGCCGCGCATCGACTTCGAGTTCTCAGCCGTTTTCCCCGCACAGCGCAGCCCGTCGCCGGTGGCACTGGATCTCGTCGAGACCATGCGCAAGTCGCTCGCCGAATTCGAGGACGAAGCGATGCTCAACCGTTGAACGCGGCCTGGGCCTCGGGCAGGTCCCAGATCTTGCCGATCGCAGCGGTGCCGGCGGCCATGATCGCCGCCTCGTCGGCGCCGAGAGAACGGCCAGCATCGATCAGCATGCGGCCATGACTTGATCGATATTGGCGCGGTTGGCGAGCGCGATCAGTGCGCGGCGCCGATCGAACAGCGGCTGAAGATCCGGATGGATCAGATCGACGACGGTGAGATCGGCGGTCGCCCCCGGTTCGATCCGGCCGCTTGATGACATCAGCGGCGACCGCCGTGTTGGCCTCGATCAGCTCGGGCGAGTTCGCGACATCGGCGCGCGCTGAGGTGATCTTGGAGATCAGCGAAAGCGCATTGAGTTCGCCGAGCGGTTTCTGGCGCGCAAGTCCAACCCCTCATCCTGAGGAGCGCGCCCGTTGCGCGCGTCTCGAAGGATAGAGGCCGAGGTGCAGCAACAGGGCCTGCATGGTTCGAGACGCCGCTTCGCGGCTCCTCACCATGAGGGTTGAAATCTCAGAACGGATCGGTCCCCAACCCCGGCACATCCGCCGGCCTCGGCCCCGGCGCCGGCCAGTGAAACCGCCGGTCGTTCTCCGCAATGGCGATGTCGTTGATCGAGGCCTCGCGCCGCCTCATCAGCCCCTGCTCGTCGAACTCCCACTGCTCGTTGCCGTAGGAGCGATACCATTGGCCCCTCGCGTCGTGCCATTCGTACTGGAAGCGCACCGCGATACGGTTGCCGTCGAAGCCCCAGAGGTCCTTGATCAGGCGGTACTCCTGCTCCTTCTCCCATTTGCGGGTGAGGAATGCGACGATGGCCTCGCGACCCTGAAACACGTCCGAACGATTGCGCCAGCGACTGTCCTCGGTATAGGCGAGCGAGACGCGCACCGGGTCGCGCGAATTCCAGGTGTCCTCGGCCATGCGGGCCTTCTGCGCGGCGGTCTCACGGGTGAAGGGCGGAAGCGGCGGGCGCGACATGATGGCCTCATCGGTTGACGGGAGCGCAATCTACGCCTGCATGCCGCGGAGTCGAGAGGCCGTCCGCTATCGCCCGATCACGAAATCAGATCAGCCTTCATCATGGCGCGGATCGATTTCGGGATCGGCTGGGCGCGGCCGCCGCTGATGAAGGCGACGCGCACCTCGGCTTTCACCAGCACGTTCTCCCCGCGCCGCACCTCCTGCGCCAGCATGATCGAGGCGCCCTTCACCGCGACCGGCCAGGTCACGACGTCGAGTACGTCGTCCATGCGCGCGGGCTTGAGGAAATCCAGATGCATCGAGCGCACCACGAAGGCGAAGCCGGCGTCCTCTGTCGCGGGCTGCTCGAACAACGCTTGCTGCTCGGCACCCATCAGCCGCAGATGATTGGTCCGCCCGCGCTCCATGAAGCGCAAATAATTGGCGTGATAGACGATGCCGGAAAACCCTTGCTTTGAGCTATCGCAACATGGAGTTCAGTAGGGATAACGCTGCCACAAGGGTATCTCGGCGACGTGGGCGCTTCACAAACCTGCCTTCCAAGCAACATTTCTCCCTTCAACTCATGTACATTGCAAAAAAAGGTGCTCTATGACATAATAACAATTATTACGTGTGGAGCACATAATGACCATAGATGACCTAACGACAGCGTTGAAGTTTTTGAAGCCGGGCCAAATGGCTGCGTTACCCTATTCCGTCTATGAGATTTTGTTTCCGCCGGGAGAACCGGACGAAAGGGCTCGCGAGCGAGCATACAATTTTGCGAAACAGCACGGATGCATCATTGAGAACAAGATCGCTGAACAACAAGTTTGGTTCAAAAAACCGACATAGATAGTTGCCGCCTACAGGCAGAAGTCCGCACTTGATCGAACGCGGAGCAGGCGCATATTCAGTAGATGGCGGAAACAATTGTCACTTGCAAATGCGGCGCGGTTTATCGGCGCACAACCACTAAGCTGACCGTCAGGGATAAGGGCAGCTTTGAGTGCAAGTGCGGCCATACCCTTGAGTCTTGGAGTGGTTCTGTGCTGCCCATTTATCGCAAGATTTCAGATGCCCCTGCAAAGTGATTGCCCCCGCGTCGTCTGATACTTACCTCACTAGCTTGAGATTTTGATTGGAATTTGCTCGATGACGACTCGCTTGTCTAAGGCGTCAATTGAAAGGGCAATCGACCATATTGCCGCATTTGGTGATACAGATGTATTTCCTCATCCCATCGAAACAGCCTTTCTGGTCGAGAAAAAGAATGAAATCGCGGCCGAACTGAGCATCCTCGATTTAGATAAATTTGAGCCTGCGCAAGCAATCGAGACGATTGCCCCTAAGAGCAGGTGGGGCTTCCGAATCGTGCATCAATTGCCCCTGCTAGAAACAATTCTTTATACCGCCGCCGCAATCGAGATCGGTGCAGACATCGAAAACATCAAGCGGCCAATTGATGAATTCGGACCCTTTGGATATCGTTTTGACAACGCCGGAAAGGATGGATCGCTTTTCATTCCTGACCGATCTTACAAGCATTGGCTTGAGTGGCAGCGAGAGCAACTGAAACAGGCACAATATTCTCACGTCGTCGCGACCGACATCGCGGACTTCTACCAACGTATTTATTTCCACCGGATTGAAAACATTCTGGACGTCGCAACCCAGCGCAAGGGAATCAAGTCTTTCATCGAAAAACTTATCAAGCGAATTCGCGGCAAGCAGTCCTACGGAATTCCAGTCGGGGGGAGTGCTTCCAGAATCATTGCTGAGGCAACTTTAAGTGACGCTGACAGCGCCCTAGCGAACGAAGAGTTCGTATTCACGCGATTCGTTGATGACTATCGAATCTTTTTGACCGAAGACCAAGCCCCCTACGTCGTTTTGGCCTTCTTGGCTGAACAGCTTGCTACCAACGAAGGTCTTTCGCTGAACGCTCAAAAAACTAAGGTTTGGACAATTGCCGAGTTTGAGGAGGAGCTTGATAGTCAGGAGGATGACGTCTTCGATACGGCAGAGCGCGCAGCTATAGAGGCCTTAACTCAGTCGTTGTATTTTGATGAAGAACCCGACCCCGATGAGATCGAGAAAATTCGAGCATTGAATCTTGTTGAAATGCTTGAAAACGAGCTCGCTAATGACCTCTGGGACTTTGGCAAGATACGGTTGATCTTTCGAGGATTGAGACTCACCGCTGACGCAGATGCGCTAAAGGTGATTATCGAGAGATTTGATGATCTTTTGCCTTTCACTAAAGAATTCGTCCTTTTTGTAGATGCGCTTCATAATGCTGGCGCGGTTCTCGGAGAAGAGATTGCGAACAAGGTTTTGCAGTTCCTTCAAGCTGGCGCTGCCACCTCTGTGCCGACGATTCAAGTATGGTTATTGGAATTGTTTGTTCGCGGCTGCTTCGGCATCGATCATAAAAACCTAACCAGTCGTCCGTGAAGAACGCTAATTTCAGACCGGATTGATCGTCGGCCCCACGAAGAGAGCGCTGAGGATTTGGCGCAACAAAATCCTCAGCCAGCGGATCAGGCGGCGGAAGTTGTAGCCGACGGCGGCGAGGACGGCGTTGTTGGCATCGCCGCGCCGGAACCAGAGATAGTTGCGGCCCATGCGATGCTCAGCTTTGAGATGGCCGATGACGGGCTCGACGGCGGACCTGCGACGGAGTTCACGCTTGATCTGTGGCGTTACCCCTCGCTTCTGGCCGGAGAGGAAGACCCTGAGCTTGTAATGGGGTGGTGCATTGTGGCCGCGGTAGCCCTTGTCTGCGAGGATGCGCGCGATGGTGTTGCCGACCAGCGCCTCCATGTCCGGGATCACGGTTTCCAAGGTGTGGCCGTCATATGGATTGCCGGGCAGCGCCTTCACGTGGGTAACGAACTGGCCGCCCTTGCAGTGCTTGAGGGTGGTGGCAACGCTGACCTTGACGCCGAACTCGTAAGGCCGATGGGCCTTGCCTTTGCCGATGCATTCGACTTCCGGTGCATGCAGGGAATAGACCTTCGGCCCGCGTTGACGTTGCTGCTGCTCGCGCACGCGGCGAGCCAGCAACAGCAGCCTGGTGAACGCTGCTTCGAGCCCGCCATTGCCCTCGATCTTGCGCCCGATGTCGCGGATGACGCGGCCGAGGTAGGTGCGCATCTTCCTGAGCATCCGGTTGGCGCGCTTGAACTGTTTGGCATGGGCATAGCGCTGATGCTGGATCAGGGCGAACTTGCCCACCCGTGCATAGGACTGGCGCAGATTCACCCCATGGCACTGCGCCAGCCGCACCAGCTTCTCGCGCGCCCGGTTCAGAAGCTTGGCATCGGTGGGGAACGTCACGTTCTTGGGCTGCACCGTGGTGTCGATGATCACCCGTGACAGCTCGGACGGCTTGATCGCCATGGTCCTGGTGGCAACCGACAGGCTCTCCTGCAGCAGCGCCTGCAGCCGTTCCTCGCCCATCCGGTTGCGCCAGCGCGTCAGTGACGAGCGATCGAACACCAGCCGGTGCTGGAAGAACTCCTCGCCGCAGAAGAATTGGTAGTAGGGGTTCTCGACCCAGCGCTCGCACAGCACTTCGTCGGACAGGTCATAGGTGTGCTTGAGGATGGCCAGCCCCGCCATCAATCGCGTCGGCAGTGGCGGGCGGCCCGGGTCATCCGTGTAGACCGCGCCAAACTCCCGTTCCAGGAACTCCCAATCCACCGTGCGCCCCAGCGCCACCAGCGGATGCTTCAGGTCGATGATCTGATCGAGCCGGGACCGGAACAGATCCTGCTCTCCCGTCTCCCGCCGTTCCGGTGGCCGCATCTGGTCCCCCCGCCAAATCGTTCAATGGCGAGTGAATCACAAATCAAATTTGCAAGGAATCCCCTTCGTTGCACCCGATTCCCGGCAAGCTCAATTAGCCCAGTGCGCCGTTTCCAGATTCTAAATCAACGACTTGGGAATTCTTCACGGACGACTAACCAAGGCTGTCACGGGGCATACCCTAACACAGCGCCATAGCTTTATTGTTCGAGGACTAAATGGCGACGTAAATTTCTTTCGAAAAAACAAAACGCGGTTCGAAGAACTCAACGGATTTGAAAAACACCATTTCATGATCGGCGCGACCTGCTTGCCGAAAGATGAATTCATTAACTGGATTGGCGCGGTCAAGCCGAACCTTGATCGGCCGCTTGATGCTAGATTCTGCGACTGGGTGAAGACAAAAAACGGCGAACTAGAGAAAATAGTCGAAGCCCGAATTCCCGCATAGACGGTACGAGCAACTTCTTTTTCCTAGGGAATGCTACTGTCCATTGCAAGACCGTGCCCCATAGCAACGCGTAGCGCCTTCGGAATCCGCTGCGCCTTTCCGCCGGAGACAAATGCGACACGCACGCGGGCCTCGACTAGCAGGTCATTCCCGCGCCTGCATTGTTGCAGTAGCGAGATTGAAGCGCCCTTCACTTCTAGGGGCATGGTGACGATATCCAGCACATCGTCCATAAAGGCTGGTTTGAAAAAATCTAGTGTCATCGAGCGCACTACGAATGCAAAGCCGGGTGCTTCGGTCTGTGTTTCTTCAAACAGAGCGCGGTGATCAGTCCCGAGCAAACGCAAGTAGTTCGTTCTAGCCCGCTCCATGAAGCGCAAATAATTTGCGTGATACACCAGCTTTGAAAAATCGGTGTCCTCATAGTAAACGCGGACCTGCATATGATGGCCGCCGTCGCGAATTTCGCCGTCGAGATGTGGTTTCATCATGTGGGGCACATTTTCAATTGAGGCACCGGCCTTTCCGCCCATCCCATTGTCCATCGACCCAAGGAGACAAGGTCCTCCGAGCTACGCCGGAACATCGTATTAGACAATTCCGAGGAAGTCCGTATCCTCATAATAAACCCGGACCTGCATATGATGGCGGCCGTCGCGGATCTCGCCGTCGAGATGGACTGTCATTTCGAAAACTCTCGCTCTATATCTCGACGCCCGTCCAAGACTCGCACAATGGCTATTCGATCAAGCCCGACGAGGTAAAAAGCGATATAACCATCAATCGACAAACCTCGAAGTGACGCCCTCAACTCACTCCGATCCGGCCCCATAAGGGGAAACTTCCGCAGCTCATCGAACCGCTCCGAAAATCTTGCGGCCAATCGATCCGCTGCAGCCGAACTACGCTCGGCGACATATGAATGGATCTCAAGAAGGTCTGTGCGAGCGCGCAAGGACAGAACGACCTGCACGCGGCCCCCTATCGCTTCGCCCGAGTTTGCCTGAGGAATTCGTCGAGGTCCCACGGGACTACGCGTCCTGCTTCCACGTCTGCCATCCCTTCATCGATCGCGTCTCTGAGCGCTCGAAACTTCTTGGCTTGGGACAACAGATAATCAGCCGCTGACTCCTGCATCTCCTCAGGAAGCAGCTCAAGGGCTTCGACAGCTTTCTCGATGGCAGAATTCATCAGATCAGTATAGCGCAGCCCCAGGCACGTGCCCAGATGCCTGTCCGAAATTTAGCGACTACGCGACCACCGGCCCCCGTCCCAGCGTCACTTCGACGATCTCAGGCGGCACGCCGACGCGGAGCGGCAGGATGCTGCAACCGAGGCCGCCGGAGATGATGACGTCGCATTTCAGCCGGACATGACCATAGGCGAGCCGGAGGCCATGCTGCGGCGGAACGGCCGGCGACCAGCCGAGCAGACGGACCTGGCCGCCATGGGTGTGGCCGGACAGTTGCAACGCGACGCGGGCGGGCACGCGCAGCGCGACGTTAGGCTCATGCGCGAGCAGGATGATCGGCGCGTCGTCGGTGACCTTGGCAAGCGTCGCGGCGAGATCGTCGGCGCCGAAGTGTCCCGTGCTCCGGAAGCGTCGCGCCGGCAGAAAAGCGAGTTGATCGCCCAGCCCCGCGAGCCAGAACGCGCGGCCGTCCTTGGTGATCCGCACGGCGTCGTTCTCGTAGACGGGAATGCCGGCCGCCTCCAACGCGCGATGCGCGACCGTCGGCCCCTGCCCGGCCTGCTGCACGGTCCTGTCGGCCCAATAGTCATGATTGCCCATGACGGCATGGACGCCGAGCGGCGCCCTGAGGCCGGCCAGTACCTTGGCCCATTCGCTCGCCGGAATGATGCGCGTGACCTGGTGCAGACCGGCGACATAGTCGCCGAGCAGCACGATAATATCCGCGTTCAGGGCGTTGGTGCGATCGACGATGGCCTCGATCCGCTCCAGCGACATCCAGGGATCGCAGGCATGGATGTCGGCGATCACGGCGATCTTCAGCGGAAAATCCGCAGGCCATTGCCGCGGGGTTGGATGATAGCGGGTGACGCTAAGTCGCACCACCGGTTCGACGGCAAAGCCATAGGCCGCGGTCGAGAGGCCGAGCGCGGACAGGCCGCCCATGGAACGGAAGAAATGACGGCGCGTGATCATGGCAGCCCGATCGTGATGCAGCTTCTTGATGCGATCCGATTGGAGCGGAAATGGGGTGCGTTTGTGCAGACCCTCTGCACGAGATTACCGGAAATTCATGATGGCCCGAGCACTCAGCACTTGCGCAGGTCAGTCGTCGCTTTCGTCGGTGCCGAACAGGCCGAACTGTGCCGCCGCATCGCGCGAGGGCTCGCTGATGCCGAGATGGCGGAAGGCGTGCGAAGTGAGCAGGCGGCCGCGCGGGGTGCGCTGCAGATAGCCGCACTGGATCAGATAGGGCTCGATGATGTCTTCGATCGCATCGCGCGGCTCGGACAGAGCGGCTGCCATCGTCTCCACGCCGACCGGGCCGCCGCCATAGTTCTGCGCGATGGTCGTGAGGTAGCGGCGGTCCATGGCGTCGAGGCCCGCGGCGTCGACCTCGAGCGCGCTCAGCGCGTGGTCGGCAATCTTGCGATCGATCCTGTCGGCATCGGCCGCCGAGGCGAAATCGCGTACGCGGCGCAACAGCCGGCCGGCGATGCGCGGCGTGCCGCGGGCGCGGCGCGCGATCTCGTTGGCGCCGTCCGCGCTCATGCCGACCTTGAGCACGCGGGCGCCACGGGTGACGATGCTTTCCAGCTCCTCGATGGTGTAGAAATTCAACCGGATCGGAATGCCGAAGCGATCGCGCAAAGGATTGGTGAGCAGGCCGGCACGCGTGGTGGCGCCGACAAGGGTGAATTTCGACAGTTCGATCTTCACCGAGCGCGCCGCCGGGCCCTCGCCGATGATGAGGTCGAGCTGAAAGTCCTCCATCGCGGGATAGAGCACTTCTTCCACCGCCGGGCTCAGGCGATGAATCTCGTCGATGAAGAGCACATCGCGCTCTTCGAGATTGGTGAGGAGTGCTGCGAGATCGCCGGCCTTGGCGATCACCGGGCCCGACGTCGCGCGAAAGCCGACGCCGAGCTCCTTGGCCACGATCTGTGCCAGCGTGGTCTTGCCGAGGCCGGGCGGGCCGACGAACAGCACATGATCCAGCGCCTCGCCGCGCTTGCGTGCCGCCTCGATGAAGATCGAGAGGTTCTTGCGCGCCTGCTGCTGGCCGACGAAGTCAGACAGCGATTGCGGGCGCAGCGCGGTATCGCCGACATCATCGCTGCGGCGCTCGGGCGTGACCATGCGGTTGGCCTTCGGGTCGCTCACTTCGACAGCTCCTTCAGGCCTAGCCGGATGAGCTGCGCGGTCTCGGCGCTCTCGCCGGCGCTGCGCGATGCCGATGCAATGGCCGCAGCCGCCTGCGGCTGGCCGTAGCCGAGATTGACCAGCGCGGAGATCGCATCCGCGACGGGCCGCGGCGCGCGCTGGTCGTCAACGGCACCGGCAAGATGCACCACGGCCGGGTCAATAGTTGCGAAGGCCGGCGCCTTGTCCTTCAGTTCGGTGACGATGCGCTCGGCAACCTTGGGGCCGACGCCGGGCGTGCGCACCACCGCGGCCTTGTCGCGCAACGCGATCGCGTTGGCGAGGTCGGAAGGCTGCAGCGTGCCGAGCACGGCAAGCGCGACCTTGGCGCCGACGCCCTGCACGGTCTGGAGCAGGCGAAACCATTCGCGCTCGTGGTCGCTGCGGAAGCCGAACAGTTTGATCTGGTCCTCGCGGACATAGGTCTCGATCGAGAGCACGGCGGCCTCGCCCGGCGACGGCAGATGCTGCAGCGTGCGCGACGAGCAATGCACTTGATAACCGACACCGCCGACATCGAGAATGACGAAATCCTCGCCGTAGGAATCGATCAGGCCCTTGAGCTTGCCGATCATAACCCCACCACCTTCAGCCTGAGCGCCGTGCTCGTGCGATGATGGGCGTGGGTGATGGCGATGGCGAGCGCGTCGGCGGCGTCCGCGGACGGCGGATCGGCCTTGGGCAGCAAGATCTTGAGCATCATCGCGATCTGGTGCTTGTCGGCGTGGCCAGCGCCGACCACCGTCTTCTTCACCTGGTTCGGCGCGTATTCGGCAACACTGATGCCGAATATTGCGGGCGCCAGCATGGCAACGCCGCGGGCCTGACCAAGCTTCAGTGTCGCAGCGCCGTCCTTGTTGATGAAAGTCTGTTCGACCGCCGCTTCCATCGGCTTGTGAACGGACAAGATCGCGGCGAGCCCTTCATGGATCGCGAGCAGCCGGCTTGCGAGCGGCAAATCGTCCGGCGGTTCCACCGAGCCGCAGGCGACGTAGATCAGGCGGTTGCCCTCGGCCTCGATCACGCCCCAGCCGGTGCGGCGCAGGCCGGGGTCGATGCCGATGATGCGAACGGGGACGCGAATCGGGAGCGCAGTCATGGGCCAGTGATAGCGGTTGGCTGCCGTGGGGGAAACAGAAACAGAACGGAAGTAACAGGGGAAGTGGGCCCTACCCGCCCATCTTCGCCAGCAGCGCGTCCGACACCTCGAAATTGGCGTAGACGTGCTGGACGTCGTCATGCTCGTTGAGCAAATCCATCAGCTTGATCAGCTTCTCGCCGGTCTCGTCGTCCACCGCGATCGTGTTCTGCGGCTTCCAGATCAGCGCCGCCTTGCGCGGCTCGCCGAATTTGGCTTCGAGCGCCTTGGCGACGTCGCGATAGCCTTCGGTCGAGGCGTAAATCTCGTGGCCGCCTTCGCTCGATACCACGTCGTCGGCGCCGGCTTCGATGGCGGCATCCAGCACCGCATCGTCGGAGGCGACGCCGCGGTCGTATTCGATGATGCCGGTGCGGTCGAACATGAAGGAGACCGAGCCGGTCTCGCCGAGATTGCCGCCGGACTTGGTGAAGAAGGAGCGGATGTCGGAAGCGGCACGGTTGCGGTTGTCGGTCAGCGCCTCCACAACGACGGCGACGCCGCCGGGGCCGTAACCCTCATAGCGGATCTCGTCATAATGCTCCCCGTCATTGCCGAGCGCCTTCTTGACGGCGCGCTCGATATTGTCCTTCGGCATGTTCTCCTGGCGCGCCGCGATGATGGCCGCACGCAGGCGCGGATTCATGTTGGGGTCTGGCGTCCCCAGCTTGGCCGCGACGGTGATTTCCCGCGCCAGCTTGCCGAATAGTTTCGACTTCTGGGCATCCTGCCGCCCCTTGCGGTGCATGATGTTCTTGAATTGGGAATGTCCGGCCATGCGTGATCTTCTCTAGGGAGTCGTGTGCCAAGATGAGCGTGGGAAGCGCGGCCTTATAGGCCGCCACCCCACTGGAATGAAAGAGGCTCTACGACTTTAAGGTAATAGCGTAGTGGCCCCTGCCTAGATGTCAGGCATCGTTAACCCTGATTTCATTCCAGCCTGCGAAAATAGCGTCCGACCGTTCCCCGACAAGAGAGACCTGATGGTGTTCGGACTATTTCGGAAGCGTCTGCCGGACATGGCTGCGCCTGCGGCAACCCCGCAGGCTGCGCAGCCGGTCAATTCCGAGCCCGCTCCGGCCGTTGAGGGCGATTCCGCCAAGGAAATCCTGGAACTGCTGGAACTCGAGCTGGGAGCGATGATTCGCCAGCTCGAGCGCGCCGCCAATTCGGTGGCCGGCGGCGCCGGGGCGACCGCCACGACGCTTGCCGCCATCCGCGACCGCACCGACGCGCTGACCGGCCGGACCAACGCCGCGCAATCGAACGCCTCGACCTTCGCCCATGCCGCCGACAAATTCACCCAGTCCGCGCACGGAATCGGCGCGCAGGTTCGCGAAGCCGGCAAGCTCGCCGACGAGGCCAGCGCCGCGGCGCAGGAAGCGCGCGCCAATGTCGATCGCTTGCGCGAGTCCTCGGCCGCCATCGGCAACGTGGTCAATCTGATCGCACAGATCGCGCGGCAGACGACGCTGCTCGCCCTCAACTCGACCATCGAGGCTGCGCGTGCGGGTGATGCGGGAAAAGGCTTTGCGGTCGTCGCCACCGAGGTCAAGGCACTCGCGGTGCAGACCCAGGGTGCCACGGAAGAGATCACCAAAAAGATCGACGCGCTGCAGCGCGACGCCACCGGCTCCGCGGACGCGGTGCACCGCATCTCACAGGCGATCGAGGCTATCCGTCCGGTATTCGAGACGGTCAACGGCGCGGTCGCCGAACAGAACGCCACCACCAGCGAAGTCTCCGGCAACGCGACAAGTGCGTCGGAGTTCATCGTCTCGGTCGGCGAAAGCGCGGCCGAGATCGATGCTGCCACCAAGGCGGCCGAGACCCACGGCGAGAACGTCGCCAGCGCCGGTAAGACCGTGACCGCCTTCGCACAGAAACTGAAATCGCGTTGCGCCGTGCTGCTCCGCCAGAGCGAGCATGACGACCGCCGCAAGACCGAGCGGCTGCCCTGCCATCTCAAGCTCGAAACCGCTCGCGGGGTGCTGCCGGTCTACGAGCTATCGATGGACGGCGTGCTGATCGGCGGCGCGGACGCGGGCCGCCTTGCACCGCAAGCAATGATTGAAGGTACTCTCGAGGACGTCGGGGCCTGCCGCCTGCGCGTGGTCGAGCAATCCAAGGCCGGCGCTCGCGCGCAATTCGTTGCGCCCAACGCCGCGCTCAACGAAAAGATCGAGGACAGGCTCTGGTCGATCCACGAAGAAAACACGGAGTTCGTCACCCGTGCCATGGAGGCGGGTAACGCGCTGACCGGAATCTTCGAGCAGGCGGTTGCATGCGGCGATGTCGGGATCGACGACCTCTTCGACATCGATTATGCCGAAATCGCAGGAACCGATCCGCAGCAATACCGCACCAGATATCTGGACTGGGCCGACCGCGCGTTGCCGCCGTTCCAGGAAGCTTTTCTGGCGAAGGATCCGCGCCTGGCGTTCTGCGCCATGGTCGATCGCAACGGTTTCCTGCCGGTGCACAACAAAATCTATTCGCATCTGCAGCGACCGGGCGATGTCGCCTGGAACACCGCCAACAGCCGCAACCGGCGGATCTTCAACGATCCGGCGGGGTTGGCCGCCGCGCACAACCTGCGCTCGTATCTGGTCCAGAGCTATGCGCGCGACATGGGCAATGGGAATACCGTGATGATGCGCGAGATCGACGTCGCGATTCGCGTGCAGGGCCGGCACTGGGGCGGATTCAGGACGGCCTACAAGCTCTAGTGCGCGCTCAGGCAAGACATCAAAGCGCGAATCACCTCTTAAGATCGAAATTGGAATGGGAATGCCGCGGAGAGCCGGCGAACGGCTCTGACTGGAGGACTCTCAAGACATGTCCGTCGTACAATTTGCAGTACTGGACACCGGCTCCAACCGAACGCTTGCCGAACGGCTGATCGATCAGCTCGCCGACCGCATCGGCGGCCTCGGCGTGGAACTCGCCGACATTGCCGGCAACGTCCAGGAAGTCGCACACCGCGTCGCGAACCAGTCGGATCGGTTCCATCATCTCCAGCAAACCGCCGAGACGATGGTCTCGGCCAATCACGACATCGCCAATGCGTCACAGGCGGTGCAATCAACCACGTCAGCGGCGGTCGGCGAGATCGCGCAGTCGCGCAATGCCGTCGACACTGCGGTCAACCACATCTCCGAACTTGTCGCAGCCGTCGAACGCATCGAGGCGCGGCTCAGCGCAGTCGGTTCGGCGCTGGCGCAGGTGGCAAAGGTCTCCGGCTCGATCGAGGCGATCGCGAAGCAGACCAATCTGCTCGCGCTCAACGCCACCATCGAGGCGGCACGCGCGGGCAATGCCGGCCGCGGCTTCGCGGTGGTCGCAAGCGAGGTGAAGAACCTCGCGGAAGCCACCCGCCAGGCCACGCACCAGATCTCCGAGACCGTGCGCGATCTCGACGGCCAGATCGAAGGCCTGATCGGGGAGAGCAGCGACGCCTCGCAGCGCGCAAAGACTGCCGGCGAAGGCGCCCAGCAGATCTCCGGCATCATCTCGCGGGTCCAGCAGGGCTTCGCCTCCGTGGAAGCGGAAATCGGCAGCGTCACGCGCGCCGCGACCTCCAATCTCGGACACTGCGACACCGTCATCAGCGAGCTCAACGAGCTTGCCAAGGGCGTTGACCTGTCCTCGCGCGATCTCAAGAACGCCGATCAGCGCGTGACCAAACTGCTCGACACGTCCGAAGGCCTGATCGCACTGATCGCCGACAGCGGCGTCGAGACATCGGATGCTCCGCTGATCCGCGTCGTCGTCGAGACCGCAAAGCGGATCTCGGATGAATTCGAAGCCGCAATCGGCCGCGGCGAGATGACGCTCGATCGGTTCATGGACGAGAACTACCGGGAAATCTCCGGCAGCGATCCCAAGCAGTACAATACCAGCTATGTCGAGTTCACCGACCGCCTGCTGCCCGCGATCCAGGACCCGATCCAGAAATCCGATTCGCGGATCGTGTTCTGCGTCGCCTGGGCCAAGGGCGGCTATCTGCCGACGCATAACCCGAACTATCGCCTGCCGCAGGGCAAGGACCCGGTCTGGAATAACGCCAATTGCCGCAACCGCCGCCTGTTCACCGATCGCGCGGTACAGAAGGTCGCGGCCAACACCAAGCCGTTCCTGCTGCAGACCTATCGCCGCGACATGGGCGGCGGGCAGTTCGTGCTGATGAAGGATCTGTCCTCACCGATCATGATCCGCGGCAAGCACTGGGGCGCCTTCCGGATGGGTTTTCGGCAGAGCTGACGGTCGTCGCGACGCGCCTGCCGCGACGGCGCTATGGCGTCCCTCAATCAAAACCTCGAAAACAACCCCATGCACAGTAGCCGGGGTGAGCGGAATCAATGGCTTAAGCGCCTGACGAAACCGTGGGTTAGGCGCCCGCCTGGTGAAGTCGTTGCGCCGTCGGGCAAAACAGGCGCACGATGGCATCATCGCGGATGTTGGGTATCGCATCGTTGGATCCGGCGGCTGGCCGTTGCGATCGATCGCGTCAGAACTGCACCGTGCTCGCCGTCGGTCGACTTCCACAATCGCACGACTTTCGTCATCGCATGATTTTGCGCATTTGCACGATCATCTGCGGCGACCAATGACGCATGTGAAGAAAAAGTGTCAGAAAATGACGCTTATCATATCAATTAGCGCAAGATCACTGCAGCGATCGCCGCACAAATTCGTGAACGTCATGGCCTGACGCGCTCGCCGCGCAAATATGCATTGTCGAAAATTTCGACGCTTCATCGTTTCGCATCGATATGATTATTGTCGCGCGCAAATTCGCTGACTAGATCGCCGTAAGCGATCAAGCGAGCAAGGGGATGCATATGGCAACTGTTCTCACCATCAACGGCGAAACGAAATCCTTTGACGCGCCACCTGAAATGCCGCTGCTGTGGGTGCTGCGCGACGTCCTCGGAATGACCGGCACCAAATTCGGCTGCGGCATCGCGCAGTGCGGCGCCTGCACCGTGCACGTCGACGGCAAGGCGGTGCGCTCCTGCGTATTGCCGGTCAGCGCAGTCGAGAACCGCGCCATCACCACGATCGAACATGTCGGCAGCACGCCGTCGGGCGCGAAGGTGCAGAAGGCCTGGCTCGATCTCGAAGTGATCCAGTGCGGCTACTGCCAGTCCGGCCAGATCATGGCGGCCGCCGCGCTGCTGGCGGCGACGTCCCATCCGGACGATTCCGACATCGACGCTGCGATGGCCGGCAACATCTGCCGCTGCGGCACCTATGTGCGCATCCGCGAGGCCATCAAGCAGGCCGCCAGCGGCCGTCAGTCGTGAGGTCCGCCATGATGATAGACAAGACACTTCCGGCCGTTTCCCGCCGCTCGCTGCTGACTGGCGGTCTCGCCACCGGTTTCCTGCTCGCCTTCCATCTGCCGCTGCGCGCCGCCGTCAACGAGCCGGTGCAGCCGGTTGACACGACCGACGGCAAGTTCGCACCGAACGCCTTCATCCGCATCGACGAGACCGGCCGCACGATCCTGATCATGCCGCAGGTCGAGATGGGCCAGGGCACCTACACCTCGATCTCGGCAGTGCTCGCCGAAGAGCTCGACGCCGACTGGAGCAAGGTCGAGGTCCAGCACGCGCCGCCGAACGACAAGCTCTACGGCAATCCGGCTTTCGGCCTGCAGGCGACCGGCAACTCCAACTCGATCCGTGCCTGGTGGACGCCGCTGCGCAAGGCCGGCGCCACCGCGCGCGCGATGCTGGTGCAGGCCGCAGCCAGCCAATGGGGTGTCGAGCCCGCAAGCTGCTCGGCCGCGAAGGGCGAGGTCGCGCATGCCGCGAGCGGCCGCAAGCTCGGCTATGGCGCGGTGGCGCTCGCCGCGCAGGGCCAGACGCCGCCGAAGGATGTCGCGGTCAAGGACCGCAAGGACTTCGTCATCATCGGCCAGCCCCTGAAGCGGCTCGACACACCTGACAAGGTCAACGGCAAGGCCGTCTACGGCATCGACGCGATCCTGCCCGGCATGAAGTTCGCAACCGTCGCTGCCTGCCCGGTGTTCGGCGGCAAGGTCGGCAAGGTCGACGACAGCGCGGCGGTCAAACTCCCCGGCGTGCGCAAGGTCGTCGTGCTCGACGACATGGTCGCCGTGATCGGCGATCATATGTGGGCGGCGAAGAAGGGCCTCGAAGCGCTCCAGATCGAGTGGAACGAGGGCCCGAACGCCAAAATCACCACCAAGGACATCTGGGAGGATCTGCGCAAGGCCAGCGAGAAGGACGGTGCGGTCGCGAAGTCCGACGGCGATATCGTCAAAGCGCTCGCGAGCGGCGACAAGTTCGAGGCGGCCTACGAGTTGCCGTTCCTGGCGCACGCCTCGATGGAGCCGATCAACGCCACCGTCCACGTCAAGCCGGACTCTTGCGAGATATGGACCGGCACGCAGATCATGACGCGCGTGCAGTCCGAAGCGGCGAAGGCCGCGGGCCTTCCTATCGACAAGGTGATCGTCAACAATCATCTGCTCGGCGGCGGCTTCGGCCGCAAGCTCGAGCCGGACATGGTGATCGCGGCGGTCAAGATCGCCAAGCAGGTCGACTACCCCGTGAAGGTGGTGTGGACCCGCGAGGAGGACATCCAGCACGACGTCTACCGCCCGGTCTATCGCGACCAGATCACGGCGTCGCTGGTCGACGGCAAGGTCGCGGCCTGGAAGTACAAGGTCGCGGGCTCCTCGGTAATGGCACGCTGGTTTCCGCCGGCGTTCCAGAAGGGGGTCGACATAGACGCCGTCGACGCGGCGATCGATACGCCGTACGACTTCGCCAACTTCCATGTTGAATATGTCCGCGCCGAACCGCTGTCGGTGCCGACTGGTTTCTGGCGCGGCGTCGGCCCGAACAACAACGTGTTCGCGGTCGAATGCGCGATGGATGAGCTCGCGCGCAAGGCCGGCAAGGATCCGATTAAATTCCGAAGGTCCATGCTGACCAAGAACCCGCGCATGCTTGCGGTACTCAACCACGTCGCTGAAAAATCGGGCTGGGGGCAACCACTGCCACCGCGCGTCGGCCGCGGCGTTTGCGTGCAGCCGTCGTTCGCAAGCTTCATTGCGACCGTGGTGGAAGCGGAGATCGACGATATCGGCGAAATCAGGCTACGCCGCATCATTTCGGTGGTCGACACCGGCATCGCGGTCAATCCCGACACGGTGAAAGCGCAGATCGAGGGCGGCCTGGTGTTCGGCCTCACAGCCGCGCTCTACGGCGAGATCACCATCGAGAAAGGCCGCGTGCAGCAGTCGAACTTCCACGACTACCGCATGATGCGCATCAACGAGACACCGAAGATCGAGGTCATCGTGGTCAAGAGCGGCGAGGCGCCCGGCGGCATCGGTGAGGCCGGCGTCAACGCCGGACCGCCCGCGCTGCGCAACGCCATTTACGCGGCAACCGGCATCGCGCTGCGGCGCCTGCCGATCGACCGGAAACTGCTGGCTGCGGGGAAAAAGGCATGAGCGGCAAGATGCGTATCCTCACGAGCCTGGTCGTGATCGCCATTGTCGTGGTGGCGCTTGGCGTCTGGATCATCCGCGGGCCCGGCCCGCTCGACTTCGCCGGCGGCCCCAAGGTGGCGCTGGCGGACTACCGCGCCGGCAAGCCGACCGGCGTGCCGGCGAGGCTCGAAAACGCGAGTCTGGTCGAGCGCGGCGAATATCTCGCGAAGGCGGCCGACTGCATGGTCTGCCACTCCAAGCCCGGCGAGAAGGAATATTCCGGCGGGCTCGGCTTCAAGCTGCCGTTCGGCACCCTCTATTCCACCAACATCACGCCGGACAAGGACACCGGCATCGGCAATTACAGCGACCAGGATTTTCTCAACGCCGTCCAGCGCGGCAAGCGCCATGACGGCGCCCGGCTCTATCCGGCGATGCCGTACACGTCCTACACCACCATGACCGACGAGGACGTGCTGGCGGTGAAGGCGTATCTGTTCAGCCTGCCGGCGGTGCGCGCGAAGCCGCCGGAGAATACGCTTTCGTTCCCGTTCAACCAGCGCTGGGCCATGATCTTCTGGTCAGCCGTGTTCAATCCGGACACGCGCTTTGCGCCCGACACCTCCAAGAGCCCGGAGTGGAACAGAGGTGCGTATCTCGCGGAGGCGCTCGCGCATTGCGGCGAGTGCCACACCCCGCGCAATCTCGGCTTCGCGCTGGACAACCGCAAGAAATTTGCAGGCGCGATCACGGCTGGTTGGCGCGCCTTCAACATCACCTCCGACAAGGCCACCGGCCTCGGCAACTGGCGCGACGAGGACCTGATCTCCTATCTCTCGCTTGGTCACGCGCCAGGCCACGGCTCGGCGTCGGGGCCGATGGGTGAAGCGGTCGATCACAGCTTTAGCCAGTTCGCCCCCGAAGACATCCGCGCCGTTGTTGCTTACTTGCGCAGCGTGCCGCCGGTGCCCTCGCCCGACCTGCCCGCAACCACGGCGCCCGTCGCACCCGCCTCGCACAAGGACGGCGTCACGGCGGATGCACGCGGCAAGCAAATGTTCGCCAGCGCCTGCGCCAGTTGCCACGGCTGGAGCGGCGAGAGCCCGGTCTCGCCGATGGCAACGCTGACCGGCACCTGGGCCGTCAACGATCCCGCCGCCACCAACGTCGCGCAGATCGTGCTGTCAGGCACCAAGCGCCACACCCCGGACGGGGCGCTGTCGATGCCCGCGTTCGGCAACGCGTATAGCGACGACGAGATCGCGGCGGTCGCCAACTACGTCACGGCACGGTTCGGGGCGAAGGGCTCGAAGCTCACGGCGAAGGATGTGGCGGAGTTGAGGGAGCAGACGGCGGAGTGATCACGGCGAGATTAATGGGCGATCGCGCATCAATCTCCGCTGTCGTCCCGGATAAGCGAAGCGAAGATCCGGGACCCATAACCCGCCGGTTTGGGCTTGGACAAGACTCGGAGCAGGAGCTTTGGCCCACGCTTCTGCCGGGCACCATGTACTTTATCCCCGCAGGGCATCGAGTTCCTAGTTTTGAGCCGCCACCGGTTGTTTCCGGAAGGCTGACGCGCCCGCGGCTATGTCTGCTCTTTTTTCTGGTCCAGGTAAGGAAGCAGTCCTGAGAGCAATCCCAAAGGAGTTGGATTGTTGGGACCGCCGTCTTTACTCGTCTGTCGAGGTGGTGCAACGGCTGGCAGAGATGATGGAGGAATTGCTGCGTACCTAGATCCGAGGGCGCCTAGTAAACCGCTTAACGTTCCAGGCGTCTGGCTTCTTCGTTTCATCCACGCTTTGTGAGCGGCGGCATGGTTGCCAAAGCGCTTTTTGCTCATTGCTTCGATGCAGTGAAGGCAAACCATAATAAATCGCCATTGCGGGGCCATCTTTTTACTCTGGGCGAATTTCTTCTTCTGGCCCCTGTGGCTGACGATCTTAGCAAGTTCGTCAGCTATGAAGGAGTGCTCAAACGTAATGAGCCGTTTTGTGTGAGCAAATCTGTTTCGAACGTTTCTGATGATATCTAGGTTCGTCTGCACGCTCGCATCTAAAATGCCAAGATACCCGGCGAACTTGATCTTCCGGTCAAATGATCCTAGAGGGCCTTCGTGGTCAGATAGAATCGTTTCCCATTCCTCTTGAGATATTTTTCGAAGTCTCGCTTTGATTGATAACTCTAATTCGTCCTCCACTGTCAAAGCGCCTATGACTGCGTATGAAACGGCAAGTGGCGGCTCAATGAGCGCATCCATTAATGCGTTTCGTTCTTCCATGCTGAGTTCGCGCGTCGCAATCTGGCGCTTCTCGCGTGCTTTCCTTCCTCGGTTTCTGGGCACAAGTACCTCATGAATAAAAGAAGGATAAGGAGCTCGACGAGAAGGAGGCACAAGGGCGCTTCAGAGCTGCGCTAGGCGGGCATTTCAACGGTACCGATGCCGCTGAAGGGTGAACTCAAGACCAATGCGAAAGGGAAAAAGGCCAAGGCTAACCAAAACGACGACGGTAGTAGCGGAGAGCCTTAAATATGCGCTCGCCCTGTTGGACGAGATACAAAACTACGGCCAAGAACTTTTTTGCGAATATGGCCACGACGCTGACGGTTGGCCATAGTTTATCAGGCTTCTCGTGGATTGATACTAGGGCCCATGTTAGGCCTGTGACCGTTAGCGCTGGAAACCAGAAAATTGCCGAAAGATACACCCATCCGGCTCGCCTTCGAATGGCCCACCGGATGACTCTTTTGTTGGTTATCACCAAGCTATTGGCAAGCATGGTGATAGGCCAAAATACGATGCTGGATATTCTAGCTAGTATTCTTTTTGCAGCAGCGATCATTGTCGAATTTGCTTCGCTGCGCGCGCCATCAGTCCGCCGCACTATCAGCTCAACCAGAATCTCGGCGTCGCCGGCTCCAGCCGGCCGCCCATACGCACCGGCGCAACCTTCAGCGCGAGCCCCGTCGCATCGTCCGTTTCCACCGCAACGCCGCTGAGCGTCGCCGCACCCGCGGCCGGTTCGAATCTCCCCGACGGAATCCCCGAGGTAAACCTCCGCAGCGGTTCTTCTTTCTGCATGCCGATGATGGAGTCGTAATCGCCGGTCATGCCGGCGTCCGTCATGTAGGCGGTGCCGCCGTTGAGGATCTGATGGTCGGCGGTCGGCACATGGGTGTGCGTGCCGACGACGAGGCTGGCGCGGCCGTCGCAAAAGAAGCCGATGCCCTGCTTCTCGCTACTCGCCTCGCAATGGAAATCGACGACGATGGCGTCCGCGGCAACGCCGAGCGGACAGGCGCCGAGCTCGCGCTCCAGGGCTGCGAAGGGATCGTCGAACGGGGTCATGAAGACGCGGCCGAGCGCGTTGACGACCAGCGCGTGCTTGCCGTTCTTGGTCTCGACCAGCGCCGCGCCGCGGCCGGGCGTGCCGCGCGGATAGTTCGTCGGCCGCACCAAACGCTCCGCGCGCTCGATGAACACCAGCGCTTCGCGCTGGTCCCAGGAGTGATTGCCGAGCGTCACGGCGTCGGCGCCGGCGTCGAGAAATTCCTGATAGATCGCTTCCGTGATGCCGAAGCCGCCGGCGGAATTCTCGCCGTTGACGACGACGAAATCGAGCGACCAGTCCTTGACCATGCCGGGCAGATATTCGGCGATGGCGTTGCGCCCCGCACGGCCGACGACATCACCCACGAAGAGAATGCGCAACTTCAGAACTCCGGAAATCGAATACGTCGGATTCCGTTAGCACATAATCCAGCGCGACGTCGTGGGATAGTGCCGGAACCGCCTTGATCTCCTGCGCTGCAAAAGCGAGCCCGACAGCGATGATGTTGTTGGCTTTTCGCAAATGCGCGAAGGTGTAGTCGTAGTGCCCGGCGCCATAGCCGATGCGATGGCCGAGACGGTCGAAGGCAGCGAGCGGCGTCAGCATGATGTCCGGAATGACTTCAGCGGCCCCGGGCGACGGCTCGGGAATGCCGAGCGGACCGAGCATCAGCCGATCGTTCGGATGGAAGATGCGGAAGATCAGCGACTGGCCGCGCGCGGTGACACAGGGCAGCGCGAGCCTGGCGCCCTCCTCGGCCAGCTTCTTCATCAGCGGCATCGGATCGATCTCGCTGCGGATCGGCGAATAGCCGGACACGATGCTGCCAGGCAGGAGCTGGAACGGCAGCCCGCGCTTGGCGAGCTTGGCGGCGGCGGCGGTACGCTTCTTTTCGCTCAGCGCATCGCGCGCCGCGAGCGCCTTGGCACGGAGTTCGGCTTTCGAATTCGACATGCGCAGGGTCCCCACGTCATCACCCGCCTAGTCCGCCCTTGCGCAATGGAGCGGGTGATCCAGCGTTCCAGAGAAGGTGGTGATTCACACAAAGGCCGCGGCGTACTGGTTGCCCCGGTCAAGCCGGGGCATGACATCTGTTGAACCAGCCGCAGTCGTTTCAACAAGCACAAATCGAGCAAACAAAAGTGCGAAGCCGCGAACGCCGTTGAAGCACTCGATCCCGGAGTTCCCTACGAAAGTAGGTGGGCACCATATGTCCGAGCCCACGGGCCCGGCCAGGGACAGTTCCCTAAAGGATCGATAAGGCCCCGGGGATTATGGCTCCTGACGCGCGTCGCAGCCTCGCTCGGGCAATGTAACAACGATGCTGACGAATCGCCAGCCCAGTGAAGGGTCAGCCGATCGCGATCCCGTTGCCGACGGTCCGGTTCAGGACCTGGGTCGATTTCTCGATGCGCTCGGCGGCGGCGTTCAGTGCGTTGACGACCGCGGTCTGGCTCAACCGGGCGCGCTCGACGGCGGCATTGCGGAAATCCCGCAATTCGGTCAACTCCTGCTCCATGGTGCGGATGCGGTTGCCGGCGTCGACCAGCTCGTCGCAGACGGTCAGCGCCGCCATCACCGTGAGCCGTGCGTCGCCGATCTCGCCGAACTTTCCGCGCAGGGACTGGATCCGCGTCTCCAGGCTTTCGGCGAGCTTGAGCAGCCGCACCTCCTGGCCCTCCTCGCAGGCCATGCGGTATTGCCGGCCGTTGATGGTGACGTTGATGTGGCTCATCCGTCCTCTCCGGTATCGAGCACCGAGCGTATCGTGACGATCGCGGAATCCAGCCGATCGGAGATCTCGCGGCTGGAGCGTTCGAGCTTGCGCGCCTTCACCAGCGCGCCGTCGAGCTCGTCGGCAAGCCGTGAGCGGTCCGCGCCCAGCGCCTGGATCCGCGCCGCGAGCTCGTTCTCGTCGCGGTCGGCATCGCGCCGCCGCTCCACCGCGTTTTCGAGCGAGTCGAGCGCCGCCATGAGCCTGCGGGTCGCGATCTCGATCTCGACGGCAGAGGACTCGGTCATGGCAGAGCTGTTGGAAACGCGATCGTTCATGCAGTCAGCGGCGGAACCTGTGGCCTTGCCCATGGGCTTTTCCTTGGGCTTTTTCTGGGGCTTGCCGCCCGGCAAAAGACTCGGTTCGGCAAGCGGTTAGAAGCAGAAATTTACGTGGCAAGCCAGGGAAGCGCAACGCCGCCGCGAAACTATGCACCGCTAAGCAACTTTTACGGCCAAACCGACGTTTGATTGCCTTGGACTCCCGGAACCGAGGTGCTATTTCAGCCCCCGACCTTCAGTGCCGCCAGGCTCCCCCCATACGGCCCGCACCCGCCGCCAAGCGCCTCATTTCAGACGGATTTCAGACATGACGCAAGTCGACCACACCCGTATGGCCAACGCGATCCGCGGCCTCGCAATGGACGCCGTCGAGAAGGCGAAATCCGGCCATCCCGGTTTGCCGATGGGCGCGGCCGACATGGCCACGGTGCTGTTCACGCAGTTCCTGAAATTCGACGCCGCCGCACCTAGCTGGCCGGATCGCGACCGCTTCGTGCTCTCGGCCGGCCACGGCTCGATGCTGCTGTATTCGCTGCTGTACCTGACCGGCAACTCCGACATGACGCTGGACCAGATCAAGCAATTCCGCCAGGTCGACTCGCTGACCCCCGGACATCCCGAAAATTTCCGCACCAAGGGCATCGAGACCACCACAGGCCCGCTGGGCCAGGGCATCTCCACCGCCGTCGGTATGGCGCTCGCCGAAAAAATGCTCGCCGCCGAGTTCGGCAAGAAGATCGTCGACCACCACACCTACGTGCTCGCCTCGGACGGCGACCTGATGGAAGGCGTGTCGCAGGAAGCGATCGCGATGGCCGGGCACTGGAAGCTCAACAAGATGATCGTTCTCTACGACGACAACGGCATCTCGATCGACGGCCCGACCTCGATTTCCGATTCCGTGGACCAGGTGAAGCGTTTCAAGTCGGCGGGCTGGGCCGCCGAGAAGATCGACGGCCACGACCAGGCCGCGATATCGGCCGCGATCACGCGGGCGCAGAAGTCGAGCAAGCCGACGCTGATCGCCTGCCGCACCACCATCGGCTTCGGCGCGCCGCATAAGGCCGGTACGGCGAAGGCCCATGGCGAAGCGCTCGGCGCCGACGAGCTCAAGGCCGCCAAGGAAAATCTCGGCATCTCGCTCGAGCCGTTCTCGGTCCCGGACGACGTGCTGAAGGCGTGGCGCGCAGCCGGCAGCCGCGGCGTGGCAGCTCGCCAGGAATGGGAAGGCCGTCTCGGTGAACTCGGCAGCCGCAAGCGCGCCGAGTTCGAGCGCCGCCTGCGCCATGAGCGTCCGGCCTCGCTCGTGAAGGCAGTGCGCGCCTACAAGAAGGAGCTGCTGGAAAAGCCGATGACAGCGGCGACCCGCAAATCCTCGGAAGCGGTGATCGAAGTCATTGCCGGCGCCATGCCGATGGAATTTTTGGCAGGCTCGGCCGACCTCACGGGGTCCAACAACAACAAGGCGAAGTCGGCAACCGCCTTCTCGGCCAAGACGCCGAAGGGCCGCTTCATCCATTACGGCATCCGCGAGCACGGCATGTGCGCGGCCATGAACGGCATCTTCCTGCACGGCGGTTTCGCGCCGAACGGCGCGACCTTCCTGGTGTTCACCGACTATGCGCGCCCTGCGATGCGCCTTGCCGCGTTGATGGGCGCCGGCGTCGTCTACGTGATGACGCACGACTCCATCGGCCTCGGTGAAGACGGCCCGACCCATCAGCCGGTCGAGCATCTCGCCGCGCTCCGCGCCATCCCGAACATGCGTGTGTTCCGCCCCTGTGATTCCATCGAGGTGGCCGAATGCTGGGAGCTCGCGCTGAACCGCCTCGACGGCCCGACCGTGCTGGCGCTGACACGGCAGAACCTGCCGCAGCTCCGCACCACCGCGCCGAACGACAGCCCTTGCGCTCAGGGTGCCTACGAACTGGTGGCCGCCCAGGGCGAAGCCAAGGCAACGCTGTTCGCCTCCGGCTCCGAGGTCGAGATCGCGGTCGCGGCCCAGAAGCAGCTCGCCGAACGCGGCATCCCGTCGCGGGTGGTCTCGGTTCCCTCGCTCGAGCTGTTGTTAGCGCAACCAGAGGCCAAGCGCGCCGCCATCATCGGCAACGCGCCGGTGAAGGTCGCGATCGAGGCGGCGGTACGCTGGGGCTGGGATGCCGTGATCGGCCATGACGGCGAATTCATCGGCATGCATTCCTTCGGCGAAAGCGGTCCAGCGAAGGAGCTTTACAAGCATTTCGGCATTACCGCCGAGGCTGCGGTGAACGCCGTGCTGAAGCGCGTTTCCTGAGAGTTGAGCTTGCCAAAAAAAGGGATTACCTAAGTTCTCATATGATCAAGCACCGCCCGGCTGAACCGGGCGTCCGCCCTAAAAAAACCCTCGCAGGCGCGCTAAGCGCGTTGTGCGGGAAGATCGGCGTTATCGAACACCGTCATTGAACGGTCATAAGGAGACGAAACATGGTGGTCCGCGTCGGAATTAACGGTTTTGGCCGCATCGGCCGCAACATCCTGCGGGCCATCGCTGAGTCCGGCCGCAAGGACATCGAGGTCGTCGGCATCAACGACCTCGGCCCGGTCGAGACCAACGCCCATCTGCTTCGCTTCGACAGCGTCCATGGCCGCTTCCCCGGCACCGTGACCGTCGAAGGCGACACGATCAGCCTCGGTGGCAACAAGATCAAGGTGACCGCCGAGCGCGATCCCTCGAAGCTGCCCTGGAAGGACCTCGGCATCGATATCGCGATGGAGTGCACCGGCATCTTCGCCTCGAAGGACAAGGCGTCTGCGCATCTGACCGCCGGCGCCAAGCGCGTGCTGGTCTCCGCGCCCGCCGACGGCGCCGATGCCACCATCGTCTACGGCGTCAACCACGACACGCTGAGCAGGGACCATCTGGTCGTCTCCAACGGCTCCTGCACCACCAACTGCCTCGCTCCGGTCGTCAAGGTGCTGAACGACCTCGTCGGCATCGAGACCGGCTTCATGACCACGATCCACGCCTATACCGGCGACCAGCCGACGCTCGACACCATGCACAAGGATCTCTATCGCGGCCGCGCCGCCGCGATGTCGATGATCCCGACCTCGACCGGCGCCGCCAAGGCGATCGGTCTCGTGCTGCCGGAGTTGAAGGGCAAGCTCGACGGCGTCGCGATCCGCGTGCCGACCCCGAACGTCTCGGTCATCGACCTCAAGATCGTCGCCAAGCGCGCCACCGATCCGAAGGAAATCAACGCGGCGATGAAGCGCGCCTCCGAGCAGCAGCTCAAGGGCATTCTCGGCTACACCACGGCGCCAAACGTCTCGATCGATTTCAACCACGACCCGCACTCCTCGACCTTCCACGAGGACCAGACCAAGGTGCAGAACGGCACGCTGGTACGCGTGATGTCCTGGTACGACAACGAGTGGGGTTTCTCGAACCGCATGGCGGACACCGCCGTTGCGATGGCGAAGGTGATCTAAGAACGTAGGTCCCATGTCCCGGACGCGGTGCAGCGCGCGTGCGCTGCTCCGCAGAGCCGGGACCCATGTTCCCCGCGTAGGTCCCGGTTCTGCACAGCGGCACTTCGCGCCGCAGTGCACCCGGGACAAGAGGGCCCAGAGATGACCAACAAATTCCGCACCCTCGACGACGTCGACGTGAAGGGCAAACGCGTGCTGCTGCGCGTCGATCTCAACGTGCCCATGGACGACGGGCGCGTCACTGACGCGACCCGGCTCGAGCGCGTCGCGCCGACCATCACCGAAATCTCCGACAAGGGCGGCAAGGTCATCCTGCTCGCGCATTTCGGCCGGCCCAAAGGGCGCGATGCCAAGGACTCGCTCAAGCCCGTCGCCGAGGCGCTCGCCAAGGTCGTGAAGAAGCCCGTCGCCTTCGCCGACGACTGCATCGGCGAGCCCGCGGCCGCGGCCGTTGCCGGCTTGAAGGACGGCGACATCCTCTGCCTGGAAAACACCCGCTTCCACAAGGAAGAGGAACAGAACGATCCCGCCTTCGTCGCGGAGCTGGCCAAGCTCGGCGACATCTGGGTCAATGACGCGTTCTCGGCCGCGCACCGCGCCCACGCCTCGACCGAAGGCCTCGGCCACAAGCTGCCGGGCTATGCCGGCCGCACCATGCAGGCCGAACTGATTGCGCTGGAGAAGGCGCTGGGCTCACCGGCCAAGCCCGTCATCGCGATCATCGGCGGTGCCAAGGTCTCGACCAAGATCGACCTGCTCGAAAACCTCGTGACCAAGGTCGACGCGCTCGTGATCGGCGGCGGGATGGCCAACACCTTCATGCACGCCCAGGGCGTCGGGATCGGCAAGTCGCTGGCCGAGAAGGATCTCGCCGCGACTGCGCTGCGCATCATGGAGAAGGCGGAAGCCGCCAACTGCGCGATCATCCTGCCGGTGGACGCGGTCGTCGCCTATCATTTCGCCGCCAACGCGCCGTCGCATGCCTATGGCCTCGACGCGATCCCGGCCGACGGCATGATCCTCGACGTCGGTCCGCAATCGATCGCACGCGTCCATGCCGCTATCGACGACGCGGCGACGCTGGTCTGGAACGGACCGCTCGGTGCCTTCGAGATGCAACCCTTCGATCGCGGCACGATGGCGGCCGCCAAGCATGCCGCCGAGCGCACCAAGGCCAAGAAGCTGATCTCGATCGCGGGCGGTGGCGACACCGTCGCGGCCCTCAACCAGGCCCATGTGGCCGGTCAGTTCACCTATGTCTCGACCGCCGGTGGCGCATTTCTTGAATGGATGGAAGGCAAGCCCCTGCCCGGCGTCGAAGTTCTGCGCACCAAATAATCAATCGCGAATAATTAGCGGCCTTCAAGAAGTGGCCTTTGCAGGCCCAAACGGGAGAAGAAGACACATGGCTCGGATCACGTTGCGTCAATTGCTCGACCATGCGGCAGAGAACGATTACGGCGTACCGGCCTTCAACATCAACAATATGGAGCAGGCGCTGGCGATCATGGACGCGGCCAATCAGGTCGACGCGCCCGTCATCATCCAGGCCTCGCGCGGCGCGCGGTCCTACGCCAACGACATCATGCTCAAGCACATGATGGACGCGGTGACCGAGATCTATCCGCACATCCCGGTCTGCGTGCATCTCGACCACGGCAATGAAGCCGCAACCTGCATGACCGCGATCCAGGCCGGCTTCACCTCGGTCATGATGGACGGCTCGCTCAAGGCTGACGGCAAGACCCCCGGCGACTGGGGCTACAATGTCGGCGTCACCAGGATCGTGACCGACATGGCCCATCTCGGCGGCATCTCGGTCGAGGGCGAGCTCGGCGTGCTCGGCTCGCTCGAGACCGGCATGGGCGACAAGGAAGACGGCCACGGCGCCGAGGGCAAGCTAAGCCACGACCAGCTCCTGACCAATCCGGACGAAGCCGTGAAGTTCGTCCAGGAGACCCAGGTCGACGCGCTCGCGATCGCGATGGGGACTTCTCACGGCGCCTACAAATTTACCCGCAAGCCCGACGGCGACATCCTCGCCATGAACGTGATCGAGGAGATCCACCGCAAGCTGCCGAACACCCATCTCGTCATGCACGGCTCCTCGTCGGTGCCGCAGGACCTCCAGGACATCATCAACGCCTATGGCGGCAAGATGAAGCCGACCTGGGGCGTTCCGGTCGCCGAGATCCAGCGCGGCATCAAGAACGGCGTTCGCAAGATCAACATCGACACCGACAACCGCATGGCGATGACCGGCCAGATCCGGAAAGTGCTCAAGGACAATCCGGAAGAGTTCGACCCGCGCAAGTACCTGAAGCCCGCGATGGACGCGATGACCAGGCTGTGCAAGCAGCGGCTCCAGGAATTCAATACCGCCGGGCAAGCTTCCAAGATCAAGAAGGTGCTTACGACGGCCGAAATGGCCAAGCGCTACGCCAAGGGCGAGCTCGCCCCCCGCGTCGCGTAGCGATCGCGCGGTGGCGTAACCAGCCCCCACTTTCTCCGTCATTCCGGGCGCCGCAAACCGGCGAGCCCGGGATGGCGACCTTGTTGCCGGTACCAAAGCCCCTCCCCCCTTGCCCTGCGACGAACGTTAACTCGGCATTTGCCCGAGAACGGTCTATTTTCACAGGCAAGGGCAGAAATCGTTTTGGGAGGACCTCTCGATGAATCTGACTGAGCTCAACAGGATCGCGACCGCCATGGTCGCGCCCGGCAAGGGCATCCTTGCCGCCGACGAATCCTCCGGCACCATCAAGAAGCGTTTCGACGCGATCGGCGTGGAATCGACCGAAGAGAACCGCCGCGACTATCGCGAGATGCTGTTCCGCTCGAAGGAAGCCATGAGCCGGTACATCTCCGGCGTCATCCTCTATGACGAGACGATCTGGCAGGACGCGAAGGACGGCACGCCCCTGGTCAAGCTGATCGAGAGCAGCGGCGCCATTCCCGGCATCAAGGTCGACGAAGGCACGCAAGCCCTGCCGATGTGCCCGGGCGAGCTCGTCACCGTCGGGCTCGACAAGCTCGCCGAACGGCTGAAGAGATATTACGAGCGCGGCGCACGCTTCGCCAAATGGCGCGCGGTGATCGACATCGGCAGCGGTATTCCCTCGATGACCGCGATCAGCGTCAACGCCCATGGGCTGGCGCGCTATGCGGCGCTGTGCCAGGCTGCGCAGATCGTACCGATCGTCGAGCCGGAAGTGCTGATGGACGGCGATCACGACATCGATCGCTGCTATGAGGTGACGAACCGCGTGCTCAACAAGACCTTCCAGGAATTGCGCCTGCAGCGGGTCGCGCTCGAGGGCATGGTGCTGAAGCCGAACATGGCAGTCTCCGGCAAGAAGTCCGCGAAGCAGGCTTCCGTCGAGGAGGTCGCGGAGAAGACGATACGGCTGCTCAAGGCCTGCGTGCCCGCGGCGGTGCCCGGCATCGCCTTCCTCTCCGGCGGCCAGTCGGATGAAGAGGCGACCGCGCATCTCAACGCCATGCACAAGCTCGGTCCGCTGCCCTGGGGCCTGACCTTCTCCTACGGCCGCGCGCTCCAGGCCGCACCGCAGAAGGCCTGGTCGGGCAAGGCCGAGAACGTCGCAGCCGGACAAAACGCATTCAGTCACCGCGCGCGTATGAATGGGCTCGCCTCCAGAGGCGAATGGCAAAGCAGCCTGGAACAGAAGGCAGCCTAGATCTTGTCGAACAAATCTCCTCCGCCGCGCCCTGCGCCGCGCCTTTATCTCGCGACGCCTGTCGTCGATGATCACGCTTCGCTTCTGGCCGAGCTGCCCGGCCTGCTTGCTTCCGCCGACGTCGCGGCCGTGCTGCTGCGGCTGAAGGAGACCGACCAACGCACCATGATCTCGCGGATCAAGGCTCTGGCGCCGCCGGTTCAGAACGCGGGCGCCGCGCTGCTCATTGAAGGCCATGCCGAACTGGTCGCGCGCGGTGGCGCCGACGGCGCGCATCTTGCGAGCCTCGCTGCGCTGGAAGAGGCCGCACCCTCGCTCAAGCCCGATCGTATCGCCGGCGTCGGCGGGCTTGAGACGCGCCACGATTCCATGAGCGCGGGCGAGCTGGGCGCCGACTACGTGCTGTTCGGCGAGCCCGACGAGAAAGGCCAGCGGCCGTCGTCTCAGGCGATTGCCGAGCGGCTGGATTGGTGGGCCGAGTTGTTCGAGCCGCCCTGCGTCGGCTTTGCCATGTCGCTGGAAGAGGCCCACGAATTCGCCGCCAGCGGCGCCGATTTCGTGCTGGTCGGCGAGTTCATCTGGGCCGATCCGCGCGGACCCAAGGTCGCGCTGATCGAGATCGACGCTGCGATCAGGAAGGCCTATGCGACAGCGCTTGCCGGCCAAGATCCTGCGGGCCGGAAGCCTGCGGGTCGAGAGCACGGCTAGCGCCCGACATGAAGCTCCCGCGCATCACCATCCTGGCCACGTTGCTGCTCACGGTGCCTGCGGCCGCGCAGCTCCAGATCACGCCGCCTGCGGCGACGCCGAGCCCGCCCGCCGAGAAACAGAAACCCAAGCCGCCCCCGGTCGCCAAGAAAAAGGAGGCCGCGCCGGCTCCCAAACCTTCGGCGTCCCCCAAGCCGGCCCCGGCAGCAACCGTGATCCCGGCGCCTCCGACCGACAATTCCAACGTCGATCTGGTGTTCGGCGCCTATCAGCGCGGCCAGTACAAAACCGCCCTCGATCTCGCCACCGCCCGTGCCGCGACCGGCGATGCCAAGGCGATGACCATGCTGGGTGAACTCTATTCCAACGCCATGGGCATCCGGCGCGACTACGCCAAGGCGCTGCAATGGTACAAGCGCGCCGCCGATGCCGGCGACCGTGAGGCGATGTTCGCGCTCGCCATGCTCAGGATTTCCGGCCGCGGCGGCGCGGTCGATAAGGGCGAGGCGGTCAAGCTGATGGCCTCCGCCGCCAAGCTCGGCGAGCCCAAGGCGGCCTATAACCTCGCGCTGCTCTATCTCGACGGCCAGACCCTGCCGCAGGACGTCAAGCGCTCCGCCGAGCTGCTGCGCCAGGCCGCCGATGCCGGCCTGCCCGAGGCGCAATACGCGCTCGCGACCTTCTACAAGGAAGGCACCGGCGTGCCCAAGGACCCCGAAAGGGCGGTGCGTCTGCTCCAGGCCGCCACGCTGACGGACAATGTCGATGCCGAGGTCGAATACGCCATCGCGCTGTTCAACGGCACCGGTACGCCGAAGAACCAGCCGGCGGCCGTGGCCCTGCTCCGCAAGGCCTCCCGCCAGGGCAGCGCGATCGCTCAGAACCGGCTGGCCTGGGTCCTGATCAACGGCATGGGTACATCCGTGGACAAGGTCGAAGGCTTTAAATGGCATCTCGTGGCCAAGACCGGCGGCAAGGGCGATCCGGAGCTGGACAAGCAATTGTCCGATTTGCCGGCCGAGGAGCGCGCCAAGGTCGAGGCCGCCGCCAGGAAATGGCTCGGGACCAAATGACTTGACGCAATGACTTGACGTTGGGCCCCTCGCAGGGCACCCAATCTCTCAAACAGGCGCGATTTCGCGCCATTTCCCCCGTTCAAGACCAGAGCTCATGCTGTATTCCGCAACTATCAACGTCATGGTCAAGGCCGCGCGCCGCGCCGGCCGCAGCCTCAAGCGCGATCTCGGCGAGATCGAGCATCTCCAGGTCTCGCTGAAGGGACCGGCGAATTACGTCTCGCTCGCGGACAAGCGCGCTGAGGAAATCGTCTACCAGGACCTCGCCAAGGCCCGCCCCGGCTACGGCTTCATCGGCGAGGAAGGGGGAACGCGCGAGGGCTCCGACAAGAGCCACACCTGGATCGTCGATCCGCTCGACGGCACCACCAACTTCCTGCACGGCATCCCGCAATTCGCGATCTCGATCGGGCTTTCGCGCGAGGGCACGATCATCGCAGGCGTGATCTACAACCCCGCCAATGACGAGCTCTATATCGCCGAGCGCGGCAAGGGCGCCTTCCTCAACGACCAGCGCCTGCGCGTTGCCGGCCGGCGCCAGCTCAACGAATGCGTGGTGGCCTGCGGCCTGCCCCATATCGGCCGCGGCGACCACGAGGAATTCCGCCGCGAGATGACCGCGATCCAGGACCGCGTCGCCGGCCTCCGCCGCTTCGGCGCCGCCTCCCTCGATCTCGCCTTCGTCGCCGCCGGTCGTCTCGACGGCTACTGGGAGCGCAATTTGCAATCCTGGGACATCGCGGCGGGTATGATCATGGTGCGCGAGGCCGGCGGAACGGTCACCGACATCGACACGCCCGGCGATGCCCTGGTGACGGGCAATGTCGTGTGCGGGAATGAGTTCGTGCACGGGGAATTGGTGAAGGTGTTGAGGAAGTAGGCGTAGGCCGAGGTCGCGCCTTACACACCTCTGTCATCGTCCGCGAAGGCGGACGATCCAGTATTCCAGAGAGTTCAGTTGGATATGGAACGGCCGCGGCGTACTGGATGCTCCGCCTGCGGCAAGCTATCGACTTGAGAAGTAAAGCCCGGCGACGATGAGAGCAGCAAAGATTGCCCATGGAACGGCTAAGTCTCGCAAGACACCGCCCCGGCAGGCCGCAGACAACGTTCCGGGGAGCCAATAGAGCACGATAAACAGCTTGGTCCTTATGCCGCCCCACTTGACATAGCTGGGCTGCTCATCGACCGGCCTTCGGAAATCGCGCCAAATGTAAAGAGCGCCCGTAAGTATATAAGCGATTGCTATGGCGGCCACCATTCTCATGGATCGCCTGCTCCTTCCCAAGCCGCTGGGTGGCAGCTCTGCGGCTTCATCTGAACCAACTAAGCGTCATCCTCGTCGGATTCGTCGCGGTACTCACCGCCGATGGTCAGGCCCTCGATGGCCGTGGCGCCTTTCGACTTGATCACCCGGCGAAGTGGGACCGAACTCTCGCTTCGCAACGCCTCCATCAGCTGTTCCGAATGGGTGACAATCCAGATGTCGGCGCGGCGTGACGCCTTGGCGATCAGCCGGGCCAGCGGTGCCAGCAGCGACGGATGCAGGCTTGTCTCGGGTTCGTTCAGCGCGATGAACGGCGGCAGCCGGTAACCCATGAACACCGCGAGCAGGCAGATGTATTTCAGCGTGCCATCGGATAGTTCATGAGCCCTGAACGGCCGCGGCATATCCGCCAATTGCAGATCAAATTGACAGAAGCCGTTTTCCTCCCATGCGCGGAGTTCGGCGCCCGGGAATGCATCCTGGATTGCGTCCTGCAGGTCGTTGGCGTCTTCCCGAATGACATAGAGGGTCGCGAGGGCGGCAGCCAAATCGGTTCCATCGGCGCTGAGCGAGGGCGTTGCGATCGCCAGACAAGGCTTTCGTATCGGTGACGCCGGATCAGTGCGAAAGTCATGATAGAATCGCCAGCCCAGCATCGCATTTCTGATCAGGTCGATTTCCGGGCATTGCTTGCCATTGGAAAAAGCCGCAAGCGCGGTCTCTGACGGCAGCACCGCATCCTTGTGAGCGTTCCAGGCGCCGCTCTCGCCGCGGACGCTGATGAGCGAATTAATCCGCTCCATCAGCTTGACCGTCCGTTTGCCGTGCGTCGCCTCGATACCTTCCGCCTTGATCATCGGCTCGCCGGAAAACGCGGCCTGAGCCGGGCTTGGAAACCCCAGCTCGATGGAATACCTCATGCTGTCGAATGTGGCCGAGAGGCGCAGCCGCCCGTCTTCGCCTCGCTTGCGAATGCCGGACCAGCAGACCGAATTCAATCCGCCTTCATCGGCGATCGTGCGGGTGATTTGACCGGTCGCCGCGTCGCGCAACAGCGACAAGGACTTGTAGAGATTGGATTTGCCGACACCATTCTCGCCCACAAACACGGATAAGGGGTGGATGGGTATGGAGAGCCGCCGAATGGAGCGATAGTTCGAGATCGCAATTTCAATCGGACGCATCGCATGCTCTCAATCGGCAGGCTGCCGTGCATTCGCGATGCAGCGCGAATGACGGTTTTTTCAATCCAGGGATGCAGTCTGGATTGACGCTCCCAAGAAAGCAAGCCGAAGGCAAAACCGATCTGGCGTTCAGTGGCCGGCCCTTGCCGGCGCGGGCGGCCCATACATCTCGGCCTCCTCCGCCACCTTCTCCCGATCCCCGCCCAGCACGCGCTGCACGGAGACGAAGAACACCGGCACCATCAGCAGGGCCAAGATCACCACCGCAATCATGCCGCCCATCACGATCGAGCCGAGCGATTGTTGGCTGGCGCCGCCGGCGCCGTGGGCGATGGCCATCGGCAGCACGCCGCAGATGAAAGCGAGACCGGTCATCAGGATCGGGCGGAAGCGCAGGCGGCAGGCCTCGATGGTGGCGTCCACCAGCGGCTTGCCTTCTTTCCGCAGATCCTTGGCGAATTCGATGATCAGGATCGCGTCCTTTGCCGCTAGCCCGATGATGGTGATCAGGCCGACGGTGAAATAGACGTCGTTCGGCAGGCCGCGCAGCATCGCCGCAATCACGGCGCCGACGATACCGAGCGGCACAGTGAGCAGCACCGCGAGCGGAATGGTCCAGCTCTCGTACAGCGCGGCCAGACACAGGAACACCACGAACACCGACAGCGCCAGCAGGAACGGCGCCTGCGAGCCGGACAGCTTTTCCTGCAGCGATTGTCCGGTCCATTCATAGCCGAAGCCGCGCGGCAGCTTGCCGGAAAGCCGCTCCATCTCGGCGATGGCGTCGCCCGAGGTGAAGCCGGGCTTGGCCTCGCCCGAGATGCGCACCGCCGGATAATAGTTGAAGCCGGCGATCTGGGTTGGTCCGCGTGCCCATTCCACGGTGGTAAAGGACGAGAACGGCACGAGCTGCCCGCGGCTGTTCTTGACGTTGTAGTTGAGGATGTCCTCGGTCCGCATGCGGTCGCGGGCATCGGCCTGCACCACGACGCGCTGCATGCGGCCGCGGTTCGGGAAGTCGTTGATGTAGTTCGAGCCGAGATTGGTCGAGATCGTGTTGTTGATGTCCTCGAAGGTGACGCCGAAGGCGCCGGCCTTTTCGCGGTCGACCACGAGATTGACCACGCCGGCCTCGGGCAGGCCCTCGACATAGACCTTCTGCAGCACAGAGCTGGCATTGGCCTCCGCGATCAACTGGTCGGCGGCACGCATCAGGGCCGGATAGCCCTTCTGGCCACGGTCCTGGAGGCGGAACGAGAAGCCCGAGGAATTGCCGAGATTGTCGATCGGCGGTGGCTGCAGCGCGGCGATCTTTGCGTCGCGGATTGACGACGACAGATCGCGGTTGATGTCCGTGACGATCGCCGCTGCCGAATCCTTCGGCCCGCGCTCCGACCAGTCCTTCAGGGTGATGAAAGCCTGCGCGGTGTTCATGCCCTGGCCGGAGAAGCTGAAGCCGGTGAGGAAGGTGACGTTGTCGACGCCCGGCCGCTCCGCCAGATATTTCTCCACCTTCTCGATCACCGCCTCGGTGCGAGCATAGGAGGAGTCGGAGGGCGTCTGTACGTCGGTGGTGACGAAGCCCTGGTCGTCGACGGGCAGGAAGCCGCCGGGCAGGTTGACGAAGGCCCAGGACAGGCCGGCGAGCAGCGCGACGTAAACCAGCATCAAGCGGCCGGTGCGCTTGAGCGAGAAGCCGACAGTGCGCGAATAGCCCTCCTTGCTGCCGTCGAGCATGCGGTTGAACCAGCCGAACACGCCCTTCTTGGCGTGACCGTGGCCGGCCGCGACGGGCTTGAGCAGCGTCGCGCACAGCGCCGGCGTCAGCGACAGCGCCAAGAAGGCGGAGAAGCCGATCGCGGCGACCATGGTCACGGAGAACTGGCGGTAGATGATGCCGACCGAGCCCGGGAAAAACGCCATCGGCACGAACACCGCCATCAGCACCAGCGTGATGCCGATGATGGCGCCGGTGATCTGCGTCATCGCTTTCCGCGTCGCTTCCTTCGGCGGCAACCCTTCCTCGGCCATGATGCGCTCGACGTTCTCGACCACGACGATGGCGTCGTCGACGAGGATGCCGACCGCGAGCACCATGCCGAACATCGAGAGCATGTTGATGGAGTAGCCGGCGAGCAGCAGCGTGGTACAGGCGCCCAGCAACGCCACCGGCACCACGATGGTCGGAATGATGGTGTAGCGGATGTTCTGCAGGAACACGAACATCACCACGAACACCAGCACGATGGCTTCGACCAGCGTTGTCAGCACCTTCTTGATCGAGGCCTCGACCACCGGCGTGATGTTGTAGGGAATCTCGTAGGAGATATTGGCCGGGAAGAAGCGCGACAGCTCCTTCATCTTCTCTTCGACGGCGCTCGCAGTCGCCAGCGCATTGCCGGTCGGCGACATCAGCACCGAGAGACCGGCGGTCGGCTTGCCGTCGAGACGCGTGTTGAACTGATAGCTGAGACCACCGACCTCGATGCGCGCGACGTCGCGCAGACGCACGGTCGAGCCATCGGCATTGGCGCGCAGGATGATGGAACCGAATTCGTCCGGTGACGAGAGCTGGCCCTTGACCAGCACCAGCGCGGAGGTGCGCTGGCTCGACGTCGACGGCTCGGCGCCGATGCTGCCCGATGCCACCTGCGCGTTTTGCGCGGTGATCGCCTTGTTGACGTCGTCCGCCGTCAGCCCATAGCCGACCAGCTTTGCCGGATCGACCCAGACGCGCAAAGAACGCTCGGTCGAGTAAAGCGTGGCGCGGCCGACGCCGGGGATGCGGCGGATCTCGCCGAGCACGTTGCGGATCATGAAGTCGCCCAGGCCCACCTCGTCGAGGCTGCCGTCGGTCGAGTTCAGCGTGATGATCTGAAGCACCGCGCTGGATGCTTCCTCGATCAGGATGCCTTGCTGCATCACCGCGCGCGGCAGCCGCGCCTCGACGCGCTTGATGCGGTTCTGCACCTCGACCGAGGCGGCGCTGGTGTCGGTGCCCGGCTGGAAATTGGCGATGATCTCGACCTGGCCGAGCGAGTCGCTGGTGGATTCGAAATTGAGGATGCCGGAAGCGCCGTTGAGCTCCTCCTCGATCAGCCGCGTGACGCTGTTGTAGAGGTTTTCGGGCGAAGCGCCGGGATAGCTGGTCGAGATCGAGATCGAGGGCGGGGCGATGATCGGATACTGCGCGATCGGCAACAGCGGAATCGAAATTGCGCCGACCAGACAGATGAACAGCGCGACCACCCAGGCGAAGATCGGCCTGTCGATGAAGAAGCTCGCCATGGCCTATTACCGCGTGAGCTTCTGGGCGTGCCGATTGTCCGCGGTTGCATCCGCTTCCGACCAGGATTGCGGCTTGACCCTGTCGCCGGCGGCGAATTTCTGGAAACCTTCGACCACGACCTTGTCGCCTGCCTTCAGGCCGTCGGTAACGAACCAGATTCCGTCCTGTGCCGAGCCGGTACGCACCGGCTGCACCGCGATGTGGTTGTCGTCCTTGACGACGAACACCTCGCTGCCGCCGCCGCCGTTGCGCTGGATCGCCTGTTGCGGCACCGCGATCGCGTCGCTATCGAGGCCCTGGTCGATGCGGACCCGGACATACATGCCCGGCAACAGCTCGCGCTTGGGATTGCGGAACTCACCGCGCAAGGTCACCTGACCGGTGTTGGCATCGACCTTGGCGTCCGAGAACAGCAACTTGCCGTCGAGCGAGTAGAGGGTGTTGTCGTCGAGCACGAGATGCACCTTGGCGGCATCAGGCGCGATGCGCTCGAGGTCGCCGCTCTCGAAGGCGCGGCGGAGCTGGTTGAGCTCGTTCACCGACTGGGTGAAGTCGGCATAGATCGGATCGAGCTGCTGGATCGTGGCAAGGTTGGTCTCGTTCTGGACCGCGAGCGCGCCCTCGCTGACCAGGGCAGCACCGACGACGCCGTCGATCGGCGCGCGCACGGTGGCGTAGTCGAGATTGAGCTTTGCGCGCGCGAGGTCGGCCTTGCGGCCCTCGACCTCGGCATGGGCCTGGCGCTCGGCCGCGATCGCCTTCTCGTTCTCGGCTTCGGGCGCGGCGCGCTGGGCGGTGAGCGTGGCGATGCGGCGCGCCTGCTGCTGGGACTGCATCAACGCAGCCTGGGCCTTGGCGAGCGCGGCGTCGTTGGCCATCACTTCGACCTCGAACGGACGCGGATCGATGCGGTACAGTGCATCGCCCGCCTTCACCTCGCTGCCCTGTCGGAACAGGCGCTCGACCACGATGCCGGAGACGCGCGGCCGCACGTCGGACACGCGCGTCGGCGCAATGCGGCCCGGCAGTTCGCGCACTACGGCGCGCGGCTGCGGCTTGACGATGACAATGCTGACGTCGGGGTCGTTGGGCTGGGCGGCTGAAATGGCAGAGCTGGATTCGTCGCAGCCTGCCAACAGCGGCGTAAAGGCCGCGAGCATCATTGCAACGCATGCCGATCGCGCGCGAAGTCCTGACATGAAGTGGGGTGCCCCGATATTGTTGAAACCGATCACGCTCCGCGGGGCCTGTTCTGGGTGATTCCGCGCGGCCGATGTCGTCAACATAGAGGGGACTTGCTGCGACGCAACGCACGTTGCGGCGGCTCAATGTCACACGGCCTATCATGCTGAGGTCAGGGCGTTTTTCACGCCTCACCCGATTGTGAATCGGGTTCCATCGCGGCGTGCTGCGACAGAAGATCGCAATTACCCGGCGGCCTTCATCCGGTAGTGGCTGACACCCCACTCGGTTCCATCGGCGTGGCCGAACAGGCCCGACGTCGCGAGGAAGAGCCAGCGCCAGCGTCGCAGCCACAGGCCGGTCTCCTCGCCATGGATGTTGCGCAAGGCCGTCTCGATGGAACCGCGATGCGCGTCGAAATTGGCGAGCCAGTCGCTGGCGGTGCGCTGATAATGCGTGCCGCTCCAGCACCATTCCTTCTCGATCGTGAAGATGTCGCCGAATTGCCTGACGAGGTGATGGCTCGGCATCAGCCCGCCCGTGAAGACATGCTGCGCGATCCAGTCTTCGCGATTGGCCCGGTCGAACAGGTGAGAGCCGGAGCGATGGGCGACGATGTGCATGAAGAACCGCCCCTCCGGCGCGAGCCACGCGCGCAGGCGCGTCATCAGCTTGCGCCAGTTCATCACGTGCTCGAACGTCTCGACCGAGACGATGCGGTCGAATTGCCCGTCGGGCGCGAACACATTCATGTCCGCAGTGACCACGCACAGGTTGAGGAGACCGCGCAGCCGCGCCTCTTCCTCGACATAGGCGCGCTGCGCCTGCGAGCTCGACACGGCCGTCACCTTCGCGTGCGGAAACTGACGCGCCATCCACAACGACAGCGAACCCCCGCCGCAGCCGAGTTCGAGGATGGTCTGACCGTCGGCGAGAGCGGCATGCTCGACGGTCTGGCGCAGCGCCTCCTCCTCGGCCTCCCGCAAGGTGGTCGCGCCGGTCTTGTAGAAGCAGGACGAGTATTTGCGGTTGGGACCGAGCACCTTCGCAAAGAACGAAGCGGGCATCTCGTCATGCCCGGCATCCGCGTCCTCGGCGATCGGCCGCAGCATCATCCTTCCTGCGAAGGCGGCATCGTCGGCCGCGCCCAGCGCGGACAGGCGCGTCGCCGTGCGCGAACACAGGCGCTGGATCGCCGCGCGGATCACGACATCGGGCAGCGGCAACCGTTCGGCAGTCCCGATGATCGCGGAAACGACGCTCATGCGATCACTCCGTCTCTGGGCGGCAGGGGGCCAAAAATCCGAGCTAAGCCTGTGGAATACCGAAGTTCTGCAAGATGCGCGGGTATCAAAGCCCCGTTTCGGCATTGGGTTCCACAACCCTCCCCGAAATCGCCGCATCCGGCGCTTTTTTTGGGCTGGCGCTGTGCCATAGTGCGCCCGCAAGCAAGTTTCGTAACGGATGATACCGACCATGCCGTCAGGCGCCTCGCCTCGCTCTCCCATCGACATCGAATACACCAAGCTATCCTCGCCCAGCGTTTTCCTGGTGCGGATGCTGGTCTTCCTGGTGCTCTGCACCCTGGTCGGCGTGGTGCTCTACAAGCAGATCATCCAGGCCTTCTTCGCCAATCCCGGGCTCAATGCGCTGATCGGAGGTGTGATGTTCATCGGCATCATCCTGGCCTTCCGCCAGGTGATCCGGCTCTATCCTGAAGTCTCCTGGGTCAATAATTTCCGCATCGCCGATCCCGGCCTGGCGCCCGCCCGCCACCCCAAGCTGCTGGCGCCGATGGCGATGATCCTCGGCGGCGAGCGCTCCGGGCGGATGTCGATCACCCAGACCACCATGCGGCACCTGCTCGATTCGATCGCGACCCGCCTCGACGAGGCCCGCGACATCTCCCGCTACATGACCGGCCTTCTCGTGTTCCTCGGCCTGCTCGGCACCTTCTGGGGCCTGATCGAGACGGTCGGCTCGGTCGGCAAGGTGATCGACGGGCTCAAGGTCGGTGGCGATTCCGGCGCCCTGTTCGACACGCTGAAGGAGGGTCTCGCCGCGCCGCTCGGCGGCATGGGCATCTCGTTCTCGAGCTCGCTGTTCGGCCTCGCCGGCTCGCTGATCCTCGGCTTTCTCGACCTGCAATCGAGCCAGGCGCAGAACCGCTTCTACACCGACCTCGAAGACTGGCTCGCCACCACCGTGCGCGAGTACGGAAGCGGTGAGGTCGCGGCGGCCTCCGGCGGCGGCGGCGTTGCCAGCGGCGAACTTCAGGCCGCGGTCGAGCGGCTGCGCATCGTGCTCGAGGAGGGCACGGCCAGCCGCAGCACCACCGCGTCAATGGCAGGCCTTGCCGAAGCCATCCAGGCGCTGGTCTCGCATATGCGGACCGAGCAGCAGATGATCCGCGAATGGGCCGACGGCCAGGGCGAGCAGAACCGCGAGATCCGGCGCCTGCTGGAGCGCATCGCGCGTCAACCCGAGAAGGGCTAGCAACATGGCTCTGGCGCGCGGCCGTCGCGGCGACACCTCTTTCAACTATTGGCCCGGCTTCGTCGACGCGCTGTCGACGCTGGTGCTGTCGATCGTGTTCCTGCTGTCGGTGTTCCTGGTCGTGCAATTCTTCCTGTCGCAGGAGGTCACCGGCAAGGACAAGGCGCTGGAGCTGCTCAACGCCAAGATCGCGCAGCTCAACGAGCTGCTGTCGCTGGAAAAGCTCGGCAAGCTCACGCTCGACGACCAGGTCTCGTCACTGAAAGCCGGCCTTGCTTCGGCCGAGTCCGAGCGCAACCGCATCAAGGGCCTCTATGAGGGCTTAGCCGCCGCCGGCAACGACGCGCAAGGCAAGTCCTCCGAACTCGGCAAGGCGCTGGACTCGGAGAAGGCGGTTTCGGCGCGGGCGCTGGCGCAGATCGAGGTGCTGAACCAGCAGATCAGCGCGCTGCGGCGGCAATTGGCGGCGCTGGAAGAAGCGCTCGACGTCTCCGAGAAGCGCGACAAGGAATCGCAAAATCGAATTGCCGATCTGGGGTCTCGCCTGAATGTTGCCCTGGCGCAGCGCGTGCAGGAATTGTCGCGCTACCGCTCGGAATTCTTCGGCCGCTTGCGCGCCATCCTCGGCAACCGCCCCGACATCCGCATCGTCGGCGACCGCTTCGTGTTCCAGTCCGAAGTGTTCTTCGACACCGGACAGGCGGTGCTGTTGCCTGAAGGCCGCGCCGAGCTCGACACCCTGGCGACCGCGCTGATCGACCTCGACAAGAAGATCCCGAACGAGATCCCCTGGGTGCTGCGCGTCGACGGCCATACCGACGTGCGTCCGGTCAACGGGCCGAACTTCAAGTCGAACTGGGACCTCTCGGCCGCCCGCTCCATCTCGGTGGTGCAGTATCTGATCTCGCTCGGCGTGCCCGCCCAGCGCCTGGTCGCCGCCGGCTTCGGCGAATTCCAGCCGCTCGACACCGCCAACACGGAAGAAGCCTATAAGCGCAACCGCCGCATCGAGCTGAAGCTGACGGAGCGGTAGTGAGCGCCGTCCACCTCCGCCCTTACCGTCCCGAGGACGAGGCAGCCTCGATCGAGCTCTGGCATCGCACCTGGCAGCAGGCCTATCCGCAGATCGACTTCGCCGCCCGCCTGGAATGGTGGCGCGAGCGCTGGCGCACGGATCTGGTGCCGAAAGCCTCGATCGTGGTGGCGGAGCAGGATGGCGCGCTGACCGGCTTCGTCACCATCGACGGCGACGGCTATCTCGACCAGCTCGTGGTCGATCCCGGTCACTGGGGCTCGGACGCCGCAAGGCTGCTGGTGGATGAGGCCAAGCGCCTGTCGCCGGCGGGCGTGACGCTGCTCGTCAACAAGGACAACACCCGCGCCATCCGCTTCTACGAACGCAACGGCTTTGCCCATGCCGGCGACGAGCTGAACCCGACCTCGGGCCGGCCGGTGCTGAAGATGGCATGGCGAGTTTGATTCTGGCGGGTTTGATTCTGGCGGCCTTGATTTTGGCGGGCGTGACCCCCGTCACGTCGGGATCCCAGGACGTCACCTATTCGTTGTGCCCGAAAGTTGGGCCGGCAAGCGGATGGAGATGGCCGATGAAACTGAGCGATCTGGCCAAGGGGTGTTCGGTCCTGCTGGGCGTCATCGTCGCCGGATATGTCTCGACGAATTATGTCGACCAGCGCTTCGCCACGCCGGTCAAGACGACGAGTGCTCCGGCGAACGGGCCCGCGCCATCGGCCTGCGTCGAAGAGGACGGTAGCTGGAAGAACTGGTTCTGGCCGAACGTGCCGGCGCTCTCGCCGAAGTGCAAATGATCGGGACGGCCAGTAAGGGTGTGGTCGAGAAATAGCGCAGCCTACCAGATCCAGCCGCCGATACTCCGGTGTAAGCGCAACTACCTTCCGGGCGGCCGCTGAGGTGACTGTCTCGACGGTGTGTTGCCGGCATCCACTGCTGGGTGCGCAAAATTCGCACCCAGCGCACGTTCGGATTTGAAGCCTACTCGAAGGCAAAGGAGCCGTTATGCTCAAGGTCGAACCCACGCTTGAAAATCTGGCATCGCATATCCAGCGGCAGGAGCGATCGCTGAAGGCCATGAGATGGAGCGTTCTAGGGGCTACAATCATGGCGGCTGCAGCGATCATTGCATCCCAATGGCACGCGACCGTTAATGCCGGTACAGTCAAGGCCAAGACCCTGTCTGTTGAAACAATAGCCTTGCGCAATGACACCGGCAAAATCGTCGCCTTGATCTCGTCCACTTCCGACGGAACGCCGCATATTTCGCTATTCGATAGCCGCCAGAAGGTGCGTCTCAGCATCGGGCTTCGCCAGGATGGCGCACCTTCGGTGTCGCTCCTCGACACGGAGCAAGGTCAGCGGGCACTGCTGTCTCTGAACGATCATCAGGATGCGTCCTTGACGATGTTTAATGCTGCAAAACTTCCCCGTGCGACGCTCGCCGTCGACGCCGCCAGCTCGGGTCACATGGTTCTCTTCGGGACCGGCGGTGGTCTAAACCTCTCCGCTTTGGATGGTCGGGTGCAGTGGAATCCGGTGGACGGAGCCGTTCAGAACGTCCAAACAAGAACCGAATCCAAATAAATTCAGCCGTAAGGGTCATGCCGCCTTCAGCCAAAGCTCTGGTGCGATCCGAGGCTGAAGTTCTCAGGTGACTTGGAAGGAAAGCTTGGACGAGCGCTCGGTTTGGAGAAGCAAGTTCATGCGCCCAGGTCAGCTTTGGCTCCACTTGCGGTGATCTTGCGGTCCGGCGCTAATGTCCGATAAGCCCTTACGGACTTCAGCGGTGCGCGGGCGATGACACATGAAGCGGCAGCCGGCCTACTCCGCCTCACGCCCCCTCGAACTGCAACCTCGCCAGCCGCGCATAGAGCCCGTTCGCAGCGACGAGCTCGGCATGCGTGCCCTGCTCGACGATTCTGCCCTGGTCCATCACCAGGATGCGGTCGCATGACAGCACGGTGGCGAGGCGATGCGCGATGACGAGCGTGGTGCGGTGGCGCATCAGCTCTTCCAGCGCGGTCTGCACCAGCGTCTCGCTTTCGGCATCGAGCGCGGAGGTGGCTTCGTCGAGCAGCAGGAGCGGCGCATCGCGCAGGATCGCGCGGGCGATCGCGATGCGCTGACGCTGGCCGCCTGATAGCGTCACACCGCGCTCGCCGAGTGGGGTCTCGAAACCTTCGGGCAGGCGGCGGATGAACTCGGCGGCGTGCGCGAGTTCGGCGGCGCGCTCGACCTCGGCGTCGGTCGCATCGGGCCGACCGAAGCGGATGTTGTCGCGGGCGCTGGTCGCGAACACGTTCGATTCCTGCGGCACCAGCGCGATACGGGAGCGGAAATCGCGCGGATCGGCGGATTTGACCGGCACGCCGTCGAGCGAGATCGCGCCGCTCCGCGGATCGTAGAAGCGCAGCAGCAGATGAAAGATCGTGCTCTTGCCGGCACCGGACGGACCGACGATCGCGACCTTCTCGCCGGGGCGCACGGTGAACGACACGGCATCGAGCACATTGACGTCGCGCCGCGCCGGATAGGCGAAGCTGACCTGGTCGAAACCGACTTCGCCGCGTGCCGGCACCGGCAGCGCGCGCGGCGCCGCGGGCGCCTTGATGTCAGGCTGCACATGCAGGATCTCGAACAGCCGCTCGGCAGCGCCGGACGCTGCCGAAACCTCGCCCCAGACCTCGCTGAGCTGGCCGAGGCCCGCTGCTGCGAAGGCCGCATAGAGCACGAATTGGCCGAGCCGGCCCGGCGAGATGGCGCCGGTCAGCACGTCGTGCGAGCCGATCCAGAGGATCGCGACCACGCTTGCGAACACGATGAAGATGATGATGGCGGTCAGCACGGCGCGGGCCTGGGTCGAGGTGCGCGCGGCTTCATAGGCCTGCTCGACCTCGCCGCCGAAGCGCTTCGCAGCCAGCCCTTCGCTGGTATAGGCCTGCACGGTACGGATCGCACCGATCAGCTCGCCCGCATAGGCAGAGGCCTCGGCCAGCGTGTCCTGCGCATTGCGCGACAGACGCCGCACCCAGCGCCCGAAGGCGACCAGCGGCAGCACGATCAGGGGAATGGCCAGCAGCACGAAGCCCGATAGCCGCGGGCTGGTGAACACCATCATCGCGGCGGCGCCGAAGAACATCATCAGATTGCGCAGCGCGATCGAGACGGAAGCACCGACGGCGGATTTGATCTGGGTTGTATCCGCCGTGAGACGCGACACCAGCTCGCCGCTGCGCGCGGAATCGAAGAAGGCCGGCGAGAGCGACAAGAGATGGGCGAAGACGTCGCGCCTGAGATCGGTGACGATGCGCTCGCCGATCGTCATCACGAGGTAGTAGCGCGCGGCGCTTGCGAGCGCGAGCACGGCGACCACCGCGATCATCACCGAGAAGTAGCTGTTGATCAGCGCGATGCCCTCAGGCGTCAGGCCGAAATCGATCATCCGGCGCACGGCCACCGGCACCAGCAGCGTGGTCAACGCTGCAACCGTCAGCGCGACGAAAGCGAGCGCCGCCCGGCCGCGGTAGCGGGCCACATAGGGCGCGAGCGCCAGCAGCGGCCGCAGCTTCGCGCGGCTCTTCGCCGGCGCCTCCATCAATTCGGCTTCGATCGACGGGGCTTCTGCGGGCCCGGTTTCAAGCCGTTCTACTGCGCTCATGAGATCTGACCAAAAAAGAGAGGAGTCCGCTCCAAATAGGCCTGGCGAGCGGGAGTGGCAAATCCGGGATGTCCCTTAGGAGGACCGCCGGTCCTTCAGGCACCGCGAAGGCGCTGCCAAAGCGGTCCCAAGGCCATCCCAAGACCGTCCGGTGGCTTGTTTTACAGGGGCTCGTGGGGTATAGACCCGGCCAAATCCGTCATTCGATAGCCACTCAAGCGAGGCGCCGGGGCGCCCTAGGAATTGCCATGAAAGCCGAAATTCATCCGGATTATCATACGATTAAGGTCGTGATGACCGACGGAACCGAGTATCAGACCCGCTCGACCTGGGGCAAGGAAGGCGACACGCTGAACCTCGATATCGACCCCAAGTCGCACCCGGCCTGGACCGGCGGCAACGCCCAGCTGATGGATCGCGGCGGCCGCGTCTCGCGCTTCCAGAAGAAGTTTTCGGGCTTCCTCAAGAAGGATTGATCCGGCCCTCGAGGCTGGAGATGAAAAACGCCCCCGGAGAGCCGGGGGCGTTTTTGTTTGTGGGGGTCTGTCGCGTAGCTGCCAGCCGGATCTTACCGCTCGAACGCCGCTTTCAGCGCGTTGAGATGCGGCACCAGCGGGTTGCCGATCGAGGGATGATCGACCGGCGGGGTGTGGATGGTGGTGTCCAGGCGGCGCACACGGGTCTGGAGGCTCATCGAGCGATGGATCAGGTCCTGGAGCTGCGAGGGCAGCTTCTCGACGGTATCGGTGGGGCCGGGATCGGCGGCCGAGAGCTTGACCTTCGTCTTCTCGCGGCTGGCCTGGCCGAGCGTCATCTCGCCTTCCTTGACCGCGCGGTGCAGCAGCAGCCACGAGGCGAGCTGCATCAGGCGGGTGGTGAGGCGCATGCTCTCGGTCGCGTAGGTGAGGCTGACGGCGCGATCGAGCGCCTTGGCCTCGGTGCGGCCGGCGCCGTCGAGATAGGCGGCGGTCTCCTCGACCAGATCCATACCCTCGCGGAACAGGACGCCGAACGCCGCAGAATTGGTGAACCGCTCGCTGAGTTGAACGAGAGCGCCGTCGGCTTGCAAACGTTCCATGGTTAACGCCCCTTACGCAACTGTCTGACTGCCCGGCTTGGCGCCGGCTTATGATGAATAAATCATTGCGCGGGCGCGACGCCGAGTCCAGCGGCAAGCGCGGATATGGTTTCCGCGGGTCTTTCCTCGGAATTCAACCGAAACCAGTCTCTTTTTTGACGCGTTTTCTTCACGCGAACCGGTACCCACTTCGCTCGAAGACGCTTTCGAAGCAAAAAAAAGAGCCGCCGGAAAACCGGCGGCTTGAAAGTTGATAACAGGGAGGCGTCAAACAGAGTGGACAGGAGCCACTCGGTGTCCAAACAAGGACAGTTCCAGTCATAAACTCGAAAGCTTAATGTGGAGTAAACGAGCGATTATTTTGAGAGTTCATTAGCCATGTCGGTCAGTGGCCGAGGGGCCACCGTGCCCCGGACGCAGTGCGGCACGAAGTGCTGCACTGCTGAGCCGGGGCCCTTCTCTTGAGCTCGACGTATTCGGAGGCATGGGTCCCGGCTCTGCGGAGCGTCACTGCGTGCCGCACCGCGTCCGGGACACGAGATCTCACTACGACTTGAAAACGCTATTCGCCGCATCGCGCGAGGCGCGCTTCTTGGTGGCGGCTTCCTCAAGCCTTGTGATCTCGCCCTTGAGCAGCGCGATGCGCTCGGTCAGTTCCTCGACCGACAACAGTGAGAGATCCTGTCCGATCTCGTGGCTGATCTTCTTGCGCGGACGGTCGTCGTCTTCCATCGCCATCCTTGTTCCTCCTGCGTTCGCACGGCGAGCCAAGCCGAGGTTGCCAGCGTGGACCGCGCTGGCTAAGCAATGGCCTCGTTTCCATCCCGCACCTTTGCTCAAGGACACATCATGGACAAGCTGCCCGCGCAAATGACGGTGGTCGCCATCTCCAAACCCGGCGGACCGGAAGTGCTGGTGCCGGAACAGCGGGCGCTGCCGCAGCCCGGCCCCGACGAGATCCTGGTCAAGGTGCAGGCCGCGGGCGTCAACCGGCCCGACGTCGCGCAGCGCTCCGGCGCCTATCCGCCGCCGCCCGGCGCGAGCGACCTGCCCGGCCTCGAGATTGCGGGCGAAGTGGTCGCCGTCGGCAGCAATGCCAAGCGGCACAAGATCGGCGACAAGGTGATGTCGCTCGTCGCCGGTGGCGGTTATGCGCAGTACTGCATCGCCCAGGACGCCCAGGCTATGAGCGTACCGCCGGCGCTGTCGATGAAGGAAGCCGGTGCGCTGCCGGAAACCCTGATGACGGTCTGGCACAATGTGTTCGAGCGCGGCGGCCTCAAGGCTGGCGAGACGCTGCTGATCCATGGCGGCTCGTCCGGCATCGGCACCATGGCGATCCAGCTCGCGAAAGCGTTCGGCGCGAAGGTGATCGTCACCGTGGGATCGCAGGACAAGATCGACGCCTGCCTCAAGCTCGGCGCGGATCGGGCCATCAACTACAAGGACGAAGACTTCGTCGCCGTGGTCAAAGCGGAGACGAACAACACCGGCGCCAATCTGATCCTCGACATGGTCGCCGGCGACTATGTCGACCGCAACTATGATGCCGCCGCGGTCGACGGACGCATCGTGCAGATCGCGACCCTCAACGGGCCCAAGGTCACCGTCAACATCGCCAAGGTGATGGTCAAGCGCCTCACCCATACCGGCTCGACGCTGCGCCCCCGTAGTAATGCGGACAAGGCGGCGATGGTGGCCGCGATCGAGGCGAAAGTGATGCCGCTTTTGCGCGAAGGCCGGGTCAAGCCGCTGATGGACAGCACTTTCCCGCTGGAAAAGGCATCCGATGCACACCGGCGGATGGAAACCTCGGCACATATTGGCAAAATTGTGTTGGAGGTCTAGGACAGCGACCCACAGGCGGGCCGGAAACCCTTTGATTTTCCTCGCTTTCGTGGCATCTATCGCGACGCACCGAACTATCTTGTTCCGTTCGGAAAACGCCGTGCACCGAAGAGCCTGCACTGAAGAGTTTGCGTCGAACGCGGAGAACTGACCTTGCGTCTGATCAGGCGCCTCGCGCCCATAGCGCTGGGCCTCATGATTCTCGTCTGCGCGTTCCCGGCGCGCGCGCTGGACGCTGTCAGCGTCCGCGGTGACGCGCCCGCGATCGACCTCACCGGCGTGCTCGAGCATCAGCGCAGCGACGCCGACCGCATTCAGGTCTCTACCGCGCCCGGAACCGACGGCATCGTCCGCCGCATCGAGGTGCGCGCCCGCGAAGGCGGCCAGAACTGGGTGGTGTTCGCGCTCGCCAACAACACCGACGACCAGCTCGACCGCCTGATCGTCGCCCCGCATTACCGCATCGTCTCCTCGGGGCTGTTGTGGCCCGACCTCGGGCTGTCGCGCATCGCAACCATCACGCCCTCGACCGGCGACCGGCCGGAGCGGCAGGAGAGCCCGACCGCCGACGTCTTCCGCGTCACCCTCGATCCCGGCGCCGTCGTCACCTTCGTCGCGGAGCTGCGCACCGACAAGCTGCCGCAGCTCTATCTGTGGGAGCCGGAAGCCTACAAGGACAAGGTCAACTCCTTCACGCTGTACCAGGGCATCGTGATCGGCATCTCCGGCTTGCTCGCGCTGGTGCTGACCATCCTGTTCGTGGTCAAGGGCAGCATCATGTTCCCGGCCGCCGCGGCGCTGGCCTGGGCGGTGCTGGTCTATATCGGCGTTGATTTCGGCTTCTGGGGCAAGGTGCTCGACATGTCGAACAACGCCGAACGCATCTGGCGCGCGGCGGGTGAGGCGATTTTGGCGGCAACGCTGCTGGTGTTCCTGTTCGCCTATCTCAACCTCAGTCGATGGCACGTGCGCTATTCGCACATTACGGTGGGCTGGCTCGCGTTCCTGGGCTCGCTGGTTGCGCTCGCTCTGTTCGACCCTGCGGTCGCCTCCGGCATCGCGCGCATCTCGCTGGTGCTGATCGCCTTCGCCGGCTTCGCGCTGATCGTCTATCTCTCCACCCACGGCTTCGACCGCGCGGTGCTGTTGATCCCGACCTGGTTCCTGCTGGTGATCTGGGTGATCGCGGCCGGCATGGCGGTCGCGGGCTCCGTCACCAACGACATCGTCGGCCCGGCGCTGCTCGGCGGTCTCGTGCTGATCGTGATGCTGATCGGCTTCACGGTGATGCAGCACGCGTTCGCGGGCGGCGGCGCCACCACCGGCGTGGTCTCCGACATCGAGCGGCGCGCGCTGGCACTGGCCGGCTCCGGCGATCTGATCTGGGACTGGGACGTTTCCGCCGACAAGGTGTTCACCAGCCCGGAGACCGAAGCCCTGCTCGGTCTCAAACGCGGCACGCTGGAAGGCCCGGCCGCGTCCTGGCTGGAAGTGCTGCACCCGCTCGACCAGGACCGCTTCCGCGCCGCGCTCGACAGCGTGCTGGATCAGCGCCGCGGCCGCCTGGTGCAGGATTTCCGTCTGCGCACGCCGGACGGTCACTTCATGTGGTTTGCGCTGAAGGCGCGCCCGGTGGTCGGCTCCGACGGCGAGGTCTCGCGCGTGGTCGGCACCCTCACCGACGTCACCGAACTGCGCAACGCCGAGGAGCGCCTGCTGCACGATTCCGTGCATGACAACCTCACCGGCCTGCCCAACCGCAAACTGTTCATGGACCGGCTCGGCGCGGTCGCGCATTTCGCCAAGACCATGCCGACGCTGCGGCCGACGCTGATGGTGATCGATCTCGACCGCTTCAAGCAAGTCAACGATTCCGTCGGCATCGCGGTCGGCGACTCGATCCTGCTGACGCTCGCCCGCCGCCTCACCCGCATCCTGAAACCGCAGGACACGCTGGCGCGGCTTGCCGGCGATCAGTTCGGCCTGATCCTGCTATCGGAGCAAGACCCCGCGCGCATCACCGCTTTCGCCGAGACCATCCGCAAGACTATCCGCGCGCCGATCGCCTTCAACGAACGTGAGATTTTTCTCACCGCCTCGATCGGTCTCGCCTTGTCCGATCCGCAAGTGCAGCTCACCGACGAGATCATCAAGGACGCCGAGCTTGCGATGTATCATTCCAAGCGCATCGGCGGCGACCGCATCGACGTCTACAAGCCCGCGATGCGCGCGCGAAAAACCGACCGGCTGACGCTGGAGAGCGAGCTGCGCCGCGCCATCGAGCGGCAGGAGCTCACGATCCTGTACCAGCCGATCGTGCGGCTGGAAGATCGTTCGATCGCCGGTTTCGAGGCGCTGGTGCGCTGGGATCATCCGAAGCTCGGGCGCATGGCGCCGTCGGAATTCATCGCCATCGCGGAAGAGACCGGTCTCATCATCGACCTCGGCATGTTCGTGCTCGACCAGACCGCCAAGCAGCTCTCGATCTGGCAGCGTGCGATGCGCTCGCGCGAGCCGATCTTCGCCAGCGTCAACGTCTCCTCGCGGCAATTGCTGCGCCACGACCTCATCCACGACATCCGCACCGTGCTGTCGCGCTCGTCGGTCGCCCGCGGCACGCTCAAGCTGGAATTGACGGAATCGATGGTGATGGAAAATCCGGAGCACGCGGCGCAGATGCTGACGCGGATCCGCGAGCTCGGCACCGGGCTCTCGCTCGACGATTTCGGCACCGGCCATTCGTCGCTGGCCTATCTCCAGCGCTTCCCGTTCGACACGATCAAGATCGACCAGTCGTTCGTGCGCACCACCAATCGCGGCACCCGTCCGGTGATCCTGAAGTCGATCATCGCGCTCGCGCACGACCTCGGCATGGACGTGGTCGCCGAAGGCGCCGAGACCGATTCCGACGCGGTCGAGCTCTACCAGATGGGCTGCGAATACGCGCAGGGCTTCGCCTTCGGCGAGCCCATGGACGCCGACGCCGCGATGCGGCTGCTCACGGAAGTGCGGCTGGAAGCGGCGAGCTGACTTTCCTTCGCCTCACCCCGGCCGCCGCCGGTCGCTCTTCCGCTTCGTGAACCGCACGCTCTGGCCATCCGGCATTCGCATTGCCACGAAGCCCGCGGCGAGGCAGGCTTCGCGCTGCGGCATCTTGAGGTCGGGGCTGCGCAGGCTGTCCCACCATGAGGCACGATTCGCGGCGCGCGGCAGGGCCGCGCCGATGATCTCCTCGATCTGCTCATAGGTCAGCACGAATTCCGCCTGCTTGTGCCGCATCAGATAATCGCGCAACGCGTCGTAATCGTTCACCGCTGTCCTCTTCGCTGGTCGAAGCCCCGCTTTGCCAAAAAACGTCAGCCGCGGAAACCAATTTTTAACTCATTACGGCAGCGCCGTCCCGGCTTAAACACTACTCAAGCTTTCGGGCGCATTCACTGATGTCGGGAGCGAATGATGTTGTCTGGATGGCGCGAAGTCATGGCCCGCCGGCCGTGGCGGCTTTCGGCGAAGCTGCTGATCATCTCGTCCGTGGTGACGGTGATCGGCTTTTCCGCCATTTGCGTCAACGTCATGCTGGACATGCGCCGCGGCGAGGAGGCGCTCGCCCGCCAGACGCTGGAAAACCTCGCAACGACCATCGAGTCCGACGTCACCCGCAACATCGAGATCTACGATTTGTCTCTGAAGGCGGTCGCCGGCAACATGCTGCTGCCGGAGATCGCGACGGTCTCAAAGCCGATCCGGCACCTGATCCTGTTCGACCATGCGACCACGGCGAGGAACTTCGGCGCGATCCAGGTGTTCGATGCCGAGGGCAGGCTGACCATCGATGCCTCCACGCTCGATCCCCTGCCGGAGAACCGCAGCGAGGAGGACTACTTCAGGATTCATCGCGACAATCCTGGAGCCGGGCTCTACATCAGCCGTCCCATGCTGTTCCGCGGCGCCTACGCGATCGTGCTGAGCCGGCGCATCAGCGACACTGACGGCGGCTTCCTCGGCGTCGTCGCCGGCTCGATCCGCTTCAGCTATTTCCACGAATTGTTCGAGCGGCTGAACCTCAACCCCGATGACACCATCACCGTGCTCAAGCGCGACCGCACCATCATGATGCGGCGGCCGTTCGACCTCGACGTGATCGGCACCAACCTGAATGATCGCCGGACCTGGAGCGCCGACAATCTCCGGGCCGGCGCCTCCTATGCAGGCCAGGGCCCGGTCGATCCGACGCCGCGGCTCTATGTACGCAGCACCGACAGCGGTCCGCTGTTCGTGGTGGCGGGCAAGCCGCTGAACGCCGTGTTCGAGCTCTGGCAGAAGGAAGCCTACCGCATCGGCGCCGTGGTCCTGGCGCTGATCCTGTTCATGCTGGCCTCGACGCTGGTGCTCGCGCGCGAGATCGGCCGGCGCGCCGAAGCCGAGCGCAAGCTCGAGGAGATGGCGACGACGGATGCGCTCACCGGCCTGAGGAACCGCCGCAAGTTCGACCAGGTCATCGACGTCGAATGGCGCCGCGCCATGCGCCAGAAGACGCCGGTCGCGCTGCTGATGATCGATGCCGATCATTTCAAGGCCTACAACGACACGTTCGGCCATCAGGCCGGCGACCAGGTGCTGGTCGGCATCGCCATCTGCATTTCCGACTCGGTGAGCCGCGCCGGCGATTGCGCCGCGCGCTATGGCGGCGAGGAATTCGCCGTGCTGCTGCCGGGCACCTCGGTCACCGACGCCTTGGAGGTCGCCGAGGCGATCCGCATCAAGGTGCAGGGCTGGTCCGACGACCAGACGGCCTCGACGGTATCCTGCGGCATCGCGAGCTTCGTTCCCACCACCGGCATGGACTGGCCGATCCTGGTCGCTGCCGCCGACAAGGCGCTCTATGCCGCGAAAGCCGGCGGCCGCAACCAGTCGGTGGTCGCGAGCTTACCGAAGCTGGCGCTGGTGGCGTGAGGGCTACGCTGCTTACCGCCGTCATTGCGGGAAGCTCTTGCGACGAAGCATTCCGGATCGCTTCGCTTCGCTCGCCGTGACGAGTAGAAACCGACGTCTATTCCCCCAGATACTTCTTCATTTCCGCGATCAGGCCATCGCGCAGTTCGGGCCGCTTCAGGCCGTAGGCGATGTTGGCGCGGAGGAAGCCGGGCTTGGAGCCGCAATCGTGGCGCTCGCCCTCGAATTCGACGCCGTAGAATTTTTGCGATTTGGCGAGCCCGATCATGGCGTCGGTGAGCTGGATCTCTCCGCCGGCGCCGCGCTCCTGGGTCTCCAGGATCTTGAAGATCTCCGGCTGGAGGATGTAGCGGCCGGTGATCGAGAGGTTGGAGGGCGCGGTGCCCTTGGCCGGCTTCTCGATCATGCCGTCGACCTCGAACATCTTGCCGGTGCGTTTGCCGACGCCGCAGATGCCGTATTGATGGGTGAGATGGTCGGGCACCGCCTCGACCGCGATGATGTTGGATTTTTCGCCGAGCTTGCTGGCGGTCTCGATCATCTGCTTCAGGCAGCCGGGCGAATTGAGCACGAGTTCGTCGGGCAGCACGACCGCGAACGGTTCGTTGCCGACGATGTCCCGCGCGCACCAGACCGCATGACCGAGGCCGAGCGGCGCCTGCTGGCGGGTGAAGCTGACGGCGCCGGCTTCGGGCTGGTTCTGCGCCAGAACGTCCTGCTCGGTCTTCTTGCCGCGCGCGGCCAGCGTCGCATCGAGCTCGAACATCCGGTCGAAATGATCTTCGATGACACTTTTGTTGCGGCCGGTGACGAAGACGAAGTGCTCGATGCCGGCTTCCCTGGCCTCGTCATAGACATACTGGATCAGCGGCTTGTCGACGATCGTCAGCATTTCCTTCGGCATCGCCTTGGTGGCGGGCAGGACGCGGGTGCCGAGGCCGGCAACGGGAAATACGGCTTTGCGGATTTTCATGGGATTGATCGAATACCTGAGGAACACGTGAAGGAAGCAATGGCATCTTGCTAGCTTGTTTGCAGCCGCCAACAAAGGCGGATGTGGGGCCTCGTCCTCACAGAGTTAAGAAAAAGGCCACCATCAAAATTTCACCTTTGTTAAGCAGTTGGCAACCGTAACCAGGCCTCCTGAGGGCGGATTTGGCCGGACAGGTGAGGACATGATGCAATCAATGGCAGGGCTGGCAAAACGGGGCGGGTCCGTGACCGGTGCGATGATGATTGCGACCGTCCTGCTGTTCCCGCTCCCCGCCGGCGCGCAGACTCAGAACGGTCTGTCAAATCTGTTCGGCGGCATTTTTTCCGGTCCGAACCCGGCGCCCTCGCAAGCAACGCCCGGCCCCGGGGGCGCTCAAACGGGAGCTCAACCTTGGAGCGGCGAGGACGGCGCCTCCGGTCATCCGCTGATGACGGCCGCCGCGATCCGCGAGGCCGCGGGTAACTTCAACAATTGCGTCGCAGGCATGTGGCCCGATGCCGCACGGCGCAACATCACGCAGGAAAATTTCCAGCGCTTCACGGCAGGCCTTGCGCCCGACCTGCGCATCATGGACCTCATGGACTCGCAGCCGGAGTTCACCAAATCGATCTGGGACTATCTCGACATCCTCGTGAACGACAACCGCCTCGCCAAGGGCCGCGAGGTGCTCGCCAAATACAAGGCGCAGTTCGACGCCACCGAAAAGGCTACCGGCGTCGATCGCTATATCATCGCGTCGATCTGGGGCATCGAGTCCAACTACTCGACGCAGATGGGCGACCGCAGCGTGCTGCAATCGACCGCGACGCTCGCCTGCATCGGCCGCCGCCAGGCCTATTTCAAGGACGAGTTCCTCTCGGCACTGGAGATCCTGAACCGCGGCGACCTCAGGCCCGAACAGTTGCGCGGCTCCTGGGCCGGCGCCTTCGGCCCGACCCAATTCATGCCGACCGCGTTCAAGCGCTTTGCCGTGGATGGCGACGGTGACGGACGGCGCGACGTCGTCGACAATCCCTCCGACCTGATCGCCTCGACCGCCAACAATCTGAAGAAGGACGGTTGGCAGGCCGGCCAGACCTGGGGCTACGAGGTCGTGGTGCCGGAGGGATTCAACTACATGCTGGCCGACCGCGCCAAGGCGATGACGATGGCGCAATGGGAGAAGCTCGGGCTCAAGCGCCCGGCCAACCAGCCGTTGCCGCACCCGGCGGAGAAAGCCTATCTGCTGGCGCCCGCCGGCGCGCAGGGGCCGGGCTTCCTGATGCTGCAGAACTTCCGGGTCATCATGAAGTACAACCCTGCCGAGGCCTATGCGATGGCGATCGGCCATTTCGCCGACCGCCTGCGCGGCGGCCAGCCCTTCGTGCAGCCCTGGCCGCGGCAGGAACGCGAGCTGTCCCGCACCGAGCGGCTGGAACTCCAGCAGTTGCTGGCCCAGCGCGGCTTCTACAAGGGCATCCCCGACGGCCAGTTCGGCGGCCAGACCCGGGAAGCCCTGCGCAACTTCCAGGCCTCGATCGGGGTCCCCGCGGACGGATTTGCCTCCTCCGACGTGCTGGACCGGCTGCGCGGGCGGTAAAATCGCGCCGAAAGTAACCCTGAACAGGGATTCTGGCAGGCAGCCTTGACGGGGGCGGCGGTTCCCCGTGTATGGGCCAAGAGAATATGGGCCAAGAGAATCTGAAGAGAAATCTGAAAAGAGAATCTGCCCGTTTGGCGCCTGATTCCGTTATTATATTGAACTAGTCCCGATCCCCATTACGCGTGCCCGAGATCGCATGTCGAAGAAGTCCCTGTTCAAGGCGCTGACCGAGACCGGCCCGCTGATCGCGCTGGGGACGGCGCTTGCGATTCTGGTCTTGATCGCGGGGCCGGCCTCGGCGCAATTCTTCAATTTCCCTGGCTTCGGCGGCCCGCCGCAACGCCAGGCCCCGCCACCACGAAGCGGCGGTGAACGTGGCGGATGGTTCGGCGGCGACTTCTTCGCGCCGTTCCAGCAGCAACCGCAGCAGCAGGCGCCGCGCCAGGATTTTTCGCGCGCACCGGCGCCGGCCAAGCACGACACGACGCCTGACAAGAACGTGCTGGTGATCGGCGACGCCATGGCCGACTGGCTCGCCTACGGCCTCGAAGACGCCTACACCGAGCAGCCCGACATGGGCGTGATCCGCAAGCACAAGACCACGTCCGGCCTGATCAAGTACCAGCCCAAGGGTGAGCCCTCGGACTGGGCGGCAGCCGCGAAGGGCATTCTCGAAACCGAAAAGCCCGACGTGATCGTCGTCATGCTCGGCCTCAACGACCGCATCGCCATCCGCGAGGCAGCAGCCCCCGATAAGTCGGACAAGGCGACGGACAAGGACAAGAAGAACGACAAGGGCGCGCGTGGCAAACCACCGGCCAAGCCCGGCGATGCCAAGCCCAACGACAGCGCGGCCAAGCCGGACGACAAGCCGGCCGACGCCGACCTGCCGCAGGATGATGCCGACAACGCTGACACACCGGCGGTCGCAGCGCCCGAGAAGAGCGCACGCAACCCGAACGGCCTCTACGAATTCCGCGACGAGCGCTGGGTCGAGCTCTACGGCAAGAAGATCGAGGAGCTCGCCAACGTGCTCAAGAGCAAGGGCGTGCCGGTGCTCTGGGTCGGCCTGCCCGCGATCCGCGGCCCCAAGGGCACCGCGGACATGCTGTTCCTGGATTCGCTCTATCGCGAAGGCGCGGCCAAGGCCGGCATCACTTATGTCGATGTCTGGGACGGCTTTGTCGACGAGGCCGGCCGCTTCCTCCAGAAGGGCCCGGACTTCGAAGGCCAGATCCGTCAGCTCCGCAGCTATGACGGCGTCTATTTCACAAAACCCGGCGCGCGCAAGCTCGCTCACTATGTCGAACGCGAGATCACGCGCCTGCTCGCCGGGCGCTCCGGCCCGATCGCGCTGCCGAGCGAACCCGCAACGCCCGACACCAGTGCCGAACCCGGCAAGCCCGCGCCGCGGCCGCTGGCCGGCCCGATCGTGCCGCTGGTTGCGGCCTCGATCTCGACTGATCAATTGCTGGGCGGACCGGGCTCGCGCCCTGCCGCCGTCGATGCGCTCGCTGCGAGGACAATGGTGAAGGGCGAGCCATTGGCTGCGCCCGCGGGCCGTGCTGACGATTATGCCTGGCCGCGCCGCGAAGTCGGCCGCGAGCAAGCCAAAGGCGACACGCCGATGGCCGCGACGTCGCCCGAGGGCGGTGCTGCTCCGGGTTCACCCGGCGCCGCCGCAGCGATCGCGCCGCAAAAGCTCGCGCCGAAGAAGCCGTCGGTGCCGCAGCAGCCGGCACAGGCAACGCCGTCAATTCGTGATTTCTTCGGCTTCGGCTCTCCGCAAGCACCGCCGCGTCAATTGACGCCCGCGCCAGGGCCGCGCAATCCCAATCAGAACCCCGCGATCCCACGACCGCCGGGCAATGTCGGGCGGTCGGCGGAAGTGGCTCGGTAGTTTACCGAGCTGAGCCCTCGTGTCCCGGACGCGTTGCAGCGTGTAACGCTGCTGCGCAGAGCCGGGACCCAGCTCTTGACTCACAAAAATAGGCCCCGGCCGCAATGTGGCGCTTCACGCCGCATTGCGTCCGGGGCACGTTGGATGGCGTTTAGCCGAGCCCTAATAACGCCAGCGCGGCGGCGGGCGGCGCGTAGGCCGCGCCATCAACAGCGCGAGTGCAAAGCCGATGCCGCCGGCGACCAGCAGCGCGCCGAGCGGGTTGTCCTGCACCTTCTGGGCAATTGCCTGCGAACCATCGCGGAAAGTGTCGCCGCTGTTCTCGTAGGCATCCTTGGCGTAACCCGCCGCCGTTTCACCAGCGTCACGGACGGCATCCTTGGCCTGGCCGTAGAGATTTTGCACGGTGCCTGCGGCTTCCCGCGCGTTGCCCGACGCCTGTGTCTGCGCATCGCCTGCGAGATCACCGACAGCGCCTTCCGCGCGTCCGGCGAATTCCTTGGCCGATCCGACAATCCGATCCTTATCCATGATGCTCCTCCTCGGGGGTCAGCCCAAGTAACCGATCAGGAGCGGCACGGTTCCTTCGCGCTAGAGAATAAGCCCGCCGTCGACGACCAATGTTTGGCCGATGATGTAGGACGACAGCGGCGATGCCAAAAACAGCGCCGCGCCCGCCATGTCAGCCGGGGTGCCCAATCGCCGCAGCGGAATGCGTGAAAGTGCACCTTCGAGCCGCTTGGGATTTTCGGTCGTCACCTTGGTCATCTTGGTGTCGACGAGACCGGGCGCGATGCCGTTGACGCGGATGCCGTCCTCGGCCCAGGCCTCGCCCAGCGTCCGCGTCAATCCGACCGCGCCGGTCTTCGACGCGTTGTAAGCGGGATTGCCCATAGTGGAATGATAGGCCGCGGTCGAGGACACCATGATCAGCGACCCTTGCGAGTCCCGCAGCATGGAATGAAACCGCGTGGCGCAGGCCATCAGGCTCATCAGATTGACCTCGACGACCTTGCGGAAGCCGGCCATCTCGAACTCGCCGCGGCGATAGAGCACCGCGCCCTGCGCGAGCACCAGCACGTCGAGCCTGTCGAACGACGGCTTGAACGCTTCGACCGCCCCGGCATTGCCAACGTCGAGCTGCGCGTAGGAGAGACCGGTGAGATCCGAGCCTTCCTCCTGCGAATATTCCTTGGCGTGAGCACGCGTACCGCAGACCGCAACTTGCGCGCCCCTGATGCGAAAGGCTTGCGCAATACCGTTGCCGATGCCGCTGGATCCGCCGACGATCAGCACTTGCCTGCCTGAGAAATCGAGCTCGTTCGTCATCACGTCCTCCCGTTTTGTTTTGCTTGTTTGACCTGTCTGCGGATCGATGCCAGCCTTGTCAATCTCACAACAAGAAACAAAAAGCCCTGAGGAAACAGCATGTCCGAGTTCAAACAGCTCAGCCGATCCGTGAAGGGTCTGACCGTTCTCGTCACCGGCGCGGCCAGCGGCATGGGGCGCGCGACGGCGCGCGTGTTCGCCGCTGAGGGCGCGAACGTCGCCGTCACCGATTATGACGAGCAAGGCGCGCAAGCCGTCGCGAGGGACATCGCGACAGCCGGCGGATCGGCGAAAGCCTGGAAGCTCGACGTTGCCGACGGCGCCGAGATCAAGCGCGTGGTTGGCGACGTCGCCGCGCATTTCGGCGGGCTCGACATCATCGTCAACAATGCCGGCATCTCCGTGCGCGTCGCGATCGACGACGAGGCCTATGAAGACGCCTGGGCCAGGGGCATCGCGGTGATGCTGACGGCGCATCCGCGCATCGTCCGCGCCGCGCTGCCTCACTTGCGCAAGTCAAACAGCCCGCGCATCGTCAACATCGCTTCCACCGAGGCGCTCGGCGCCACCGCGTTGCACAGCCCTTATTCGGCGGCGAAGGGCGGCGTCGCCAGCCTCACCCGCTCGCTGGCGGTGGAGCTCGGCCGCGAAGGCATTACCGTCAACTGCATCTGCCCGGGTCCGATCCGCACAGCCATCACCGACCGGATATCGGAAGAGCACAAGACGATCTACGCCAAGCGCCGCACCGCACTGGGCCGCTACGGCGATCCCGAAGAGGTCGCGCACATGACGCTGAGCCTGTGCCTGCCGGCAGCGTCCTTCCTCACCGGCGCGGTCATCCCCGTCGACGGCGGCCTGATGGCGCGCAACGCGTAAGAGCTGTGGCCCGGATGGAGCGTAGCGCAATCCGGGCTACGGGCAGCTATGCGCACCGAGCGTTGACAACGCCTATTACGGGAGTAGCTTTTTCAGCGACAGAGCGGGACCAACCGCTCGCGGTTCGCGGGAGAAAACGTCATGACGATCGCCATCCGGCAGCTTCAGAAGCATTTTGTCGGGGAGGTCTCGGGCCTCGACCTGAGACAGCCTCTCACACAGGACCAGGCCCGCGAGGTCGAGGCTGCCATGGACAAATATGCGGTGCTGGTCTTCCACGACCAGGACATCACCGACGAGCAGCAGATGGCTTTTGCGCTGAATTTCGGCCGGCGCGAAGACGCGCGCGGCGGCACGGTGACGAAGGAGAAGGACTACCGGCTCCAGTCCGGACTGAACGACGTCTCCAACCTCGGCAAGGACGGCAAGCCGCTGGCGAAAGACAGCCGGGCGCATCTGTTCAATCTGGGCAACTGCCTGTGGCATTCCGACAGCTCGTTCCGCCCGATCCCGGCAAAATTCTCGCTGCTGTCGGCCCGCGTGCTCAACCCGAAGGGCGGCAACACCGAATTCGCCGATATGCGCGCGGCCTATGACGCGCTCGACGACGACACCAAGGCGGAGATCGAGGACCTCGTGTGCGAGCACTCGCTGATGTATTCGCGGGGATCGCTCGGCTTTACCGAATACACCGACGACGAGAAGAAGATGTTCAAACCGGTGCTGCAACGTCTCGTGCGCACCCATCCCGTGCATCGTCGCAAGTCGCTTTATCTCTCATCGCATGCCGGCAAGATTGTCAGCATGAACGTGCCGGAGGGCCGGGTACTGCTGCGCGATCTCAACGAGCACGCGACCAGCGCGGAGTTCGTCTACGTCCACAAATGGAAGCTGCATGATCTCGTGATGTGGGACAACCGCCAGACGATGCACCGCGTCCGCCGCTACGACCAGTCCCAGCCCCGCGACATGCGCCGCGCGACAGTGGCGGGGACCGAGCCGACGGTGCAGCAGCAGGCGGCGGAGTAGGGATACAGCCACACATTCCACCGTCGTCCCGGCGAAGGCTGGGATCGATAACCACTGAATGTAGTTTGAAAGGCTAGTGGCGTCAGCTCGCTTCAACAATCACTTCCTGTGGGTATGGGTCCCGGCCTTCGCCGGGGACGACACCGGAGGGTGTTGCGATACCAACAGCTACGCGTGACCCGCCTCGTTCGAGAGCATGCCGGGATCGATGCCGATCTTGCGCAGCGCGCGGCCGTATTTTTCATCGACGTCATCGCCGAAGATCAAATCCGAATCCGCGTCGCAATGCAGCCAGCCATTGCTCTGGATTTCGGTCTCGAGCTGGCCCGGCGCCCAGCCGGCATAGCCGAGCGCCAGGATGGCATGCTTGGGACCGGAGCCGTCGGCGATCGCGCGCAGGATGTCGACGGTCGCGGTGAGGCAGACGCCGTCGTCGATCCGGAGCGTCGCGTTCTCGATGTAGAAATCGCTGGAGTGCAGCACAAAGCCGCGGCCGGTATCAACCGGACCGCCGCGCAGCACCTTCATGCTTTCGGCGTTCTCCGGCAGCTTGATGTGCTCGCCCTTCTTGATGATGCCGAGCTGTTGCAACAGCTCTGGGAAGTCGATGCTGCCGGCCGGATGGTTGACGATGATGCCCATGGCGCCTTCGGCGGAGTGAGCGCAGAGGTAGATCACCGAGCGCTCGAAGCGCTCATCGCCCATCACCGGCATCGCGATGAGGAGGCGGCCGTCGAGGTAACCCGCCGAACTGGGGAGCGCGGGGCCGGGCTTGCGGGTGCTTTCGCCCATCCTCTTTCCTGTGGGAGCCATCGGTGAAGCACTCCGGTTTCAATTCCTATCCTGATGTCGGGCCGGTCCGCTGTCAAATCAAGGCTTGCAAGGTCAAGACTTGCAGGACTTGATTCAAGTCATCACAAGCAATTCAATGGTTTGCCCCGGGGTGACCCTGTAAAGACGTATCATGCTGACAAGAGTTCCCCTGCATGCGGCGATTGGCGTCGCGACAACCCTGCTTGTGTCATCGCTGGCGCTTGCGGCCCATGCCGACGACGCATCGCCGTGGCAGCGCGACGGACATTCCGCGGTGCGGTTGCTCGCGGGATCGCGCAGCGGCGCCGTCCTGCTCGGCGGTATCGCCTTCCAGATCCAGCCCGGCTGGAAAACCTATTGGCGCATGCCGGGCGATTCCGGCGTTCCGCCGCGCTTCGATTTCTCGAAGTCTGACAATGTCGAAGCGGTGACGGTGATGTGGCCGGCGCCGCTGAAGTTCGACGACGGCGCCGGCGGCCATTCGATCGGCTATCACGACCAGATCGTGCTGCCGCTGCGCATCATCGCCAAGGCGGCCGACAAGCCGGTGACGCTGCGCGCCGAGATCAATTACGCCGTGTGCGAAAAGCTTTGCATTCCGGTCGAGGCCAAGGCCGAGCTTGGCTTCAACAGCGTCGCGTCGACCGAGGACGCCAATCTGCGTGCAGCGCTCGACACCGTGCCCAAGCCCGCCAATATCGGCGATCCCAACCCGATCACCATCCGCGACGTCAAGCGTGACGGGCCCAAGAATGTGGTCGTCGACGTGGTGACGCCGGATGCGGGCAACGTCAATTTGTTCGTGGAAGGCCCGACGCCGGATTGGTCGTTGCCGATCCCCGCGCCGGTCGAGCCCAGCCCGCCGGGCGTGAAGCGATTTTCTTTCGAGCTCGACGGACTGCCACCGGGCGCCAAGCCCGACGGCGCCGCGCTGAAGTTCACGCTGGTCGGGCCGCAGAAGTCGTACGAGTTCAATACGAATTTGGAGTAGTCGTCGTCCTCCCCCGTGCGCAATTGCGCACGGGGGACGACGGAAACACCCAACCGAATCTTAACGAATGGTTGCTAATCCCCAAGGCTACTGCAGCAAGGCTGCCGCAGCATGCGCGTGCGCCTCGGGGATCCTTCGAATTGGCCGTGATGGATGCAGAACCCGCAACGACCGGACCTGCCGGCCTGATCGCGCGGCTGCGCGGAAAATTAACGGGCGGATCGAGCGAGGCGTCGCTGACGCGGCGGCTGGCGGGCACCATCTTCATCATCCGGGTGGTCAGCGCGGGCCTTGCATATTTCTCGCAGGTCCTGCTCGCGCGCTGGATGGGCACGTCCGACTACGGCGTCTACGTCTATGTCTGGACCTGGGTGCTGCTGCTCGGCAGCATGATGGATTTTGGCATCTCGGCCTCCGCACAAAAAATCATTCCGGAGTACCGCACCAGCGGCGAGCAGGCGCTGCTGCGCGGCTTTCTCTCCGGCAGCCGCTGGCTGACCTTTGCCGTCTCCGCGCTGGCGTCGCTCGGCCTTGCCGGCATCGTCAAATTGCTGTCGCCCTGGATCGATCCGGCCGAGGTGCTGCCGCTCTATATCGGCTGCATGACGCTGCCCGCTTTCGTCGTCGCCAACACCCAGGACGGCATCGCGCGCTCGCATGACTGGATGCAGCTCGGCCTGATGCCGCAATTCATCATCCGCCAGGCGCTGATCATCGGCATCACGGCCTGCGCCTTCCTGCTCGGGTATCATCTCGGCGCGGTCGCCGCGATGGTCGCGAGCGCCGGCGCGGTGTGGATCGCGATGACCGGGCAGATGATGGTGCTGAACCGCAAGCTTGCCAATCACATCGAGCCGGGCCCCAAGGCTTATGACATCGGCGGCTGGCTCGCCGTCTCGCTGCCGATCCTGCTGGTCGAAAGCTTCTACTTGCTCTTGTCCTATACCGACGTGCTGGTGCTTCAGCAGTTCCGCCCCTCCGACGAGGTCGGCGTCTATTTCGCCGTGGTGAAGACGCTGGCGCTGGTCTCCTTCATCCACTACGCGATGTCGGCGACCACCGCGCATCGCTTCGCTGAATACAACGCAGCTGGCGACAAGGTGCGGCTGTCGGCTTACGTGGCGCATGCCATCAACTGGACGTTCTGGCCGTCGCTGGCGGCGACCATCGTGCTGCTCGCGCTCGGCAAGCCGCTGCTCTGGCTGTTCGGGCCGCAATTCGTGGTCGGCTACGACATCATGTTCGTCGCCGCGATCGGGCTCGTGGTGCGCTCCGCGATCGGCCCGGTCGAACGCCTGCTCAACATGCTCGGGCAGCAGAAGATCTGCGCGCTGGCCTATGCGCTGGCCTTTGTGATGAACCTGGTACTCTGCATCGCGCTGGTGCCGCGCTACGGCGGTCATGGCGCCGCGGCCGCGACCTCGATCTCGCTCTGCTTCGAGACGGTGCTGCTGTTCTGGATCGTGCGACAGCGCCTCGGCCTGCACGTGCTGGCGTTCGGTAAATAGGCGCTTCACACCTGCCCTCGCATGCTGCCCTCGGGGAACGGCTGTTTCGCAGCAGGCCCGGGAACAAAAAGAAATGCCTACTTATCGTCGGCATGCAGCACGATTTTTCTTATTGCTCCCAATTGGTTGCACCGTAGGGAAATTTTATTCTACGTCGTATTGCCCAACTGACGAGATAAACCTAAGCTTCCCCGGACATGATCGATCCACTCTACGTCGCCTCGGGTTTCGGCGTCGGCCTGCTGGTCGGGATGACCGGCGTGGGCGGCGGTTCGTTGATGACGCCGCTGCTGATCCTGCTGTTCGGCATTCATCCATCGACCGCAGTCGGCACCGACCTGCTCTATGCGGCCGCCACCAAGACCGGCGGCAGCGTGGTGCATGGCTGGTCGCGCAGCGTGCACTGGCCGGCGGTGCTGCGGCTCGCCTGCGGCAGCCTTCCGGCGAGCGCGCTGACGCTGCTCGTGCTGTGGGAGCTCGACCTCAAGAGCGATTCCGAGCGCAGCCTGGTCAATCTGGTGTTGTGCTTTGCGCTGCTGCTGACCGCGACCTCGCTGATCTTCCGCAAGGCGATCATGAAGCGTTATCGTCGACGCCTGGAGCAGGTCGATGACCGCACCACGGCGATCGCGACGGTCATCACCGGAATCGTGCTCGGTGTGCTGGTCTCGATTTCATCGGTCGGCGCCGGCGCGGTCGGCGTCACCGTCCTGCTGCTGCTCTATCCGCGCCTGCCGATGGCGACCATCGTCGGCTCCGACATCGCCCATGCGGTCCCGCTGACGCTGATCGCCGGAATGGGGCACTGGGCGCTTGGCGACGTGGATTGGGCGCTGATGGGCGTGCTGCTGTTGGGCTCGCTGCCCGGCATCATCGTCGGCAGCTTCAGCGCGACGCGCGTGCCCGAGACGGTGCTGCGCCTGACACTTGCCAGCGTGCTGTTCGTGGTCGCCGGCAAGATCATGTTCGCGGAGCTGAACCTGTCCTCGGCATTCGTGACGGCGCTGGCCTGGACACACTGAACGAAAATGGCGGAGCTCGGCTCCGCCATTCGCCAGCCGTAGTCCCCTACTCCGCGGTCCAGCCGCCGTCGATCGAGAGGTTGGTGCCGGTGATCTGCGCGGCATCGTCGCCGCACAGGAACAGCGCGAGTGCCGCGACCTGCTCGGAGGTGACGAACTCCTTGGTCGGCTGCGCATCGAGCAGCACGTCGTTGATGACCTGCTCGCGGGTGAGGTTGCGCGCCTTCATGGTGTCGGGGATCTGCTTCTCCACCAGCGGCGTCCAGACATAGCCGGGGCTGATGCAGTTGCAGGTGATCTTGCTGGTCGCGACCTCCAGAGCCACGGTCTTGGTCAGGCCGGCGATGCCATGCTTGGCCGACACATAGGCCGACTTGAAGGGCGAGGCGACCAGCGAGTGCGCGGAAGCGGTATTGATGATGCGGCCCCAGCCCTTCTTCTTCATGCCGGGCACGGCGGCGCGAATGGCATGGAAGGCCGAGGACAGGTTGATCGCGATGATCTGGTCCCACTTCTCCGGCGGGAATTCCTCGATCGGCGAGACGAACTGGATGCCGGCATTGTTGACGAGGATGTCGACCGAACCGAAACTCTTCTCGCCGAGCGCGATCATCCCGGCGATCTCCGCCGGCTTGGTCATGTCGGCGGGCGAATAGACCGCCTTGACGCCGAAATCGGATTCGATCTTGGTGCGCTCCTTCTCGATGTCCTCCGGCGAGCCGAACCCGTTGATGACGACATTGGCGCCGGCGGCGGCGAAGGCGCGCGCATAAGCAAGTCCGATGCCGCTGGTCGACCCGGTCACGACGGCATTCTTGCCTGACAGACTACCCATATTCATTCGCTCCTTTTTGGCGGGGGCGCGGTGACGTCCCCCGTGAGATCGTAGGTCACCATGGTCTCGCCGGATTGCGGCCGCTCGAGCCAGTCCTTGTGGCGCATCGACAGATGCACGTCGCGCACGCCGGCTTCCCAATGCTCGACCATGGCGACATGCGAGAAATCGTAATCCTTGGACGAGGATTCGTAGTTCTTGCTGCGGTAGATCAGGTGCACCACAGTAACAGTGCTTTCGCGCGATACCTTCGCAAGGAATTCCACGGAAGGGTCGTTCTTGAGATAATCGGGCAATTTGGAAATCAGGTCGCGCACGGCCCTGCGGGCGTTGTGCACCTGCTTGTTCTTGTCGGTGTTCATCCGCGTGCGGCTGGAGAAGCGGATGTCCTTCTCGCGCTCGGTGGCCTCGAGCAGCGAGGTCGGCAGATCGCCGCGGGCGCTGAACAGGTCGATCTGGAAGATCAGGAGGTCGCGGTCGACCTCGGCGTCCAGCACGTAGTCGAGCGGCGTGTTGGAGGCGATGCCGCCGTCCCAATAATGCTCGCCGTCGATCACGACGGACGGAAAGCCCGGCGGCAACGCGCCGGAGGCCATGATGTGCTCCGGGCCGATTTTCTTGCCACGCTTCTTGAATTCGTAATTGTCGAAATACTTGAAGTTGCCGGAGGTGACGCCGACCGCACCGACCGACAGCCGTGTCTTCAAGTCATTGATGCGGTCGAAATCGACAAGGCGCTCCAGTGTCTTCTTCAGTGGCGCGGTGTCGTAGTAGCTCTGCGCCTGTGGGCTGCCGGGGGGCCAGAGCAGCGCGGGAGGCAGGCGAGGCACGAAGAAGCCGGGCACGCCGAACGTTGCAATGAGCGCGGCGCTGCTGGAGTTGAACAGCTCGCGGCTGTGATCGCTCTTGCCGATCGGCTTCCACGGCACCGGCGCGGAGACCATCTCCCAGAATTCCTTGAGCCGCTTGACCCGCGTCTGCCCTTCGTTGCCGGCAATGATCGCGGCGTTGATCGCGCCGATCGAGATGCCGGCCACCCATTCCGGCTCGAAGCCGGCATGGCAGAGCGACTGATAGGCGCCGGCCTGATAGGAGCCGAGCGCGCCGCCGCCCTGGAGGACCAGGACGCGTTGCGCATTCGCGGGGACTGTTGCGATTTCCGGGCTATGATCTGTCATGTGGGAACAGTAGCAAAAGGCGAGCCACCGTGGCGACAGTTTCGCCGCGGCGTCAATGCATCCCGGGATCAAGTCTGGCTTATCGGGGGTCGGTCGAGGCCAGGATCATGGTCCAGAACACCTTGTATTTGGTGCCGGGAGCATAACCCGCCGCTATGCCCAATTTTGTGACACCGTTCTTGAGCATGTTGGCGCGGTGCGGGGGCGAGTCGCGCCAGCCGGAAAACGCTTCCGCCAGCGTATGATAGCCGGCCGAGACGTTCTCAACCGCAACATTCGCCGGATAACTGCCGGCGCTGAGGCGCTTGGCCAGCGGCGCGCGGACGTCATGGTCCATCTTGTTGGCCGCCGCCATGGCCTGTGACTGGGATTCGGCGAGCCGCATCAGATCGGGGTCGATCACGACGGTGCCGAGCCCGTTATTCTGGCGGTATTGCGAGATCATGATCGCAGCCGCCTGCGCATCGAGCTTGGTGCCGGGAACGGACATATCGGCATACATGGACGGCTGCTGGACCGGCGCTTCGTTGCCGGCGCAGCCGGCGAGCAGCAAAGTGATGAGTATCGCGGCCGCGGCGCGCATGAACAGAAGCCCCCAAATCAGGGGCCGTTGTTGCATAGCAACCGTGGCTGAAAGGTGAATATTGAAGAAAAATTGACCCGTCGAGCCGGCTCAGGCGCCCGCAAATATCCGGTAGCGGCGGGGCTCCAGGCCAATCGTATCGCCGGCGCGCAGTTCCCTGTCGCGGGGGGCGTCGATCTCGATGGTCTCGCCGCCTGACAGGGCGACCTCGGCCCGCTGCACGGGGCCGAAATTCCGGACGTGCTGAACCGCGCCCTCGAAAGCGCCGCTGCCGGGCGGCCCGACCAGCATGTCGTGTCGCCGCACGAACAGTCTTGACGCGCCAGGCGCAAGGCCGTCGGCCGCAAGCCGCAGCGGCCGATCGCCGAGCCTGATGACGCCACCTTCGATCTTGACCGGCAGCTCGATGGATTCACCGATGAAGCCGTGGACGAAGGCCGTCGCCGGAGTTTCGTAGACGTCGTCGGGCGAACCGATCTGCTCGATCCTGCCCTTGTCCATCACCACGACACGGTTGGCGACTTCCAGCGCCTCCTCCTGGTCATGGGTGACGAAGATCGATGTGACGTTGATCTCGTGGTGCAGCGACCGCAGCCATCTGCGCAGCTCTTTCCGCACCTTGGCGTCGAGCGCGCCGAAGGGTTCGTCGAGCAGCAGGATGCGCGGCTCGATCGCGAGCGCGCGGGCGAGTGCGATGCGCTGGCGCTGGCCGCCCGAAAGCTGGCTCGGATAGCGGTCGGCGAGCCAGTCGAGTTGCACGAGATCGAGCAGCTCTTTTACGCGCGCACGAATGGTAGACTCATCCTTGCGGATGGCGCGCGGCTGCACGCGGAGGCCGAAGGCGACGTTCTCGAACACCGTCATGTGGCGGAACAGCGCATAGTGCTGGAATACGAAGCCGACGTGGCGTTCGCGCGCGCCCTGCGCCAGCGCGTCCTCGCCGTTGAAGGCGACGTCACCTGAATCAGGCCAATCGAGGCCGGCGATGATGCGCAGCAGCGTGGTCTTGCCGGAACCGGACGGGCCGAGCAGCGCCAGCAGCTCGCCGTTGTCGACCTTGAGGTCGACGCCATCGAGGGCTTTGAAGCTGTCGAACTTCTTGACGAGATTCCTGACTTCAATGGTCACTTGCGTCGTGTCCTTCGTCGAGATGATGTTCGAGAACGGTCTTGGCGATCAGCGTGATCAGCGCCAGCATTGCGAGCAGCGATGCGATCGCGAACGCCGCGACGAACTGGTATTCGTTGTAGAGGATCTCGACCAGGAGCGGCATGGTGTTGGTCTCGCCGCGGATATGGCCGGAGACGACGGACACCGCGCCGAACTCGCCCATCGCGCGGGCATTGCAGAGCAGGACGCCGTAGAGCACGCCCCATTTGATGTTGGGCAGCGTGACGCGGAAGAAGGTCTGCAAGCCCGAGGCGCCGAGCGAGATCGCGGCCTCCTCCTCCTGCGTGCCCTGCTCCTGCATCAGCGGGATCAGCGCACGTGCGACGAAGGGGAAGGTGACGAAGGTGGTCGCGAGCGCAATGCCGGGCACGGCGAACAGGATCTGGATGTCGTGATCGCGCAGCCAGCTCCCGAAATAGCCCTGCGCGCCGAACAGGAGCACGAAGACGAGGCCCGAGATCACCGGGCTCACCGAGAACGGCAGGTCGATCAGCGTGATCAGGAAGGTCTTGCCCCTAAACTCGAACTTCGCGATGGCCCAGGCCGCGACGAGACCGAACACGAGGTTGAGGCCGACTGAGATCGCGGCTACCACCAGTGTCAGCTTGATCGCGGACAACGCCTCCGGGTCGGCCAGCGCGGCGAGATAAGCGAGGATTCCCTTCGAGAAGGCCTGCGCGAACACGACCACCAGCGGCAGCACAACGAAGACAGAGAGAAAGATCATCGCCAGCGCGATGATAATGATGCGGACCGCGCGTGGTTCGGTGCGAAGGCTGTTCCGCGCAGCCGCCGCATGCGCGCGTGCCTTGGCGTCGGGGGCCGAGAGTGATACGGAATCAGCGATCTGCATCGTCATGATCCGCCCTCAGCGCGCCGGGATCCGGCTCCGCGCCCAGCGCTGGAGCCGGTTGACGGCGAAGATGATGACGAAAGACACGACGAGCATGACCACAGCGATGGCGGTCGCATCGGCGTAGCGAAATTCAGAGAGGCGGATCACGATCAGGAGTGGCGCGATCTCGGACACGTTCGGCAGATTGCCGGCGATGAAGATCACCGAGCCGTATTCGCCGACGGCGCGGGCGAAGGCGAGCGCGAGCCCGGTGAGCAGCGCCGGCCCGAGCGAGGGCAGGATCACGCGGATGATGGTCTGCCAGCGGCTGGCGCCAAGGCTGCCCGCGGCCTCCTCGATCTCGGGATCGAGATCCTGGAGCACCGGTTGAACCGTGCGCACCACGAAGGGAATGCCGATGAAGATCATCGCGACGAAGATGCCGAGCGGCGTGAACGCCACCTTGATGCCGGCCGCCGCAAGTGGCGCGCCGAGCCAACCCTTCTCGGCGAACAACGCGGTCAGCGCGACGCCGGCGACCGCCGTCGGCAACGCGAAGGGCACGTCGACGATGGCATCGAACAGTCGCCGACCGGGGAAGCGGTAGCGCACCAGCGCCCAGACGATGATGCTGCCCATCACCAGATTGACGCAGGCCGCCGCAAACGCGAGCCCGAAGGAGACGCGAAGCGCGTTCAGGGTACGGCGGCTAGAGATGATGGCCCAGAACTGTTCCAGGCTCAGCTCCAGTGATTTCAGGAACAGCCCGGCGAGCGGAATCAGGATGATGATCGACAACCAGGAAAGCGTCAGTCCCATCGTGAGACCGAAGCCCGGCAATGTCCGGCGTCGTGCTGCGACTGCGCTCACCAGGCCCCCTGTTAACGCCCCTCCGCCAACGCCCGATCAGTTCTTATAGATCTGATCAAAGACGCCGCCGTCGGCAAAATGTTCCTTCTGCGCCTTGGTCCAGCCGCCGAACACATCGTCGATCGTGAACAGCTCGACCTTTGCGAAGGAGTTTTCATATTTTTTGGCGATCTCGGGATCGCGCGGACGATAGAAATTGCGTGCCGCGATTTCCTGACCTTCCTTGGTATACCAATATTGAAGGTAGGCATCGGCGGCGTTGCGGGTGCCTTTTTTATCGGCAACCTTGTCGACGATGGTCACCGGCGGTTCCGCCAGGATCGAGAGCGGCGGCGCCACGATCTCGAATTTCTCCGGACCGAACTCCTTCAGCGCCAGATACGCCTCGTTCTCCCAGGCGAGCAGCACGTCGCCGACGCCGCGCTCGACGAAGGTCACGGTCGCGCCGCGCGCACCGGTGTCGAGCACCGGCACCTGCTGATACAACTTGCCGATGAAGTCCTTGGCTTTGTCGACTGAACCGTATTTCTTCTGCGCAAAACCCCAAGCCGCGAGATAATTCCAGCGCGCACCGCCCGACGTCTTCGGGTTCGGCGTGATCACCGCGACACCCGGCTTGAGCAGATCGTCCCAGTCCTTGATGCCTTTGGGATTGCCCCTGCGGACCAGAAACACGATGGTCGAGGTGTAGGGCGATGAATTTTGCGGCAACCGCTTCTGCCAGTCGGCCGCCGTGAGGCCTTTGCCCGCGATAGCGTCGATGTCGTAGGCGAGCGCAAGCGTTACCACGTCGGCCTGCAATCCGTCGATCACAGCGCGCGCCTGCGAACCGCTGCCGCCATGCGACTGCTTGATCTCGACGCTCTTGCCAGTTTCCTTCTGATAGGCATTCGCGAACGCCTTGTTGAACTCGGCATAGAGCTCGCGCGTCGGATCGTACGATACGTTCAGCAGATTGATGTCAGCGGCGAGAGCCGAGCTTGCCAACAAGCCTGTCACGAGCAGTCCTGCAGCGAGCGGAACGATACGGCGCATCATGTCCATCTCCATTCACTTCGATGACGTCGGTGTCAGCGAAGACCTGCAGGCATAACTCGGATGCAAACGGGCTTAAGTCAACGGAACCGGATTTTCTTGTTCGTAGCCGGGCAGCGCGACTGTGCTACGAAATCTTCATCGTGTGGATGCCGCATTCTGTCTTGGCCCGGCCGCGCCACCGACCGGCGCGTTCGTCTTCGCCTTCAGCCGTTCTGCTCGTGCAAGGCATACACCCAACCGACAGGAAACCGGACTCCACCAGAGGATGGCGCGGCAATTTGGCGCGGGCGAAAATCGCCTCGAGTTCCTCGCGCGAGACATTGGCGAAAGGATTGAACTTCAACCGCGCGCCGTCGTCCTCGACCACCGGAATGTCGGCGCGCGTGCTGCCCTGGAAGCGCTTGCGGCCGTTGAGCCACGCATCGAACGGTTTCAGCGCACGCGCCAGCGGCTCGACCTTGCGGATACGGCAGCAAGCGTCGGGATCCGAAAACCAGAGGTCGCGGTCGGGATCTTCGCGCGACAGCGTCTCTTCGGCAGGTTTGATCGAGCGGACGTCCGTCAGGCCCAGCGTCGCGATCAGCGTGTCGCGATAGGCCAACGTCTCCTCGAACAGCCAGCCGGTATCGAGGAAGATCACGGGAATCGCCGGATCGACGTCAGCCATGACTTTCAGCAGCGTCGCCGATTCCGTGCCGAAGGACGACACCAGCGCCAGCTTCTCGCGCCCGACCGTCTTCAGCGCAACGGCAATGATTTCAGCGGGCGAGGCATCGCGTAGGGCATGATCGAGCTCCTCCGCTGTGGGCAGCGCAGAGACGGACATCGACGGAACCTGAGGCGCGATTGCGTTCACGTGCCGACACCTTCGGAGTGACGCAGCTGCATGCGCCGGTGCAGCGCCGTGATCCGGCCGTCGCCGGTCGGCTGGTAGAATACCGAATAGCGCTTCGCGGTCTGCATGAAGGCTTCCGCGTCGGCCTGCTTCTTGACGTCGAAGGAATCGAAGCCGGCGCGGAGCATGAACACGAACTGGTCGCGCAGGATCTGGCCGGTGGCACGCAGGTCGCCGCGATAATTGTAGCGCTCGCGCAGCAGCCGCGCCTGGCTGTAGGCACGTCCGTCGCGGAAGGTCGGGAACACCAGCGCGACGACGGCGATCTTGCCGAGATACGGCACCAATTCGGCGATGTCGCGACTATTCGGCCAGATCACGCCGACCTTGCCGGTCCGCTTGAGCAACGCATCCGCCTCGCCGACGAAGCGCTCGGCCGGCACCAGGATGTCGCCGCCCTCGGGCAGCGGCGTGTCGACGGCGAGCTTGACGAAGCTGTCGTCGACGATCTTTCCGCCGTTAACGAGTGGCATAAACGCGCTCCTTGAAAGGTTCGACGCCGAGGCGCTTTACGGTGTCCATGAACAGCTCTTCCGGCCGCTCGCGCAGCGCCAGATAGGCTTCCACGATGTCCTCGACGACGTCGGCGACCTCGTCGAACTTGACGCCAGGGCCGATCAGATTGCCGAGTGCGGCGCTCTCGTCGGCGCGGCCGCCGATGGTGATCTGGTAGACTTCCTCGCCGTTCTTCTCGACGCCGAGAATGCCGATATGGCCGACATGGTGATGGCCGCATGCATTGATGCAGCCGGAGATGTTGATGTGGAGACGGCCGATCAGATTGGCGAGCTCGTGATTGGCGAAGCGCCGCGTCAATTCCTGCGCGATCGGGATCGAGCGCGCATTCGCCAGCGAGCAATAGTCGAGCCCCGGGCAGGCGATGATGTCGGTGATCAGATTGACGTTCGGTGTCGCCAGCCCGAGCTTGTCCAGCGCCTTCCACAAGGCCGGCAGGTCGCGCTTGGCAACGTGCGGCAGAGCGAGGTTCTGCTCGTGGCCGACGCGAATCTCACCGAATGAGTATTTGTCGGCGAGATCGGCCAGTGCATCCATCTGCTCTGCGGTGGCATCGCCCGGAGGCGCGCCGATCGGCTTCAGCGAGATCGTGACGATGGAATAGCCCTGGACCTTGTGCGGGGCGACCGAGTTCTTGCGCCACGCCTCGAAATCAGGATCGGCCGCGGCCTGGCGCAGCTGGTCCGGCATGTGCGGTAGCTTCTCGTAGGACGGGTAGGCGAAGCGCGAGCGGATGTCCTCGATCACCTCGTCGTCGATCTGGAGCGAGGAGTTGCGGATGTGCTGCCACTCTTCCTCGACCTCGCGCGAGAATTTCTCGATGCCGAGCTCGTGCACCAGGATCTTGATGCGCGCCTTGTAGATGTTGTCGCGGCGGCCGTACTGATTGTAGACGCGCAGGATCGCTTCGATATAGCTGAGAATGTCGCGGCCATGCACGAAGTGCTTGATGGTCTTGGCGATGAACGGCGTGCGGCCGAGCCCGCCACCGACCAGCACCTCGAAGCCGGTCTCGCCCTTCTCGTTCTTGATCAGGCGCAGGCCAATATCGTGGATCTTGATCGCCGCGCGGTCATGGTCCGACGCGGTGATTGCGATCTTGAACTTGCGCGGCAGGAACGAGAATTCCGGATGCAGCGTGGTGTGCTGGCGGATCAGCTCCGACCAGATGCGGGGGTCTTCGATCTCGCCTGGCGCGACGCCGGCCCACTGGTCCGAGGTGACGTTACGCATGTTGTTGCCGGAGGTCTGCATCGCATGGATGCCGACCTCGGCGAGATCAGCCAGCGCATCCGGCAATTCGGCAAGCTTGATCCAGTTGAACTGGATATTCTGCCGCGTGGTGAAATGGCCGTAGCCGCGGTCGTATTTGCGCGCGACATGGGCGAGCGCCCGCAACTGGTTCGACGCCAGCGTCCCGTAGGGGATCGCGACGCGGAACATGTAGGCGTGCAGTTGCAGGTAGACGCCGTTCTGAAGCCGCAGGATCTTGAACTCGTCCTCGGTGAGCTCGCCGGAGAGGCGGCGCTTCACCTGGTCGCGGAACTCCGAGACGCGCTCGTTGACGAGCGTGCGATCGATTTCATCGTAAGCATACATAAGAAAACGCCTTAAACCTGGACCGGGTGTCCGATGGTCACGCCGGTGCGGCGGATCTGTTCGCGCAGATTGCCGGGTTCGATCTGGCCGTCCGCACCGACCTGTACCGGCGCGATATAGGGACCGATCGCGCCGACGTCATCGGCAACGGACTCCGCAAGCAACGCTTTCGCCTCGTCGGAGTTGCGCACGATCGCGGCTTCCGACAGGTCCGCGGACCAGCTCCTGGCGGCGGTGCGGTAAACGACGATGCCGTCCCAGGTACGGTTGGCGGTCACGACCGAGGGGCCGGCGATTTTGATCTTCTTCTGTTCAAGCGGGGAGGTCATTCGGCTGCATCCAACAGGTCAGAGATGATTTGCTTTGGGGTTTGGCGAAGCGAGCCGGCATGCCGGACCACATCGCCGATGATGAGAATGGCGGGGCCGCCGTTGGTCCGCCGCACCAGCTCGGGCAGGTCGCGCAGCGTGCCGATCGCGCCTTGCGCATCGGGACGCGTGACGCGGGCGAACACGCCGACCGGCGTCTCCGGCGAACGCCCGGCGGCAAACAGGCCGGCGCGGATCGCGGGGGCAGCCGTCATGCCCATGTAGACCACGACGGTCATCTTGGCGTCGGTCAACGTCGACCAGTCCACCGTCTCCGCGTCGCGCGCCTTGTGCGCGGTGAGGAAGGTGATGCGGGTCGCTTCATGACGGTAGGTGAGCGGCACCTCGAAATCGGCGGCGCCGCCGAGCCCTGCGGTGATGCCGGGAATGATCGAATAGGCAACGCCGGCTGCACGCAGGGCTTCGACTTCTTCGCCACCGCGGCCGAACACGAAGGGATCGCCGCCCTTCAGCCGCACCACGCGCTGGCCGGATTGCGCGGCCTCGATCATGCGCTTGTTGATCGCGTCCTGCCCGATGCCGGGCTTGCCGACGCGGCGGCCGACCGGCACGCGCGTGGTGTCGCGGCGGATGCGGTCGAGAATTTCGGGCGAAACCAGTTCGTCATGGAAGACGGTATCGGCGTCCTGCAATGCGCGCAGCGCCTTGATGGTGAGCAAATCCGGATCGCCGGGTCCGGCGCCGACCAGTGCAACGGAGCCTTCCGGCTTGTCGGCGCGCGCGAACGCGGACGGATCGGTGATCCTGTTCAGCGCCGCTCCAGCCTCGCCCTTGCGGCCGGCCAGAACGGCGGCGCCGATCGGGCCGTCGATGACGCGCTCCCAGAAGCGGCGGCGCAGCGGAAACTCGGCAATACGTTCGTTGATGGATTTGCGGAAGCCGCCGATGAACTCGGCAAGCTCGCCGATCCGCGCCGGCAGCAACGCCTCGATCTTTTCGCGCACGCGCCGCGCGACGACCGGCGACGTTCCGCCGGTACCGACAGCGACCACGACATCGCCGCGATCGACGATCGCAGGGAAGATGAAGCTGGAATGTTCGAGATCGTCCATGACGTTGACGGGCAGGCCGAGCGCCTTGGCGCGGGCCGACATCGCCACACCGATATCCTCCGCGCCTGCGCAAACGATGGCGATGACGCCGGCGAGATCGGCGGCGAGCGGATCGCCGGCCACAACTTCGATACGCACCGCGTCCGCAGGGCTCAAACCCAAGTCCTGATTGCCGTCGATCGTATGCACGCGAATGCGCGCACCGGCAGCGGCGAGCACGCGCAACTTGGCGCGCAAAAGCTCACCCGCGCCGATGAGGACCACCGGGCCGGCCTTGAGATCGAGAAACACCGGCAAGAACTGCATGCGATACTCGCTTCCCCCACATCCGGGGTTGACTGGAATTATTTTCTATATATGTGTCGTTTCGAGCGAGCAAAGAGAAAATTTTTTCTTCTCTCCCGCACCGCAACTATAGAATTTTCGCCTCCAAACGCAAAGTGGCAGAGATGCATCTTCTCAAGGACGATTCCGTAGCAAACGGACTGAGCAGCCCCGCATTCATCGTGCGCGCGCCCGCGAAAGAATTTTTTGCTGACCTTGCCCCGAGCATGGACCATCTCGACCAGCTTGAAGCCCAGAGTATCTATATCTTCCGCGAAGCCTTCGGTCGCCTCAAGAAGATTGCCCTGCTGTGGTCGCTCGGCAAGGACTCCAATGTCATGATCTGGCTGGCGCGCAAGGCGTTCTTCGGCCGCCTGCCGTTCCCGGCCCTTCATGTCGACACCGGCAAGAAGTTTCCGGAGATGTATCGCTTCCGCGATCACTACGGCAAGGAGTGGGAGCTGGATCTGCGCGTCGAGCCCTGCCCGCCCATCGATGCCGTCGACCCAACGCTGCCGCCCGCCGCCCGTTCCGCCGCGCGCAAGACTGAGGGTCTCAAGATGGCGCTCGGCAAATACGGTTTTGACGGCCTGATTGCCGGCATCCGCCGCGACGAGGAGGCGACGCGCGCCAAGGAGCGCGTGTTCTCGCCGCGCGGCCTGGAGGGCAATTGGGACGTGCGCGACCAGCCGCCGGAGTTCTGGGATCATTTCAACGCCTCGCCGCCGCAAGGCGCGCATCTGCGCATTCACCCGATCCTGCATTGGACCGAGTCCGACATCTGGGCCTACACCAAGCGCGAGAACATCCCGATCATTCCGCTTTATCTCTCGCAAAACGGCAAGCGCTACCGCTCGCTGGGCGATCAGGACATCACCAATCCAGTCGCTTCGACGGCGTCGAACATCGACGAGATTCTGGTCGAGCTCGAGCAGACCAAGGTGCCGGAACGTGCCGGCCGCGCGCTCGACCACGAGACCGAGGACGCGTTCGAGCGCCTCCGTGTCGCCGGCTATCTCTGATCAAGGACGCGAGCGCCGTATGAACATGATCGTCACCCCCGCTTCGCCCGCCACGCCGAACGGCACCACGCGTCCCCAAGTCCGCATCGTCATCGTCGGCCATGTCGACCACGGCAAGTCGACGCTGGTCGGCCGCCTGCTGCACGAGACCGGCAGCCTGCCCGACGGCAAGCTCGAGATGCTCAAGGCCGTCAGCGCGCGGCGCGGCATGCCGTTCGAATGGTCGTTCCTGCTCGATGCGCTCCAGACCGAGCGCGACCAGGGCATCACCATCGACACCACGCAGATCCGCTTCCGCACCAATTCGCGCGACATCGTGCTGATCGACGCGCCCGGCCACGCCGAATTCTTGCGCAACATGATCACCGGCGCCTCGCAGGCCGACGGCGCGGTGCTGATCATCGACGCGCTCGAAGGCGTGCGTGACCAGACCCGGCGGCACGGCTACCTCCTGCATCTGCTCGGCGTGAAGCAGGTCGCGATCGTCGTCAACAAGATGGACCGCGTCGACTTCTCCGCCGAGCGCTTCAACGAAATCAGCGACGAGATCTCGGCGCATCTGCTGGGCCTCGGCGTGAAGCCCACGGCCGTGATTCCGATTTCCGCCCGCGACGGCGACGGCGTCGCCGAGCGCACCGACCGGATCCGCTGGTACAAGGGCCCGACCGTGGTCGAGGCGCTGGACAGGCTCGAGCCGGCGCGGCCGCTGGAAGCGCTGGCGCTGCGGCTGCCGGTGCAGGCGATCTACAAATTCGACGACCGCCGCATCGTGGCTGGCCGTATCGAATCCGGCAGCCTCATCGCCGGCGACGAGATCGTGATCATGCCGGCCGGCAAGATCGCCAGGATCAAGACGGTCGAGAGCTGGCCGGTGACGCCGGTTGCGGGACGCCAGGGTGCGGGCCGATCGGTCGGCATCACGCTCGACCGCGAGCTGTTCGTCGAGCGCGGCGATATCATCGCGCATGCCAACAGCGCCCCGCGTGAGACGCGGCGGCTGCGCGCGCGGATCTTCTGGCTGCACGACAAGCCGCTGGCCAAGGGCGACCAGCTCCTGGTGCGCTGCGGACCGAAGGAAAGCCGCGCCACCGTCGTCGCGATCGAGAAAGCCGTCGATCCGGGCGAACTGTCGAGCGTCGAGAACAAGGCGATCGGCCGTAACCATGTCGGCGAGATCGACATCTCTCTTTCGAATTCGATTGCCACCGACCCCTACACCGAGAACCCGCGCACCGGCCGCATCGTGATCGAGGTGTCTGGACGCATCGCGGGCGGCGGCCTCGTGCTGTCGGTCGATGCCGGCCAGCGCGCCCTGCCCGTGGACATCGTGCCGGTGGAATCCGCGCTGCGGCCCGACGAACGGTCTGCGCGCTATCAGCACAACGGCGCCGTGGTCTGGCTTACGGGCCTGCCGGCGTCCGGCAAATCGACGCTGGCCAAGGCGCTGGAGCGGCGGCTGTTTTCGAATGGCGGCTCGCCGATCCTGCTCGACGGCGACACGCTGCGCGCCGGGCTCAACAGCGATCTCGGCTTCTCGGCCGCCGATCGCAGCGAGAACATCCGCCGTCTCGCCGAAGTCGCGACGCATCTCGCGCGCAACGGCCACATCGCCATTGTCGCCGCCGTCTCGCCCGCCCGAGAGGACCGCGCCACCGCGCGCCGCATCGCCGACACTTCGTTCCGCGAGATTCATGTCGCGACCCCGGCCGGGGTGTGCGAAGAGCGCGATCCCAAGGGCCACTATAAGAAGGCCCGCGCCGGCGCGCTCGCGTCGTTCACCGGCATCGGCAACGATTACGAGACACCGCAGGCCGCCGAGCTCGTGATCGACACCTCGACGCGGACGGTCGCCGAGGCAGCCGACGAGATCGAGCAGATGCTGAAGACGACCGGCGTGCTGTTCGACGAAGTCGTGGACCTCGCCGCGAATATTTGAGACCGTCCTACTGCCCCGCTGTCGTCGCCCGGCTTGACCGGGCGACCAGTATTCCACCGACAGCAGTGATTCAGCCGAAAGGCCGCGGCGTACTGGATTCCCCGCTTTCGCGAGGAATGACACCGGTGCGTGGGCCGGCCACCGCGCCTTGACATTTTGACAGACGTCGGGGGCCTTCTCACGGCCCCGATTTTGGGGCTAATAAGGCCTCGAAAGCTGCTCCCTTGGGGCGCATTTTGCTGCTGTCTGGTCAAAAGCAGCCAAAAACATCGATTTCCAACGAGAAAGCCCATCATGGAACGCGTCGACGCCCACGGATTGAAGATCGCTCCCGTCCTGTTCGATTTCATTGCCAAGGAAGCGGCCCCGAAGACGGGAATCGCGCCGGATGCGTTCTGGGCCGGGCTCGCCGCCATCATCAAGGAGCTGGGGCCGAAGAACCGCGCATTGCTGGCGCTGCGCGACACGCTGCAGGCCAAGATCGACGACTGGCACCGCGCCAACAAGGGCAAGGCGTTCGACCTCAATGCCTATACCGCTTTCCTCAAGGAGATCGGCTATCTCGTCCCTGAGCCGGTGACGCAGAAGGTCGAGACGACCAATGTGGACGAGGAGATCGGCAAGATCTGCGGCCCGCAGCTCGTCGTGCCCCTGACCAATGCACGCTACGCGCTGAACGCGGCGAATGCGCGCTGGGGCTCGCTCTATGACGCCTTCTACGGCACCGATGCGATCCCGCACGATCCTTCCGAGAGCGGCAAGGGCTACAACAAGGCGCGCGGCGACAAGGTAATCGCGAAAGCAAAAGCGTTCCTCGATGCCGCCGTGCCGCTGGCGACCGGCAGCCACACCGACATCACCGCCTATAGCGTCGTCGCGGGCCAGCTCGCGGTGAAGCTGAAGAGCGGCAACGCCACCGCGCTGAAGAACGCTGCGCAATTCGCGGGCTTCCAGGGCGACGCGGCCGCACCGAGCGCAGTGCTGCTCGTCAACAACGGCATGCATGTCGAGGTGAAGATCGACCGCAGCAGCACGATCGGCAAGGACGATCCGGCCGGCGTCGCCGATATGATCATGGAGTCCGCGGTCTCCACCATCCTCGACATGGAGGATTCGGTCGCCGCGGTCGATGCCGAGGACAAGGTGCTGGTCTATCGCAACACACTCGGCCTGATGAACGGCACGCTGATGGCCGATTTCGAGAAGGGCGGCAAGACGCTGACGCGCTCGCTCAATGCCGACCGCAGCTACAAGACGCCGGATGGCAAGGGCGAGGTCAAGCTGCACGGCCGCAGCCTGCTGCTGATGCGCAATTGCGGTCACCACATGTTCACCGACGCGGTGCTGGACGAAAAGGGCGAGGAGATTCCCGAAGGCCTGCTCGATGCCGCCGTGTCCGGGCTTCTTGCCGTTCACGACCTCAAGGGCAACTCCAAGGTCAAGAACAGCCGCACCGGCTCGGCCTATATCGTCAAGCCGAAGATGCACGGCCCCGACGAGGTGTCGCTGACCTGCGAGATCTTCGACCGCGTCGAGAAGATGCTGGGCCTGCCCGAGAACACGCTCAAGGTCGGCATCATGGACGAGGAGCGGCGCACCACCGTCAACCTCAAGGCCTGCATCCAGCGCGCCTCCAAGCGCATCATGTTCATCAACACCGGCTTCCTCGACCGCACCGGCGACGAGATCCACACCTCGATGGAAGCGGGTCCGATGATCCGCAAGAACGAGATGAAGGCGCAGCCCTGGATCAAGGCCTATGAGGACTGGAACGTGGATATGGGCCTGACCTGTGGCCTGCCCGGCCACGCCCAGATCGGCAAGGGCATGTGGGCCGCGCCGGACAAGATGGCGGACATGCTGGCGCAGAAGCTCGCCCATCCGCAGGCCGGTGCCACCACCGCCTGGGTGCCCTCGCCGACCGCCGCGACCCTGCACGCGCTGCACTACCACCAGGTCAACGTCACCGCGCGCCAGCAGGAACTCACCAAGGGCGGCCCGCGCGCAAAACTCTCCGACATCCTCACTATTCCGGTGTCGAAGTCGAACTGGGCGCCCGACGACGTCAAGCAGGAGATCGACAACAACTGCCAGGGTATTCTGGGCTATGTCGTGCGCTGGATCGACCAGGGCGTCGGCTGCTCCAAGGTACCCGACATCCACGATGTCGGCCTGATGGAAGACCGCGCCACCTTGCGCATCTCCAGCCAGCACCTCGCCAACTGGCTGCACCAGGGCGTCATCACCGAGGCACAGGTGATGGAATCGCTCAAACGTATGGCGGTCGTGGTCGACAAGCAGAACGCGGGCGATGCCATCTACAAGCCGATGGCGCCGGCGTTCGACGGCACAGCCTTCAAGGCCGCCTGCGACCTCGTCTTCAAGGGCCGCGAGCAGCCGAACGGCTACACCGAATACATTCTCACCGCCCGCCGCCGCGAGGCCAAGGCCAACGGCTGAGCCCTATCGGTGTCATGCCAAAGCCCCGGCTCGCGCCGGGGCTTTCTTGTTTGCGGTAGCACCGCCCGTTAGAACACTGCGAGATATTTCAGCAGCGACACGATACCGATGATGATGACGACAACGCGCGCGATCTGCTTGGCGCGGCCATCCATCGGCAACATGTTGATGAGGTAAAGCACGAGAATGACGACGAGAAAGGTGACGAGTACGCCGACCAGCATCGCTAGGACCCCCCTTTAGGCAAAGTTGCTGACGGTTTCACAACGCGCAACTCCCGCACCGGTTCCATCGCCGCAACCCTCTGCAACTTCTAGTAAATGCGTACTTCTACGATCCGCGGGCCGGCATAAAACTTTACCCTTTTCCTTTCAGATGCAGAAACCGTTTGGGTCCTGAGCCGCAAACGGCATGCGATTGCCGATTCTTGCGTGCCCCTCTTTTCCGATGTTGCCCGGGGCGACGTCACGAACTTTGCAACGGGAACTGGGGACTTCGATGCTGAATCGTCTGACCGTATCCGCGCTGCTGAAGGCGGTGATCGCGATCACGTCGGTCTGTGTGGTGATCTCGCTCTCGCTTACTGCCTACGAGTCGTGGGATCGCCTCAGGACCGCCAACCGCATCTCGCAGATCGCCGACGCCTCCGCCGATTTGTTCAAGGCGATGCACAATCTGCGCACCGACCGGTCGACCACGTCACGGCTGCTGAACGCGACCGAGCCGATGGACCCCGAAATCGAGAAATATCTGCGGAGCCTGCGCGATGCGCAGATGCCGGCGATGGCTCGCGCGCTCAAGCTGCTGCCTAGCATCGACTTTCCGCAATCGGGCACGATGGTGCCGGAGCTGGCTCGCCTCTACAAGCTGCTGATCGAGGAGCAAACGCAGTTCTGGGACGACGTCGCCAAGGCCAAGGATCAACGCCGGGCCGGCCTGACCAAGGAATACATGGAGACGACCCAAGGCCTGCTCGATGTGCTCGACAGGCTGTCGAACACGCTAGCCGGCACTGTCAACCATCAGGACGCCACGATCGACCAATTGCTGTCGATCAAGCAGAACGCCTGGCTGCTGCGCAACACCGCAGGCGAAGCCTCGCTGATCGTCTCGACCGGGCTGGCGGCGGGGAAGATCACGCCAGAGGGCCGCTACAACTACACCCAATATGTCGGCGGCACGGCGGCGATGTGGAAGGCGCTGGAATTGTCGACGTTTGGCATGCAACTGGCACCGGCGCTGACCTCTGCCGTGGCTGCTGCCAAGACCGCCTATTTCGAGCCGCAATATTTGGCCTTACGCGACCGCCTTGCGGACGCGCTGGTAAAGAGCGAGAAGCCCGAGATGACCGCCAACCAGTGGAGCCCGCTCACGGTCGGCCGCATGGCAAGCGCGGTCGCGGTAGCGGAAGCCGCGCTCGACGCCGCCAGGACGCATACGCTGGAGCAGCGCAGTGGCGCGCAGCGCGCCCTGATCGCGCAGCTCACGCTGCTAGCGTTCGCCATGGGGCTTGCCGTCGGCGCGATCATGCTGGTCAGCCGTCGCGTCATCACTCCGCTCAACACCATCCGCGATGCCATGCTGAAGGTCGCCGGCGGCGACCTCGCGGTCGACAGCGGCTATCTCGATCGCCAGGACGAGATCGGCGCGCTTGCCGGCGCACTGGAGACCTTCAAGCAGCAGGCCAACGAGAAGCTCAAGATCGAGGCGCACGAGCGCGAGCGCAATGTGGGCGCCACCGCGCGCCAGCGCGCGGTCGAGGCCTATGTCGGCGAGTTCGAGGGCGCGGTGCGCAAGACGCTCGGCGAATTGAGCGAAGCCTCCGGCGAAATGCGCAAGACCTCGGGCGATCTGTCCGCGGTGTCGCGCCAGACCAACGACCGCGTGCAAATCGCCGGCAAGGCCTCCAACGACGCCTCGATGAGCGTCGACAGCGTCGCTGCCGCCGCCGAGGAGCTTTCTGCATCGATCAACGACATCAGCCAGCAGGCCGCACACGCCGCAGGCATCGCCAGCCGCGCCGTCAACCAGGCCCGCGAAACCGACAGCACCGTTCAGGGGCTAGCACAATCCGCGGGACGCATCGGCGAGGTCGTAGGCCTCATCAACACCATCGCGGCACAGACCAATCTGCTGGCGCTGAACGCCACGATCGAGGCCGCGCGCGCCGGCGAAGCGGGGCGCGGGTTTGCGGTTGTGGCATCCGAAGTGAAGTCACTGGCAAGCCAGACCGCCAAGGCGACCGAGGAGATTTCGGAGCAGATCGCCGACATCCAGAAGGTCGCCGGCGATGCCATCAACGCGATCCAGGCGATCGGCGGCATCATCGGCGAGGTCAATGAAGTCGCCACCGCCATCGCCGCCGCCGTACAGGAGCAGGGCGCGGCGACCCAGGAGATCACCCGCAGCACGCAATACGCGGCGCAGGGCACCAAGAACGTTTCGGAGAATATTTCCGGCGTAAAGGCCGACGCCGATACCGCAGCCGGGGCCGCCGAGAACGTCAAGCAAGCCTCCGAAACGCTGGAAACGCAGAGCCGCCAGCTCGGTCATCAGGTCAGCGACTTCCTGGGCAAGATACGGGCGGCGTAGGGCTGCGGGCGCTATCCGCTCACAGTCATCCTGGAGAAAGCCAGGACGACGTGGAAAGAGCTCCCCTTACTCCTTCGCCACCACCGGCACCTGGCGGAATCTTGCGCGCACCGAGTCCGGCAGCGGAGAGAAGTTCATCGCGACGCCGCGACGGTCGTTGGCATTGCGGCTGGCGACCACCAGGCCGTCCGCGCCCGCGACGATGTCGCCCTTGCGCAAGGTGGGATCGTCGTCGACCTTGACCTGAGCGAGCCCGACCGGATCCTTGCCATTGCAGGTGCAGCCCGTCACGATCTCGTTGCGGTACCGGAAGGCGTTCGGCAGCTCGGAATAGGATTTTCCCTTGTCCGTCGTGGCGTCGTCGATATTGCCGCCATAGACCAGCGAAGTCTCCGAGGCCGGGCAGAAGCTCTTGCAGGACTGCGCCTTGCTCTCGGCATCGTTTCCCTGCGCCGGGAAATAGCGACCGTCGCAGCCGCGCACGCAATAGGCCGTGCCGCCGCCATAGGAGGCCCGCTGGCGCGGCGCGTCGTATCGCGGCATGTCATCGCCGGGGAACGGCATGCGGATCTCCGGCGCCGGCCGCCCGCGGAAGCCGCCGAACAGCGCCGAGAAAAAGTCCTCCGCGTGCGCCGACGGCGTCAGCGCGAGGCCGAAGGAGGCGACGGCGAAGAACGCCGCCGCGCCACCTGCCAGTTTGCCGATCGAACGTCTCTTCATGTAACCTCGCTCAACTCTAATTCACGGCCGACGTCGAAATGTTCAGCGCCTGCCTGCCTGAAGGCAACGTCGTCGGTGCCGGGCGCTTGCGCAGGGAATCTCCGCCTCTCGCCATCAGCGGTGCGTTCTTCGGCAGCACCACGACCTTGGCGCCGACATTGACGCGGCTAAACAGGTCGGTGACGTCCTCGTTGGTCAGGCGGATGCAGCCGGACGAAACGAACTTGCCGATCGTGGTGGGATCGTTGGTGCCGTGGATGCGGTATTCGCTCGAACCGAGATACATCGCGCGCGCGCCGAGCGGATTGCCGGGACCGCCAGCGACGAAGCGCGGCAGATAGGGCTGGCGTGCGATCATCTCCGCCGGCGGGTGCCAGTCCGGCCATTCCGCTTTGCGGCTGACGCTCTGCACGCCCGACCAGGTGAAGCCCTCGCGGCCGACGCCGACGCCATACCGGATGGCGCGGCCCTGGCCGAGCACATAATAAAGATAGGTGTTGTTGGTATCGATGACGATTGTACCGGCCGGCTCGCTCCGGTCGAAACTGACGATCTGCTTGCGCAGGCGATCGGGCAATGCGGCATCCTCGTCGGAGGCCTGCGACTCCTGACTCGCATAACCCGGCCTGGCATAGCCCTGCGAATAACCCTGATCCTGCGGATAGGCCTGCTCCTGCGGGTACGTATAACCCAGCGTCTGCGCGCTCGCGGCGCCGAACGGCACTGCCAGCAAAGCGGTTGTGAAGGCGAAAGCGGCGATGCGGCGCGGCGGAAAGCGGCGTCGGACTGCAGAGAACTTGGTCATGTGCTGCCCCGTTGGATGCCTGCATCAGGGTGATGCGCTGATCCGATAAACGCGGTCGAGCCGCTATAAGTTCCGCGGCAGGATGCGGCCTCCAAGTCACAGTCAAGCGAGCGTCTCTTCACGAAGCGGCGATGGAACCGGTGGCGCGTTGGTACGTTTCTCATTTCATAGGGCACGCGGACCGAAGCCTTCCGTGCCGGAGAGGTATTGTGCGCGTCCTTCCCAGTGAACGTATAATTCCCGGCAACAGCGAAGGCACACCGCTCCCCGAGCGCCACGGCGAACTTCCGCCAGTGATCCGGCGCACCGAATTCGTCGCATTCGCGCTTGCGGGGCTGCTGCTGATCGCGGTGGTCGCCGTTCTCTATGTCGGAAAGGCGTTCTTCCTGCCTGTCGTGATGGCGTTCGTCACCGGCACGATGCTGTCGCCGGCGGCAACCTTCCTGGAGGAGCGGAAAGTGCCGCGCGGGCTCGCGGCCGCGTCGATCGTGATCGCGGTGACCGCCGTGGTCGGCTTCATCGTCGCGCTGATCGCCTCACCGCTGATGGAATGGAGCTCGCGCCTGCCCGAACTCGGCGCGCAATTGAAGGACAAGCTGCACGTGTTCGACCGGCCGCTGGCGTTGTGGCAGGAGCTGCAGACGATGGTCGGCGGCGGCTCGGACGGCTTGCACAGCTTCCAGATGCCGAAATTCGAATGGGTGCAGCCGACGCTGGAATTTTTGTCGCCAACCTTCACCGAATTTCTGCTGTTCTTCGTCACCCTCATCCTGTTCATCGCGAGCTGGCGCGACCTGCGCCGCGCGATGATCATGACCTTCGGCGATCACGACGCGCGGCTGCGCACGCTTCGAATCCTCAACGAGATCGAGGTCCATCTCGGCAACTATCTTCTGACCGTGACTGTCATCAATGTCGGCGTCGGCATCGGCGCGGGCCTGGTCTGCGCGCTCATCGGCATGCCCAATCCCGCCGGCCTCGGCGCCCTCGCGGCCACCCTCAACTTTATCCCGATTATCGGGCCGGTTGCGATGTTCGCCATTCTGGTCGTGGTCGGACTGGTCACTTTTCCGACCATTGGAGGTGGCCTGATGGCGGCGCTTGCCTTTGGCGGCCTCACCTTCCTGGAGGGGCACTTCGTCACACCAACCATCATCGGCCGGCGGCTGGAGCTCAATGCGCTCGCCGTGCTGCTGGCGCTGGCATTCTGGACATGGCTGTGGGGCCCGATGGGCGCGTTCCTGTCGTCGCCGCTTCTGATCGTCGCGCTGGTCCTGAAGGAGCATCTGCTGCCGACGGATTCGCCGCAGCTCCCACAAGGTTGAGAGGTTTCGATGACGGAACTTCCGTCACGACGAAACGTTCTCCGCCCATCTCAACCGCCAACAGTTCGGAGCTCCCGATGTCAACGTCCGACGGCGAAGCCAGGATGAGAGACTGGACTGACAAGGCCACCGCAGAACGCCTCGAGAAGGATGTAGCAGCCGTGAAAAACGATATCGCCGCCCTCACCGACCAGATCACCGACGCGCTCAACGTCTTTGCCAATTCTGCCGGCAAGCAAGCCCGCCGCGGCTACCGCCAAGCGCGCGAAAACGTGGATTCGACCTTCGACGACATGTCGGAGCGCGGCAGCGCCATGATGGGCGCAGCGCAAGATGCCTACGGCTCGATCGAGGAGAGGCTGGAAGACGCGATCACCCAGCGACCGCTCGCGACCGTGGGCATCGCGCTCGGCATCGGCTTCCTGATCGGTGCCGCCTGGCGCCGCTGAGGTCGTGAACGAGTTTTGAAACGGCGGCGCCGTCGGTGCCGGCATGTGACGATTCGGCTCATGGGGGTTTGAGGAGCAAGGCCATGTTTCAGCGCATCATCGACGGGATCAGCGCATCCACCGGCACGACTGTGCGGTTGACCTCGTTGGCGGCGGGCGCGGCGCTCGCGCTCTTCATCACGACATGCTTCCTGTGCGCGGCGGCATTCATCTCGGTGCTGGAAAAATATGGTCCAGTGCAGGCTTGCCTCGCGGGTGCCGGCGTTTTCTTTCTGCTGACCCTGACTGCGGCAGTGAGCTATTGGGCCTACAAGCGGCAGCTGCGCAAGCAAGCCCATATCGCGGCCGAGCGCGCCGCGAAGTCGACGGCCGCGAGCATGCTTGCGGACCCCATGCTGCTCGCCACGGTACTCCAGATCGTTCGCGCCATCGGGATCAAGCGGCTGTTGCCGATCCTGGCGATCGGCGGCGTCGCCCTCGGAATCATGGCAAGCCGCGCCGGCGTGCCCGACGAGGCGTCGGCTGAACCTGCCGAGTGACGGCTCAAGCGGGTTAGAAAATTTCGTCGTAAGTCTCACGAGCGCATTTATCGGAATTGGGCACGGACGCCGCGGCGCAATTTTGCCCCATGGGGCAGCGATGCCCCCTCCATCACGCAATCGCTACTCGGATAGGCAGGAGGTTGCCGCTACAAGCAGCGCCCCTGATTCCAAAAGCTATTTTTTCGATGAAACCGTCCGTCAAGGCGAACCTCGCCGCATTCAATCACGACGCCCGGCTCTATTTGACGCTCGGCATCGCCAACTGGTCGATTTTCGTCGACCACATCCCGAACAATGTCGTCAACTTGCTGACGCTGCGAAACTTCGGCTTCAGCGGCGCCGCAGACCTGTTCGTGTTCGTGGCGGGCTATGGCATGGCCATCATTCATGGCAAGATGGCGCTGGAGCGTGGTTACGTCGTCGCAGCGACGCGCATCTTCCAGCGCGTTTGGCGGCTCTACGCCGCCTATGTCGTTCTGTTCGTGATCTACATCGACACCATCGCCTATGTCGCCTCGCAATCGATGGCGCCAGAGATCATCCACGAATACAACATTTCCGGGATCATCGAGCATCCGCTGCGCATCCTGGTACGCGGACTGGTGCTGCAGGAAGAGCCGCTGAACCTCGATCTCCTGCAACTGATGATCCCGCTGATGGCGTTTCTTCCGTTCGCGCTGTGGGGGCTGTTGCGGCGTCCGAACCTGACGCTGGCGGCATCGGTCGCCCTGTACTTCGCGGCGCGCTGGTTCGATTGGAATTTCCGGGTCTATCCGGACCAGGAGTGGACCTTCAACCCGTTCTGCTGGCAGATGCTGATGGTGCTGGGCGGCTGGTTCGCCGTCACCGGTACGTCGGGCCGCGCCCTGCACGGCCTGACCTGGCTGCGCGTGCTTGCAGGCGCTTATCTCGTATTCGCGATGGCGATCACGCTGATGCGCCACTCGCCGACGCTGGCCGTCTACTTGCCGGATGTCGTGCTCGAGAACATCACGCCGACCGACAAGGAAAACCTCGCACCCTATCGCGTGGTCCACTTCCTCGCGCTCGCTTTCCTCGCGACCCATCTGGTCCCGGCCGATCATCCCGGTCTGCAATTGAGGCCGCTCCAGGCGGTCATCAGATGCGGCGAGGAATGGCTCGCCGTGTTCTGCGTCGGCGTGTTCCTGTCCTTTGCCGGACATCTCATCCTGATCACCGGCGCCAATCTGGTGGTGATGCAGATCTCCGTGAGTCTGGCCGGCTTCGCGGCGATGGCCGCGGTCGCGTATTACATCGCTTGGTCGAAGCGGCAGGACCTGCCCGCGGCCTTACGCCAGCAGGCCTAGCCCGGCACCTTCCGATTCCGCTAGGCCGACCATCACGGCTGCGCTATGCGGAGCGGGAGCGGATTGCGCGAGGAGGCCGGGCGTGGCGATGGCGAAAGGCGGGGGTGAGGGAGCCGACAGCGCGCCCCGGCGCGGCCGGCCAAGGTCGATCGAGACCACCAACGCCATTCTCCAGAGCGCCTATGCGCTGATGGCCACGACCGGCCTTGCCGCCACCACCATCGACGCGGTCGCGCGGCGTTCCAGCGTCTCCAAGATGACGATCTACAAATGGTGGCCGTCTCGCGAGGCGTTGCTGATCGACGCCTTCCTCCAGCATGCCGCGCAGATGCTGCCGCTACCGCCTGCAAGCTCCGGCAGTGCCGCCGCGCGCGCACGCCGCCACGCCGCGGCCTATGCCGAAGCGCTCCAGGGCGAGTTCGGCAAGGTCCAGCTCGCCGTGATCTCCGAATGCATTTCCAAGACCGGCTCAGCCGAGCTGTTCTACGCCCGCTATCTGCAATTCCGCCGCGACGCCCTGGTCGAGATGATCGCCGCCGGCCAGAACGACGGCAGCATTCTGGCGGAAGCACCGCCGGAGGATCTCTACGATGCGATCTATGGCGGCCTGTTCTACCGCTACGTCTTCGGCATCGCGCCGATCACGCCGGCCTACGCGCGCAATCTGGTTGACCTCGTGCTGCGGCCGAAGAGCTAGCCTCGCATTACCGCGCCGGCCGGATCGGTGCTGAAAGCTTGTCAGTGCGGTCGCGCTCGGTCATGTCCTCGACCGTGTCCATCGGCGCGGTCAGCTCGTAGACATAGGAGACGTCGGTGAAATAGCGCTTGGCGGCGCCGCCGAGCGCCTCGGGCGCGACCCGGTCGAGCAGGATCAGGCCGAAATCGGAATCGGGGCGGCGCGTCGCCTCGCTGGTGTTGAACTCCTCCCAGCGGAAATGAAAAACCTCGCCAGTCTCCTCGCTCGTCACCGTCCAATTGGCGGTGATGTGCGGATGCTTGCCGACCAGCGACAGGCCCTCGTCGGAGTGCGAGGCCAGTTCGAAGAACAGCAACGACAAGCTCTGCGCCGCGCGCGCGCTGACTGCGATGTCCGGACCGGTGACGGCGATGCGGTCGGCGTGCGGGATGGCGCGCGCCTCGAACAGGCCCTTCAGCTTGACGCCCTGCCACTGGCTCTCGCTGAGCAGCGAGACAACGTTGGACATGGCGTGAATGCGGCCGATCAGGAGTTCACGCGCGACATCGATGTCGGAGCCATGGCGCAGCGTGCGCGTCACGATCGACTGGATCACGGCCAGGATGTTCTTGACCCGGTGGTTGAGCTCGTCGATGACAGCCGTCAGCCGGCGCTCGAAGCCGATTCTGACCTGGATTTCCCGGCTGAGCCGCAGATTGTTGTAGGCGACATAGCCGAACAGGCCGCACACCATCGCGGTGATCGCAAAGCCGATCGCCGCCACGATGATCGCAGTCTGCTCGGCGCGGCGCGCCGAGTTGGTCTTGGCGTAATAGCCGAGCTGCCAGTCGCGACCGCCGAAGCTCACCGTGCGCGTCGCCGACGGCGCCGGCCCATCCGCCGCCGTCGTGCGGGCCGAGACCACGCCTTGATCGTTGGCGACAAGCTCGCCACCCTCCCTGCGCGGATCCTTCAGCGCGACCGCGAACAGCGACATGTCGTCATTGGTCAGCATCAAGGAGGCGAGCTCGTAGGAAAATGTGATGAAGCCCACCGGCTCCGTCGCGCCCTCGGGGATGACCGGAGCGGCCACGATGATGCCGACCGGTCCGTCGCCGCGCAGGAGAGGAACCGGCTCGGAGGCAACCGACCTCTTCTCCACTCTGGCGCGTGTCAGCATGGCGCTGCGCACCTGATCCTGGTCGTAGCTGCGGCCGGGCAGCGCCTTGGTCTCATTGCTGCGCGGTTCGAGGTCCATCAGCACGTCGATCGGCTGAGTGACACGCGCCGGATCGATCGGCTTGTCGTCATAGCTGCGGATCTGCGGATTGGGGAAGCCGGCGCTGGCGATGGCGGTCTGCGCTGCGGCAAGCTCGTCCGGCTTCAGGCGGGCGACCCAGCCGGCCACCACGAAATCGGTCTTGAAGGCGTAGATCGCCGAGCGCAGCGGCTCGAGCATGTTCGGTTTGAGCACCGACGGCGTCCGGAACAGGCCGGAGGCGACCCGCGCAAGCAGTTCGCGCTCGGTGAGCCGGTCCTGGACCAGGCTCGCATGGACGTCGATCGCGCGCGCCAGCGCGATCCGGTCCAGCGCCAGCTCCTGGTCGTGGACGCGATAGGCCGCAAGCCCGGAGAGCAAGGCTCCGAGCAGGGCGATGAAGCCGATGATGAAACCCAGCCGGACCACGCGACTACTCAGGCGAAAGCGGGAGGTCGGCAATAAACAAGGAACATATGAACGCCGCTCGAACGGCCATGTGCCGAAACAGGGTGAACCCCGGTGGCGGAGATAATGAAGGAGGAGGCATCAGTACGCAACTTGGGTCGCCTGAAAAGCATAATCCGCTCGGCCGATGGTCCGGCCGGGATGGTTCGGCTCCCGGGCACCGGAGGTAGATAATCGCCCTGTCCGAAATTGGTTCCGCGGATGGCTCCGCCCACTGGGCGTTAACGGATAGAAACGCCTGCGTTAAGTCGTCGCGTCGGTCAGCTGTCCCGTTTCAAGCCGCCTTTGGCCTCGATAAAGCCGATGATGCGGTCGAGCCCCTGGCTCTTCTTCAGGTTGGTCATGACGAACGGACGCTCGCCGCGCATCCGCCTGGCGTCCGTCTCCATCTTTTCCAGCGAGGCGCCGACATGGGGCGCCAGGTCGATCTTGTTGATGACAAGGAGGTCGGACCGGGTGATGCCGGGGCCGCCCTTGGACGGGATCTTGTCGCCGGCCGCGACGTCGATGACGTAAATGGTGAGGTCGGCGAGCTCCGGGGAAAAAGTGGCAGCGAGGTTGTCACCGCCGGACTCGATCAGCACGAGATCGAGCGCGGGAAACTTGGCGCGCATGTCCGCCACCGCGGCGAGATTCATCGAGGCATCCTCTCGGATCGCGGTATGCGGGCAGCCGCCGGTCTCGACCCCTGCAATGCGATCCGGCGTCAGCGAGCCCGAGCGCACGAGGAATTCCGCATCCCATTTGGTGTAGATGTCGTTGGTGATCGCGGCGATGTCGTAGCGTTCGCGCATGGTCTTGCAGAGCAGGTCCATCAGCGCGGTCTTGCCCGATCCGACCGGGCCGCCGATGCCGACACGCAAGGGGCCGTGAGACGTAGCCATCGATTCTTTCCTATCGTCGTCCTGGCGATTGCGGAATGTACTGGCCCGCAATCATGATCTGAACAGCCGCGTATATTGCGTTTCGTGCCGCAGGCTGGCGAGGTCGGCGCGAAACGTCGCGCTGCCGAGATCGTCCAACGTCGCATTCAGCGCACGATTGGCCGTCGCGGCAACCCCGGCTTCCAGCTTCACCAGCACGCGCTGGCTATCGGTCTGGCCGAGCGGAATGAGCCGGCTGGCCGCGGAAATCCAGTTCGAGACCAGCGCATGCAGGAAGCCGTGCAAGGTCGGCGCCAGCGGCACGCCATGCACGGCAGCGACGACGCCGACGGCGACGGGATAGACCAGCGGCGTTCGGCATGCCGCAACCATGGCATTCAGTCCGTCGGCATCCCAAGCGGCGCGGGCGATGTCGATGAAGGCGCGGCCCTGCGATGTCGTCTCCAGCTGCCGCTCGCGCGACGGCACAAAGGCCGCGGCGAGCTCGGCGATATCGCTCAAGGTGGCGCCCTCGTCCGCTTCAGTGGCGCGGTAGGCGTGGACCAGAAACGTCGCATCGCAGAAGCCCGAGCCGTCGCGGAGCATTGCGTCGAGCCAATCCGCCAGCGTCGCTGTGTCCGCGATGTCTCCGGCTTCGACCGCCCATTCGATGCCGCTGGAGTAGGAAAAGCCGCCGACGGGAAACGCCGGCGACAGCCAGGTCATCAGCCGGTACAGCGCCGCCGCCTCACGTTCCGCGAGATCGCCGGCGCCGACCGGCTCATTTGTGGTCGTGAGCATGCTTGTGGCCGTGGTGATGGTCGGGGTGATCGCAATGCTCGTCGTGGTGATGATGATCGTGGCTGTGACCATGGTCATGCGCAACATGGTCATGCGCGGCATGGTCATGACCATGATGATCATGGTGACCGTGGCCATGATCGTGATGCGCGTGGTCGTCGTGTCCATGTGCGTGGCCGGCATCGGCATAGGCGCCGCCTTCGGGATCGAATGGCGCCTCGATCTCGATCACGCGCGCACCGAGGCCCTTCACCATGGCTTCGATGACGTGGTCGCGGCGAATGCGCAGCCCCTTGGCCATGATCTGCGTCGGCAGATGGCGATTGCCGAGATGCCAGCCGATGCGGATGAGGTGGTGCGGATCCTGGCCGCGGATCTCCAGCAGCGGCTCGGGCGCGGCGACCACCTCGACCAGCCGACCGTCCTCCAGCACCAGCGCATCGCCGCCGCGCAGCGCAACGGCATTCTCCAGGTCGAGCAGGAAGGCGAGCCCCCGCGTCCCCGTCATCGCCATGCGGCGGCGGTGCCGATCGTCGAAATCGAGCACGACTGTATCCGCTGGCGCTTCTGCGAAGCGGTGTTGTCCCTTGACCTGCGTCGCCCGGATCATGCGCTGCTACCTCAGAGCTTCTCGACCTTGCCGTCGCTGATGATCTCGATCACCGTCGGCGCCGTCTTCATCTGCGCGGAATATTCGCGCCACACCTTCATGTGCGGCGCCTTGGCATGCGCCGTGAGATCGTCGCGGGTCTCCCAGCGTTCGACCACCACGTACTGATTGGGGTTATTGACACTGACACTACCGTCGTAGGAGAGGCAGCCCTTCTCCTTGAGCGTCTCGACGGTGCAGGCCTTGTGCCCCTTGATGAAGTCGTCCTTGTTTTCCGGCTTCATGGGCGTGGTGGCGATGACATAGATCATGAGGGTTATTCCCTGTTGTTCTTGTTAGCGTATGTCGACCTTCTCGGGCGTGATCACTTCGATCTTCGGCGGTGCCGTGAAGCACTTCACCGCGACGCGGCCGAATGTCTTCATGTGCTCCTGGCCGCGATGCGGCACCAGCGCCTCGGCATTCTCCCACTGTTCGACGAACACCATCTTGGCGGGATCGGTGACACTCTCGTGCAAATCATAGGCGATATTGCCGGGCTCTTTCCGGGTCTCCTTGATGCAGGCAGTGGCAGCTGCAATGAATTCGGCGCGCGTTTCGGGCTTGATGGTCAGGGTGGCAACGACGTAGATCACGAGAAATCCTCCCGGCTTTTCTTTTGGGTTCAAGATACCGGGCGGGACATTAGACCAGGCGGGATCGAACGCAACACCGTAAATCCGCTCCCCCGGGGGCGCGCCGGGGGCATGTGTCGAGGCGCTATTTCAGTACATGAAATATCGCTGCGCCATCGGCAGCACTTCGGCCGGCGCGCAAGTGAGAAGCTCGCCGTCGGCGCGCACCTCATAGGTCTCCGGATCGACCTCGATATTGGGTGTGGCGTCGTTGTGGATCATGCTCTTCTTCGAGATTTTTCCGCGGGTGTTCTGGACCGCATAGAGCTTCTTGTCGATGCCGAGTTTTCGCGCGAGGCCGCCGGTGATCGCGGCCTTCGAGGTGAACACCACGGAGGATGCGGTCCGCGCCTTGCCGAAGGCACCGAACATCGGCTGGTAGTGCACCGGCTGCGGCGTCGGGATCGAGGCGTTGGGATCTCCCATGGGCGCGGCGACGATCATGCCGCCCTTGACGATGCAGTCCGGCTTGACGCCGAAGAAGGCCGGCGACCACAGCACGAGATCGGCGAGCTTGCCCTTCTCCACCGAACCAATCAGCTTCGAGACGCCATGGGCGATCGCGGGATTGATGGTGTATTTGGCGAGATAGCGCTTGACGCGAAAATTGTCGTTGTCCTTGCCCTTGTCCTGCGGCAGCGAGCCGCGCTGCTTCTTCATCTTGTCGGCGGTCTGCCAGGTGCGGATGATGACTTCGCCAAGGCGGCCCATGGCCTGGGAGTCCGAGGACATCATCGAGAGCGCGCCGAGATCGTGCAGGATGTCTTCGGCGGCGATCGTCTCCTTGCGGATACGGCTCTCGGCGAAGGCCAGATCTTCCGCGATCGAGGGATCGAGATGGTGACACACCATCAGCATATCCAGATGCTCGTCGATGGTGTTGCGCGTGAAGGGGCGCGTCGGGTTGGTCGAGGACGGCAGCACGTTCTTCAAGCCGGCGACCTTGATGATATCAGGGGCGTGACCGCCGCCGGCGCCCTCGGTGTGGAAGGCATGAATGGTGCGGCCTTTGAAGGCCTTGATCGTATCCTCGACGAAGCCGGATTCATTCAGTGTGTCGGTGTGGATCATCACCTGGATGTCGTAATCGTCGGCGACCGACAGGCAATTGTCGATGGCAGCCGGCGTCGTGCCCCAATCTTCGTGCAGCTTCAGCGCACAGGCGCCGGCCTTGATCATCTCGACCAGCGCGGCAGGCCGCGAGGCGTTACCCTTGCCGGAGATGCCGAGATTGACCGGAAAGGCGTCGAACGACTGGATCATCCGCCCCATGTGCCACGGCCCCGGCGTGCAGGTGGTGGCGAACGTGCCGTGCGAGGGGCCGGTGCCGCCGCCGAGCATCGAGGTCACGCCAGACATCAGCGCGTGCTCGATCTGCTGCGGACAGATGAAATGGATGTGACTGTCGAAGCCGCCGGCGGTGAGGATCTTGCCCTCGCCCGCGATCACGTCGGTGCCGGGACCGATGACGATGGTGACGCCCGGCTGGATGTCGGGATTGCCGGCCTTGCCAATACCGGCGATCATGCCGTCCTTGATCGCGACGTCGGCTTTCACGATTCCCCAGTGATCAACGATCAGCGCATTGGTGATGACGGTATCAGCCGCGCCCTGCTTGTTGGTGACCTGTGATTGCCCCATGCCGTCGCGGATCACCTTGCCGCCGCCGAATTTCACCTCCTCGCCGTAGGTGGTGAAATCCTTCTCGACCTCGATGATGAGGTCGGTGTCGGCCAGCCGCACCCTGTCGCCGGTGGTCGGACCGAACATGTCGGCATAGACGGAACGCGTTATTTTGACGGACATCACAAGCCCCGTTTGCGTTTGAATTTCGGATCGGTGCTCACAGCGAGGCCCTCGCTGTGAGCACCATGTCGTCGAATGTCGTATCGAGCCAGGCGTTGTCGCCGCGGCAGCCCGCGATCACCTGCTCGGACCAGCCGACGTAGTCGGTGAGGTCGTCACGCTCTTCGGCGGCTGGATCGGAATGAATGCGCGCGCCGATGTTGCTGATCTTGTCGGCGATCTTGATCAGCCTGGCACCGGCCGACTTTTTCGGTGCTTCGATCACCTGCCGACGCCGTCGCTCGGCCTTCGGCAGGCTCATGTCGTCGGTGCACTCGACGACGAGTGACGCGACACGGTCGGAGAATTTTTGCGCGAGCTCCTCGCGCGTGGTGTCGGTGTCCTCGATCGCATCATGCAGCCAGCCGGCCGCAACGAGTTCGGCGTCGGCGCCATCGGTCGCTATCGCAAGCAGGTTCGCGACCTCGGCGAGGTGATTGATGTAAGGCTCATGACCGCGGCCCTTGCGCGCCATCCCGTTGTGGCGGCGCGCGGCGAACTCGGCGGCTTCGGAGACGAGGCGGACGGGTGACAGCATGGCAAAGACCTCCGTTTTCGTCTCAACCGTGCCGTGCCGCGCTCGTTCCTGTGGAGCTCACAGCTTCCCCATCACGTCGCCGCGGAAGCCGTAGATGGTTTTCTTGCCGGCGACGGCGACGAGCTGGACGTCGCGGGTCTGGCCGGGCTCGAACCGGACGGCGGTGCCGGCGGCGATGTCAAGGCGCATGCCGCGGGCCTTCTTGCGGTCGAACTTCAGTGCCGGATTGGTCTCGAAGAAATGGTAGTGCGAGCCTACCTGGATCGGACGGTCGCCGGTGTTGGCAACCGTCAGCGTCACGGTCTTGCGGCCAGCATTGAGCTCGATCTCGCCGTCCTGGATGAAGAGTTCACCGGGGATCATGCTCTCGCTCCTACCTGATCGGCTCGTGCACGGTGACGAGCTTGGTGCCATCCGGAAACGTCGCCTCGACCTGGATGTCGTGGATCATCTCGGGGATGCCGGGCATCACCTGTTCACGGGTGAGGACCTGCGCGCCGGATTGCATCAGCTCGGCGACGGTGCGCCCGTCGCGTGCGCCTTCGAGGATGAAATCGGAAATGATCGCGATCGATTCGGGATGGTTGAGCTTGACGCCGCGATCCAGCCGGCGGCGGGCCACGATGGCCGCCATCGAGACCAGAAGCTTGTCCTTTTCGCGGGGAGACAGGTTCATGCGAAATCTCTTCCGTTCAACGCATCAATTCAGCCGGTCAGTTCAGCCAGAGCCTCGGCAGCGCCGCACCGCTGCGCGCCAGCACGGCCATCATGTCGGCGCGCAGGCGCGCCGCATCTTGGGCACAGAACCGCGCCATTGCAAAGCCATTCCAGGCGGACATTCCGACCTCGCCGGAGAATGAGTCCGACGCTTCCCGGATGCGCTCGATCAATGCCTCGTCGCCGGGCACGATCAGCGCCGTGCCGATCGCCGCGCCGCTTTTGGCCATCGCGGATCGCGCGAGTTTTGCGCCGATATTGCCGTCGAGCCTGACGGTTTCCGCGAACACGAGCTTGCCGCCGCGGGAGAGCCGCCAACGGTCGACGAATTCGCCCTGCTCCACACGCTCGCCCATGGCGGTGCGGCCGAACACGACGATCTCGCAAAGCAGGAGCGAGGCCGTCTCATCGAGAGCGATGTCGAAGCTACGATGGACGCGGGCCCGATCGAACAGAATGGTCTCTTGCGGCAGCCATCCGATATGCGCACCCGCGGCGACCTTCAAGGCGATATTGAGCTGCGCCGCCGCCCCGGGGGCACGATAGACCTTCTCGGCCGCCGCCGTGGTCAAGGTCAGGCGCGAACCCTCGCCCGCGGCAATATCGATATCAAAATTGTCCCCGCCGGCAACGCCGCCGGCCGTGTTGACGAACACGCCGGAGAGGCCCTCGCCTTCCGGAGAGGGAAAGCGGACGCGCAGGGAGCCGGATTCATGCAAGATCCCCCGTCGCGTCACGCCGTCGCGCGCGTGGACGTCGAAGCGCACTACGCCACGGGCGCGGTTGGCTTCAAACACCGAAGATGTCGTTAAAACGTCGCTGCGCATCCGTCTCCCCAGCCGGCCGCGGCAGAAATTTTGGGATTACAGCGCCATCTGGCGGCTGATTTCGGCCGGGTCGAGATTGGAGCGGTCGCAGGTGAACTTCACCGCGCCGCGATCCATCACCGCAAAACTGTCGCCGAGTTCGCAGGCAAAGTCGAGATATTGTTCGACCAGCACGATGGCGATGTTGCCGAGGTTGCGCAGGTACGAGATGGCGCGGCCGATGTCCTTGATGATCGAGGGCTGGATGCCTTCGGTCGGCTCGTCGAGCAGCAGCAGCTTTGGCCGCATCACCAGTGCGCGGCCGATCGCGAGCTGTTGCTGCTGGCCGCCGGAGAGATCGCCGCCGCGCCGGCCGAGCATGGATTGCAGCACCGGGAATAGCGAGTACACGTCGTCCGGAATGTGCCTGTCCTCGCGCCTGAGCGGGCCGAAGCCGGTCTTGAGATTCTCCTCGACCGTCAGAAGCGGAAATATCTCGCGGCCCTGCGGCACGAAGCCGATGCCTTTGCGCGCGCGCTCATAGGGCTTCAGGCCCGTGATGTCGCTGCCGTCGAGCACGATCGCGCCCGATGAGATCGGATACTGGCCGACCATGGCGCGCAAGAGCGAGGTCTTGCCGACGCCGTTGCGTCCGAGCACGCAGGTCACCTTGCCGGGCTCGGCCGCGATCGACACACCGCGCAGGGCCTGCGCCGCGCCGTAGAACAGGTTGATATCCTTGACCTCGAGCATCGTTCAGCGTCCCAGATAAACTTCGATGACCCGCTCGTTGGCCGAGACCTGGTCGATGGTGCCTTCGGCGAGCACGGTCCCCTCGTGAAGGCAGGTGACCTTGACGCCGAGCTCGCGCACGAACGTCATGTCGTGCTCGACCACCATCACGGTGTGGGTCTTGTTGATTTCCTTGAGCAGTTCGGCGGTGAGATGCGTCTCGACGTCGGTCATGCCGGCGACCGGCTCGTCGACCAGCAGCAGCTTCGGATCCTGCGCGAGCAGCATGCCGATCTCGAGCCACTGCTTCTGGCCGTGGCTGAGGCTGCCGGCGAGACGATTGCGGGCATCGGTGAGGCGGATCGTCTCCAGCACCCTGTCGATGCGCTCGGACTCGTCCTTGCTGCCACGCCAGAACAGCGTGCCCTTGACACTGTGGTCGACATTGAGCGCCAGCAGCAGGTTGTCCTGCACGGTCTGGCTCTCGAACACGGTCGGCTTCTGGAATTTGCGGCCGATGCCGAGTTCGGCGATGCGGGTCTCGTCCAGGCGCGTCAGGTCGGTGACGCCGTCGAACAGCACCGTGCCTTCGTCGGGCTTGGTCTTGCCGGTGATGATGTCCATCATCGTGGTCTTGCCGGCGCCGTTCGGGCCGATGATCGCCCGCATCTCGCCGGGCTCGAGCGTCAGCGACAGGTTATTGATGGCGTGGAAGCCGTCGAAAGAGACGTGCACGCCGTCGAGATAGAGCATTGCGGAAGTGGCGCGGGTGTCCATGACGTTCATCGCGCTACTCCGCCATCCTGGGTTCGGTGATGCCGTCTTCGGCCGCGGCGCTCGCCGTCGTCGCAGCGGCGCGCTTTTCCTTCGACGAGTCCCACCATGCATTGAAGGTGCCGACGATGCCCTTCGGCAGCAGCAGCGTCACCAGGATGAACATCGCGCCCAGCATGAAGAGCCAGTAGGGCGCGAGCATGCCCGAGGTGAAGATCGTCTTGGCGTAGTTGACGACGACGGCGCCGAGCGCCGCGCCGACCAGCGTGCCGCGGCCGCCGACCGCGACCCAGATCACCGCCTCGATCGAATTGCCCGGCGCGAATTCGGACGGGTTGATGATGCCGACCTGCGGCACGTAGAGCGCACCGGCAACGCCGGCCATGCAGGCCGACAACGTGAACACGAACAGCTTGTAGGATTCGACCCGGTAGCCGAGGAACCGACTGCGCGATTCCGCGTCGCGGATTGCGATCAGCACCTTGCCGAGCTTGGAGGACACGACGGAGCGGCAGATCAGGAAGCTCGCGATCAGCGCCAGGCAGCTCAGCGCGAACAGCGCCGCGCGGGTTCCTTCCGCCTGGACGTTGAAGCCCAGGATGTCCTTGAAATCGGTCAGACCGTTGTTGCCGCCGAAGCCGAAATCGTTGCGGAAGAAGGCGAGCAGCAGCGCGTAGGTCATCGCTTGCGTGATGATCGACAGATACACGCCGGTGACGCGCGAGCGGAAGGCGAGCCAGCCGAAACAGAAGGCGAGCAGTCCCGGCACGACCAGCACCATCAGGGCTGCGAACCAGAACATGTCGAAGCCTTGCCAGTACCAGGGCAGCTTCGAATAGTTCAGGAACACCATGAAGTCCGGCAGGATCGGGTTGCCGTAGACGCCGCGGCTGCCGATCTGGCGCATGAGGTACATGCCCATCGCATAGCCACCGAGCGAGAAGAAGGCGCCGTGACCGAGCGAGAGGATGCCGCAATAACCCCAGATCAGGTCGATCGAGAGCGCGAGAATTGCGTAGCAGACATATTTGCCCCAGAGCGCGACGAGATAGGTCGGCACCTGCAGGAACGAACCCGCGGGCAGCAGCAGGTTGGAGAGCGGGATGAGGATGCCGCAGGCTGCGACGACGGCAAGGAAGATCGTCGCGCCGCGGTCCAGCGACCGCGTCAGCATGTGAGGCGTCATGCTTCCACCGCACGGCCCTTGAGCGCGAACAGGCCGCGCGGCCGCTTTTGAATGAACAGGATGATGAGAACGAGGATCGCGATCTTGCCGAGCACGGCGCCGGCGACCGGCTCCAGGAATTTATTGGCGATGCCGAGCGTGAAGGCGCCGACCAGCGTGCCCCAGAGATTGCCGACACCGCCGAACACCACAACCATGAAGCTGTCGATGATGTAGCTCTGGCCGAGATTGGGGCTGACATTGTCGATCTGCGACAGCGCCACGCCGGCGATGCCGGCGATGCCCGAGCCGAGACCGAAGGTCAGCGCGTCGACCCGCGAGGTGGCGATGCCCATCGAAGCCGCCATGCGGCGGTTCTGCGTCACCGCGCGCATCTCGAGCCCGAGCGCCGTGTAGCGCAGCATCGCGAGCAGAATGACGAACACCGCAAGCGTGAAGACTAGGATCCAGAGCCGGTTATAGGTGATGGTGATCTGGCCGAGCTCGAACGCACCGCTCATCCAGGAGGGGTTGCCGACCTCGCGGTTGGTCGGACCGAACATGGTGCGCACCGCTTGCTGGAGCACCAGCGACAGGCCCCAGGTCGCCAGCAGCGTCTCCAGCGGACGGCCATAGAGGAAGCGGATGATGCTGCGCTCGATCAGCACGCCGAGGGCGCCGGCGACGACGAAGGCGAGCGGCACGGCGATCAGCAGCGAATAGTCGAACAGGCCGGGATAGCGGGTGCGGATCACGTCCTGCACCACGAAGGTGACGTAGGCGCCGATCATCACCATCTCGCCATGAGCCATGTTGATGACGCCCATCACGCCGAAGGTGATGGCGAGCCCGATCGCGGCGAGCAGCAGCACCGAGCCGAGCGAGAGGCCGTACCAAGCATTCTGCACGGTGGACCAGACCGCCAGCGAGCTCTGGATCGAGCCGATCGCGCTCGCGGCAGCCTTGGTCACCGAGGCCGGCTGGTCGCCCATGCCGGTGAGCAGCGCCAGCGCCTCCTGGTCGCCGCGCGCCTTGAGGGTGGCGACCGCTTCGAGCTTCTCGACCTCGGCGGCATCAGGCTTGAACAGCAGGATGCCGGCGCGGGCGTCGCCGAGCGCAGCCTTGACGAATTTGTTGGTTTCCTTGGCGAACGCACCATCGACCGCCTCGAGCGCGGTTTCGTCGTGCGACTTGAACACGGATTGCGCAGCCTGGAGCCGCGTTCCGACATCCGGCGACTGCAGCGTCAGGCTGCCGATCGCAGCGTCGACGCTGCGGCGCAGGCGGTTGTTGAGACGCACTGCGCTCGCGCTGTCGGGAACGCTGGCGACGGATTCACCGGTCGCCGCGTCGATCGACTTGCCGTCGGCGCCGGTGACGTAAACCTTCTTGCTATCAGGATCGGCCATGAGGCGGCCGTCCTGGAGCGCGCTGATGATGGGAAAGGCCAGCTTGTTGCCGCTGCTCGCGACGGCGCCGATCGCCTCATCGGTATCGGAGAAATCGTCATTGGCGAATTTGGCGATCGCATCCTCGAACGGACCGGCGAAGGCCGGCAGCGCGAACGCGATCAGGAACAACGAGAGCAGGAGCGAACAGAAACGGGCGGACAAATTGGCTGGCACTGTGAAAGACCCCGGCAGAATGGTGGAGAAGGCGGCGGGATCGCCGCCTTCTCCGATCGTGCAATGGAGCGTCAGATCCGGATCAGGAGCCCGAACCGAGGCACTTGTTGGTCTTGGTGTTGAAGTTGCCGCACTTCTTGCCGACCCAGTCGCCGACCAGGTCCTTGGAGCCGTCGAGCTCCTTCGACCAGGCATCGCCCGCGACAAGACCCGGGGTTTTCCACACCACGTCGAACTGGCCGTTGGCTTTGATTTCGCCAATGAACACCGGCTTGGTGATGTGATGGTTCGGAAGCATCTTGGAGGTGCCGCCGGTCAGGTTCTTAGCTTCGATGCCCGGGAGCGCATCGATCACCTTGTCCGGATCGGTCGACTTCACTTTCTCGACCGCCTTGACCCACATGTCGAAACCGATGACGTGCGCTTCCATCGGATCGTTGGTCACGCGCTTCGGATTCTTGGTATAGGTCTGCCACGCCTTGATGAACTTCTCGTTCTCCGGCGACTTGATCGACTGGAAGTAGTTCCAGGCGGCGAGATGGCCGAGCAGCGGCTTGGTGTCGATGCCGGCGAGTTCTTCCTCACCCACCGAGAACGCGACGACCGGGATGTCCTTTGCCTTGATGCCCTGGTTGCCGAGCTCCTTGTAGAACGGAACGTTGGCGTCGCCGTTGATGGTCGAGACCACCGCGGTCTTCTTACCGGCCGAGCCGAACTTCTTGATGTCAGCCACGATCGTCTGCCAGTCGGAATGACCGAACGGCGTGTAGTTGATCATGATGTCTTCCTGGGCGACACCCTTGGACTTCAGATAGGCTTCCAGGATCTTGTTGGTGGTGCGCGGATAGACATAGTCGGTGCCCGCGAGCACCCAGCGCTTCACCTTCTCGTCCTTCATCAGATAGTCGACGGCGGGGATCGCCTGCTGGTTCGGCGCAGCACCAGTGTAGAACACGTTGCGCTCGCTCTCCTCGCCCTCGTACTGGACGGGGTAGAACAGGATGCTGTTCAGCTCCTTGAACACCGGGAGCACCGACTTGCGTGACACCGAGGTCCAGCAGCCGAACACGACCGCAACCTTGTCCTTGGTGATCAGCTCGCGCGCCTTCTCGGCGAACAGCGGCCAGTTCGAAGCGGGATCGACGACGACGGCTTCGAGCTTCTTGCCGTTCACGCCGCCCTTCTTGTTCTGCTCGTCGATCAGAAAGAGGATGGTATCCTTCAGCGTGGTTTCGCTGATGGCCATGGTGCCGGAGAGGGAGTGAAGCACGCCGACCTTGATGGTGTCGTCAGCGGCCTTCGCACTGGAAATGGAAGCCAGACCGAGCATCAGTCCGGCGGTCGCGGCGAGAACGCCACGGCGGCTAAATGACGCCGCTATATCGTGAGTGGATTTGCTATGCATGAGTGTCTCATCTCCCTGACGCAGACGTGAAAAACGCTGCGAAACGGCCCCACGGCCGCCTGCGATTAACGGATTCGCAAGAACCGTGCCATGGATTGGACACCAACCAAGTCGTTGTTTTTGTTTGGAAAATTGCCTAAAAACGAAGTATCGCCACTATTCGCCGGCCCAAAATTTAGGCAATTCAAATGTATGCGAAAGCGGCACGCAGGTTACTTTCTGAGCAGGCTGCGCACTCTGGCTAAATTTCCGGCATAACTATTTCTGCACCGCAATCGCCATTTGTGGCCCACGTGCCTTGAAAGCGCCCCCTCAATGTTCCATATGGTGGCTGAGGCCTCTTGCGAATCAAGAGACCGTTGCGAGCCGCGTGTTCTTAAGCCCTTTCGGGCGTCTGGCTTGCCCCATCTCACCAAGCCATCCGACACCCCAAACACGCAGGTGTCCCATTTGACACCCCTATTGCGCGTGCCCCGCTAACTGCGCCGGGCGCCTGCTTTCGACATGGAAAGAACCCCTCTTTTGACTTCCTTTCAGGATTTCGGCCTGGCCGAACCCATCGCACGTGCCCTCACCGAAGAGAACTACGTCACCCCCACCCCCATCCAGGCCCAGACGATCCCGACCGCGCTGACTGGCCGCGACGTGGTCGGCATCGCCCAGACGGGAACCGGCAAGACTGCGGCCTTCGCGCTGCCGATCCTGCACCGCCTGCTCGAGAACCGCATCAAGCCGCAGCCGAAGACGACCCGCGTCCTGGTGCTCTCGCCCACCCGCGAGCTGTCCGGCCAGATCCTCGACAGCTTCAACGCCTATGGCCGCCACATCCGCCTGTCTTCGACGCTCGCCATCGGCGGCGTGCCGATGGGCCGTCAGGTCCGCTCGCTGATGCAGGGCGTCGAGGTGCTGGTCGCCACTCCCGGCCGCCTGCTTGACCTCGTGCAGAGCAACGGACTGAAGCTCGGCAGCGTCGAATTCCTCGTGCTCGACGAGGCCGACCGCATGCTCGACATGGGCTTCATCAACGACATCCGCAAAATCGTCGCCAAGCTGCCGATCAAGCGGCAGACGCTGTTCTTCTCGGCCACCATGCCGAAGGACATCGCCGAGCTGGCCGACGCCATGCTGCGGGACCCGGCCCGCGTTGCGGTCACCCCGGTCTCCTCGACGGTGGAACGCATCCAGCAGCGCATCATCCAGGTCGACTTCTCTTCCAAGCCCGCCTTACTGGCCAAGCTGCTGAAGGACGAGCCGGTCAACCGGGCCCTGGTCTTCACACGCACCAAGCACGGCGCCGACAAGGTCGTAAAGACACTCGAGAAGGCGGGCATCCCCGCCAGCGCCATCCACGGTAACAAGTCGCAGAACCATCGCGAACGGACGCTTGCCCAGTTCCGCACCGGTGAAATCCGCACGCTGGTCGCCACCGATATCGCCGCTCGCGGCATCGATGTCGACGGCATCACCCACGTCATCAATTTTGACCTCCCCAACGTGCCCGAGACCTACGTGCACCGCATCGGCCGCACCGCGCGCGCCGGCGCCGAGGGCACCGCGATCTCGCTGGTCGCAGGCGGCGAGGAACTCGCCTATCTCCGCGACATCGAGCGGTTGATCAAAGTGACGCTGCCGCGCGAAGACCACCGCACCGACGCGGGCCGCCGCGATGCGGGTCCTCCCCCGTCCCAGCAGCGTCAAGGCCGGCCCAGCCGCCCAGGCCAGCGTCCGCAAGGCGCACGGCATGGCGAGGGGCGGCGTGCCGACGAAAGGCATGCTGACGGTCGTCACCACAGTGCCGGCAAGCAGGGCGACGGAAGGCCCGGCAGCGGCCCAAAGGCTTCGAAGCCATCTCGTCACGGCCGCTCCGGCGGCAAGGCGCATTCTTCGCCAAACGGCCGTCCTGAACAGCGTTCCGCGCATAGCGCCGGGGCGTCTGATGGGATACAAGGCGTTGCCTTTTTGCGCCGCGAGAGTCGGCCGAACGGCTAACCGAGCCGCAAACCCCATTCGCACTAGCCGTCCACGACCTGGAGAAATTCATGGCTAAGGAAGAGCTGATCCAGTTCGAAGGACTGGTCACCGAAATCCTCCCCGACGCGCGCTACCGCGTGCAACTCGACGCCGGGCACGAGATCGTCGCCTACACCGCCGGCAAGATGAAGAAAAACCGCATCAAGACGCTGGCGGGCGACCGCGTGACGGTGGAGATGTCGCCCTATGACCTCGAAAAGGGCCGGCTGATTTTCCGCCACAAGGATGAACGCCCGAGCGGCATGGGCGGACCTCCGCGTCCCGGGCAGCGCGGTGGCCAGTTCCGCCGCCGCTAACAGGGGTCAGCGCGCGAGCGCGGACCCAAAATCTCGACCTGTATGCTGATCCGCCGTGACCGTCACGGCGGATCAAAAAAACGTGCATGCAGGATTGTTATGCGGCCTTGTTTCCAGTAAAAACAGCTCATCGATTTTCGGCCGGACGACATTGGCATCCACCGGTACAGCCGGTTCAGACACGCTGACGACCCTTCCAAAATTCGATCTAACCTGTCCGCGCGAGCGGGCTCTTACATTGTGTTATCTGAGAAGGGACTACCCCCATGAGCATGGGAACCGTGAAGTGGTTTAACGCGACCAAGGGCTTCGGCTTCATCCAGCCCGACGACGGCGGCCAGGACGTGTTCGTCCACATCAGCGCCGTCGAGCGCGCTGGCCTCGGCACGCTGAACGAAGGCCAGAAGATCTCCTACGAGATCGTGGCCGACCGCCGTTCCGGCAAGTCGGCAGCGGACAACCTCCGCTCCGCCGGCTGAGCTAGCGCTTAGGGCCCGATCGGCTCAAGCGAACAAGTAAAGGAAAGGCCGGGCGCAACGCCCGGCCTTTTTTTCATTACAGGCAGGACGACGGTACACCGTTGTAAGGAACGCAGGTGACCTGGCGCGGCCGCGTGTAGGAGACATCGGCCAGCGTTACGCCCGACTTCAACACGTAGCCCACCGAAGGTGTGTAAAGGTAGCTCACCTCGCTGAGAATGAGGTAGGTCGACGGGACCAAGAGCGTCGGGGGGATCATCGACGTGACAATGTCGCCTTTCTTGTGGGCCGAGACCGTCAGCGTCGCCTGGGTTGCACCGCTCGCAATGGTGCCGCCCGTGCTCCAGTCAACCGTGGCAATGCTGTTCTTATCGATATGGATCTGCGAGATCGCGCCCTTCACGAGCGTAGCGTCGTAAGGCATGATCACCGATATGCTTGCCGTGAACGTGTCCTGCATGTTGCTATCGGCGAGCGTCGTTGACTGCGACGTCAAATCGGACAGAGTCCGTGCAATCATCGTGACTTTGCTTTTGATGGCCACGGCCGATGAAAATTCGACGGTGCCGAAGAACATCGCCAGCATCAGCGGCACGATGACCGCGAATTCAGTCGCCGCAACCGCGCGCCCGTCGGCGACGAAGTCCCGCACGCAGCTACGGGCTTTTCTCCAGATATTCGCAATCATCTGCATCGGTCCGCTCGGATCCATCTGTCTCAGAAGGGTTCATTCTTGAAGGCCGCTGTCGCCACCAGCAGCCGCTTGTTGCTGCAGCCCATGTTGAAGCCGAGCCCGGTGACGAAGAGCGGCCACTGATAGAACAGCCGCACCACGACGACCTGGCCAGCGGTCCCGGCACCGTACTGCACGCCGGTTGGGTTGAAGTTGCAGGAATCGCCATAGCTGGTGAGGCTCAGCGATCCGAAGCTGTTCGTGCTCACGACGTCGACGTAGAGCTTGGCGCAATCGAACAGCGCCGGGATCTGGTTACAAACGTAAGTCTTGAACGTCGTTTGCGAGCAGGGTGTGCTCACGCCGGATACCGCGCAGGCCGTCACTGAACCGGATTGCGCCTGACCGGTCAGCAACACGCGCGCGGAATTCTGCGCGACGGTCTCGAGCACCTGGCTCGCGAAGAACATCAGCGCCGACTCGATGATGGCGAACAGCAGCGCGAAGAAAACCGGCGCGACGAGCGCGAACTCGACGGCTGCCGAGCCACGGCGGCTGCCGCGAAACCGGCGTAATGCGGCGAGGAGCGTGAACCTCTTAGGCGCGGGCGATGGCATCAAATTCCCCAGCAGCGGCGATCATCTGCCCCATTCAGTAGCGGAAACTGATTGTTTAAGTGTTCAGGCGATCCGCACTCGGCGGCCCGGGCCGTTAAAGGTGCGTTAACCGCGAACGACCCGAGGCTCGGAGAGAGGACCTCACTCGCACGCGCGTGTCCGAGCGGGACGATCTTGCCCGGGCACGCCCGCCAATCGGTCTTGCTAGTTCGTCTTGCTAGTTTGTCTTGGCGCCCGCACCGGCACTGCCGCTGGCCGTGCTGCTCAACGAACCGGCCTGGCTCATCGTGTTGTTGAAGTAGACGTCGCTGTCGCCGAGCGTCACGCGACGCTGGCAAAGCGGCGCGCAGCTGTAGGACTCGCGCTCGATCCCGCGATAGACGGTGACGAGCCGGTCGCTCGGACCTTCGACCTGGATCTGGCGGTCGACCAGGATCTCGCCGCCGCGGTCGAGCGCGATGAAATTGGTGGCGCCATAGCCCTTTCCGGTCACGACGATCATGCCGCCGGGCTGGAGCGTGACGTCGGCGATCATGGGATTGCCGACCACGATGGTCGCCACCTTACCGGGCAGCCGCACCAGCTTGGCCTGGTCGACATTGACGGCGATCGTATCGGCGGTCGGCTCGGCAAGTCCGGCAGCCGGCGATGCCAGCACCGCGGCCGCAACCAGAAGACAGACGCGCGCATGACGGCGCAGCAGTTGTTTACGCATACTCTTACCCCCGGGACGTCACAAACCGGCAGAAGCGATCAGATAGCAGCGGAGCCGGTGCCCGACGCGGCTAACCTGCCCTTAATTCGTGAACGTTCCGCAAATTCGCCGACTATTGTTTGAACGGACTGGCGTTTTGCGGCCCCCGAGGACCCTAGTGGCGGAACGGATAGGCAAGCTGCCCTCCGATCTCCTTCGGCATGGTGGCTTCGTCCTTGCCGTAATCCTGCGGCAGTTCCCCCGCAGGCATGCGGAAGGTGCCGAACAGCACGTCCCAGATCGGGAACGTGCCGGCAAAATTGGTGTCGCCGCCTTCTGTGAGCGAGGTGTGATGCCAGCGGTGGAACACCGGCGTCGCCAGCAGATATTTGAACGGCCCGAAGGTCCAGTTCAGGTTGGCGTGCACGAAGGCCGAATGGAAGGTCGTGAACGGGGCGACCCAGATCATGACGTTCGGGGAAACCCCGGCCATCAGCAGCACGACGTCGACCCCGATCGTGCCGAGCATGAGATTGACGGGATGGAAGCGGGCCGCCGAAATCCAGCTTATCTCCTCCGAGGAGTGATGGATCGCGTGGTACTTCCAGAACCCGCCGCCGTGGAACAACCGGTGCAGCCAGTACAGCATGAAGTCGGACAGGACCAGGAACAGCACGGCCTGGACCCAGAGCGGCAATAGCGACAGCGGGCCGTGGCCATTGTCGTAAAAGGCGATGAGCTCGTCGGCATCGTGGATGTTGAAGACGAAGCTCGCGCCGACGATCAGAAGTCCGATCCGCATGACGCGTGCGAACACCGGAACGAAGAACCAGTAGCAGATGTCCGTAACGATCTCCCGCTTGCGCCACCACGGCACGCCGGGATTGCAGGCCCAGAAATACTCGAGCACGGTGAAGACCACCGCCAGCGCGAACGTCGTGGGGACCACCTTCGCGATGGTCTCGCCGAGCATCAGGGCGACTTGCATGGGCAGGCTCGACATCGTCGTCTCTCTTGCGAATTGCTGGTCCCGCCTACGCGTACTCTCCTACATTTAAGGGACGGTGAAGCCGGCGCTGCGCTTGCTGCACATCCACTTCCGGGGCGAATTGCAGCTGCCGCCTTAAGGTGAAATTCACTCTGGCCAGCGGGAAGCGGGTTTGCCCGATCGAATTAACTCTACCGAAAGAGCTCGGATCTCATGGTCAGCGCGTCAAGCACAGCGCCGAACGAGGCGATCCCACCCCAGATGGAGTTATGTTCATGAAGAACCTGATTGCGCGTTTCGCGAAAGATGAATCCGGCGCCACCGCCATCGAATACGGCCTGATCGCCGCCGGCATCGCGCTGGCCATCATCACCGTCGTCAACAATCTCGGCAGCACGCTGAACACCAAGTTCACCTCGATCAGCACCTCGCTGAAGTAAGCGACCGACGAACGACGGCAAATGCCCCGGACCTCCGGGGCCTTTGTTTTCTAAGACGGTGAGTTCCAGTGGCGTTGCGCAAGTACAGAACCGATGCCGCGGTCGCGGCGAACGAGGCGGAGACGGCGCAGACCGGCTCGCCGGCCTATTGGATCTGCCTTGCGCTGCTGCTTGCGACGACCGCGCTCGCCGCGCGCATCGCCAGTCTCTGGTGAGCACGCGTTCGGCGGGTTGCACCCTTCGGGACCGCGGCCGCCGTTGTCGGTTTGTTTAGCACTGCCGGCTAGCATCCGGCGACGCCAGCTCCGCGCCAAAACCCAGGCCTCAAGACGCAGCCATGATCCTCGACCTTGCGCGCCTTCTGCTCTTCCCTGCCCTGATGGCGTTTGCCGCCGCGAGCGATCTCTTCACGATGACGATCTCGAACCGCGTGTCGCTGGCGCTGGTCGCCGGCTTTTTCGCGCTCGCTCTCGCCGGCGGCATGGCACCTTACGAGATAATGAACCATGTCGGCGCCGGCGCGCTTCTCCTGGTCGTGGCCTTCACCTGTTTTGCAATGGGCTGGATGGGCGGCGGCGACGCCAAGGTCGCCGCGTCGGTCGCGCTCTGGTTCGGCTTCGCGCAATTGATGGATTTTCTGCTCTACGCTTCGCTGTTCGGCGGAGCGCTGACGTTGCTCCTGCTCCAGTTCCGCCAATGGCCATTGCCCTACGGGCTGGCGGGCCAGGCCTGGCTGGCACGGCTGCACGACAAGGAAAGCGGCATCCCTTACGGCATCGCGCTCACGCTCGGCGCGCTGATGATCTACCCGGAGACCGAATGGGTGAAGGCAATCGACCTCGCTCACCTCGCATTGCGCTGAACGCATCGGGTAAACCCGGCGTCAAGGCGATTTAGATACGCCTCATTAACCATGCTTTGACGAATAGCTGGTCAACTGCCGATTACAGCGACGGCAGCGTCGCGGCGTTTGGTGGAAAGTGAAGCGTATGAATAGGGCACGCATTGTCGTCCTGACGGTTGCCATTTGCGCCGGCGGTGTCGCCGCGTACTTGGCGAGCGGCACGGACAATTCTGCGCCGCCTCCGGCTCCGGTCGCGCAGCTTCCGACGGTCGACGTCCTGGTGGCCAAGAACGACATCGGCCTCGGCCAGACCGTCAAACCGGAAGATGTGCAGTGGCAGACCTGGCCGACCGCGACCGCCAGCGCCACTTTTATCCGCCGCAATGAGCGCCCTGAGGCGGTAACCCAGGTCACCGGCTCGATCGCACGCGCTCCCTTCATCCAGGGTGAGCCGATGCGCGACCAGAAGCTGGTCAAGGCCGAAGGCTCCGGCTTCATGGCGGCAATCCTGCCCACCGGCATGCGCGCAATCTCGACCGAGATCTCGCCGGAGACCGGCGCAGGCGGCTTCATCCTGCCCAACGATCGTGTCGACGTGCTTCTGACTCGCCGTCTCAAGAACCCGGACCAGAACAACGGCGCGCCCGATGTCGTCACGTCCGAGATCATCCTGGCCAATGTCCGCGTCCTGGCCATCGACCAGGCACCCAAGGAGAAGGACGGTCAGAACGCGGTGGTCGGCAAGACCGTCACCCTCGAGCTCAACCCCGCGCAGACTGCGACACTCTCCGCCGCGCGCCAGAGCGGCACGCTGTCGCTGGCGCTGCGCAGCATCGTCGACGTCAAGATGAGTGAGATCACGCTCGATGAATCCGCGCAGAAGCGCGACGGCGTTTCCATCATTCGCTATGGCATCCCAAGCTCGACGGCGAAGGCACGATGAGGACTGTCGATATGGAATGCCGGGCAGATTTGACGACGATGCGAACCTCAATGGTCCGCGCCCTGTCGTTTTCGGCTGCCGTTGCGCTCGCGCTCAACCCGGTGCTGACCCCCGCGGTCGCTGCCGACTATCGCCCTGCGGCGCAGGCCGCGGCCGACGGTCAGATGAACGCGCGCTTCCTCTCGCTGGGCATCGGCAAGTCGATCGTGATCGACCTGCCGCGCGACATCAAGGACGTGCTGGTCGCTGATCCCAAGATCGCCAATGCGGTCGTTCGCTCGGCGCAGCGCGCCTACATCATCGGCGCCGCGATCGGCCAGACCAACATCGTGTTCTTCGATTCCGCCGGCCAGCAGATCGCGGCCTATGACATCGCGGTCAAGCGCGACCTCAACGGCGTGCGCGCCGCGCTGAAGCAGGTCCTTCCCAATGCAGACATCCAGATCGACGGACTCGGTGACGGCATCATCCTGACCGGCTCGGCGGCGAACCCGGCCGAAGCCCAGCAGGCCAACGATCTCGCCTCGCGCCTTGCGGGCGGCCCCGAGAAGGTCGTGAACTCGATCGTGGTCCGCGGCCGCGACCAGGTCATGTTGAAGGTGACGGTCGCGGAAGTCGCGCGCAGCATTGTCAAGCAGCTCGGCATCGACCTCACGGCCAACCTCAACTACGGCACCTCGGTCGTCAGCTTCACCAACGCCAATCCGTTCACGGCGCTCGGCCACAACCTCGTCGACGGCAACAACCTGACCACCAAGTTCGGCGCGACCCCGTCGGTGCAGGCCACCCTGCGTGCGATGGAAACCGCTGGCGTGATCCGGACGCTGGCCGAACCGAACCTGACCGCGATCTCCGGTGAATCAGCAACTTTCATCGCCGGCGGTGAATTCCCGGTGCCTGCGGGCTATGCGTGCGACCCAACCACGCATGTCTGTACCACCCAGATCAGCTTCAAGAAGTTCGGCATCTCGCTCAACTTCACCCCGGTCGTTCTCAGCGAGGGCAAGATCAGCCTGCGGGTGATGACCGAGGTCTCTGAGCTCTCAAACGAAAATGCGATCACGCTGTCCCAGGCCGTGACCTCGACGTCGGTCAACTCGCTGACGGTGCCCTCGATCAAGACCCGCCGCGCCGAGACCTCGCTGGAAATTCCCTCCGGCGGCGCGATGGCGATGGCCGGCCTGATCCAGCAGCAGACCAAGCAGGCGGTCAGCGGACTGCCGGGCCTGATGCAGCTTCCGATCCTCGGCACGCTGTTCCGCAGCCGCGACTTCGTCAACAACGCGACCGAGCTGGTCGTGATCGTGACGCCCTATATCGTTCGCGCCGTTGCGCAAAAGGACCTGTCGCGGCCGGATGATGGCTTCTCCGCGCCTGCGGATCCGCAGGCCGAGCTGCTCGGCAACATCAACCGCATCTACGGTGTGCCCGGCCGGACCGAACCGGCCAAAAGCTACCGCGGCACCTACGGCTTCATCACCGACTGAGGCGGAACGGGGACTTCATGAAGATCACAAGACCACCCCAGCTTCGCAGTCGCGCCATCCGCCTCGGTGGCGCGCTCGTCGGCATGGCGCTCGCCCTTGGCGGCTGCCAGCACGACGAAGCGGTCACGGGCTCGATTCCCGACGACTACAAGCAGCGCCATCCGATCGCGATCGAGGAGCAGAACCGCTCCATCGTCGTTTTCGTCGGCCATGCCCGCGGCGGATTGACCGCCGCCCAGCGCGCCGACGTGATGGGCGTCGCGTCGGCCTGGCTGCACGAAGGCACCGGCGCCATCCGGATCGACGTGCCGTCCGGCACGCCCAACGCGCGTCCAGTCGCGGAGACAATGCGTGAAATCCAGGCGATGCTGTCGGCAGCGGGCGTTCCGCCGCGCGGCGTCAACGCGCGTCCTTACCAGCCGGAAGACAAGCGTTTCCTGCCGCCGATCCGGCTCACCTATTCCAAGATCGCCGCGGTCGCAGGTCCCTGCGGCCTGTGGCCGGAGGACATCGGCCCCTCAATGAAGAACAAGAGCTGGTTCGAGAACAAGGACTATTACAATTATGGCTGCGCCTATCAGCGCAACCTCGCGGCGATGGTCGACAATCCATCGGATCTCGAGCAGCCGCGGCCGGAAACGCCGTCTTACACGGCGCGGCGCACTGCCGCGTTCGAGAAGTATCGCAAGGGATTGGCGACGGGCGTCGCCTATCCTGACGCCGACAAAGCCAAACTCAGCGACACCGGCAGATGATCAACTACGCTCGCCAGCCTCAAGAAGAGCAGTCTGAGGCATCTCTCCCCCCGATCGAGGAGCATATTGCGCCTGCGCCGCGCGTTTCCGTGCAGGCCTTCTGCGAGACCGTGGAAACGGCGGCCGCTGTGCAGTCGGCTGGCGAGGATCGCCGTCTCGGCAAGGCCCATCTTAAGATCCAGATGGGCGGTATGGCGGCTGCGGTCGAAGCCTACCGCTCAGCGCCCACGCCGAACGTGATCGTGCTCGAAAGCGATGGCCGCAGCGACATCCTGGGCGGGCTCGACCATCTCGCGACCGTCTGCGACGCCGGCACCCGCGTGGTCGTGATCGGCCGCATCAACGACGTCACGCTCTACCGCGAGCTGGTGCGCCGCGGCGTCAGCGACTACGTGCTTGCGCCAGTCGGCCCGATCGACGTCGTGCGCTCGATCTGCAACCTGTTCTCGGCGCCGGAAGCCAAGGCGGTCGGCCGTATCATCGCTGTGGTCGGCGCCAAGGGCGGCGTCGGCGCTTCGACCATCTCTCACAACGTCGCCTGGGCGATCGCACGCGATCTCGCGATGGACGCGGTCGTCGCCGACCTCGACCTCGCCTTCGGCACCGCCGGGCTCGACTACAACCAGGACCCGCCGCAGGGCATTGCCGACGCCGTGTTCTCGCCCGATCGCGTCGATACCGCCTTCATTGACCGCCTGCTGTCGAAATGCACCGACCACCTCAGTCTGCTGGCGGCGCCGGCGACGCTCGACCGGGTCTATGATTTCGGCACCGACGCCTTCGATGCCGTGTTCGACACGCTGCGCTCCACCATGCCCTGCATCGTGCTCGACGTTCCGCACCAATGGTCGGGCTGGACCAAGCGCGCCTTGATCGGAGCGGACGACATCCTGATCGTAGCAGCGCCCGACCTCGCCAATTTACGCAACACCAAGAACCTATTCGATCTCCTGAAGGCCGCGCGGCCCAACGACAGACCGCCGCTCTACTGCCTGAACCAGGTCGGCGTCCCGAAACGGCCCGAAATCGCCGCGGCGGAGTTCGCCAAGGCGATCGAGAGCCAGCCGGTCGTCTCGATCGCGTTCGAGCCGCAGATCTTCGGCTCGGCGGCCAATAACGGCCAGATGATCGCGGAGATCTCGGCCAACCACAAGTCAATCGAGATGTTCCTTCAGATCGCCCAGCGCCTGACCGGCCGCAGCGAGACGAAGAAGCAAAAATCGTCGTTGCTTTCACCCCTGATTGAGAAGTTGCGGGGAAAATAGCCCCGCATGGAGTTGTTAAGTGTTCGGTAAGCGTAGCGGAACAGACACCGATACTCGGGCCCCGAAGCCCGGCGCTGTGGCGTCAGAGCCTGCCCAGGCTTCGGCGCCCGCCGTGTCGCGCGCGCCGCCGCCGGCGGTCGCCTCGCCGCCGCTTGCCCCGGCGAAGCCTGCGCCGACCATGGAAGCCCGCCGCTCCGACAATTACTACGAGGTCAAGGCGACCATCTTCGGCGCGCTGATCGAAGCCATTGACCTCGCCCAGCTCGCCAAGCTCGATTCGGAGTCCGCGCGCGAGGAAATCCGCGACATCGTCAACGAGATCATCGCGATCAAGAACATCGTGATGTCGATCGCCGAGCAGGAAGAGCTGCTCGACGACATCTGCAATGACGTCCTCGGCTACGGTCCGCTGGAGCCGCTGTTGTCGCGCGACGACATCGCCGATATCATGGTCAACGGTGCCAATACCGTCTACATCGAGGTCAACGGCAAGATCCAGCGCACCGGCATCCGCTTCCGCGACAACCAGCAGCTGCTCAACATCTGCCAGCGCATCGTCAGCCAGGTCGGCCGGCGCGTCGACGAATCCTCGCCGATCTGCGACGCGCGCCTGGCCGACGGCTCCCGCGTCAACGCCATCGTACCGCCGCTGTCGATCGACGGCCCCACGCTCACCATCCGCAAATTCAAGAAGGACAAGCTGACGCTCGATCAGCTCGTCAAGTTCGGCGCGATCTCGCCGGAAGGCGCTGAAATCCTCCAGATCATCGGCCGCGTCCGCTGTAACGTGCTGATCTCCGGCGGTACCGGCTCGGGCAAGACCACGCTGCTCAACTGCCTGACCAACTACATCGAGCACGACGAGCGCGTCATTACTTGCGAAGACGCCGCCGAACTCCAGCTCCAGCAGCCGCACGTGGTGCGGCTGGAAACCCGGCCGCCCAACATCGAGGGCGAAGGCCAGGTCACCATGCGCGAGCTCGTGCGCAACTGCCTGCGTATGCGTCCCGAGCGCATCATCGTCGGCGAGGTCCGTGGACCCGAAGCTTTCGACCTGCTTCAGGCCATGAACACCGGCCATGACGGCTCGATGGGCACGCTGCACGCCAACAATCCCCGCGAAGCGCTGTCACGCTGCGAATCCATGATCACGATGGGCGGCTTTTCGCTTCCATCGCGAACAATCCGCGAGATGATTTGCGCTTCGATCGACGTCATCATCCAGGCCGCGCGTCTGCGCGACGGCTCACGCCGCATCACCCACATCACCGAGGTGATGGGCATGGAAGGCGACACCATCATCACCCAGGACGTCTTCCTCTACGACATGGTCGGCGAGGATGCCAACGGCAAGATCATCGGCCGGCATCGCTCGACCGGCATCGGCCGCCCGAAGTTCTGGGAACGCGCCCGCTATTACGGCGAAGAGAAGCGCCTTGCCGCGGCACTCGACGCCGCAGAAGTGGCGCCCCCGACGTGAGGAAGTCAGCACGGCCATGAACATGCAGGTCCTCGCCCTCGCCTTCCTCGCTACCGCCGCCGTCGGCGGCCTCGCCTGGGTCTTCCTCTATCCAATGCTGTCCGGGGAACGGAAGGCGGAGAGCCGCCGCGCCTCGATCGCGCGCGCCGAGGTGCCCACGGCCCGCGCGGCCGAGAAGACGCAACGCTCGCGTCGCGAGCAGGTCGAGACCTCGCTCAAGGATCTCGAGGCGCGGCGCCAGCAGGAGAAGAGCGTACCGCTCAGTGTTCGCCTGTCGCAGGCCGGCCTCGACTGGGCGCCGCAGAAATTCTGGATCGTCTCCGCCGTCGTGGCGGGCGTGCTGTTCGCAGCCGCCCTGTTCATCGGCGGCGGCCTGCTCGGCGCCGCCGGCCTCGCCTTTGCCGGCGGCCTCGGTCTGCCGCGCTGGGGGCTGGGCTTTCTGAAGAATCGCCGCGAAGCCAAGTTCCTGAAGGCGCTGCCCGACGCTGTCGACGTCATCGTCCGCGGCATCAAGGCGGGCCTGCCGCTGTTCGAATCGATCAAGGTCGTCGCCGCCGACGCGCCCGAGCCGCTGCGCAGCGAGTTTCTGTCCATCATCGAGACCCAGGCGGTCGGCATGCCGCTCGGCGAGGCCTGCACGCGGCTCTACGATCGCATGCCGCTGCCCGAGGCCAACTTCTTCGGCATCGTCATCTCGATCCAGCAAAAGTCGGGCGGAAACCTCTCCGAAGCGCTCGGCAACCTCTCCAAGGTGCTGCGCGACCGCAAGAAGATGAAAGAGAAGATCCAGGCGATGTCGATGGAAGCCAAGGCCTCGGCCGGCATCATCGGCTCGCTGCCGCCGATCGTGATGTTCCTCGTCTATCTCACGACGCCGCAATACATCTCGACGCTTTGGACCCATCCCACAGGCCAGCTCATGCTGGTCGGCTGCGTCGTCTGGATGTCGGTCGGCATCATGGTGATGAAGAAGATGATCAACTTCGACTTCTGATGGTGCCTTATGGTAGAGTTCCTCGTTTCGAAACTTCACGACGTCCACTTCATGACGATGATGCTGGCGGCCGTCGCCGCCAGCGCCACCGTCTATTCGCTGGTGATGCCGCTGTTCGCCGGCGAAGGCCTTGCCAAGCGCATGAAGGCGGTGGCGAACGAACGTGAGCGCATCCGGCAGCGCGAGCGCGAGCGCCTTCACAAGAGCGAAAAGGTCTCGCTGCGCCAGACGCCGAGGCAACTCGTCTCGAAAGTCGTCGATGACTTCAACCTGACCAAATGGCTCGCGCAGGAAGCTGCGCGGGACAAACTCATCATGGCGGGCTATCGCGGCCAGGCGCCCTACATCACTTTCCTGTTCGCCCGCCTGGTGGCCCCGATCGTGTTGTTCGTCGGCTCGGTCGTCTACGTGTTCCTGATCGCGCATATGGAGCAGTCGATGCCGATCAAAATCGGCATCTGCGTCGGTGCGGCCTATCTCGGCCTTCAGGCGCCGATGCTCTTCCTAAGGAACGCGATCTCCAAGCGACAACTCTCGATCAAGCGCGCCTTCCCCGATGCGCTCGACCTGCTCCTGATCTGCATCGAATCCGGCATGTCGGTCGAGATGGCGTTCCGGAAGGTCGCGGTCGAAATCGTGGGCCAGTCGATCGCGCTGTCGGAGGAGTTCACCCTGACCACGGCCGAGCTGTCCTATTTGCAGGACCGCAAGGTCGCCTATGAGAACCTCGCGCGCCGCACCGGGCTCGAGGGCGTCAAGTCGGTATGCCTCGCGCTCCAGCAGGCGGAGCGTTACGGCACCCCGCTCGGCCACTCCTTGCGGGTGATGGCGCAGGAAAACCGCGACATGCGCATGAACGAAGCCGAGAAGAAGGCCGCCGCCCTGCCGCCGAAGCTGACGGTGCCGATGATCCTGTTCTTCCTGCCTGTGCTGTTCGTCGTCATTCTCGGACCGACCGGCATCAAGATCTCCGCGATGCAATGACGCAAGACGCGGACCGCGCGGTCCGCGGTTGTCTTCAGCATTGGAAAATCACGTCTGATCAGTCGGGCTGACCGAGCGAGGCGACCGGAGTCCGCTTCGGGGCCCCGCGCGGGGCGGCGCTGCGGGTCAGCATTTCCTTGAGATAGGCGACATTGGCCGCGGCCTGGTCCGGCGGCAGGTCCGCCTTCACGATGGTCTCGGCTTCGGCGAAGCGGCCCTGGAGACCGACGACCAGACCGAGATTCTGCCGCACCCGCGTGCTTGCGCGCGGCGAGGCGTAGGCCTGTCGCAGCGCGTCTTCGGCCTTCGGCAGGTCTCTTGACAACATGTAGGACAGGCCGAGATTGGAGAGCACGCCGGCATCGCCCGGCGCGATCTTCAGCGCGCTCGCATAATAGGAACGCGCTTCCTCGTGACGACCCATCTGATCGAGCGCGGTACCCTGCACCGAGAGCAGGCGCCAATCCGGATTGTCGGGCGAATGCGCCTTCGACAGCACATCGAAGGCCTGCTGGAAATTTCCGTTGTCGGAGAGCGCGCGACCGTATTGGGCCATCAGCGCCTTGTTGCCGGGATTGGCGATGGTCGCCTGCTCGAGCACGGCGGCGGCCTGGGCGCGCTGGCCGTTGGCGCGCAAGGCCTGGCCGTAGGCGAGCGCCGCCTCGGCGTCCTTGGGATTGGCACGGTAGCGCTCGCCATAGAGTTCAGCGGCGCGCGCGGGATCGGTGGGAGCGGCTTCCGCCCGCGGCCCGATCGAGCCCGTGACGTCGGAGAGCTTCGACATGGCCGTGCAGCCGCCGAGGCCCATGGCCACCGCCGCGACTAGCGAGGTAGACGCAAGAAGCCGGGCAAGACTGAACCGTTCGAGACTGAACCGTTGACGCATGACGCTTTGACTCTCGAGCCGATTGATCGAGCCGAACGCGCCAGCAATAGACTGTTAACCCTAACGGCCGGTTAACGCTCTCCGACCCGCCTGTCACTGCGGCGTCTGCGGCGGCACCTTGCCGCCGAGACCCGGATCGAGGCCGAGCGCCTTCGCCTGCTCGTTCAGGTCCCGCAGCAATTGCAGTCGTTGCTGCGCCTCGACCTCGACATCGATGCCCGGGCGCGCCACCCTCGGCAATTCGCGGCGAAGATCGTCGCGATTGACCAGACGCCTCGCGCGGAGCTCGTCGAGCTGAAAATCGTCGATGCCGAGCACGTTGGCCGATTGCTCGATCAATCGGCGCAGCACCGATGTCACCACGGACGCCGCCTCGGCGTCATGCTTGCACGCAGACCTCGGGAACTTGCTTTCGAGATCGGCCCAGGCGTGAGAGGTGACGAGATAGACGTGGAGCAAATTGGCCCAATCCACCTCCCCGTCGGCATAGAAGGCGCGGCGCAGCAGGAGCCGGCGGGCAAATGCTGTAACCTCATCCCGTTTCAGCGCCGTGCATGCGTCGATCTCGATGGCCGACTGGACGGCCGGGTCACGGGAAAAATCCCGCCCTGCCGGCAGCCTGACGACGCCGTGCGGCAGGTTCGAATCGAGCGGCCTGAAGACTCCGTCGTTGCGTGATCGTGAGTAGCGGGCGATCGCGAAGCGATACTCCATACGGCCGGCATGGGACATCGGGCCGAAATGGATGACGTTGAAGCCGGCATCGTCACCGGCCTGCCCGGTCGATGACGGACAGGACAAGACGTAGATCGTGCGCCACAATGCTTCACCGCTCTCGCTCGACGTGGCACGCGGATCGGGGATCGAATAACGTGTCAGCCCCTCGACATGCCGGTGCCCGTGCAGAACCAGATCGACGTTGAGCGACGTCGCCGCTTCGAGGAAGGTCGCGGGCGCGGCGAGATACATCAGCGGCTCGTCAGGCACGCCGAGAAATCGCTTCCCCTCTCCGGTTGCCTGCGGCAGCGGATGATGGTGCAGCGCCAGCACACGCACGAGGTTTTCCGCCGGCTCGGCATAATCGGCGCGGCTGGCCGACCTAAGGCTGCCCGCAAGCTCGACGCTCAGCCGCGCGGAATCCGCAACCATGGCGTTATAGGCGCCCTCGTCCAATTTGCCGCTCGCGAGTGTCGTAATGCTGGCGCGGTTGGAATCGAGCAGCACCAGATCGAGGCCGGCCTGGCGGTAGTAGAGGCTCTTCGAGGTGCGTGGCAGATGCAGGTAATCATAGACGTCGTGGCGGCCTGCACGCTGGCTCGGGCGCTTGACGTCGTGATTGCCGGCAATCGCCTGGATGTCGGTGAACAGCCCGGTCTGCCGGAAGGACGCAATGACGGCGAGCGTCTCGATCGTCGCAAGCAGCCGACCCGTCCCGTCCAGATGCAGGTCGGAGATGTGTACAATAACAAACGATCTATCCATCCTGCGCCGCTTGTTTACAAATGCTGCGCCGCCCAAACGATAAGAGAAATGCCTTCGACGATCAGGTTCAGTCCGGTTTCAACCCGGGCCGCGATGAGCCTCGCCACATGCAGAACCGCACGACACAATCTAAAATAATTATCGATAATGCCACAACCGCAGCGCTAGTAAAGCCCTTGCGGCCACACTCGCGTGAACGGCAGTTCTCAGCATGGGATACGAGCCCTATCCGACGATGGTTTCGCTCGCCCGATCAATATTCGATGGCCATCCGCTTGCGGATTTCGTCGATGCGCTTGTCGAGCGCATCGAACCGCGCGTGAACGGAGCGGTCGTGGAGATAGAAGACGTAACCGCCGGCAAGGAATGCGAAGATCCAATGATGATGCTCGACATAGCCGAAAATCGCCTCGACGGCCTGGCCCATGAATGTGACCACGCTCCACACAAATTCCATTGCATTCCTCCCGGCCGGCTTGGTCGTCGGCCGCCGGATATCTCCGCACCTGACGGCCGTTGCCGGAACGTAGCATGGCCCTCCTGCTGCGAGTAGCGGATCGCCGAATGGTGAGCGCAAAGCTGATTGCAGCGGCGGCGAAACTCTGCGAAATCTCGTCCGTTCGTATGACCCGCTCGATCTGACGATCCGGACCCGCCAAATGCCTTCTGTCTTCGAGACGTCACCCTCCGCCATTCCGATCACCTTCGTCACCAAGTCGAGCTGGGATCAGGTCGCCGAGACGCTGCCGCCGGCGCAACGCCGGTTCGCCACCGCGAGCGCTTTTACCGCAAAGCCCGGCGGCTACCTCGCGCTGCCCGCGCCCGACGGCACGATCGCGCAAGTGCTGTTCGGCCTTGAGGACGAAGGTGCAAGAGCGCCCGACCTGTTCCGGCCGGGCGCCCTGCCCGGCCTGTTGCCTCCGGGCATCTATCGCTTCGCCAATGCACCGCACGATGCACGGCTCGCCGCACTCGCCTTCGCGCTCGGCAGCTATCGCTTTGCCCGCTACCGCGAGGCGGATCGCCCCGAGGTCCGCCTCGTGCCGCCCGACGGCGTCGACGCGGCCGAGATCAACCGCATGGCGGACGCTGCGACGCTGGCGCGCGACCTCATCAACACGCCGGCCAATGACATGGGGCCGGAGGAGCTGGCCGCAGCCGCGCAAGATCTCGCCGCCGAATTCGGTGCAGGCTTTGCCTGCACCATCGGCGAGGACTTGAAGACGAATTTTCCGCTGATCCACGCCGTCGGCATGGCCTCGAACCGCGCGCCGCGGCTGATCGACATCGGCTGGGGCGACCCGGCTCATCCCAAGGTGACGCTGGTCGGCAAGGGCGTCTGCTTCGACACCGGCGGGCTCGATTTGAAGCCGTCGAGCGGCATGCTGATCATGAAGAAGGACATGGGCGGCGCCGCCAACGTGCTGGCGCTGGCGCGCATGGTGATGGATGCGAAGCTCAAGGTCCGCCTACGCGTGCTGATTCCGGCCGTGGAGAACGCGGTCTCCAGCACCGCCTTCCGCCCGCTCGACATCTTCACCTCGCGCAAGGGCATCACGGTCGAGATCGGCAATACCGACGCAGAGGGCCGCCTCGTGCTCGCCGACGCGCTGGCGCTGGCCGACGAAGAAAAGCCGGACCTGCTGATCGATCTCGGCACGTTGACGGGAGCGGCACGCGTCGCGCTGGGGCCTGATTTACCGCCCTTTTACACCAATGATGAGACGCTTGCCGCCGACGTCGCGCGATGTGCGGTGAAGGAGAACGATCCGTTGTGGCGCATGCCGCTGTGGGCGCCTTACGATGCGTGGCTGGACTCCAAGACGGCCACCATCACCAACGCACCGTCCGGCGGCTTTGCCGGCTCGATCATTTGCGCCCTGTTCCTGCAACGGTTCGTCGAGCAGGCCAGGAGCTGGCTGCATGTCGACATCTACGGCTGGACGCCGTCGGCGAAGCCCGCGCGCCCCGAGGGCGGCGAATGCCAGGCCGCGCGCGCGATCTACACATTGCTGAGCGAGCGCTATGCATGATCCGCGGCTGACACCAATGCGGGGCGACCTCGCCGCGAAATATCTCGAAGGCAAGGTGCAGGCCGATCGCTTCGTCACGGGCGAGGAATACGAGATAGTCGAGGCGATCGCCCCCGTGCGCGAGCAACCGTCGTCGAACGCGATGCTGATGACACAAGCGCTACGCGGCGAACGCGTCACGGTCTACGATCGCGACGGCGAAGGCTGGGCCTGGGGTCAGCTTTCCGGTGACGGCTATGTCGGCTGGCTGCCGGACGCAGCGCTCATGAAGCCCTCGGCCGCCCCGACCCACATGGTCGGCGCGCTACGAACCTTTGCCTTCCCCGGTCCCTCGATCAAGCTGTCCCCGGCAGACACGCTAGTGATGGGATCGAAGATCGCGGTCGCGCGCGAGGACGGCAGCTTCGCTGTGACGCGCGACGGACAATATCTGCCAAAGGCCCATCTCGCCCCGCTTGGTCATCGCGAGCCAGATTTCGTCACAGTCGCCGAGCGTTTCGTCGGCACGCCCTATCTCTGGGGCGGCAAAAGCAGTTTTGGCATCGATTGCTCGGGCCTCGTTCAGGTCTCGCTGACATCAGCGGGCATCGGCTGCCCGCGCGACAGCGACATGCAGCAGGCCGGCCTCGGCCGCGCGCTGGAGCCGCATGAGCTGAGCAAGCTGCAACGCGGCGATCTCATTTTTTGGAAGGGCCATATCGCCATCGTTCGCGATGGCGCCACCATGGTCCACGCCAACGCGCATCACATGGCAACTGTGATCGAGCCGATCGAGCCGGCCATTGCGCGGATCAAGCAAGCCGGCAGCGAGATCACCGCGATCAAGCGGCTCTGACGGACGCTACGTCGCCGCCGACCCGTTCCCCGCCGTCTCCAGCCGGAACGCCGCCGCAAACAGCGCGCGGGTGTAATCCGTTTTCGGGCTCTTGAAGAGTTCAGAAGCCTGGCCTTCCTCGACCACCTTGCCGCCGCGCATCACGATCAGATGGCTGGCGAGCGAGGCAACGACGCGCAGATCGTGCGAGATGAACATGTAGGTGAGGTCGCGGCGGCGCTGCAGCTCGCGCAACAGGTCGACCATCTGCGCCTGAATCAGCATGTCGAGCGCGCTGGTCGGCTCGTCCAGCACGACGAAATCCGGCTCCAGCACCACGGCGCGCGCGATCGAGATGCGCTGGCGCTGGCCGCCGGAGAATTCATGGGGATAGCGGTGGCGAGTGTCTGCCTCCAGCCCGACGTCCTCGAGCGCCTTGACGACGCGCACCTCACGCTCCTCGTGCGAGAGCTTCGGCTGATGCACGGAGAGACCTTCGGCGACGATGTCGGCAACCGACATACGCGGGCTGAGCGAGCCGAACGGATCCTGAAACACGATCTGCATGTCGCGCCGGATGGGCCGCATCTCCTTGAAGCGCAGACCCTGGATATCTTTTCCCAGGAACACGATGCGTCCGTTCGAGGAGATCAGCCGCATCAATGCCAGTCCCAGCGTGGTCTTGCCCGAGCCGGACTCGCCGACAACGCCAAGCGTCTCGCCCTTGCGCACGGCGATGCTGACGCCGTCGACCGCCTTGATGTGACCGACCGTCTTGCGCATCAACCCGCGCTTGATCGGAAACCAGACTTTCAGGTCGTCGGCCGACATCACCACCGGCGCATCCGGCTGCGGCGGCGCTGGATCCGGCTTCGGTTCGGCGGCAAGCAGGTCGCGCGTATAGGGATGCTTCGGGCTTTTGAAGACCTGCTCGACCGGCCCCTGCTCGACGATCTCGCCGCCCTTCATGACGCAGACCTGGTCGGCGATGCGGCGCACGATGCCGAGATCGTGGGTGATGAAGAGCAGGCTCATGCCGAGCCGACCGCGGATCTCTGCGAGCAGCGTCAGGATCTGCGCCTGCACGGTGACGTCGAGCGCCGTGGTCGGCTCGTCCGCTATCAGGAGGTCCGGCTCGTTGGCGAGCGCCATTGCGATCATCACGCGCTGGCGCTGGCCGCCGGAGAGCTGGTGCGGATAGCTCTTCAGCCGCGTTTCAGGCTCGGGAATGCCGACCTGCGTCAGCAGCTCCAGCGTCCGCCTGCGCACCTCGGCATTGCCGGTCGGGTTATGGAGCTGGATGATCTCGCCGATCTGCGACTCGATCGTGTGCAGCGGATTGAGCGAGGTCATCGGCTCCTGGAAGATGATGGAGATGTCGCTGCCGCGAATCTCGCGCATCTCCCGCTCCGACTGGTCGATCAGCTCGCGCCCCTTGAAGCGGATGCTGCCCGAGGGATGCGAGGCGTTCGGATAGGGCAACAGCTTGAGGATCGAGAGCGCGCTGACCGACTTGCCGGAGCCGGACTCGCCGACCAGTGCGACGCACTCGCCGCGCTTGATCTGGAACGAGACCTTGTCGACCGCGAGCGTGGTGGCGCCGCCCTGGTGGAAGGCCACCGAGAGGTCGCGCACGGCAAGCAGGGGCTGGTTGATCGCGTCCATTGGTTTACCTGAACGTCTTGCGCGGATCGAAGGCGTCGCGCACGGCCTCGCCGATGAAGATCAAGAGCGACAGCATGATCGCGACCGAGAAGAAGCCGGAGAAACCGAGCCATGGCGCCTGCACGTTGGACTTGCCCTGCGACAGCAGCTCGCCGAGCGACGGCGAGCCGGGCGGCAACCCGAAGCCGAGGAAGTCGAGGGCCGTGAGTGTCATCACCGAACTCGACACGATGAATGGCAGGAACGTCATCGTCGCGACCATCGCGTTCGGCAGCAGATGCCTGAACATGATCACGGCGTTCGACACGCCGAGCGCCCGCGCCGCCTGGATGTACTCGAAATTGCGCCCGCGCAGAAATTCCGCGCGCACGAGTCCCACCAGCGACACCCAGGAAAACAACAGCAGGATGCCGAGCAGCACGAAGAAGCCGGGCACGAGCACCGACGACAGGATCAGCAGCAGATAGAGCGAAGGGATCGCAGTCCATATCTCGATGAAACGCTGGAACAGCAGGTCGATCCAGCCGCCGAAATAGCCCTGCACCGCGCCGGCCGCGATGCCGACGACGGAGGAGACGATGGTCAGGCAGAGGCCGAACAGCACCGAGATGCGGAAGCCGTAGATCAGCCGCGCCACCACGTCGCGGCCCTGATCGTCGGTGCCGAGCCAGTTGTATTCCAGGTCGCGGCAGCTCTTGAGGCCCTTCTTCTCGACCACCGGCTTGCACTGCGCTTCCGTCAGCATCCAGGTCGGCGGCGACGGTGCCGGCGTCGGCAGATCGAGATTGTGGGTGTCGTAGGAGTAGCGGATCAGCGGCCAGACGATGCTGCCGCCCTTGTCCCTGATCAGCTTTTGCAAATAGGGATCGCGATAATCGGCCGCCGTTTCGAAGTCGCCGCCGAAAGTGGTTTCCGAATAGGTGATGACCGACGGCCAGTAGAGGCGGCCATCATATTTGATCATGAACGGCCGGTCATTGGCGATCAGCTCGGCGAACAGCGACACCACAAACAGGATCATGAAGAGCCAGAACGACCAGTAGCCGCGCCGGTTCGCCTTGAAATTCTGCCAGCGGCGCCTGTTGAGCGGCGACGGCACGAACGGTTTGCGCGTGATCGGCACCGCATTGCCGAGCGGCGACTTCGCAGTGGTTTCGATCGGCGTGGTGGGGGCGGCCAGCGTCATCAGACCTCCCGCGCCTCGAAATCGATCCGCGGATCGATCCACATATAGGTCAGGTCGGAGATGAGGTTGATGACGAGGCCGACGAGTGAAAAGATGAAGAGCGTGCCGAACACCACCGGGTAATCGCGGTTGAGAACGCTCTCGAAACTGAGCAGTCCCAGTCCGTCCAACGAGAAGATGGTCTCGATCAAAAGCGAGCCCGAGAAGAAGGCGTGAATGAAGGTGCTGGGAAAGCCCGCGATGACGATCAGCATCGCGTTGCGGAAGACGTGGCCATAGAGCACTCGATTCTCGCTGCAGCCTTTCGCGCGCGCGGTCATCACGTATTGCTTGCGGATCTCGTCCAGAAACGAGTTCTTGGTCAGGAACGTCATGGTGGTGAATGCACCGAGCCCCATAGCGATGAGCGGCAGCGTCAAATGCCAGAAGTAATCGATGATCTTCCAGTACCAGGGAAATTGCGACCAGCCGTCTGAGGTCAGTCCGCGCAGCGGGAACCAGTTGAAGAACGAGCCCCCGGCAAACAGGATGATCAGGAGGATCGCGAACAGGAAGCCGGGAATCGCATAGCCGAGCACGAGCACGCTCGACGTCCAGGTGTCGAAGCGCGTTCCGTCCCTGACCGCCTTGCGGATGCCGAGCGGAATCGAGATCAGGTAGGTCAGCAGTGTCAGCCAGATGCCGAGCGAGATCGAGACCGGCAGCTTCTCCTTGATCAACTGGATCACGCTGACATCGCGGAAGTAGCTCTTGCCGAAATCGAAGCGGGCGAAATTCCACACCATCAGCGCGAACCGCTCGGGCGCCGGCTTGTCGAAGCCGAACTGCACCTCCAGCTTCTTGATGAAATCGGGATCGAGGCCTTGCGCGCCGCGATATTTCGAGTTGATGGCATCGCCGCCGGCCCCTAACTGCCCCGGGGCGCGCTGTGCAAAGTCGCTGCCGCCCGAAATGCGCGAGCTGCCGCCGGTGTCGGCGCCCGAGAGCTGGGCGATCACGCGCTCGACCGGGCCGCCCGGCGCGAACTGCACGACGATGAAGGAGACGAAGAGGATCCCGAGCAAGGTCGGGATCATCAGCAGGATGCGGCGGGCGATATAGGCGCTCATGGCTATTTCGCCTGTTCGAGCTTGGCGGCCTTGCCGCCATCGTGCCACCAGATATCGGGGGCACCGACGCCGTTGGCATAACGCGGCAGCTTCTGCGGATGGCCGAATTGGTCCCAATAAGCAAGCCGGTGCGTCTTGTTATACCATTGCGGCACCCAATAGCGGCCGGCTCGGAACAGGCGATCGAAGGCACGGCAGGCCACGGTCAATTCTGCGCGGCTGTCAGCCGCCATGATTTTCTCGACCATCGCGTCGATGGCCGGGTTGGCGATCCCCGCCAGATTGTACGATCCCTTGGTTGCCGCGACCTGCGAGGAAAAGAAAGCGCGCATGGCATCACCCGGTGTCGCCGACATGCTGAAGCGCTGGATCGTGATGTCGAAGTCGAAATCCTCCTGGCGCGCCTTGTGTTGCACGGCATCGACGAGGCGCACGCTCGCTTCAATGCCGAGCGTCGCGAGATTCTTGATGTAGGGCGCATGGTGCGGCTGGAAGGAAGGCTCGTCCAACAGAAACTCGATCCTGAACACCTCTCCGTTCGGCAGCGTTCGCTTGCCGTCCTTGATCGGCAGGCCGGCGTCGCTGAGCAGTTGCTGCGCCTTGCGCAACAGACTGCGATCTTGCCCGGAGCCGTCGGAGACCGGCGGCGTAAAGGGCGCGGCGAACACTTCGTCGGGAATCTGGCCGCGAAACGGCTCCAGCAGCTTCAGCTCGTCCGGCGGAGGAGGTCCGTCGCTTGCCATGAGGTCCGAATTCTGGAACGGCGACACCGTACGGGCATAAGCGCCGTACATGATGGTCTTGTTGGTCCATTCGAAGTCGAAAGCATCGATCAGGGCCTCGCGCACGCGAGGGTCTTTGAATTTGTCGCGCCGCGTGTTGATGAACCAGCCTTGCGCACCGGACGGCGTGTCATCGGGCACGATCTCGAGCTTGACGCGGCCATCCTTCACGGCAGCGAAGTCATAGCGCGTGGCCCAGATGCGGGACGTGAACTCCTCGCGGTAGAGATAGTTCTTGCCGGTAAATCCCTCGAAGGCGACGTCGCGGTCGCGATAAAACTCATAGCGCACCACGTCGAAATTGTAGCTGCCGCGACAAGATGGCAGATCGACGGCCCACCAGTCCTTTACCCGCTCGAACTCGATGTAGCGATTGACCTCGAACTTCCCGACCTTGTACGGACCCGAGCCCAATGGCGTCTCAAGCGACGTTTCGTCGAAGGCGCGAGAGGCATAATACGCTTTCGAGAAGATCGGCAGGCTCGCCAAATAGAGCGGGACGTCACGCGCGCGTCCCTTGGCGAAGGTCACGACAAGCGTCGTGGCGTCGATCGCTTCCGCGCTGACCATGTCGCGCATCTGCACAATGATCAGCGGATGCCCCTTGGTCTTCAGCGCCGTCAAGGAAAACGCCGCGTCGTGCGCGGTAAGCTTGGTGCCGTCGTGGAATTTCGCCTCAGGCCGCATCGTGAAGCGATAGACCAGTTTGTCTGCCGATATATTTACAGACTTGGCGGCAAGCCCGTACATCGCGTCCGGCTCGTCGTTTGCGCGCACCATCAGCGGCGCAAACGTCATGTCCATGCCTTGCGCGCCGTCACCCTTCAGAATGAAGGCGTTGAGCGAGTTGAAGGTCTGGTAGGACTGGTTATACGCGCGCACCGACGGAATGAGGGAGAACGTGCCGCCTTTCGGCGCATCGAGATTGGCATAGTCGAAATGGTGGAAGTCGGCGGGGTATTTGAGATCGCCGAAGGCCGAGATGCCATGGACCTCGGCGGGCATCTCGGACGCTGTCGCGCGCCGGAGCCAGGAGGCGCTGAACGCGCCGCCTGCACCCAAGGCCAGCACATGCCGGCGTGAAAGCTGCGCCATGCGAGAAATGCCCCTCACGACTTCTTTGCGATCCGCGCCGCCTTGTCCGCGTCGTACCACCAGATGAACGGGAAGCCGGACTGACCGTATCGGGGCAGCTCCGCCGGCCGGCCGAAGCGGTCCCAGCGCGCGGTGCGGACTTTCGAATAGGTCCATTGCGGCACGACGTAGTGATTCCACAGCAGCACGCGATCGAGCGCCTTGGTGGCCGCGACGAGATCGTCGCGACCCGTGGCGTAGATCACCCGCTCGATCAGCTTGTCGACTGCCGGATTCTTGATGCCGGTAATGTTGCGCGACCCGGCGATATCAGCCGACTTGGATGACCAGAATTCGCGCTGCTCGTTACCCGGCGACTGCGACTCGCCCCAGGAGTTGGTGACGACGTCGAAATCCCACTCTCTGGTCCTGTTCTCGTATTGGGTCGGATCGACCGTGCGCACGCTGACCGCGATGCCGAGCCGTTCCAGCGACGGCTTGTAGAACAGCGTGATCCGCTCGAAGCTCGGATCCGAGTTCAGCAATTCCAGCGAGAACTGGGCACCGGTCTTGACGTCGATCAGCTTGCGGTCGCGCACCTCGTAGCCGGCTTCCTTGAACAGGCGCAGCGCCTCGCGCAGATTCTCGCGCACGGTTTCCGGACTGCCGCCGACCGGGTTGGTGTAGGCCGTGGTGAAGACTTCGGGCGGGACCTCGGCGCGGACGGTCTCGAGGATTTCGAGCTCCTTGCCCTGCGGCAAGCCGGTCGCCATGAGGTCGTCGATGCCGTCGAAATAACTACTGATGCGCTTGTACTGACCATAGAAGATCTGCTTGTTCATCTCCTCGAAGTCGAACGCATAGTTGAGAGCGCGTCGCACGCGGGGGTCGCTAAACTTGGCACGGCGCAGGTTCGGCACGAAGGCCTGCATGACGCCCGAGCTGCGATTGGCGAACTCCTCGAGAATCACCCGCTTTTCAGTGACGGCCGGGAAGTCGTAGGCCGTCGCCCAGTTCTTCGCGCTGTTCTCGGTACGCCAATCGACCTGATCGGCCTTGAAAGCCTCGATCGCCACGGTGGCGTCCCGGAAATACTCGTAGCGCATCTCGTCGAAATTATTGCGGCCTACATTGGCGGCGAGATCGCGCCCCCAATAATCCTTGACGCGCTCCAGCGCGATCGACCGTCCGGCAACGAATTCCTTGATCCTGTAGGGGCCCGAACCGAGCGGCACTTCGAGCGTAGTGGCGGAAACGTCGCGCTTGCGACCCTGCGCGTCGGTCCCCTCCCACCAGTGCTTCGGCAAGACCGTGAGCTGCCCGACGATCTGCGGGAGTTCGCGGTTGCCCGGCGCGTCGAACACGAACTTCACCTCGCGTTCGCCGACCTTCTCGGCCTTCGTCACATGGCTGTAATAAGCCGAGTATTGCGGGTGATGCTTCTTGAAGGAATCGAGCGAGAAGATCACGTCGTCCGCGGTCACAGGCTTGCCGTCATGCCATTTGGCGTCGGACCGCAAACGATAGGTGACGAAGGAAAAATCGTCCGGGTGGCTGACGGCCTCGGCCAGCGCGCCGTATTCGGTCGAGACTTCGTCGAGCGAGGGCGTCGTGAGGGATTCGTAAATGAACGCAACGGCGCCGGCGACCTGCCCCTTCACACCGGAGACGACGATGTTGAAATTGTCGAATGTGCCGACGGCGATCTGGCGCGCGACGCCGCCTTTGGGCGCTTCCGGATTGACGTAGTCGAAGCGCTTGAAGTCCGCGGGGTACTTGACCTGTCCGAACAGCGACAGCGCGTGGCGCCAAGAAAGCTCACTGGCAGATTGCGCGTGCGCCACGCCAATGACGGGAATGCCCGCTACGGAACCGAGGGCGGGGAGCGCGGCGGCAGCAGTGCCGGTGAGCAGGAGATCGCGTCGGGTAATGGCCAAATCAACATTCCTGTCTTGAAGGAGGCTACTCCTTTAAGGTCCCAATATAGGCAAGGTTTCGACGGAATATGTTGCTTTTTCCTCATCTTGGAAGGCCGGACGGCCATCCGATGCGGCCAAACGCCCCGATAACGTTGCCGCGAGGCCCGGACACGGAAACGGCCAGGCTTTCCAGCCTGGCCGCATAGTTCAAGACGGGTTTTTTGACGCCTTACTTTGAGGCGGTCGGCAACGGCTGCGGATGGTCCGACAGCGAATTCAGATAGGCAATGACGTCGGCGCGCTCGGAATCCTTCGGAATGCCGGCGAAGCCCATGGCGGTGCCCGGGATGAAGCCCTTCGGGTTGGCGATGAACTTGTTGAGGTCGTCGAACGTCCAGGTGCCGCCCTTGGCCTTCATGGCGGCCGAGAAATTGAACCCGCGTCCTTCACCCCTGGGCTCGCCGACGATGCCAAAGAGATTCGGACCGACGCGGTTCGGGCCGCCCTTCTCGAAGGTATGGCAGGCGCCGCACTTCTTGGCGGCGGAAGCCCCCTTCTCGACCGAGGCGGTCTGGAGCAGCTTTTCGATCGGCTCGGAGGGCGCAGCAGCGGCGGCGCCTTCCTTGCCGTGGCCGGCGTCTTCCTTCACGGCGATCTCAAAGCCCGGCTTTTCCGGCATCTTGGGCGAGAACAGCGCACTCGCGGTGAAGCTCGTCACCAGCAGGATGAGACAGGTGCCGAGCACGGCACCGAGAATTTTGTTGAGTTCGAAAGAGTCCATTTCCGGCCAGGCCCCACACCGCAAGAAGAATTGGCGGCCAGGCGGCCGCCAGGACGAGCCTCGGGAGAAGCAAACGTTCCCAATTGTTTCCCCGAGTTTTGCCATTGAGATATCGGTTTGCCCGGGGTCTGGCAACCCGTATAAGCGAGCGGGCTTCAGGCCCGTCCCCACCCCATTTCTCGGCGCGGAAAACGCCCCGTTTCCAGGCCCTTGAACCGATGATCAATCCCCGCATCCTGGTGCTGATTCCGGCCCGCATGGCCGCCACCCGCCTGCCCGGCAAGCCGCTCGCCGATATCGCGGGGCAGCCGATGATCGTGCATGTGATGCGCCGTGCCGAGGCCGCCGGGATAGGCCGGGTCGCAGTCGCAACGGACACGGCGGAGATCGCTTCCGTGGTCACCGCCCATGGCGGCGAGGCCGTGATGACCCGCCCGGAGCACCCCTCCGGCTCCGACCGCATCCACGAGGCCATGCAGAAGCTCGATCCGGACGGCAAGGCCGAGATCGTGGTCAATCTCCAGGGCGATTTTCCGACCATCACGATCGACAACATCCGCGAGGTGCTGCCGCCGCTGCAAGACCCCGTCGTGGACATCGCCACGCTAGCCTCGCAGATCCACACCGAGGAGGAGGACCTCGCGCCGAGCGTCGTGAAGGCGATCGGAACCTCGCTCGGCGGCAGGCGGATGCGCGCACTTTATTTCACCCGCGCCACCGCCCCGACCGGCGACGGACCGCGTTACCACCATATCGGCCTGTACGCCTATCGCCGCGCCGCGCTGGAGCGCTACGTCCGGCTTCCGCCCTCGCCGCTGGAATTGCAGGAGAAGCTCGAGCAGCTTCGGGCGCTTGAGGCCGGAATGCGCATCGACTTCACCATTGTCGATACCGTGCCCCGCGGGGTGGACACGCCGGCGGACCTGGAAACCGCGCGCAGCATCCTTTCCAAATCCTGAGCCGCTGTTACAAGGCCGAGCATGAGCAAGCTGAAAATCGCATTCCAGGGCGAGCCTGGGGCCAATTCCCACATCGCCATCGTCGAGGCCTATCCGGACGCAGAGCCGATGCCTTGTGCCACCTTCGAGGACGCGCTGTCGGCGATCTCGTCGGGCGAGGCCGATCTCGGCATGATCCCGATCGAGAATTCGGTCGCGGGCCGTGTCGCCGACATCCATCATTTGCTGCCGGCCTCGGGCCTCTTCATCATCGGCGAATGGTTTCTGCCCGTCCGTCATCAGCTGATGGCGGTGAAGGGAACCAAGCTTGCCGACATCAAGAGCGTCGAGAGCCATGTGCACGCGCTCGGCCAATGCCGGCGCATCATCCGCAAGCTTGGCATCAAGGGGATCGTGCACGCCGATACCGCCGGCAGCGCCCGCGACATCTCCGAGCGCAACGACAAGACCGTCGCCGCAATCGCCTCGCGCCTCGCCGCAAAGATCTACGGCCTCGACATTCTGGCTGAGGACATCGAGGACGAGGCCCACAACACCACGCGCTTCGTGGTGCTCGCGCGCGAGCCGAAATGGGCCGCCCAAAACTCCGGCCCGCTGGTTACCACTTTTGTGTTCCGGGTGCGCAATTTGCCGGCCGCCCTTTACAAGGCGCTCGGCGGTTTTGCCACCAACGGCGTCAACATGACCAAGCTCGAGAGCTACATGGTCGACGGCAATTTCTTCGCCACCCAGTTTTACGCCGACGTCGACGGCCACCCTGACGACAAGGGCCTTGCGTTTGCGATCGAGGAGCTGAAATTCTTCTCGCGCGAATTTCGCATCGTCGGCGTGTATCCGGGGCATCCTTTCCGGGCAACGATGGAATAGTTTCGTGTCCCGGACGCGCGAAGCGCGAGCCGGGATCCAGAGGCTGCGAAGCGTAGGGGCGCGATGGGCCCCGGCTCTGCAGCGCACCGCCGAAGGGCGCTGCGCTGCGTCCGGGGCACGAGAGCTTTATCCGGCCGCCTTAAGTCCAAACGCCTCCGCCAGCAGCGAATACGACTTCTTGCGCGCGTCGTGGTCGTACACGGCGGTGATCACCATCAACTCGTCCGGCTTGCTCGAATCGATCAGCGGCCGCAGCGTCTTTTGCACGGTAGCAGGGCTGCCGACGAACAGACGGGAGCGGTTGCGCCGCATCGAGGTGAGCTCGGAGTCGGTATAGGGATAGGCCAGTGCTTCCTCGACGCTTGGTAGCGGAAGATATTGACCGCGGTCGCGGCGCAGGCGGTTGAGATCGAAAGACGTGGCGAGCTTTTCGGCCTCCTCATCCGTGTCGGCCGCGATGACGGCGACTGCGAGGATCGCGCGCGGGCTCGCGCTCCAGGCCGAGGGCTGAAAACGATTGCGGTAGTGCACCATGGCATCGATCGCATCGTGGGACGCAAAATGATGGGCGAAGGCGAAGCCCATGCCGACCTGCGCGGCGAGCTCTGAGGAATAATCGCTGGAGCCGAGCAGCCAGATCGGCGGCAACGGCGTATCGTCGGGCATCGCGACGACGTTGTGGTAGGGATGGCCCGAGGGGAATTCCCGGGTCTGCCACAGGATCAATTCGTGCAGCCGCTCGAGGAAATCGTCGCCTTCGCGGCGATCGAGCCGGCTACGCAGCGCATAGGCCGTGGCGCCGTCGGTGCCGGGGGCGCGGCCGAGGCCGAGATCGATGCGGCCGGGAAACAGCGCCTCCAGCATCTTGAAGCGCTCGGCCACGACCAGCGGCGCGTGGTTGGGCAGCATCACGCCGCCGGAGCCGACCCGGATGTGCTTCGTCACCGCCGCGATCTGCCCGATCATCACGTCGGGCGCCGGGCTCGCGACGGAGGCGAGGTTGTGATGCTCGGCGAGCCAATAGCGGACATAGCCGAGCCCATCGACATGGCGCGCCAGATCGATGCTGTTGCGCAACGCCGCGGCGGGCTTTGTGCCTGTTGTGACGACGGAAAGGTCGAGGACTGAGAGCGGGATCATGGCGCGCTAACCTAGTGGAGAGCGGCGCGGCGGCAATGGGCAGGCCGCGCAGGTCTGACGTGCAGGCCGCGGGCCGGGACGCGGAAGCGGGTAGTTGGGACGAACGGCCTGCATATCATTTCGAATTCAGGCTGCCCACAGATCAAGCCAACCACCGAACTGCCCTTAACTTGCATCAAAATATTGATATATCGATGTATTTTACCATGAGCATAATTCCCACTATTCGACCATAAGGTAGAAAAACTCAGCCTAATACACATGAAGTGGGCCATTTCCCATCCACGATGGGCTGTCGATAAGACTGCCTTTGTCCTATCTTGGACATCCCAGGCTAGCGCTGACCGGCGCCAAAACCTGGTGAATAATCTGGAGTGAGTGGTGCCCATGACTGACGTGACGACGGCCGCCCACACCGACCGGCACCAGAAGCGGCCTGCGATCTCCTTCGAGTTCTTTCCGCCCAAGACCGAAGATATGGAGCGCAATCTCTGGGACACCATCAACCGGCTGGCCCCGCTCGACCCGAAATTCGTCTCGGTGACCTATGGCGCCGGCGGCTCGACCCGTGAGCGCACCCACTCGACCATCTCGCGCATCCTGAAGGAGACCGCGCTGCTGCCGGCCGCGCATCTGACCTGCGTCGGCGCCTCGCGCGGCGAGATCGACGAGATCGTCGACCGCTACCACGAGGTCGGCGTCCGCCACATCGTCGGCCTGCGCGGCGATCCCGCAGGCGGCATCGGCACGCCCTATTCCAGCCATCCCGACGGCTACCAGACGTCCGATGCGCTCGTCGCCGGCATCAAGAAGCGTCACGCCGACATCGAAGTGTCGGTCTCGGCCTACCCCGAGAAGCACCCCGAGGCGCGCGACTTCGACGACGATATCGACACGCTGAAGGCCAAGGTTGATGCGGGTGCGACCCGCGCGATCACGCAGGTGTTCTTCGATAACGATCTCTACTTCCGCTATCTCGACCGCGTCCGCGCCCGCGGCATCAACATCCCGATTGTGCCGGGCATCATGCCCATGCACAATTTCAAGCAGGCGAGAGCCTTCGTCACCCGCGCCGGCACCTCCGTGCCGGATTGGTTCGCCGCGAAGTTCGAGGGCCTCGACGACGACGCCGAGACCCGCAAGCTGGTGGCAGCCACCGTCGCGGCCGGCCAGGTGCAGAAGCTCGCCAAGCACGGCGTCGACACCTTCCATTTCTACACCATGAACCGCGCCGATCTCGTGTTCGCGATCAGCCATTTGCTCGGCATCCGCGCCAAGAGCGCGCAGAAGGCGGCTTAAGACAACATGACCGTATCCACCTCTTCCAAGCGAACTGCCCTTTTGAACGCCGCGCGCGAGCGTATTCTCGTGCTCGACGGCGCCATGGGCACGATGATCCAGAACCTCCAGTTCGACGAGGCCGCCTTCCGCGGCGAGCGCTTCAAGAATTTTCATCGCGATTTGCGCGGCAACAACGACCTCTTGATCCTGACCCAGCCGCAGGCGATCGAGGACATCCACGCGGCGTATTTGCGCGCTGGTGCCGACATCGTCGCCACCAACACCTTCTCTACGACCTCGATCGCGCAGGCCGATTACGACCTCACCGACATCGTCTACGAGATGGCGCGCGAAGGCGCCCGCCTCGCCGGCAACGCCGCACGCCGCGTCGAAGCCGAGGACGGCAAGCCGCGCTTCGTCGCCGGCGCCATCGGCCCGACCAACCGCACCGCCTCGATTTCGCCCGACGTTTCCAATCCCGGTTACCGCGCCGTCAGGTTCGACGATCTGCGCAAATCTTATGGCGAGCAGATCAACGGCATGCTCGACGGCGGCGTCGATCTGCTGCTGGTCGAGACCATATTCGACACGCTGAACGCCAAGGCGGCGCTCTACGCGATCGCCGAGATCACCGAGGCGCGCGGCATCGACATGCCCGTGATGGTGTCGGGCACCATCACCGACAAGTCCGGCCGCCTGCTGTCGGGCCAGCTGCCGGAGGCATTCTGGCATTCGGTGCAGCACGCAAAGCCCGTCACCATCGGCTTCAACTGCGCGCTCGGCGCGGAAGATCTGCGCGCGCACATCGCCGATATCGGCCGCGTCGCCGACACGCTTGTTTGTGCTTATCCCAACGCCGGCCTGCCCAACGAGTTCGGCCAGTATGACGAGACGCCGGAATACATGGCGCGCCTGATCGGCGAGTTCGCACGTGATGGTTTGGTCAACATCGTCGGCGGCTGCTGCGGCACCACGCCGGATCATATCGCGGCGATTGCCGCTGCGGTCGCGCCGCACAAGCCGCGCATCGTGCCGGAGATCGAGCCTCGCTTGCGGCTCTCCGGCCTCGAGCCGTTCATTCTGACCGACGCGATTCCCTTCGTGAACGTCGGCGAGCGCACCAACGTCACCGGCTCCGCCCGCTTCCGCAAGCTGGTCACCGCCGGCGACTACACCGCCGCGCTGCAGGTCGCACGCGACCAAGTCGAGAACGGCGCGCAGATCATCGACGTCAACATGGACGAGGGCCTGCTCGACTCCGAAGCGGCCATGGTGACCTTCCTCAACCTCGTCGCCGCCGAACCCGACATCGCCCGCGTGCCTGTCATGGTCGATTCCTCGAAATTCTCGGTGATCGAAGCCGGCCTGAAATGCGTGCAGGGCAAGCCGGTCGTCAATTCGATCTCGATGAAGGAAGGCGAGGAGAAATTCATTCACGAGGCCAAGATCGCCCGCCGCCACGGCGCGGCCGTCGTGGTGATGGCGTTCGACGAGGTCGGCCAGGCCGACACGTTCGCGCGCAAGACCGAGATCTGCAAGCGCGCCTACGACATCCTGATCAACCGCGTCGGCCTGCCGCCGGAAGACATCATCTTCGATCCGAATATTTTCGCGATCGCGACCGGCATCGAGGAGCACAACAATTACGGCGTCGACTTCATCGAGGCGACGCGCTGGATCCGCAAGAACCTGCCGGGCGCGCACATCTCGGGCGGCGTCTCCAATTTGTCGTTCTCGTTCCGCGGCAACGAGCCGGTGCGCGAGGCCATGCACTCGGTGTTCCTGTATCACGCCATCAAGGCCGGCATGGACATGGGCATCGTCAATGCCGGGCAGATGATCGTCTATGACGACATCGATGCCGAATTGCGCCAGGTCTGCGAGGACGTCATCCTCAACCGCGATCCGGGCGCGTCCGAGCGTCTGCTGGCGCTCGCGGAAAAATTCCGCGGCAACAAGACCCAGACCAAGGAAGCCGATCTCGCCTGGCGCGAATGGCCGGTGGCGAAGCGGCTGTCGCATTCGCTGGTGCACGGCATCACCGAATTCATCGAGCAGGATACCGAGGAGGCCCGCAAGGCCTCGACGCGGCCGCTCGACGTGATCGAGGGACCGCTGATGGCCGGCATGAACGTGGTCGGCGACCTCTTTGGCGACGGCAAGATGTTTTTGCCGCAGGTGGTGAAATCCGCACGCGTGATGAAGCAGGCTGTGGCTTGGCTGATGCCGTTCATGGAAGAGGAGAAGGCGCGCAATCGCGCCAACGGCATCGACAGCGATGCAAAATCCTCCGCCGGCAAGATCGTGCTCGCGACCGTCAAGGGCGACGTCCACGACATCGGCAAGAACATCGTCGGCATCGTGCTCCAGTGCAACAATTACGAGGTCATCGACCTCGGCGTGATGGTGCCTGCCGCCAAGATCGTCGAGATCGTGAAGGCGGAGAAGGCCGACATCGTCGGCCTGTCCGGTCTGATCACGCCCTCGCTCGACGAGATGGCATTCTTCGCCGGCGAATTGCAGCGCGAAGGCCTCAAGCTGCCGCTGCTGATCGGCGGCGCGACGACAAGCCGTGTGCATACGGCCGTGAAGATCGACCCGAGCTATCGCGCCGGCCCCGTCGTGCATGTCAACGACGCCAGCCGCGCCGTCGGCGTCGCCTCCGCGCTGCTCTCGCCCGAGAAGCGCGAGGCCTATGCCGCCGAGGTGCGTGCCGAGTACGCAAAAATCTCGGACGCGCATATGCGCGCGCAGGCCGACAAGAAGCGGCTGAAGCTGGAGGTGGCACGCAAGAACCGCGTGCCGGTCGATTTCGCAGCGAACAAGCCCGTGAAGCCGACCTTCCTCGGCACCAGAAGCTTCGACGACTACGATCTCGCCGAGCTCGTGCCCTATATCGACTGGACGCCGTTCTTCCAGACCTGGGAGCTCGCGGGCCGCTTCCCGGCGATTCTCGATGATGCCAAGGTCGGCGAAGTCGCGCGTTCGCTTTATGATGACGCGCGAAAAATGCTCGACACCATCGTCAAGGAGAAATGGTTCCGGGCGCGCGCGACCGTCGGCTTCTGGCCCGCGAATGCGCAGGGCGACGACATTGTGCTCTACGCCGACGAAAGCCGCACCAAGTCGATCGCGACGCTGCACACGCTGCGTCAGCAGCTCGAGAAACGCGAGGGCCGTTTCAACGCGGCGCTGTCCGACTTCATCGCACCGGTCGGCACCGGTGTGCCCGATTATGTCGGCAGCTTCGTCGTCACTGCGGGGATCGGCGAGGACGTGATTGCCGACCGCTTCAAGATGGCGAACGACGACTACTCATCGATCCTGTGCAAGGCGCTGGCCGATCGCCTTGCGGAGGCCTTCGCCGAGCGCATGCATGCCCGCGTGCGCCGCGAGTTCTGGGCCTATGCCCCGGACGAGGCGCTCTCGACTGACGAGCTGATCCTCGAAAAGTACCAGGGCATCCGCCCCGCGCCCGGCTATCCCGCGCAGCCTGATCACACCGAGAAGGCGACGCTGTTCGAGCTGCTCGACGCAGAAAACACCGCCGGCGTGACGCTGACCGAGAGCTTTGCGATGTGGCCGGGCTCTTCCGTGTCCGGGCTCTATTTCGCGAACCCCGAGAGCTATTATTTCGGCGTCGGCAAGATCGAGCGCGATCAGGTCGAGGACTATGCCGTACGCAAGGGCATGAGCGTCGCCGAGACCGAGCGCTGGCTCGCGCCGGTGCTGAACTACATCCCGTCGCGGGAGGGCACCGACAAGGCGTTTGCGGCGACACCCGCAAATGACGAGACCTCAAAAGACCTCGCCTCGCACCCGCCCGGCTGCACCTGCGCGGTGCATCTCGTCTGGCAGAAGAAACGCGCGGGCGCGGGGTAGGCGCGCCCCTCAACTCAAAAACTAAAAAACAACCCCATGCACAGTAGCGATGGGATTGAAAAGCCTGAACATTTTTTCCCCTCCGGAGCGGCGGGCGGGCACGAGATCGTCGGCCGCGACCAGGGCGGCGACCGCGAGCACTGTTGCTCCGTCGGGCAAAACACCTGTAGCATTCCATCATCGCCAACCGCGCCAGTTTCGCACTCCGCGTTGCGAGCCCTCACGCCTCAGTGGCGTTGGCGGCTGCACGATCTCGCCTCTCCGGCTTTTTTCGCGCGGGAACCAGACGGTGTGAAGTCGTTCACTTGTCCACTCAACCTGGATTCGATAGCCTACCGGTCTGCTACCTTCAAACCGATGGTTTGCTCGGGATCGAACACATGAAGCAGTTCATTGCACTGTTCATCGCCGCGATCGTTCTTGTCGTGCTGCCCACGATTGCCTCGGCGGACTGTCCGAAAGGCTACGTGCCATGCGGCGAGCGAAGTCAGTTGTGCTGCCCAGGCAAGTAGCAAGCCGCAAATGGCTTTGGCTTGGTAGCGGAGTTTTTGTCGCGATTGCCCTCGTGATGGTCTCGGTGTACGCCGGGTTCCCGCGAAAGAAGCAGACGATCACGGCCATCCTCTCCGAGACCGGATATTTCGAAGTGGTACCGCCAAGCACTTTTGGCGGCCCCGGCACGATCAACACGATCGAGTATCTGAGCAACGGCCGGCTGGAGCTGCATCCGACCTGCGACGTCGACCCTACACTGCTGACCGGCAAGATCCAGAGATCGCGGACCGTTGACCGGGACCTGAAGCAGTCGCTCGAGAAGAAGCTCGACGTGTCGGCCCAGGTCAGGGACAAGCTGTCGGCCGTCGCCGGGATGCAGCAGGTCGAGGCGGTCAACCTCAAGCTCGAGAATGCCAACATTCTGCTGATTTCCGACGAGTCGCTGATATCGACCCGGAACGCATTGCTGAAGGCCGAATGCGAGGACGCGATCACCCAGAACGTTTCGAGCGGCGCCGTCGTGTGCCAGACGCGGTCCGTGCTGGAGGCCGATGTCGTCTACGAGATCAAATATCGCAACGCGATTTCGATGGAGGAGAAGGCCAAGCTGACATCCGAGATCGCCGCGAAGCTCGATCTGGACGTACACGAGAGGGCGGACGACAAGGTGTCCGGCTCTCAACTGTTCTTCGGCATAAGATTGTCGCCAAATCCGATCGTCCTGAAGTCCGCGACGGGCGAGATCAAGCCCTGTACGCGGAAGTAGGATCGGCGCCGCACCCTGCCGTGAACGCAACGCGCGCTCGCTGCGACCAATGGCGGTCGCCGCCGAAGAGCAGGGGAATCGGATGCTGAACGCCCAACAATTGATGTGGACACAGATTGCCGCCGGCATCGCAGTGCTCCTGTTTGGATTGACGCTGCTCAATCTGGTCCGCATGCGGGGCCGGATGCAGGCCGCGCGGAGCTGGGACAGGGTTGAGGGCATCATCACGGTCTCCCGGGTCGACCAGCCGGCGGCGCACGCCTCGGACGATCGGAACGACGCCAAGCCCATCATCCGCTATCGCTATCAGGCCGGCGGCCAGGAGCTGGAAAGCGACAAGATCTTTGTCGGCGGCCCCGCCATCACGACGAGGGTCCTGGCCGCAAAACTGACCGGACGCTATCCGGTCGGCGCCCATGTCGACGTCCATGTCGATCCGAAGCAGCCGACCGAGGCGCTGCTGGAGCCTGCTGCCGCGCAGAACGTCGCGGCACTGGTGGCGTTCACGATGGTGTTCGGCGTCATCGCCGCCACCCTGACCGCGCATTCGTTCGCAGGCCACGTGCTCTACGCCGACAATGGCGTTCCGCTGTTCGCGTTCGCGCTGCCGATCATCGTGCTCGTGGGCGGCGTGTTCTGCGTCGCCGAGTATGTCAGGACGCGCCGGCTGGCGAGCGCCAGCCTGCGCTGGCCGACCGCGTCGGGCAGGGTCACGCGCTGCGACGTGATCGAGGAAATCATCGAGGAGAAGACCGACCACGACAACAGACCGACGACTTCAAAGCTTGTACACCGCTATCAGGTCGACCTGCGCTACGCCTACAGGGTCGGCAAGCGCGACTTCATCGGCACCGAAGTCGATTGGAACGGCACCATGATCTCCGGGCTGCGCGAGGTCGCCGCAGAGGCCGCGGCGAAATATCGTCCCGGGCAGAGTGTGAAGGTCTATTACGATCCGGACCAGCCGGGACAAGCCGTGCTCGAGCCCGCAAGCCGGGAAGGCGCGCTGGGGCCGCTGATCGGTGCCGCGGTCTGCGCGGTCGTCGGAGGCCTTTTCCTGACAATCCTGATCAAAATTGGATTTGCGTAGCGGCGCCTCTCCCTTTCGCCTCGTCCCGCTAGCGGCGGGGCAATCGCACATGACGTCTCAGCGGCGCCTGAGCGAGCGCCTCGTCCTTCGAGACGACCGCTTCGCGGCCTCCTCAGGATGAGGCTCAGCTGCATCCCTCTGCGTTGAAATGCTGCCGCATACTCATCCCTCATCCTGAGGGCCCGCCGCAGGCGGGCGTCTCGAAGGATGGCCGCAGTCGAGCTTCCAGGCATATGCTTCTTCATATGCACTTGCCCTGCCCGCAAGCCGGGAAGGTGCGCTGGGGTCGCTGATCGGTGCCGCCGTCTGCGCGCTCGTCGGAGGCCTTTTCCTGACAATCCTGATCAAAATTGGATTTGCGTAGCGGCGCCTCTCCCTTCGCCTCGTCCCGCTAGCGGCGGGGCAATCGCACATGACGTCTCAGCGGCGCCTGAGCGAGCGCCTCGTCCTTCGAGACGACCGCTTCGCGGCCTCCTCAGGATGAGGCTCAGCTGCATCCCTCTGCGTTGAAATGTTGCCGCATACTCATCCCTCATCCTGAGGGCCCGCCGCAGGCGGGCGTCTCGAAGGATGGCCGCAGTCGAGCTTCCAGGCATATGCTTCTTCATATGCACTTGCCCTGCCCGCAAGCGGGAGAGGGAGCCCGCTGCTGATGCTGCCGCATCATGCACGCCAAATGCAATTGCCCTGCCGCCCGCGGAGAGAGATTGAAAAAGGCTCACCCCTTCGGCGGCGCCAGCGGCTGCACGATCTCCCGGAACGGCGCCAGCGCCTCGCAAGCGTCGGCATGCGCCGACAGCGCCGGATAGCGCGCGACGTCGAACAGCTGCGGGTGCGCCTCGCGGGTGAAGCGGACGACGCAGGCCACCGCAACGTCGGCATGACCGATGCGATCACCCAGCCAGTTCGGCGTGGTCACCTTGGCGCGTTCGGCCTCCAGCACGCCGAGCACGTCCGCGATCTGCGCCTGGCAGCGCTCGACCCACAGCGTGAGCTGCTCCTTCCGTAGTACGCGCTCATAGAGCAGGCTGACCGCCTTGTCGCCCAGGCCGGAGGCGAGCGCGCAGATGCGCAGGTGCTTGCGCCGATCAGCGCCATCCCGCGGCAGCATCGCTTTCTCGAGTCCCACCAGCTCGTCGAGATAATCGAGAATGATCGTGCTCTCGATCAGCACCTCGCCGTCGTCGAGCACCAGCGTCGGCACGCGGCGCAGCGGATTATACGGCGCGATCTTGTCGGCATCGCCGAAGGTCGACCACGGCTTGTGCTCGAAGGCGAGCCCGTAAAGCCGGAGCGCAATCGCGACGCGGCGGACGAAGGGGGAGTCGTATTGGCCGATCAGGAACATGGCGGGACCTTTCGTCATTGCCGGGCTTGACCCGCCTGGGAGGCCGAAGCCCCTTCGACGCGGCGAAGGCCCCGCAATCCATCTTTCCCCAGATTAGGAAGCGATGGATGCCGGGATCAAGTCCGGGCATGACAGAGCTGGGCGCAGGTGCATGCATGATGACGCGATTTGCGATGTTAGTCCTTGGAGTCTCTGTGCTCGCCGCCACCACTGCTCACGCGCAGGACCGCCCGATCGGGTTCTCGACCCCGTCGAAAAACATCGCCTGCCAATTTTTCACCGATAACGGTCAGTGCGTCCTCCCGCGCCGGCGCGGTCATCTCCAGATGGGTGACGAACGGCAGCCGTCTTCCCGTTGGGCACATCGGAATAGCCGTCGGGGAGGATCACTCAGTCCCCCTCGTCGCTCGCCAGCACGCCCTTCACCGCGCGCGCCCAACCCGCGAGCTTGCGCTCCCTTGTCGCCTGGCTCATGTTCGGCTTGAAGCGATGCTCCAGCCGCCAGTTGTCGGCGAATTTGGTCGGCTCGGGATAGACGCCGGCCTGGAGGCCGGCGAGATAGGCGGCGCCGAGCGCCGTGGTCTCCTGGATCACGGGTCGGTCGACCGGTGCGTCGAGCAGGTCGGCGAGGCGCTGCATGGTCCAGTCCGACGCGGTCATGCCGCCGTCGACGCGGAGCACGACGCTTGCCGTTTCCGAGCTCGGCCAGTCGGCGCGCATCGCGGCCCAAAGGTCAAAAGTCTGGTAGCAGACGCTTTCCAGCGCGGCGTGGGCGAGCTCGGCCGGGCCGGTGTTGCGGGTGAGGCCGAACAGCGCGCCGCGCACGCGCGGATTCCAATAGGGCGCGCCCATGCCGACGAAGGCCGGCACGAGATAGACGCTCTGCATTGAGTCCGACTGATCGGCAAGAGGTCCGGTCTCGGCGGCGTGCTTGATGATGCCGAGGCCATCACGCAGCCACTGCACCGCCGAGCCCGCGACGAAGATCGAGCCTTCGAGCGCGTAGGTGCGTTTGCCGCCGAGCTGATAGGCGATGGTGGTGAGCAGCTTGTTCTTCGAGGCCACCGGCGTGGTGCCGGTGTTGAGCAGGGCGAAGCAGCCAGTGCCGTAAGTGGACTTCATCATGCCCGGTCGGAAGCAGGCCTGGCCGATGGTCGCGGCCTGCTGGTCGCCGGCGATGCCTGAGATCGCGATAGCGCCGCCGAACAGATCGGGCACGGTCTCGCCGAAGCGGGCGGAGGAATCTTTCACCTCGGGCAGCATTGAGCGCGGCACGCCGATGATCTCCAGCAGCTCGTCGTCCCACTGGCCGGTGTGGATGTTGAACAGCAGCGTACGCGAGGCGTTGGTAGCGTCGGTGGCGTGCACCTTGCCGCCGGTGAGGCGCCAGAGCAGGTAGCAGTCCACGGTGCCGAACATCAATTCGCCGCGCGCGGCGCGCGCCCGTGCGCCGGGGACGTGGTCGAGAATCCAGGCGACCTTGGTGCCGGAGAAATAGGGATCGATAATGAGGCCGGTCTTCTGCGAGATTACAGGCTCGCGGCCGTCTGATTTCAGCTTGGCGCAGATGTCCGCGGTGCGCCGGTCCTGCCAGACGATGGCACGATGCACGGCCTGGCCGGTGGCGCGGTCCCACACCACGGTGGTCTCGCGCTGGTTGGTGATGCCGATCGCGGCGATGTCTTTTGCGGTGATGCCGGCCTGCGCGATCGCATCGCGGCAGACCGTCACGGTCGAGGTCCAGATGTCTTCCGGCTCGTGCTCGACCCAGCCCGAGGCCGGAAAATGCTGCGGAAACTCCTGCTGTGCACGGGCGGCGATCGAGATGTCGCCGCGAAACACAATCGCGCGCGAGGAGGTGGTGCCCTGGTCGATGGCGAGGACGAAAGACATGGGAGCTACCTTGGTGTTTCCCGGTGACGGGTCATATGTCGCGCCAAAGGGAGCGGATTAGGACGGGAAGGTCAAGGCTGCCGGAATCGTCTTCACCTCGCCCAGCTTGCGGTCAGCTTGCGGGGAGAGGTCGGAATTCAAGCGCAGCTTGAATTCCGGGTGAGGGGGCACGAACTCATCGCCAGCCGTATTCCTGGAGACAGGCCCTCACCCCAACGCTCTCCCCGCAAGAGCGGGGCGAGGGAGTAAACCGCTTTACACCGCCGCCGTCGTCACGCCGCCGTCGATGACGATGGTCTGGCCGGTCATGAAGCTCGACGCATCCGAGGCGAGGTAGGCGACTGCGCCCGCGATTTCGTCGGGTTCGCCGATGCGGCGAAGCGGGGTGGTGGCGGTGCGGCGTTTTAGATTCGCTTCGTCTTCCCACAGCGCGCGGGCGAAGTCGGTCTTGACCAGGCCCGGCGCGATGCAGTTGACGCGGACGCCTTTCGGACCCCATTCGCCGGCGAGCGAGCGACACAGCGCGAAGTCGGCGGCCTTGGAGATACCGTAGGCACCGATCACGGTCGAGCCGCGCAAGCCGCCGATCGAGGAGATGATGACGACGGAGCCATTGCCGCGCTCCGCCATCTGCGGGATCGCCAGCGCGGAGAGCCAGATGTTGCTCTTGACGTTCGAGCCCATGATCTTGTCGAAGGCCTCGTCGGTGATGTCGAGCAGCGGGCCATAATACGGATTCACCGCGGCGTTGCAGACAAGGATGTCGATTTTGCCGTAATGCTTCGTGGCGCCCGCGATCAGCGCCTCGACCTCTGGCTTGCGCGCGATGTTGCAGGGGATGACGGTTGCATCGCCGCCGGCCGCATTGATGCCGTCGGCGACCTCCTTGCAGGCGTCGGCCTTGCGCGAGGAGACCACGACTTTTGCGCCGAGCTTTGCGAGCAGCTCGGCGGAGGAGCGACCGATGCCGCGGCTGGAGCCGGTGACCACGGCGACCTTGCCGGTGAGATCGAACGGGGTGTTTTTCATTGTCGCTGCTCCGTTGATTCCGTTTGCTTCGTCATTGCGAGCGCAGCGAAGCAATCCAGAATCTTTCCACGGAGAAAGCCTGGATTGCTTCGTCGCAAGAGCTCCTCGCAATGACGGCGTGGCGCTTAGATCAACCCGCCACCATCCGCGACGCGGCGCTGGTGGTAGTCGGTGTCGCCGAACGAGTTCTCGATCATGGTCAGGCGCTTGAAGTAATGACCGATCTTCGCCTCCATGGTCATGCCGATGCCGCCGTGGAGCTGGATCGCCTGCTGCCCGACGTACTTCAGCGACTTGCCGATCTGCACCTTGGCGGCGGCGATGGCGTTGGAGCGTTCCTTGGCGTCCTCGAAATCGGCCGCCATGGTCGCGAACATCGACATCGATCTTGCCTGCTCGGCGGCGACGAACATGTCGGAGGCGCGGTGCTGGAGCGACTGGAACGAGCCGATCGCGACGCCGAATTGCTTGCGCGTCTTGATGTACTCGACCGTGGTCTTCAGCGACTCGTCCATCAGGCCGACCGCCTCGGCGCAGAGCGCGACGCGGGCTTCGTCCACGATACGCTCGATCAGCGCGAGCGAATCATCGGGATTGCCAAGCGCCGCATCAGCCCCGACCTCGACACCGGTGAAGGTGATGTCGGCGGCGTGCATGCCGTCCTGGGTCGGGTACGACTTCTTGGTCACGCCCTTGGCGCTCGCCGGGACCAGGAACACGCCGATGCCGCTCTTGTCGCGGCGCTCGCCCTTGGTGCGCGCGGTCACGATGAGGGTATCTGCGTTCTCGCCGTTGAGCACGACGAATTTTTCGCCGTCGATGACCCAACCGTCGCCCTTCTTCTTCGCCGTCGTGGAGACGTCGAAGAGATCGTAGCGCGAATTCTTCTCGAGCTGGGCAAACGCCAGCGTCTTGCTGCCGTCGACGATGCCGGGCACATGCGCAGCCTTCTGCGCATCGGAGCCGGCATGGCGCAGGAAGCCGCCGCCGATCACGACGGTTGCGAGATAAGGCTCGAGCACCAATGCCTTGCCGAGTGCTTCCATCACGATCATGGTCTCGACGCCGCCGCCACCGAAGCCGCCATCGGCCTCCGCGAAAGGCAGACCGAGCAGGCCCTGCTCCGCGAGCTTGCCCCAGACGGCTTTGCTCCAGCCGCCCTTCTCCTTCATGTACTTCTTGCGGCTCTCGAAATCGTAGGAATCGGTCAAGAGGCCGTCGATGCTTTCCTTGAGAAGCCGTTGCTCCTCGTTCAGATCAAAATCCATGTTCTTTGCTCTCCCGGTATCGATTTCGTCATGCCGGCCTTGTGCCGGGCATCCACGTTCTTTCGGCCGCTAGGCGTAGATGGCCGGGTCAAGCCCGGCCATGACGGTGGGTGCGTGTTAATAGTGTGCGATCAAAGCCCCAGCACCGCCTTGGCGATGATGTTGCGCTGGATCTCGTTGGAGCCGCCGTAGATCGAAACCTTGCGGTTGTTGAAATAACTCGGCGCGATCTGGGCGGTCCAGTCCATGGCTTCGTTCGAGCCGTCGTCGCCGTGCACGTCGTAGGGCGCGGCGAACGGGCCGATCACTTCCATCAGCAGCTCGGTGGTGGTCTGCTGGATCTCGGAGCCCTTGATCTTCAGGACCGAGGACGCCGGATTGGGCTTGCCCTTGCCGTGCTTGCCTTCGTCGGCGACGACGCGCAACTGCGTGAGCTCGAGCGCCTTGAGCTCGATCTCGCAGGCCGCGAGCTTCTCACGGAAGGCCGCGTCCTGGATGATCGGCTTGCCCCCGGATTCGACTTTGGAGGCCAAGTCGCGGATGCGGCGCAGCCGCTCCTTGGAGACGCCGACCCGCGCGATGCCGGTGCGCTCATTGCCGAGCAGGAATTTTGCGTAATCCCACCCCTTGTTCTCCTCGCCGATCAGGTTCTCGTAGGGAACCTCGACGTCGTCGAAGAACACTTCGTTGACCTCGACGCCGCCGTCGATGGTCTGGATCGGGCGCACTGTGACGCCCTTCGACTTCATCGAGAACACGATGAAGGAGATGCCCATCTGCTTCTTCGCAGTCGCGTCGGTGCGGCAGAGGCAGAAGATCATGTCAGCGTGCTGGGCGAGCGTGGTCCAGGTTTTCTGGCCGTTGATGATCCACTTGTCGCCTTTGCGCTCGGCTTTTGTGTTCAGCGAAGCGAGATCAGATCCGGAGCCAGGCTCGGAGAAACCCTGGCACCACCAGTCGTCGACATTGGCAATGCGCGGCAAATACTGCTTCTTCTGCTCTTCGTTGCCGAAGGTGTAGATCACAGGGCCGACCATGCTGACGCCGAAGGCGAGCGGCTGCGGCGCCGGATAGGACTGCAGCTCCTCGTTGAAGATGTAGTGCTGCACGGAGGTCCAGCCGGTACCACCATATTGCTTGGGCCAATGGCTGGTGCCCCAGCCCTTCTTGTTGAGGATGCGCCACCACGTCACCATCTCGTCCTTCGAGAGATGGCGGCCCTCGACCAGCTTGCGCCGCGTATCCGGCGGCACGTTACCGCGGAAGAACTCCCGCACTTCCTCGCGAAACGCCTGCTCTTCTTTCGTGAATGCGAGATCCATCGGATCCTCCTGTGAATTACTGCAAAATCTCAAACAAGCCCGCTGCGCCCATGCCGCCGCCGACGCACATGGTGACGACCGCGTACTTCGCCTTGCGGCGGCGGCCTTCGATCAGGGCGTGGCCGGTGAGGCGCGCGCCCGACATGCCGTAGGGGTGGCCGACCGCGATCGCGCCGCCGTCGACGTTGATCTTGTCAGGGTCGATGCCGAGCTTGTCGCGGCAATACAGCACCTGCACCGCGAACGCTTCGTTGAGCTCCCACAGGCCGATGTCGTCGACCGTGAGGCCGTGACGCTTGAGCAGCCGCGGCACCGCGAACACCGGGCCGATGCCCATTTCGTCCGGCTCGCAGCCGGCGGAGACGAAACCGCGGAAGATGCCGAGCGGCTTGAGGCCGCGTTTCGACGCTTCCTTGTCGCTCATGATGACGGAGGCGCTGGCGCCGTCCGAGAGCTGGCTGGCATTGCCGGCAGTGACCGAAAAACCTTCACCGCGCACGGCCTTGAGGCCGGCGAGGCCTTCGGCGGTGGTCTCGGGCCGCGGACCCTCGTCTTGCGACAGCGTCACGTCCTTGAACGAGACTGCGCCGGTCGCCTTGTCGGTCACGGCCATTTTGGTGGTGATCGGCGCGAGTTCGTCCTTGAACTTACCGCCCTGTTGCGCGGCCGCAGTGCGGCGCTGGCTTTCCAGCGAATATTCGTCCTGCTTCTCGCGCGAGATGCCGTAGCGCTTGGCGACGATTTCGGCCGTGTCGATCATCGGCATGTAGACCTCGCCCTTGATCTCGAGCAGCGCCGGGTCCTGGGCGTGGAAGCTGTTCATCTTGTCGTTCTGCACCAGCGAGATGGACTCGCCGCCGCCGCCGACCGCGATCTCGACGCCGTCAAAAATCACCGAGCGCGCGGCGAGCGCGATCGCCTGGAGGCCCGAGGCGCATTGCCGGTCGATGGTGGTGCCGCCAACGGTGACGGGCAAACCGGCGCGGAGCAGCGCCTTGCGCGCGATATTGCCTCCGGTCGTTCCCTGCTGCAGCGCCGCTCCCATCACGACGTCCTCGACCTCCTTCGGGTCGATCTTGGCGCGCGCGACGGCTTCGCCAATGGCGTGGCCGAGCAGGGTCGCACCCTCGGTGGCGTTGAGCGCGCCGCGATAGGCCTTGCCGATCGGGGTGCGGGCGGTGGAAACGATGACGGCATCGGTCAAGAGCGACCTCCTGATACAGATTGGGTGGCAAGTTGGGGGGATTGTGATGGTTTCTGCTGCTGACGCAACTCGTGGCGCGACAGCTTTCCGACCGGCGTGCGCGGCAGATCGTCGACGAATTCGACCTCGGCCGGCAATTCGTGCTTGCCGAGCTTGCCGGTGAGCTGCGCGCGCAAATCGTCGAGCGAGAACGGCTTTGCGTCCGGCTTCAGCTTGATGAAGGCCTTCGCGGCCTCGCCGCGGTACTGGTCGGGAATGCCGAGCACGATCACCTCGTGCACGCCGGCAATGGTGTAGATCGCCTGCTCGATCATCTGTGGATAGACGTTGAAGCCGCCGGAGATGATCATGTCCTTCTTGCGGTCGACCAGGAAGAAATAGCCGTCCGTGTCGACGTAGCCGATGTCGCCGGTGAGGAAGCGGCCGTCGGCAAAGGACTCCGCGGATTCCTTCGGCTTGTTCCAGTAGCCCTGGGTGACGTTCGGGCCCTTGATGCGGATCTCGCCGACTTCGCCCGGCGGCAGCACTTTCGTGGAATTGTCCAGCGAGACGACGTCGAGTTCGATGCCGGGCAGCATCAGGCCGATCGAGCCGGGCTTGTCGGGACCTGTGGGCGGATGGCCGGTGCCGGGCGAGCAGGTCTCGGTCATGCCCCAACCGCTGCGGAGCTTCTTGCCGACCTTGCGCTCGAAGAAATTTGCGAGCTCCACCGGAAGCGGCGCGCCCCCGGAGCCGATCGTCGCCAGCGAAGAGAAGTCACGCTTGTCGAGATCGGGAAGGGCTGCGATCGCGATCCACATCGTCGGCACGCCCGGGAAATAGGTCGCGCGCTTGATTTCGATGTCGCGCATTACTGCTTGGACGTCAAAACGCTGATGCAGCGAGATCAGATTGCCGCGGCTGAGCGAGGATAACAGCACGACGGTGAGCGCGTAGATGTGGAACAGCGGCAGCACACAGATCACGCGCTCGATGGCATCGCCCCGCGTCGTGCGCGACGGCTTGCCCCAGACGTCGTAGATCGACACGGCAGAGGTGAGATTGCCGTGCGTGAGCATCGCGCCCTTGGGCAGGCCGGTGGTGCCACCGGTATATTGCAGCAGGGCGACGTCGTCGGCCGTCACGGACGGCCACTGCGCCGGCGCGGTCGCGCCCTCGACGAAGGTCTTGAAGGTGACGATGCGGGGATCAACGGGGATCGCGGCCTGCGGCGTGCCGACCTTGCCCCAATTGTCGTCCTCGCAGACGACCAGGCGATCGATCAACCCCTTCTCCAGGAACTTCAGCGCGGTGGGCAGCAGCGCCGCGAGGTTGGACGTGACGAGCAGGCGCGAGCCGGAATCGGAAACCTTGTGCGTCAGCGCAATCTCGCCGTCGAGCGGGGAGAGATGCGCAACGCGCGCGCCGGCCTTCAGCGCGCCGAAGAAATTGACGGGATGGTCCGGCGTATTGCCGAGGAACAGCGCGATGGAAGTATTCTTCCCGCATCCGGCGCGCAGGAACGCGGCGGCCGCACGCTCCGCCATCGCGGCGAGTTCGGTGTAACTGATCGGACGCTCCCGGAATTCCAGCGCGGTGCGCGGGCCGTACTCGGCGGCGGCTTTTGCCAGCAGGTCAGGCAGCGAGCCCTGGACGATGGTGTCGTCCCAACGCACGCCTTCGGGATAAAACTGTTCGCCGGGATGGGTCATTTCACTTCGTTACTTTGCACTGCCTGAGCAGCGGTTCCACGTAAGGCGGGCACGGACGGAACGGGCTCCCTTCCCCGTTGCGGGGAAGGGTTGGGGAGCGGGGTAGCCACGCACATTGACCTCGCCCGGGGCTCCCTGCCTGACTGTCCCCCGCAAGGGGCGAGGGAACGGAGAGGGCGTCGCCCGGAGCAAATCATCGCGGCCACGGCCAATCCGATCAAGCCGCTTTCGACGCCGCCGCCAGCGAGGCGAAGGTCTTGCCTTCGGCCGCGAGCTTCTTCAGCAGCGGCGCGGGCTCGAGGCTGGGGTCGTTGGTCTCCCTGGCATAGAAGGAGAGACGATCGGCGATGTGCTTGAGGCCGACGCTGTCGGCCCAGAACATCGGGCCGCCGCGGTAGATCGGCCAGCCATAGCCGTAGAGCCAGACCACATCGATATCGGAGGGACGCGCCGCGATGCCTTCCTCCAAAATCTTCGCGCCCTCGTTGATCATCGGGTACATCATGCGCTCGAGGATCTCGTCGTCGCTGACAACGCGCTTCTTGCGGCCCAAACGGAGCAGCGTCTCGTCGATCAGCTTTTCGACCTCGGGATCGGGCAGCGCCGAGCGGGAGCCGGCTTCGTACTTGTAATAGCCCTTGCCGGTCTTCTGGCCGAAGCGACCGGCTTCGCAGAGCGCGTCCGCGATCTCGGACTTGATGCCGCGGTCCTTGCGCGAGCGCCAGCCGATATCGAGGCCGGCGAGGTCGCCCATCGCGAACGGGCCCATCGGCATGCCGAACTTCGTCACCACGGCGTCGACCTGCTGCGGCAAGGCACCTTCGAACAACAGCTTCTCCGACTGCTTGCCGCGCTGGGCGAGCATGCGGTTGCCGACAAAGCCGTCGCAGACGCCGACCACGGCCGGCACTTTCGCAATTTTGCGCGCGATCGAGACAGCCGTCACAAGGGCGTCCGGCGCGGTCTTGTCGGCGCGCACGATCTCGCACAGTTTCATGACGTTGGCGGGCGAGAAGAAGTGCATGCCGAGCACGTCCTGCGGACGCTTGGTCGACTGCGCGATCTCGTCGATGTTCAGGTAGGAGGTATTGGAGGCGAGCACGGCACCCGGCTTGACGTATTGGTCGAGCTTGCCGAACACTTCCTTCTTCACCGCCATGGTCTCGAACACGGCTTCGATGACCAGGTCGGCATCGCCGACGTTCTCGATGCCGACGACGCCGTTGATCAGCGCCATGCGCTTGGCGGGCGCATCCACCGGGATGCCGCCGCGCGCCGCGGTCGCTTCCCAGTTCTTCTGCATGATGCCGAGGCCGCGCTTGAGCTGCTCTTCGCCGGTCTCGATCAGGGTGACGGGCACGCCGGCATTGGCAAACGACATCGCGATGCCACCGCCCATGGTGCCGGCGCCGAGGATGGCGACGCGGTTCACGGGCCGCGACTTGGTGCCTTCAGGCACGCCCGTGATCTTGCTGGCCTCGCGCTCGGCGAAGAAGGCATAGCGCTGCGCCTTGGACTGATCGCTGGCGACGAGCTTCAGGAAGCCCTCGCGCTCCTTCTTCAGACCTTCGTCGAACGGTAGGTCAATGGCGTAGCCGACGGCGTCGGCCGCCGCGAACGGCGCTTCCAGGCCGCGCGACTTCTTGGTCATGGCGGCGACGGCATTGGTGAAGATCGAGCGATCGGCCTTGGCCGCAGCGATCTTGGAATCGTCGTCACGCAGGCGGCGCAGCGGGCGCTTTTCGGCCAGCAGCTTTCGCACGAAGGCTTCGCCTCCGGCAGCCGGGCCCTCGACGATCTCTTCGATCAAACCGTTTTTCAGCGCTTCCGCCGCACCGATCGGATCACCGCCGACGATCATCTTGACCGCAAGCTCCGGTCCGACCGCGCGCGGCAGGCGCTGGGTGCCGCCTGCGCCCGGCAGCAGGCCGAGCTTCACCTCGGGCAGGCCGAGCTTGGCTTCTTTCGCCGCGACGCGAAAATGACAGGCGAGCGCGACCTCGAGGCCGCCGCCGAGTGCGGTGCCGTGGATCGCGGCAACGACCGGCTTCGGCGAGTTCTCGATCTCGGAAAGCACGTCGTTGAGGGCGGGCGCCTTCGGCGGCTTGCCGAATTCGGTGATGTCGGCGCCGGCAATGAAGGTGCGGCCGGCGCAGGTCAGCACGATGCCCTTGATCGCGGGATCGGCGATCGCGGCCTTGATGCACTCCAAAATACCGCCGCGAACCGCGGCACTCAGCGCATTGACCGGAGGGCTGTCGACCGTGACGATCCCGACTTCGTCATGACGCTCAAGCTTGACCACTTCGCTCACGGTGTCCCTCCTTGCTGGGGTAACTTTGTTTGATTTCGCATTGCGGAATTTAATTCCGCATCTTGACGGCAGGGTTATTTTGAAGCACGTGGCTTGTCAACGACTCCGCGCAAGAAGCAGATCAGGGATGAAGCGTACAGGAAAGAAGACCGCGACCGATCGGAATTTCGTCGTCGCGCTTTCCCGCGGACTAGACGTATTGCGCGCATTCCAGCCCAGCGACGGACTTCTTGGCAATCAGGAAATCGCGGCCCGCACCAACCTGCCCAAACCGACCGTTTCGCGGCTGACCTATACGTTGACGAAGCTCGGTTATCTGACGCCGGTTCCCCGCTTCGAGAAGTATCAGCTTGCGCCGGCTGCGATGGCGCTCGGCTACGCGGCGCTATCCAATCTCGGCGTTCGGCATTTGTCCGAACCGTTCCGCGAGGAAATGATGCGCGCGACCGGCGGAGCCGTCGCGATCGGTGGCCGCGACCGCCAAAGCATGATCTATTTCGGGCAGAGCCGCGGCAGCGAGACGGTCGGCGTTCAACTTGACGTCGGCTCCCGCGTGCCGATTGCAACCACCGCGATGGGCCGCGCCTATTTCTGGGCGCTGAACGACGACGAGCGTGCCGAATTGTTGCGCGATCTGCGCGAGCATTACGGCAGCCGCTGGCCCAAGATGCGCGACGGACTGGAACGTTCCGGCGAAACAATCGCAAAACACGGTTTTGCGACTTCGGTCGGCGACTGGCATGACGACATCGGCGCCGCCGGCGTCGCGCTCAAGCTCAATGACGGAACCGGTCCCTACGCATTTAATTGCGGCGCGCCCGCATTCCGCTTCACGGAAGAGCGTTTGATCAACGACATTGGACCGCGTCTGCTTGCGATGGTAAGGAACATCGAAGCGGCGCTCGGGGGTCTGATGCCGCATTCCAAAAAAGACGTCAGCAAAAAGCTGAAATCAGGAGGAAAAGTTGCGCGTGTGGTCGAGGGGATCAGATAGCCTTTGTGATCATCAGGAGCGGTTCGTATCGCCCCTTCGTCCACTCAACAGCGTGGGCGAGACGAGATGACGCAGGCACAGCTCGCGCAGGGGACATCGCCCCTGCTCGCGGTTCGCGACGTCAGCGTCGTGTTCGGCGGCATTGTCGCGCTCAACGGCGTGTCCTTCGACATGCACAAGGGCCAGATCCTCGGCTTGATCGGCCCCAACGGCGCCGGCAAGACCACGCTCTTCAACTGCCTCTCCCGGCTCTATCAGCCGTCGTCCGGCGACATCCTGATGGAGGGCGCGACCATCCTGAAGCGGCCGCCGCACCGGATCGCGGAGATCGGCATCGGCCGCACCTTCCAGAACGTGGCGCTGTTTCCGAACCTCTCGGTGATGGACAATGTCCGCGTCGGCACCCATGCCCGCACCTCCAGCGACATCATCAGTGACTCGCTGCGTCTCGCCTGGATTCGCCGCAGCGAAGCCGACGTCAACAAGAAGGTGCACGAGATCCTCGCCTATCTGAACCTCGAGGATGTCGCCCACACCGTCGTGTCCGGCCTGCCTTTCGGCACGCAAAAACGCGTCGAGCTGGCGCGCGCGCTTGCTGCCGATCCGAAGATCCTGCTGCTCGACGAGCCCGCCGGCGGCCTCAACCACGAGGAAGTCCACGTTCTCGGCGACCTCATTCGCCGCATCCGCGACGAGCGCCACATGACCGTGCTGCTGGTGGAGCACCACATGGGCCTCGTGATGTCGATCGCCGACCACGTCGTCGCGCTGAATTTCGGCAAGAAGCTCGCGGAAGGCACGCCGGCCCAGGTGCAGGCGGATCCCGACGTCATCAAGGCCTATCTCGGGAGCAAGGACCAATGACGACGCTGCTCAACGTCAAGGACCTGCGCGCCTATTACGGCCAGGTCCAGGCGCTTCACGGCCTGTCCTTCTCGCTCAGCGAGGGATCGCTGACGACGCTGTTAGGGGCGAACGGCGCCGGCAAGACCACGACGCTGCGCGCGATCTGCAATATGGTGCGCTCCACCGGCGGCATCGAGTTCGACGGCAAGCCGCTGAACAACCGCTCCACCGAGAGCATCGTGCGGTTCGGTATCGCGCATGTGCCGCAGGGCCGCGGAACCTTCACCACCATGACAGTGGAGGAGAACCTCCAGCTCGGCGCCATCACCCGCAAGGACAGCGCCGGCATCGTCTCCGACATCGAGCGGATGTATGCGCATTTCCCGGTGCTGAAGCAGCGGCACACCCAGCAGGCCGGCACGCTTTCGGGCGGCGAGCAGCAGATGCTCGCAGTCGCCCGCGCCCTGATGCTGCGGCCGCGGCTGATGCTGCTGGACGAGCCGTCATTCGGCCTGGCGCCGCTCGTCGTGCGCGACCTGTTCGGCATCCTCGGGAAGATCAACCGCGAGGACAAGGTGTCGATCCTGGTGGTGGAGCAGAACGCCCAGCTCGCGCTCGAGCTCGCCGACCAGGCCTATGTGATCGAGACCGGACGCATCGTGATGTCGGGCAATGCCAAGGACATCGCGAACAACGAAGAAATCCGCAAATCCTATCTGGGCTACTGAGGAGCCGGCACGATGGAGCTTTTCACCAACCAGGTGCTGGCCGGGATCGCCACGGGCGCGATTTACGCCTGCATGGCGCTCGCCGTGGTCATGATCTACCAGGCGATCGACCATCTCAACTTCGCGCAGGGCGAGATGGCGATGTTCTCGACCTTCATCTCCTGGCAGCTGATGCAATGGGGCATCCCCTATTGGGCCGCCTTCGTGATCACGCTGGCATTATCCTTCGTCGGCGGCATCGCGATCGAGCGCATTCTTTTCAAGCCGCTCGCCAAGGCGCCGGTGCTGACCAACGTCGCCGGCTTCATCGCGCTGTTCGCGATCATCAACTCCTCGGCTGGCCTGATCTGGGACTTCACCATCAAGCAGTATCCGACCCCGTTCGGTTCCTCGCCGTTCCTCGGCAGCCAGCTGATCTCGACCCATCAGGCCGGCATGATCGGCGTTACCGTGCTGCTGCTGCTCGGCCTCTACTTCTTCTTCCAGTACACCAAGATCGGCCTCGCCATGCGCGCGGCCGCCTCCGTGCCTGAATCGGCCCGGCTGGTCGGCATCAACACGAGTTGGATGATCGCGTTGGGCTGGGGCATGGCCTCCGCGATCGGTGCAATCGCCGGCATGCTGATCGCACCGGTCGTGTTCCTCGAGCCCAACATGATGGGCGGCGTGCTGATCTACGGCTTCGCCGCGGCGGTGCTCGGCGGACTGACCAGCCCGTTCGGCGCCGTGGTCGGCGGCTTCCTGGTCGGCGTCTTCGAAAACCTCGCCGGCACCTACATTCCCGGCGTCGGCAACGAGCTGAAGCTCCCGATCGCGCTCGCGCTGATCATCTCCGTCCTGGTCGTCAAACCCGCTGGCCTGTTCGGCCGGCACATCGTCAAGCGAGTTTGATATGAGCGCTGCAGAAGATGTCGTAACGGAAGCCCCGGCGATCGATGCGGTTCCGAAGCGGGCGATGACGCTGGGCACGGGCACCTCCCTGTTGGTGCTGGCGGTGCTGTTGATCGTGCCGGTGTTCGTCAAGAACTTCATCATCTTCCAGATGACGATGCTCCTGATCTACGGGCTGGCGGTGCTGGCCTTGAACATCCTGACGGGCGGCTCCGGCCAGTTCTCGCTCGGCCAGAGCGCCTTCTACGCCGTGGGCGCTTATACGTCGGCGGTGCTGATGGAGTACTTCAACGTCAACTATGCGCTGACAATTCCGATTTCCGCCGCGGTCTGCTTCGGATTCGGCTACCTGTTCGGCAAGCCGGCGCTGCGGCTGTCGGGCGTCTATCTCGCGCTCGCGACCTTTGCGCTTGCCACCGCGATGCCGCAGCTGCTGAAGCTGAACTTCCTCGAGCACTGGACCGGCGGCGTGCAGGGCCTCGTCGTCACCAAGCCGGACGCGCCGTTCGGGCTGCCGATGTCGCAGGACATGTGGCTATACTACTTCTCACTCGCCGTCGTGCTCGCGATCTACATCTTCTCGGTGAACCTGCTGCGCTCCCGCTCGGGCCGCGCCTTCATGGCGATCCGCGACAACGAGATCGCGGCCTCCTCGATGGGCGTCAACGTCGCGCTCTACAAGACGCTGGCCTTCGGCGTGTCCGCCGGCATCACCGGCGTTGCCGGCTCGCTTGGCGCCATCGCCGTGCAGTTCGTCGCGCCCGACAGCTACACCATCACGCTGGCGATCTCGCTGTTCCTCGGCATGGTCGTCGGCGGCGTCGGCTGGCTGCCCGGCTCGTTCGTCGGCGCAGCCTTCATCATCTTCGTGCCGAACATGGCGGAGGGCATCTCCAAAGGCCTGTCCGGCGCGGTATTCGGCGTACTGTTGTTCCTCGTCATCTACCTGGTGCCGCACGGCGCAAGGCAGATCGCGATTCTGGGCCAGCAACTCGTCGGCCGGCTCAGAAAGAACTGAAAACCCGTTAATTTAACCAAGGAGACCCGAATTGCTTTTTGAAAGAACACTGCGAACCGCTGCGCTGGTCACGGCAACGGCGGTCATTACTCTCACCTCCGGCGCAGCACTCGCGCAGAAGAAATACGACACCGGCGCGTCCGATACCGAGATCAAGATCGGCAACATCATGCCGTACAGCGGCCCGGCGTCGGCCTATGGCATCATCGGCAAGACCGAAGAAGCCTATTTCAAGATGATCAACGACAAGGGCGGCATCAACGGCCGCAAGATCACCTTCGTCACCTATGACGACGGCTATTCGCCGCCCAAGGCCGTCGAGCAGGTCCGCAAGCTGGTCGAGAGCGACGAGGTGCTGGCCGTGTTCAACCCGCTCGGCACGCCCTCGAACAGCGCGATCCAGAAGTACCTCAACGCCAAGAAGATCCCGCAGCTGTTCGTCGCCACCGGCGCCACCAAGTGGAACGACGCGAAAAACTTCCCCTGGACCATGGGCTGGCAGCCCTCCTACCAGAGCGAAGCGCAGATCTACGCGAAATGGCTGTTGAAGGAAAAGCCGGACGCCAAGATCGCGATCCTTTACCAGAATGACGATTTCGGCAAAGACTACCTCAAGGGCACCAAGGACGGCCTGGGCGCCAAGGGCGCGTCCATGATCATCATGGAAGAGAGCTACGAGGTGTCCGAGCCGTCGATCGACGGTCACATCGTCAAGATCAAGGCTGCCAATCCCGACGTGCTGTTGATCTACACGACGCCGAAATTCGCTGCCCAAACCATCAAGAAGACAGCCGAGCTGAGCTGGAAGCCGCTGCAGATCCTCACCAACGTGTCGATCTCGGTCGGCAGCGTGATGAAGCCGGCCGGCTTCGAGGCTGCGCAGAACGTGCTCTCGGCCGCCTACGCCAAGGACTCGACGGACCCGCAGTGGGCGAACGACCCCGGCATGAAGAAGTGGAACGAGTTCGTCGACAAGTACATGCCGGGTGCCGACAAATCCGACACCAGCATGGTCTATGGCTACGGCGCGGCGTCGACGCTGGCCAAGGTCCTAGAAATGTGCGGCGACGATTTGACCCGGGCCAACATGATGAAGCAGGCGGCCTCATTGAAGGATTTTGCTCCGGACACGCTGCTGCCCGGCGTCAAGATCAACACCAGCGCCACCGACTTCGCCCCGATCGCGCAGCTCCAGATGCAGCGCTTCAAAGGCGAGAAGTGGGAACTCTTCGGCGAGATCATCAGCGGCGACGTCGCCACGGAGTGATACTCTGACGCAATAATCCAACGCCTCGAGAAGCCCCCGCGAGCAATCGCGGGGGCTTTTTGTTGACGTCGAGCGTCAATCTTGTTCAATGCGGCGCCGATCCAGCCGGGGTGGGAGAGAAATGACTGCTGTTCGATTTCAGGTTGCGGCCCTGTTGGCCGCATTCATATTGTGCACTGCGATGAGCGGCCCTGCACTGGCGCAGAAAAAATACGACAGCGGCGCTTCCGATACCGAGATCAAGATCGGCAACATCATGCCCTATAGCGGCCCGGCCTCCGCCTACGCGGCGATCGGCAAGGCCGAGGAAGCCTATTTCAACAAGATCAATGCCGAGGGCGGCATCGGCGGCCGCAAGATCAAGTTCATCTCCTATGACGACGGCTATTCGCCGCCGAAGACGGTGGAGCAGGCGCGCAAGCTGGTCGAGAGCGACGGGGTGCTGCTGATCTTCGGCTCGCTCGGCACCTCCACCAACGGCGCCATCCGCAAATACATGAACGAGAAGAAGGTGCCGCAATTGTTCGTGGCGAGCGGCGCTTCGAAGTGGAACGATCCCAGGCAGTATCCCTGGACCATGGGTTGGCAGCCGAGCTATGCGAGCGAGGCGCACATCTACGCCAAGTACATTATGAAGGAGAAGCCGGACGGCAAGATCGGCGTGCTCTACCAGAACGACGATTTCGGCAAGGACTATCTGAAGGGGCTGAAGGACGGCCTTGGGCCCAAGGCCTCGATGATCGTGCTGGAGGAAGGCTACGACACGTCCGAACCGGCCATCGACGAGCACGTCGTGAAATTGAAGGCCGCCGGCGCCGACATCCTCATCAGCATCACCACGCCGAAATTTGCCGCCCAGGCGATCAAGAAGGCGGCCGAGATCAACTGGCACCCGGTCCACATCATCTCCAACGTCTCGGCCTCGGTCGGCGGCGTGCTCGAGCCGGCGGGGCTCGAGATTTCGCAAGGCATCCTGTCGGCGAGCTACACCAAGGACGGCTCCGACCCGCAATGGAACGCCGATGACGGCATGAAGAAGTTCTATAACTTCCTCGCGCAATACGCTCCCACGGCCAACAAGCTCGATGCCGGCGTGGTGTTCGGCTATGCCGCCGCGCAGACCATGGTGAAGGTGCTGCAGATGTGCGGCGATGACCTTACCCGCGAAAACGTCATGAAGCAGGCCGCCAGCCTGAAGGATTTCGAGCCCGATACGCTCTTGCCCGGCATCAAGATCAACACCGCGCCGGACAATTTCGCCCCGATCGAGCAGCTCCAGATGATGCGATTCAAAGGCAAGAAATGGGAGCTGTTCGGCGACATCATCTCGAGCGATCCTGGCCATTGAGGCCGATCAACTCAAAATCGCGCTACTCAAATTAAACAATCAGCGGCGGTGGCGATTTTTTCGCAGCGCACACGATCCCGCGGCCGCCTTTGACTACTAAAGAAGCAGCCCCTGCGACGCCGTCGTAGGGGCTTTCTGTTGAAGGCATCAGGTAAATCGTATTGAATTGCGGCCGCGTCACCAAAAACAAGCAACGCAAGAAAAGGAACGCACACACACCAAGAAAATAGGGAGATAGGAATGCCCGCTGTCACCGGCAAACTTGCGGCCGCGTCACTGGCGCTTGCGCTCATTGCGGCCTCGGCCTCCACTGCATCGGCCCAGAAGAAATACGATACCGGCGCGACCGATACCGAGATCAAGGTCGGCAACATCATGCCCTACAGCGGACCGGCCTCCGCCTACGGCATCATCGGGCGGACCGAAGCCGCCTATTTCAAGAAGATCAACGACGAAGGCGGCATCAACGGCCGCAAGATCAACTTCATCTCTTACGACGACGCCTATTCGCCGCCGAAGACGGTGGAGCAGGCGCGCAAGCTGGTCGAGAGCGACGAGGTGCTGCTCATCTTCAACTCGCTCGGCACACCGCCGAACTCGGCGATCCACAAATACATGAACTCGAAGAAGGTGCCACAGCTCTTCGTCGCGACCGGCGCCACCAAGTGGAACGATCCGCAGAACTTCCCGTGGACGATGGGCTGGCAGCCCAACTACCAGAGCGAGACGCAGATCTACGCGAAGTGGCTGCTCAAAAACAAGCCCGACGCCAAGATCGCCGTGCTGTTCCAGAACGACGATTACGGCAAGGACTATCTCAAGGGCCTGAAGGACGGCCTCGGCGCCAAGGCCGCCTCGATGATCGTCATCGAAGAGAGCTATGAGACTTCGGAGCCGAGCATCGACAACCACATCGTCAAGCTGAAATCGACCGGCGCCGACGTCTTCATGAACATCACGACGCCGAAATTCGCAGCCCAGGCGATCAAGAAGAACGCCGAGATCGGCTGGAAGCCGCTGCACTTCCTCAACAACGTCTCTGCCTCCGTCGGCAGCGTGATGAAGCCTGCCGGCTTCGAGAACGGCCAGGACATTATCTCGGCCGATTATCTGAAGGACGTGTCGGATCCCGAATGGGCCAACGATCCCGGCATGAAGGACTTTCTTGCGTTCATGACCAAATACTTCCCCGACGGCGACAAGCTCGATAAGGGCACCATCGTCGGCTATGCCGTGGCACAGACGCTGGTCCACGTCTTGAAGCAGTGCGGTGATAATCTCACGCGCGAGAACATCATGAAGCAGGCCGCTGGCATGAAGAACTTCCGCACGGAGGCGCTGCTGCCGGGAATCCAGATCAACACGTCCCCGACCGACTTTGCGCCGATCAGCCAGCTCCGGCTCGAGAAGTTCAAGGGCGACAAGTGGGAGCTGTTCGGCGACGTGATCAGCGCCGACGTCGGCGGCTAGCCCCGACACGACAACAAGCCCCCTGCGAGCTCTCGCAGGGGGTTTTTGCTTGCGCGCCGATTATGATCACGCGATTGCACAATCGAATGACGACAAAGCCCGCTTACGCTTTCGCGCCTGATGCGGTAGGCAGGTGGAACGGCGCGTTTGCCGCCAGTCTTTCCTGTCCGCTCAAGGCCTTTCGTCATGACCGACCGACGCCCGCTGCTCCGCGCGCTCTACGACGCCGCCGTTGCCGCCGCCCATCCCAACACGGTGCTGGCGCCTCACTTGCGGCCTGCACCGAGGGGACGCGTGATCTGCCTCGCCGCCGGCAAGGGCGCGGCCGCGATGGCCGCGGCGGCAGAGCGGCATTATCTCGACACGCTCGGGCTCGCACCGGAGCGCCTCGTCGGCATCGCCACCACGCGCCACGGCTACGGCGTGCCGACCCGCCGCATCCGCGTGGTCGAGGCCGGCCATCCCGTGCCTGACGAGGCCGGCCTGAAGGGCGCGGCCGATACCCTCGCGCTCGCAGGCGAGGCCGGACCCGATGACCTTCTCCTGGTGCTGCTCACCGGCGGCGGCTCGGCGAACTGGATCGCGCCTGTCGACGGCATCAGCTTCGCGCAGAAGCAGGCCGTCAACAAGGCGCTGCTCCGCTCGGGCGCGCCGATCGGCGAGATGAATATCGTGCGCAAGCACCTGTCACGGATCAAGGGCGGGCGGCTGGCGCGCGCCGGCAAAAATGCCGCCGAGATCATTACGCTCGCGATCTCCGACGTTCCGCATGACGACCCCTCCGCGATCGCCTCGGGCCCCACCGTGCCCGATTCGACCACGCTCGCCGATGCACGCGCGATCGTGACCAAGTACAAACTCGACATCGACGATGCCGTCCGCCGCGCGCTGGACGCCCCCGCCAACGAGAGCTGCAAACCGGGTGACGCCGCCTTCGCACGCGCGCATTTCAAATTGATCGCACGTCCGAAGCAATCGCTCGATGCCGCGGTGAAACTCGCGCACGAGGCCGGTTACGAGACCATCGATCTCGGCGCCGATCTGGAAGGCGAGGCCCGCGAGGTTGCCGCCGATCACGCCAGGCTGGCGCTTCAGGCCCGCGCGCAAGGCAAGCGCGTCGCGATCCTCTCCGGCGGCGAGCTCACGGTCACCGTGCGCGGCCAGGGGCGCGGCGGCCCGAACCAGGAATACGCGCTGGCGCTCGCCGACCTGTTGAAGGACACGCCAAACATCTCCGCGCTCGCCGGCGACACCGACGGCGCCGATGGCGGTGCCGGCAATTCCACCGATCCCGCCGGCGCGCTGATCGACGCGGCGACGTTCGCGAAGATGAAGGCGCAGGGGCTGCAGCCGCAGGCGTATCTCGCCAGCAACGACGCGACGACGTTCTTCGAGGCGACGGGCGACCTGCTGCTGCCGGGGCCGACGCTGACCAATGTGAACGACATAAGGGTGATTCTGGTCGACTGAGGCGCCTGCCCCAATCACGGCGTCATTCCCCGCGAAGGCAGGAAATCCAGTACGCCGCGACTTCTCCATCACCCACTACTGCCTCTGGAATACTGGATCGCCCGCCTTCGCGGGCGATGACAGCTGAGCCGACCGCCCCCTCAAAACTCGTTGGCGATCTTCGAGAGCATCCCGAGCAGCGCTTCGCGGTTGGAGGGGCCGAGCAGCTCGTTCAGCCGGGCCTCGTGCTTGGTGGCGACGAGCTTCTTGGCGCGGGCCAGCACCGCCTTGCCCTTGTCGGTCAGCACCAGGATGTGCGAGCGGCGGTCGTTGGTGGAGCGGATCCGCGCGCAAAGGTCGCGGCTCTCGAGGTTGTCGAGCATGGCGACGAAATTCGGGCGCAGGATGCCGAGGGTGGAGGCGATCTCGGTCTGGTTACGGCCCGGATTTTTTTCGACCAGCAGCAGAACGGAGAACTGCGCGGGCGTGAGCTGAAGCGAGGCCATGCAGCGCAGGAAGTTCTCGAATACCTTGAGCTGCGCCCGCTTCAGCACATAGCCGAGCTGCTCCGAGAGCTCGCCGAGCTGGAGGGCTTCGCCGGGCCCCTGACCTTGCACCTCGGCCGCGTCCTTGCGGCCCTTGGCCGTATCGGCAGGCTTTTCAGAGGACTTTTCAGAGGTTTTCGAAACGGTCATCGCCTCATGCTCGTAATCCCGCTAAGTTCGGGAGGGTCGCCCGCCACCCTTGAAGTTATATTTGATAATTGTTATGGATCATATCAAATATCGTCAGCGTTTTTCAATGGCTGTGAGCGGACCGTCCACGACTATCAGGGGGACCGGTCCTTAATCTTTGAGGGGGAGCGTCCGGTCTTGAATACCACCATCATGCTGTTCCTGCTGCAGGACGGCATCACCAATGGCGCAATCTATGCGCTGCTCGGCCTCGCGCTGGTGCTGGTGTTCGCCGTCACCCGCGTGATCCTCATCCCACAAGGCGAATTCGTCACCTATGGTGCGCTGACTTATGCCTCGCTGGCTGCGGGCCAGATGCCGGGTACGGCGAAACTCGCGCTCGCCCTGGGCATCGGCGCCTTCGCGTTCGACCTGTTCGCCGCGCGCAAGGCGCTGCACGGACGCCTGGTCCTGCGCAGCGCCCTCACCAACATCGTGCTGCCGGCCATCGTGCTGGCGCTGACTGTCTACTACGCCGCTCAGAAGCCTCCGGTTGCGGTCTGCATCGCGCTGTCGCTGGTGATCGTGGCGATGATCGGCCTGTTTCTCTACCGCATCGCATTCCAACCGCTGGCGCACACCTCGGTGCTGGTGCTGCTGATCGCCTCGGTGGGCGTCCACCTGGCGCTTCAGGGTTTGGGCCTTTTGTTCTTCGGCGCCGAAGGCCAGCGCGGACCTGCCGTGCTGTCCGGATCTTTCACCACCGGCGCGCTGCGCTTCACGGGCCAGAGCATCACGGTCTACGGCATCACTATCGCCTTCATCGTCGGGCTGTGGCTGTTCTTCGGGCTGACACTTTACGGCAAGGCGCTGCGCGCGACCGCCGTGAACCGGCTCGGTGCCCGGCTCGTCGGCATCCGCACCACGCTGTCCGGGCAGATCGCCTTCCTGCTGGCGTCCGTCATCGGCGCACTGTCGGGCATCATGATCGTGCCGATCACGACGCTCTATTACGACTCGGGCTTCCTGATCGGCCTGAAGGGCTTTGTCGCCGCCATCATCGGCGGGCTTGTCAGCTATCCCCTCACCGCGGTCGCGGCGCTGGTCGTCGGCATCGTCGAGGCGTTCTCGTCCTTCTATGCCTCCAACTACAAGGAGGTGATCGTTTTCATGCTCTTGATTCCCGTGCTGCTGCTGCGCTCGCTCGCTGCGCCTGCGGTCGAGGAAGAGAAGGACTGACGCCAAGATGCAGAGCCGGCTCCCCATCCTCATCTTCGCGCTTCTCATGGCGGCGATCCCGTTCGTTCCGGGCATGCCCCCGTTCTGGATCGTGCTGCTGGACAATGTCGGCCTCACCGCCCTGGTCGCGATGGGCCTCGTGCTGCTGACCGGCGTCGGCGGCCTGACCTCGTTTGGACAAGCGGCCTTCGTCGGCTTCGGCGCCTACACCACCGCGGTGCTGTCGACGACCTACGGCATGTCGCCCTGGCTGACGCTGCCGCTGTCGCTGCTGGTCAGCGGCTTACTGGCGGTGCTGCTCGGCCTCGTCACAGTCCGTCTCTCCGGCCACTATCTGCCGCTCGGCACGCTCGCCTGGGGACTCGGCTTGTTCTATCTCTTCAGCAAGCTGGAATTTTTAGGAAGGAACGACGGCATCTCGGCGATCCCGCCGCTGTCGATCGGCTCGTTCAAGATGCTCTCGCCCGGCTCGATCTATTACGCGATCTGGGTGGCCGTGATCGTCTCGGCGCTGCTCACGATGAACCTGCTGGACTCCCGCACCGGCCGCGCCATCCGCGCGCTCCGGCGCGGCCATGTCGCGGCCGAAGCATTCGGCGTGCACACGCCGCGGGCCAAGATGCTGGTGTTCATCCATGCGGCCGTGCTCGCCGGCCTCTCCGGCTGGCTCTACGCTCATCTTCAGCGCGCGGTGAATCCCACGCCGTTCGGCGCGCAGGCCGGCATCGAATATCTCTTCATTGCCGTGGTCGGTGGCGCCGGTTATGTCTGGGGCGGCGTCCTCGGCGCGGCGCTCGTCGTGGTCCTGAAAGAAGTGCTCCAGAGCTACCTGCCGCTGATCCTGCCGGGCTCCGGCCAGGTCGAAACCATCGTGTTCGGCATTATGCTGGTGGCGCTGCTCCAGCTCGCACCCGGCGGCGTCTGGCCCTGGCTGATGTCGTTCCTGCCCGAGCGCACCCGTGGCAAAAAGCCGGACACCTCCCTGAAACTGGCGCAGCGCGCCCGTTCGCCCGGCCAATCCGGCGTCTTGCTCCAGGTCGAGAAGGCGCGGAAGCAATTCGGCGGCGTGGTCGCGGTAAATAGCGTCTCCTTCGACGTCCAGGCCCGCGAGATCGTTGCGCTGATCGGCCCGAACGGCGCCGGCAAGAGCACGACTTTCAACCTGATCACCGGCGTGCTGTCCGCCACCTCGGGCTCGATCTCCGTGCTCGGCAACAAGGTCGACAAGGCGCCGCCTCAGGAGATCGTCAAGCTCGGCATCTCCCGCACCTTCCAACACGTCAAGCTGGTGCCTGACATGACCGTGCTGGAGAACGTCGCGATCGGCGCGCATCTGCGCGGCCATTCCGGGCCGATCTCCTCGATGCTGCGGCTGGACCGTGCCGACGAGGCCAAGCTGCTCGCGGAAGCCGCCCGCCAGATCGAGCGCGTCGGACTTGGCGAGCAGATGCATCAGCTCGCAGGCGCGCTTTCGCTGGGACAGCAACGGATCGTCGAGATCGCCCGTGCGCTGTGCGTCGATCCGATGCTGCTGCTGCTCGACGAGCCGGCCGCCGGCCTGCGCCACATGGAGAAGCAGCGGCTCGCGACGCTGCTAAGGGAGCTGCGCGACGGCGGCATGAGCGTGCTGCTTGTCGAGCACGACATGGGCTTCGTCATGAACCTCGCCGACCGCATCGTGGTGCTCGATTTCGGCACCAAGATCGCGGAAGGAACGCCGGCCACGATCAAGACCAATCCCGAAGTGATCAAGGCCTATCTCGGAGTGGCGGCATGAGTGCGCTGTTGTCCGTCACCGACGCCCATGTGTCCTATGGCAAGGTCGAGGCGGTGCGTTCGGTCTCGCTCGAGGTCGGCCAAAACCAGATCGTCACCATCGTCGGCGCCAACGGCGCCGGCAAGACCACGCTGCTCTCGGCCATCATGGGCGTTTTTCCGCTGAAGGGCCGCGTCGCCTTTGCCGGCCAGGACCTCTCCCGGCTCGACATCGAGGACCGCGTCGCGATGGGGCTCGGTCTCGTTCCCGAGCACCGCGAACTGTTCGTGACCATGAATGTCGAGGACAATCTCGAACTCGGCGCCTTCAGGATCGAGAGAAGCAAGGCGAAAGCCTCGATGGAGCGGGTCTACACGCTGTTTCCGCGGCTGAAAGAGCGACGCAAGCAGTTCGCCGGCACGCTCTCCGGCGGCGAGCAGCAGATGCTCGCGATGGGCCGCGCGCTGATGGGCGAGCCCAAGCTCTTGATGCTGGACGAGCCGAGCCTCGGCCTCGCTCCGATCATCGTCGCCGACATCTTCCGCATCGTCACCGAACTGCGTGCCGCCGGCGTCTCCGTGCTGCTGGTCGAGCAGAACGCGCAGGCCGCATTGAAGATCGCGGACCAGGCCTACGTGATGGAGCTCGGCGAGTTCGTGCTCAGCGGCAAGGCCAGCGACATCGCCGCGAACGAGCGGGTGGCGGCGAGCTATCTCGGCTTCCAGCACGAAGGCGCGAGCGTGATCTGATTTCGCGGCCCTACTTCCCTTCTCCCCTTGTGGTAGAAGGTGGCGCGAAGCGCCGGATGTGGGATTCTCTCCGCGAATTACAACGCGGGACCGTTGCATGCGGAGAGAGACCCCTCACCCGTCTCGCCGCTTTGCGGCGAGCCACCCTCTCCCACAAGGCCCACAAGGGAGAGGATAAGAAGCACCATTTTTCAGCTCACCTTCTCCCCCTTCAGGGCTGCCAACTCCGCCTCCAACTCCGCGATCCTTGCATCCCTTGCCGCCAGCGCAGCCGCAACATCGCCGGCGTCGAACTTCTGCGGGATGTGCTGCGGGCAGTTCGTGTCCCACGCTTCGATCTTGAACAGGATCACCTGCTCCGGCCGCGCGCGATAGCCTTTCGGCATCAGGGACTGCGTCAGCGCGGCGTCGTCCTCGACCACGCGCGCCTCACCCCAGATCTTCACCCGGCGGCGATGGGCGTAGTCCATCACAAAGATGTAGGCCCTGGGATTTTCGGACAGGTTTCCCTGCGTGATGTACTGCCGATTGCCGGCGTAGTCGGCGAACGCGAGCGTCTGCTTGTCCAGCACCTTCAAAAAGCCCTTCGGGCCGCCGCGGTGCTGAATGTAGGGCTGGCCATCGGCCGAGGCAGTGGCGAAATAAAAGCTGTTGGCATCAGCGATGAACGCCGCGAGGTTCTCGTCGACCTCGGTGCGCCAGCCGCGCTGCTCGGCATGAGCATAGCCTTCGCGCGATCCTTTTCGGATCTGGATCGATTTCACCGCCGGCGTGAATGCCACGTCGCTGGCGTAGGTGTGAGTTGCCGTCATCGGAACATCTCCTGAAATCCCGGCGCATCTCTGCGTCTTCGGGACCTAAAATGGACCTTCCGGCTGCCAAAACAATCTGTCCGCTTGACACTTCATCGTTGCAATATATGCAATAATGAAATGGACCGCCTTGAAGCCATGGTTGTCTTTGTCACCGTCGCCGATTTGCGCGGCTTTGCGCCGGCGGCACGAAAACTGCGGCTGTCGCCCTCGGCGGTGACGCGGCTGATCGCGGCGCTGGAGGAGCATCTCGGCGCGCGGCTGTTGCAGCGGACCACCCGGCAGGTGGGGCTGACCGACGTGGGCACGCGTTATCTGGAGCGCGCGCGTCGCATCCTCGCCGACGTCGAGGAGGCCGACGGCTCGGCGCGGGAGGAGCGCAACCGGCCGAGTGGACGTCTGGTGGTGTCGGCTCCGGTCGGCTTCGGCCGTCTCCATGTCGGGTCTGTCATGACCGCCTACCTCAAGCGTTATCCCGAGGTCACCTGCGAATTGCGGCTGTCGGACAACCTCGTCAATCTCGTGGAAGATGCCGTCGACGTCGCGGTGCGGATCGGCCATCTCGCCGACTCCTCACTGGTCGCGCGCCAGGTCGGCGAGATGCGGCGGATCGTGGTGGCGACGCCGGGTTACCTGAAGCGCCATGGCGAGCCGAAGACGCCGGAGGCACTGCTCACGCACCAGACCATCGCGTTCGGTCCATCCGCCAGCTGGCGCTTCGTACTGGACGGCCGCGACATCGAGGTGACGCCGGAACCGCGCTTCGCCAGCAACAGCGCCGACGCCGCCCTGCAATATGCGGAGGCCGGCGGTGGCGTGACGCGGGTGCTGGCTTATCAGGCCGCCGAGGGCTTGCGTCGCGGGCGGCTAAAGATCGTGCTTGCGAAATACGAGCAGCCGGCGCTGCCGATCCACATCGTCTACCCGACCTCGCGCCTGCTCTCAGCCAAGGTGCGCGCATTCGTCGATCTCGTGGTGGAGACGGCGGAGTGGAGATTTGGGTGATTTTCGTGCCCCGGACGCGCTGCAACGCATAGCGTTGCTGCGCAGAGCCGGGGCCCAGAAGGCTATGGGTCCCGGCTCTGCGGAGCGGCACTTCGCGCCGCACCGCGTCCGGGACAAGGGAATTCACCCCTTCTTCGGCACGACGCGAAAGGTGCCGCTGGCGCGCGCGATCACGGCGTCGTCGGCCTTCGCGAGGCACTGCGCGAAACAGATCGTGCTGCCGGTCTTGATCGCCTCACCCTCGACCGCGAGCCATTGACCGATTTCGCCGGCACCGACGTAGTCGACCGACAGCGAGATGGTGACGAGCGACGTTGTCCAGCCCGTCACTTGCGCGCAGCTGTAACCCATGGCGGCATCGGCCAGCGCCGCAATCAATCCGCCATGGATCAGCCCGCGCGCGTTGGTATGCGGTGTCGCCAGCCGCAATCCCATGGTGACGCCCTTATCGGTCTTTCTGGAATAAAGCGGCTCCCACGGGTCGGTGAGGGGCGCTTTTCGGAAATGCGGCTCGAAGCCGGCGGGAATGTCGGTGCTGGTCATATCTGGCTCGCGTCGTTGGCTGCCGCCATTGAACGCGATGTGGATGCCAGTTTCACCGCCTACAAAGTTTTAAACGGAATTTGCGCGAGTGTTTGAAACGAGCGGCACTGTCGCCCCACAACCACTGTCATCACCCGCGAAAGCGGGTGACCCAGTATTCCAGAGGCGGTGACGTGATACGGACGGGCCGCGGCGTACTGGATGCCCCGCCTTCGCGGGGCATGACAGCTATTTTCAAAACGGCAGCCCCACGTAATTCTCCGACAGCGAGGTCATCGCGGCCTGCGACTGCGTGACGTAGTCGAGCTCGGCGAGCTGGATGCGAGCGCCGATGGTGCCGGTGTCGGGGAATTTGTGCAGCATCGAGGTCATCCACCAGGAGAACCGCACGGCCTTCCAGACTCGCGCCAGCGCCTTGGCGGAATAGGCGTCGATCCCGGCGCTGGATTTCTCGTCGTAGAATTCGCGAAGCGCGCTCGACAGATAATGGGCGTCGCTGGCCGCGAGGTTCAGTCCCTTGGCCCCGGTCGGCGGCACGATATGGGCGGCGTCACCGCACAGGAACATCCTGCCGAAGCGCATCGGCTCGGCCACGAAGCTGCGCAAGGGCGCAATGCTCTTCTCGATCGAGGGTCCTGTGACCAGGCTGTCCGCAGCCTCCTGGTCGAGCCGGCTCTTGAGCTCGTCCCAGAAGCGGTGGTCGGGCCATTGGTCGACATGGTCGTCGAGCGCGCATTGCACATAGTAACGGCTGCGTTTGGCCGAACGCATGGTGCACAGCGCAAAGCCGCGGGCGTGGTTCGAATAGATCAGCTCGTGGCTGACCGGCGGGGTATCGGAGAGGATCCCGAGCCAGCCGAATGGATAGATCCGCTCGAACTCCTCGATCGCCGAGGCCGGAACGCTGGCGCGGCTGACGCCGTGAAAGCCGTCGCAGCCGGCGATGAAGTCGCAATCGATGGTGTGGGTGACGCCATCCTTGACGTAGGTCACGCGCGGGCGACCGCCGTCGAAATCATGCGGCTGCACGTCCTTGACCTCGTAGACCGAGGTGAGACCGGCGGCCTTGCGCGCATTCATCAGGTCGAGCGTGACCTCGGTCTGGCCGTAGATCATGACCGTCTTGCCGGTCGCGGCCTTCATGTCGATACGGTGTCGGCGGCCGGAAAAGGCCAGCTCGATCCCTTCATGCAGCAGACCTTCGGCATGCGCCCGCGCGCCGGCGCCGATCTGGTCGAGCAGCGCGACGGTTCCCTCCTCCAGGAGGCCGGCGCGGATGCGGCCGAGCACATAGTCCGGGCTCTGGCGCTCCAGGATGACGTTGTCGATGCCGTAACCGTGCAGAAGTTGCCCAAGCAACAATCCAGCCGGCCCTGCCCCGATGATTGCGACTTTTGTCCGCAATACTTGCTCCTCCCGATCCTGTAGGTTTTCGTCGCGGCTCGCTTGTCGCAGCCGTCCGCGCACGATAATTATATCATATAACGGTTGGGCAAAAGGGGAGTGCGCGGCGGCACGCCGCGCCAGTTCCGGCTTGAATGCGCCGGCTAATTAGATAACATGTTAATTAACGAGACCGGGCCATCGAAGCCCGCAGTCACAAGAGGGAGAGACACGTGATGAGGAAAGCCTGTCTGGCGTTGCTGCTGGCAGCAAGCGTGAGCCCTGCGCTCGCGCAGGACAAGACCTTCGACCTGAAGATCTCGCACTGGGTGCCGGCCTCGCACCCGCTGCAGAAATCGCTGGAGGATTGGGCCGCTGCGGTCGAGAAGGATTCCGGCGGCACCATCAAGGGCAAGGTGTTTCCGGCCCAGCAGATGGGCAAGGCGTTCGACCATTACGATATGGCCCGCGACGGCATCGCCGACGTCACCTACGTCAATCCCGGCTACCAGCCTGGCCGCTTCCCGATCATCGGGGCCGGCGAACTGCCGTTCCTGATTTCGGATGCCAAAGGCGGCTCGATGGGGCTCGACGCCTGGTATCGCAAATACGCCGAGAAGGAGATGAAGGACGTCAAGTACTGTCTCGCTTTCGTCCACTCGCCCTCCTCCTTCCACTCCCGCACCAAGAAGATCGTGATGCCGGAGGACGTGAAGGGCCTGAAGATCCGCCCGGCCCACGCCACCATGGCGAACTTCGTCACCTCGCTCGGCGGCACCAACGTGCAGTCCTCCGCGCCCGAAGTGCGCGACATCATCGAGCGCGGCGTCGCCGACGGCGTCACCTTCCCCTGGGGCTCGCTGGTGCTGTTCGGCATCGACAAGGTAACCAAGTACGACATGGAGGCGCCGCTCTACACCACGACCTTCGTGTTCGTGATGAACAAGGACAAGTACAATGCGATGTCCGACAAGCAGAAGGCCGCGATCGACAAGAATTGCACGATCGAGATGGCAGGCGTGGTCGGCGAGCACTGGGGCAAGTTCGAGGATGCCGGCATCGACAAGGTCAAGGCGGAATCCGGTCACGAGGTCTACAAGCTGACACCCGAGCAGACCGCCGCCTGGAAGAAGGCCGCCGAGCCGCTGGTCAAGACCTGGTCCGACGGCGCGAAGAAAGCCGGCGCCGATCCGGATGCTGCGCTCGCGGATCTGAAGGCATCGCTGAAGAAGTACAACGCGCTGGCGGAGTGAAGCTGGGCTGCGGCTGCGCACTCCCTGTACCTCTCCCGCTTGCGGGGGAGGTCGGCGCGATGCGCCGGGTGGAGGCTCTCTCCACATCGGGATTATCGCCTGCGGAGAGACCCCCACCCCGACCCTCCCCCGCAAGCGGGAGAGGGAGCGCAGCTTGATCGCGGGCGCACCTCGAACTCGTCAAGCTTTTGAACAGGACCACCCCATGAAGCGCAGCTGGATGGATCGCGTTATCGATTCGATCGAATGGATCGCAGCGGCCTTCGTCGGCATCGTCGCGCTCGACATCTTCCTGTCGGTGCTGCTGCGCAACACGCTGAACTATGCGATTCCCGACAGTTTCGACATCGGCCGCATGCTGCTCGGCATCCTCATCTTCTGGGGCATCGCCGCGACCTCCTATCGTGGCACCCACATTACGGTCGATCTGGTCTGGGGCAATGTCGGACCGCGCTACCAGCGCTGGATCGACGTGTTCGCGACCCTGGTGCTGCTGTTCGTCGTCACGGTGCAGACCTGGACGCTGTTCGACAAGGTCCGCGGCACCTACAACGACAACGTCCAGACCTTCGACATGCACATGCCGACCTGGCCATTCTTTGCAATTGCCTGGATCGGCGACGTCTCGGCCGTGCTGCTGATCGCGATCCGCACCTACCGATTGATCTTCCATCCCGAAGAGATGCACGACCCCAAGCTGAAGGCGACGGAGTAATCATGAGCACCGATGCCGTCGCCGTAATAGGCTTCGTTTCCCTATTCGCCCTGATGCTGCTGCGCGTGCCCGTCGGCATGGCCATGGGCCTCGTCGGCGTCTCCGGCTTCACCTATCTCGTCGGCGCCACGCCGGCGCTGAAACTGGTCGGCCAGACCTCGATGCGCACGGTCACCGACTACACTTTCGGCGTCATCCCGATGTTTTTGCTGATGGGCTCCTTCGTCAGCAATTCCGGCATGAGCCGCGAGCTGTTCCGCGCCGCCAACGGCTTTGTCGGGCATCTGCGCGGCGGGCTCGGCATCGCCACCGTCGGCGCCTGCGGCGGCTTTGCCGCGATCTGCGGCTCGTCGGTCGCGACCGCCGCGACCTTCTCCGCCGTCGCCTACCCGGAGATGCGCCGCTTCGGCTATCCGCAGTCCTTTGCCACCGGCGTGATCGCGGCCGGCGGCACGCTGGGCGCGATGCTGCCGCCCTCCACCGTGCTCGCGGTCTATGGCATCATCACCGAGCAGGACATCGGGAAACTCTTCATCGCCGGCATCATCCCCGGCATCCTGGCGATGACCATGTACATGATCACGATCTTTCTGATCGGCTATTTCCGGCCCGACTTTCTGCCCAAGGGCAAGGTGCTGCCGTGGCGCGAGCGCTTTGCCGGCCTGAAGGACATCTGGGCGCCGGTGCTGCTGTTCGTGTTCGTGATCGGCGGCCTCTACGGCCTGCCCTATTTGCCGCGCTTCACCCCGACCGAAGCCGGCGGCGTCGGCGCTGCCGGCGCCTTCATCATCGGCGTGGCGACCGGCCGCCTCGACCGCGAGAAGATTTTGGCGTCGCTGCTCCAGGCCACCCGCACGGCGGCCGCGGTGTTCACCGTGCTGATCGGCGCCTTGATCTTCGGTTATTTCCTCACGGTAACGCAGACCCCGCAGAAGGTGACGGAATTCCTCACCGGCCTCGGCCTCGGCCCCTACGGCGTGCTGGCGCTGATCATGGTGATGTATCTCGTGCTCGGCTGCCTGATGGACGCCATGGCGATGATCATCCTCACCGTGCCGATCATCTTCCCCGTGATCATGCATCTCGGTTTCGACCCGATCTGGTTCGGCGTCATCATCGTGATGACCGTCGAGCTCGGCCTGATCCATCCCCCGGTGGGCATGAACGTCTTTGTCATCAAAAGCGTGGTGAAGGACGTCTCCTTCTCCACCATCTTCAAAGGCGTGATCCCGTTCGTGGCGACAGACCTCGTGCGCCTGGTGATCCTGATCGCGTTCCCGCTGCTGGCGACATGGCTGCCGACGCGGATGATGGCGCATTGAAAGGCAAAGCGATGACCACACCGGCGCTGGAAACCAAATACGTTTTCACCATCACCGCAAAAATCGGCGACGTCGTCACCGCCGGCGAGACCGGCATCGGCGTTCGCCGCATCATCCCGATCCTCGGGGGCGAGGTGACGGGCGCGGTCACCGGCAAGGTGCTGCCGTTCGGTGCGGACTTCCAGACCATCCGCCCGAATGAGCTGATCGATCTCGAAGCGAAGTACGCCTTCGAAACCGACGACGGCGCCATCGTCTATGTCGAGAACAAGGGCATGCGCTTCGGCCCGGTCGAGCTGTTGCAAAAGCTCAAGCGCGGCGAACCGGTCGATCCAAAACTGATCTATTTCCGCACCGTGCCGAAATTCGAGACGGGGCATGAGAGCTACCGCTGGCTGATGGAGCACATTTTTGTGGGCTCAGCAGCGCGGCATGCGGATCGCGTCGTGATCGACGTGCATCAGGTGATGTAAGTCAACGTTGACCACTGCCTGTTTAGTGTGTATAAATACACACCATGAATAGTCGAGACATTATCTCGGCCCTTCACAAGGATGGGTGGGTGCAGGTGGCTCAAAAGGGCAGCCACGTCCAGTTCAGACATCCGTCGAAAAAGGGCCGCGTCACGGTCCCTCATCCGAAGCGAGACATCGCGCTCGGAACGTTGAAGAGTATTGAACAGCAATCAGGACTGAAGCTGAGGTAAGCGCCATGCGTCACTACATTGGTCTTATCCATAAGGATGCCGACAGCGATTTCGGCGTGTCGTTTCCGGACCTGCCCGGCGTCGTGACTGCGGGGACCACGCTCGACGAGGCGCGCGACATGGCCGAGGAAGCGCTGGCGTTTCACCTCGAGGGCATGGCGGAGGACGGAGTGGCTATTCCCGAGCCTTCGTTGCTCGAAGACATCATGTCGGATCCCGAGAACCGCTCCGGTGTCGCCATTCTGGTGTCGGTGAAGGATGACCAGCCAAAGGTCGTGCGCGTCAATGTCACTCTGCCCGGAGATGTCCTGGAGCAGATCGACAAGTATGCCGAGGCCCACGGCTATACGCGATCGGGCCTGCTTGCTCAGGCCGCGAAGAAGCTGATGACTGAAGCGGCCTGAGACTCTTCTGAACATCGCCCCCTATAAGGCGCCCGATTGCCTGGCATTCGTCCGAGCCCGAAGGAGCTTTCACCCAGCCCTTGGGGAGAGCTTCCCGTATTGACTCCTCCCGAATTCGTTATACAACATAACTATTCTGACAAGGACGCAAATGACACAGGGAAACGCCGAGACCGCTGACGCGGGCGCCCCCGGACTATTGAGGATAGAGCGCGCGGACCGGGTTTTGACAGTCGGCCTGAACCGGCCGGCCAAGCGCAATGCGCTCAACGACGGCATCATCCTGGAAATCGGCGAGTGTTTTGCGTCCCTGCCCGAGGATATCGGCGCGGTCGTCATCCACGGCATCGGCGACCATTTCTCCTCCGGGCTCGATCTCTCCGAGCTGACCGACCATGACGCGACAGGCGGCCTGCTGCATTCGCAGATGTGGCACCGGGTGTTCGACCGCATTCAGTACAGCCGCGTGCCCGTGATCGCGGCGCTCAGGGGCGCGGTGATCGGCGGCGGGCTGGAGCTCGCCTGTGCGGCGCATATTCGCGTCGCCGAGCCCTCGACCTATTTCGCCCTGCCGGAGGGGCAGCGCGGCATCTTCGTCGGCGGCGGCGGCTCCGTACGGCTGCCGCGGCTGATCGGCGTCGCCAGGATGATGGACATGATGCTGACGGGGCGCGTCTATACCGCGACCGAAGGCGCCTCCTACGGCTTTGCGCAATATGTCACGGAAGCCGGCAACGGCCTCGGCAAGGCGCTGGAGCTTGCGACCAAGGTCGCCTCCCACGCGCCGCTGACGAATTTCGCCGTACTGCAGGCACTGCCGATGATCGCGGAAGCCAATCCGCAGGCCGGTCTCCTGATGGAGTCGCTGATGGCAACGGTGGCGCAGAGCGACAAAGAGGCAAAACGCAGGATCCGCGAATTCCTCGAACACAAGACCGCAAAGGTGAAGCCGAAATCATGAGTGCGCAGCCGTCCTCGTCCAGCATGGAGCGCGGCGCGAGCACTTCCCCGCTGCGGCCCATTTCGTTCGGCGATCCCGTCGTCAACATCGAGCGGCGCGACGACGGCACGATTTATCTGCGGCCAACACAGCCGCTCGGCGACTATCCGGTTCGTATCACCGACCGCCTGCATCATTGGGCGACGACCACACCCGACCGCGTCTTCATGGCCGAGCGCGAAGGCGGCCGCGGCTGGCGCAAGATCAGCTACGCCGAGTTGCTCGCCGCGAGCCGGCACATCGCCTCAGGCCTGATTGCGCGCGGCCTGTCGGCGGAGCGGCCGGTCGTCATCCTCTCCGGCAATTCGATCGACCACGCATTGCTCGCGTTCGGCGCGTTCTATGCCGGCATTCCGTTCTGCCCGGTGTCGCCGGCCTATTCGCTGGTGTCGAAGGATTACGGCAAGCTGTCCTATTTGATGAAGCTGCTGACGCCCGGCCTCGTCTTCGCCGACGACGCCGACAAATTCGCCGACGCGCTCGCCGCCAATGTCTCGCTCGGCACCGAAATCGCCGCGTCTTACGGTCACGTCCCGGGCCGCGACGTCACCTTGCTCGCCGATCTCATGGCAACGCCGATCCACGCCGATCTGGACGAGGTCCACGGCAAGATCGGCCCCGATACCATCGCGAAATTCCTGCTGACCTCGGGCTCGACCGGCAACCCCAAGGCGGTCATCAACACCCAGCGCATGATCTGCGCCAACCAGGTGATGCTGCGCGAGACGCTCGCCTTCCTCAAGGACGAGCCGCCCGTCATCATCGACTGGCTGCCCTGGAATCACACTTTTGGCGGCAACCACAATATCGGACTGACGCTCTACAATGGCGGCTCGATGTATCTCGACGCCGGCAAGCCGGTGCCCGGAGGCATCGAGGAAACCGTGCGCAATCTCCAGGAGATATCGCCAACGGTCTATTTCAACGTCCCCAAGGGCTATGAGTCGCTGCTGCCTTATCTGCGCGACGACCAGGGCCTGCGCGCAAAATTCTTCGACCGTCTGCATGCGATGTTCTTCTCGGGCGCGGCGCTGTCGCCGTTCGTCTGGAGCAGCCTCGACGAGCTCGCGGTGAAGGAAAAAGGCTACCGCGTGCCGATGCTGACCGGGTTGGGTGCCACCGAGACCGCGCCGTTCTTCATGTCGGTCAACCCGCGCACCAGCCGCTCCGGCCATGTCGGGCTTCCCGTATCTGGCAACGACGCCAAGCTGGTGCCGAACAACGGCAAGATGGAAGTTCGTTGCAAGGGGCCGAACGTGATGCCCGGCTACTGGCGCCAGCCCGACATCACCGCAAGTTCGTTCGACGAAGAAGGCTTCTACAAGCTCGGCGATGCACTCAAGCCCGTCGATCCCGATGATCTCAATGCCGGCTTCGATTTCGACGGCCGCATCGGCGAGGATTTCAAGCTCGGCAGCGGCACCTGGGTCAGTGTCGGCCCGTTGCGCGCGCGCTTCGTTGCGGCCTGTGCGCCGCTGGTGCGCGACGTCATCATCGCCGGCATCAACCGCGACGAGGTCTCCGCACTCGTCGTGCTCGATCTCGACGGCTGCCGGCTGATCAATCCGACGCTGCCGGCCGACGATCTCGTCGTCGCGACCCGCGACCGGCTGGTGCGCGAAGCTTTCCGCGAACGGCTGACCCGTTTTCTCGGCGAAGCCACCGGCTCCTCGACGCGGATCACGCGCGCGATCCTCATCGACACGCCACTCTCGATCGACAAGGGCGAAGTCACCGACAAGGGCTCGATCAACCAGCGCGCGGTGCTCGAACATCGCAGCCTCCTGATCGAAGAGCTCTACGCTGCCAATCCATCGGACCGTGTGATATCGGTCGGCTAAGAAATCATCGCTACAGGGAGAACGCCATGTTGTTGAAGGATCAGGCTGTCATCGTCACCGGCGGCGCGTCGGGACTTGGCGCTGCGACCGCGCGAAAGTTGGCTGCGCAGGGCGCCAAGGTCGCGGTGTTCGATCTTAATGCCAAGCTCGCCGAGACTGTTGCCGCCGAGATCAAGGGCGTGGCCGTGGCTTGCGACGTCTCTGATGCCGCCTCCGCGGAAGCTGCGATCGCGCAGGCGACCAAGGCCCATGGACCCGCGCGCGTGCTGGTCAATTGCGCCGGCATCGGCGTTGCCAAGCGCGTCGTCGGCCGCGACGGCCCGATGGCGCTCGCCGATTTCGACAAGGTGATCAAGGTCAACCTGATCGGCACCTTCAACATGCTGCGTCTTGCCGCAACCGAGATGTCCAAGCTCGAGCCGCAGGCAACCGGCGAGCGCGGCGTCATCATCAACACGGCGTCCGTTGCGGCCTATGACGGCCAGATCGGGCAGTCGGCCTATTCGGCATCGAAGGGCGGCATCGTCGGTATGACGCTGCCGATCGCGCGCGAGATGGCGCAGTTCGGCGTCCGCGTGCTGACGATTGCGCCCGGCCTGTTCCTGACCCCGCTGCTCGCCAACCTGCCGCAGGAAGCCCAGGACTCACTCGCCGCCGCGATCCCCTTCCCGCGCCGGCTCGGCCACGCCGACGAGTTCGCGGCGCTCGCCCTGCATATGGTCGAGAATTCCTACCTGAACGGCGAAGTGGTGCGCCTCGACGGCTCGCTGCGCATGGCGCCGAAATAGGGCGCGACATATGTTCGTGAACCGGCGCGACGTACAGATCCAGTGGGGTGACTGCGACCCCGCCAACATCGTCTATTACCCGCGCTATTTCGCGATGTTCGACGATTCGACGTCGACCCTGTTCGAGGTCGCCGGCTTCTCCAAGCAGGATTTGGTCAAAAAATACGGCCTGGTGGGCATTCCCATGGTCGACACGCGCGCCAAGTTCTACATTCCATCCACTTATGGCGACTGGATCACCATCGAAACGAAGATCGAGAGCATCAAGCGCTCGAGCTTCGAGGTGAAGCACAGCGTCTACAAGGGCGAGGCGTTGGCGATCGAGGGCTTTGAGACCCGTGTCCTGGTCGGCCGCGACCCCGTTAACCCCGCCAAACTGAAATCGGCACCGTTCCCTGCGGAAATGGTAGCCAAATTCACGGGGAGTTAGGTCGGGAGCTAAATCGCCACATCACCCAAAGAGGGGGCTGAATTACCCCCCGATTTCTGCTTTCAAAGAAACACATAAAGGGAGGAATAGATGAAACGCTTTTACCTGACCGCTGCCGTCACCGCGGCCGCGCTTGCGCTGCCGGCCCTGCCCGCACTGGCCCAGACCACCGAAATCACCATCGGCATCACCACGACCACCACCGGCCCGGGCGCGGCGCTGGGCATTCCCGAACGCAACGCGCTGGAGTTCGTGCCGAAGGAAATCGGCGGCGTGCCGCTGAAGGTGATCGTGCTCGACGACGGCGGCGATCCCACCACCGCGACCACCAACGCCCGCCGCTTCGTCACGGAATCCAAGGCCGACATCATCATGGGCTCGGCGCTGACGCCGCCGACCATCGCTGTCTCCAACGTCGCCAACGAAGCCGGCATCCCGCATTTCGGCCTCGCACCGTTCCCTATCACACCGGAGCGCATGAAGTGGTCGGTGGCGATGCCACAGCCGATTCCGATCATGGGCAAGGTGCTCTACCAGCATATGAAGTCGAAGGGCGTGAAGACGGTCGGCTATATCGGCTATTCCGACTCCTACGGCGACCTCTGGTTCAACGACTTCAAGGCCCAGGGCGTGCCGATGGGCATGACCCTCGCGGACGAAGAGCGCTTTGCGCGGCCCGACACCTCGGTGACCGGACAGGTGCTGAAGCTCGTCGCCGCCAATCCCGACGCGATCCTGGTCGGCGCCTCCGGCACCGCGGCCGCACTGCCGCAGACCGAGCTGCGCGAGCGCGGCTATCAGGGTCTGATCTACCAGACCCACGGCGCGGCCAGCATGGATTTCATCCGCATCGCGGGCAAGGCCGCGGAAGGCGTGCTGATGGCTTCGGGCCCGGTGATGGACCCGGAAGATCAGCCGGATGAAGCCGCGACCAAGAAGCCGGGCCTGGCGCTCAACTCGGCCTACGAAGGCAAGTACGGCCCGAACAGCCGCAGCCAGTTCGCCGGCCACTCCTACGATGCCTTCGAGATCCTGAAGCGCGTGATTCCAACGGCGCTGAAGACGGCCAAGCCCGGCACGCCGGAATTCCGCGAAGCAATCCGCCAGGCACTGCTGTCGGAGAGGGAAATTGCTGCAAGCCAGGGCGTCTACAATTTCACCGAAAAGGACCGCTACGGCCTCGACGACCGCTCGCGCATCCTGCTGACGGTGAAGAACGGCAAGTACACGCTGGTGAAGTAGATGCGGCGATAGTTTCGAGACGACGAGAGCCGGCCCAATGGGCCGGCTCTTTTCATTTGCGATCCTTGAGCGGCCTCAGGCCGCCTGACGCAGCGGGGTCCAGGCGAATTCCGGATAGTAATTGTCCATCATCCGGTCGACATAGGCGGTGAGATTCGGAAACCCCTCGGCGCGACGGCGCAGTCCGGATTCGAAGAACGGCGTCAGGATGCCGGCAAGCGCGCCGAAGGCGGTGGCATCGACGCCGCAGGGCTTGTTGCCCATCAGATAGGACTTGTCGCCGAGTTGCACCGAGAGCGCAAACAGCGAGCGCACGGCGAGATCGACGTCCTCATCGGGCGCGTGGCGGCCGAGGCCGGAGAGCAGATAGTTCTCGGCGACACGGAATTGCGCGTCCTCGCGTAGCTTCTCGCGAGCGTGCTCCGGCGCGCCGTCGAAGAAATGCGCAGGCCCCTTGGCGAAGTTGACCGGATCGACCCAGCGCGCCCCGACCAGCGCAAAATAAACGTGATGCTCGATCATGCGCTCGAATGCCCAGGCCTGTGCGCGCTCGGCAAGCGACAGGCCGGCGTCGAAATCGAAGCCATAGCGGCGCTCGATATGGACGCGGATGAAGGTGGAATCCGCCACCGCCTCGCCGCCATCGTCGATGAAAGGCAGCTGCCCCTTGGGAGAGGCGGGCGGCATCGCCCGCTCCTTCCGGTAGGGCAGTCCCGCCATCTTGAGCTGCACCTCCGTCTTGGTGACGAAGGGGCTGATTTCCGGCAGGCCGAAGCCGGTGCCAAAGCCGTAAAGCGTGATCATGAAGGCTCTCCTGAAGCGACCGAAAGAGTTGAGGGAACTTAACCGCCGGCTGCTGCCACCATGGTGGCAGCAGCCGTGATATCTTCTGCGAAACGGGCTCCTCGCCAGGCGCGGGCCATGACATGACGGACCAGCGCGTCCGCAGCCTGGACCAACGAGCGAGCCACCACGGTCGCGAGCGCAAGGCGGAGATCGATGACCATGAGATCAAGCGATACAAGGCGGCTGGACGCCCATGCGTACCAGGCTCGGATTTGCCAAGGCTGGACGCTCCAGGGCCGGGCCTGCGAAGGCTGGGTCCGCCACAGCGCACCGGCTGGGCCGAAATGGGTTGGAATGATCATGGACAAATCCTCTTCAGTCGACGTGTTGTCCCGGTATAGAACTCCCCTGCTGCCAACATCCTGTCAGCAGCCGCGCGCCGCCTTCTGAAAAAACAAGCGACAAGAGACCCCTCATGAGACGCGCCGACCGGCTGTTTCAAATCATCCAGGTGCTGAGGCGCACGCGTAAGCCGCTGACTGCGGACGCCATCGCGTCCGAGCTCGAGACCTCGAAGCGCACGATCTATCGCGATATCGCGACGCTGATCGGCCAGCGCGTGCCGATCCGCGGAGAAGCCGGCATGGGCTACATCCTGGAAAAGGGTTTTGACCTCCCGCCTTTGATGCTGACACCCGAGGAGATCGAGGCGGCGGTGCTGGGCGCGCAATGGGTCGCCGGCCATGCCGATCCCGCGCTGGCGCGCGCGGCTGAAGATTTGATGGCCAAGATCGCGGACACCGTCCCTGAGCGCCTGCGTCCCTTTGTGCTGGAGCCGGCAAGCCGCGCACGGCCGAGCTGGAACAGGGAGCCGGACCGCCTGGACATGGTGCGCACGCGCACCCAGATCCACGAAGGCAGGAAGATCATGCTGCGCTATCGTGACGAGCAGGGCCGCGCCAGCGAGCGCATGATCTGGCCGATTTCGGTCGGCTATCTCGAAGCCGTGCGCCTGCTCGCGGCCTGGTGCGAGCTACGCGGCGACTTCCGCAGCTTCCGCACCGACCGCGTGGTGGATGCGAGCTATCTCGACGACAGATATCCGGAGCGGCGCGACGTGCTGCGCGCGAAATGGCGGCAGAGCCTGGTCTGGGGCCCGCCAAAGGACACGTGACGACGATGGACGAGAACTCCCCCATCGACCTGTCGAGTTGCTGCCAGGGTTGCGGCGCCTGCTGCGGCTATTCGGCGAACTGGCCGCGCTTCTCGATCGAGAGCGACGAGGAGCTTGCCGCGATTCCCGAAACGCTGGTCAACGACCGCCAGTCCGGCATGCGCTGCGAGGGCGATCGCTGTTCGGCGTTGCAGGGAGAGATCGGAAAGCAGACCGCATGCGGCATCTACCAGGTGCGGCCGGAGGTCTGCCGCACATGCATGCCGGGCGACGCCGAATGCGCGATGGCGCGGCGGAAATTCGGGCTGCCGATTATCACGAACGCATGATCCGGAAAAATGTGCAGCGGTTTTCCGTCAAGATCATGCGCCAGCAAATGAGGCTTAGGCCGGAACGGCTTCGCTGATCTCGTCGTCGATCTCGTCGTCCAGCGGTGCGAGCACCGAGAGCGGCTTGGTCGACAGCGTGATCGGCTTGCGGCCACCCGACGACGGCGAGGATTTCGCCGCGCCTTCGCGCGCCAGCGCGTAGAGCGTCGAGCCGACGCGACCGCCGCTCTCGATCAGGTCGCGCTCGTTGCAGCTGCCTGCGATCGCGACTGCCAGCGAATGCAGATGGCTGCGGCGATAGCAGAACAAGGCCAGCATGGCGCGGACCTCAGGGGTAACAGTCTCAACCAGCCTCGGCAGACCGCTCTCATTGGCGCGATACATCTCGCCAAGGAGTTCGTCGCGGACCGGGCAGAAATCGCTTTCAAAGGCGTCGCGGCTTGAAAACATTGCAGTTCTCCCTCGTGGGGGAAGATGCAGTGCAATTCTCTAATGAAAGGTTAACCACGCTGCCCGGTAGTCACCCGGGGTCCTTGCGCCCTGACCGCGTATCAGAGGGCCGGAAAGGGTTTTCTCCGTGGCCATCCTTCGAGACGCCCGCCTCCGGCGGGCCCTCAGGATGAGGCCGGTTTCTGCTGAAAGATTCTCACCCCTCATGATGAGGAGGCGCGAAGCGCCGTCTCGAACCATGCAGGCCCGACAGCCACTCCAGAGGGCCGCCGGCCTCAGTTCGCCGCCATGAAGATCGACAGGCCGAAGCCGGTCAAATGGTGCAGGGCCTGGTCGACACCGATCAGGGTCCAGAACCAGGGATGCGCAAGGTCGACACCGAAATTGGCCGAGACGAGGCCCTTGGCGCGGTCGATCGTGATGTGGATCACGAAGTCGATCAACGCCACAAACCAGAATTTCGGCGCCACGATCAGGATCAGCGGCAGCGCAACCGCAAGGTGAATCAGGCAATGCACCAGGAGCGGCAGGGCCCAGCCGTGCTTCTGGTCCTTGCCTTGCGCCATCCAGGCGGTCTGCAGAACGAAATCGGCGATGATGTGCTTGAAGGTGAGCAGCAACATCCAGCCAATGAGCGCTTCGACCGGAACCGCCGATGACAGGGATGGAAACGACAAAGCTGACGCCCTCATTGACGTGAGAAGAAGAATTGGAGCGTGCAGCGCAACCTCTTCCTGGACCGGTCAATTCGCCGGGACTTGCGATTTATGACATTTCCCGCGGCGGAATGCAGCCGGGGGAACCGGAAAATCGCCAACTGTGGCAAACTGGTGATAGGATGACCAATGGCCGCGGCCGAGTTGAGTAAGGTTACCTTCGGCTCGAAATTTGCTTTCCGCGACCTGCGCGCTATCATTGTCAGTAGAATATCGTTCCTTTTTCAGACGTTTACGAATTACGGGGCGTCCGCAGCGATCCACTTCCGCGAGCCGGCCGCCGTTGGAAGAATAAGGCCAGAGTGCTGCCATGAGTACTGAGGGCCCTACCTCGTCGCCGATCGAGCCACCGCCCCGGCGACCCAAGGTGATCAAGACCAATCAGCAGCAGGTCTTCCTCTACGTCGTGCTGACCCTGCTGTTGTCGCTTGCCACCGTCTGGGGCGGCCGCGCGCTGGTGCACAATTCGGAGACGCTGATCTTTGCCGTCGGCGCCCCCAACAGCGACGAGGCGCTGTTCGCGGCCAAGCTTGCCGCTGTCCTGAAGAACAACACCTCGCGCTTCCGGATCAAGATCGTCAACAACGCCGACAACGCCAAGGCGATCGCCCAGTTCGACCGCAAGCAGGCCGACCTCGCCGTGCTGCGCACCGACGCCAAGGTGCCGCTGCGGGCACGCACGCTCGCGATCCTCGAGCACGATCTCGTGCTGCTGCTCGGGCCCGGCAACAAGAAGATAAAGTCGCTCGCCGAGTTGAAGAAGAAGAAGGTCGCCGTCCTCGCCGACAACGAAGCCTCGCTCGCCTTCGTCCGCGGCATCCTCGACGTTCCCGATTTTCCGGACGCGGCGAAGATCCAGATGGCGCCGCAGGGCGCAACGCTCGACAAGCTGTTCGCCCCCGCAAGCGGCTTTGGTGCGGTCGTCGCCATCGTCCACGCCTCGAAGGCGGTGCGGGACAAGGCCTATGAGCAGGTCGCCAAGCGCGGCGGCTTCACACTGAACGCGATTGACGAGGCGAAGGCGCTGGCGCGCAAGATCCCCGGCATTTCCAGCGAGACGCTGACGGCGGGCACGCTGTCTGCATCGCCGGAAATTCCCGACGACGATCTCGACACGATCGGGCTCGAATGGCTGCTGGTGACGCAATCAAAGATGTCGCCGGCCGCCGCGGGCGAGCTGGCGCGCACCGTCTATGAGAACAAGTCCGCGCTCGGGCTCGACAGCGGCTTTGCCAGCCGAATCGAGCCCGCCTCCGTCGAGAAGGACGCCTTCGTGATGGCGCATCAAGGCGCTGCCGACTACATCAACGATGACACCAAATCGTTCATGGATAAGTACAGCGACCTGATGTATCTGGGCGCTGCCGCGCTCAGCGTCATCGGCTCGATCTTCGCCGCGATCTACGCCAAGATCACCCGGATCGCACCGGAGAAGGCCAGCGAGCTCTCGACCGCCATCCTCGACATCGGCGAGCGGATCGAGCACGCCCATTCGCTGGACCAGCTCGAATGTCTCCAGGACGAGCTGGAAGGCATCTTGCGCGGCGCGGTGATCGGCTTGCGGGACGGTACGATCAGCACCGACGGACTCGACACCTTCAAGCTCGGCTACGAATTCGTCCGCGACGAGATCGGCATGCGCCGCGATTACCTCAAGCGCCATGCCGGCGAGGGCGAGAAGGCCACTCAGGATGTGGCCCCTCCCCAGCACGACGAGGGCAATATCGTGGTGGTGAAGACTGCTCAGAGTGCCTGACCTATCGATCTGAAGTCTTGCGCGGCGCGTTGCCGGCATTTTCCACAAGCAACCAGGCCGGGTTCGGGAACCGTCTTGCCTCCACAACCGTTGCCTCCTGGATACAACCGGAGACCGCGCATGCGTGCACTCCTCATCATCTTCCTGCTGGGAATGCTGACGGCAGTTAGCTATTTCGCTTATTCCGCGATGACGGTCGGGGGCGAGCCGATCCCGACGGAAGGCTATGTGGCGCTGGCGCTGGGGGCCGGGTTTTCCGTTGTTGTCGGCGTAGGCTTGATGGTGCTGCTGTTCTTCAGCAGCCGTCGCGGCTACGACGAACCGCCGCATTTCAGGTAACGGCTCGCGGAACGGCAGGCCGCTCTCGTTGACGGCCTCGGCCCGGGCAGGCACTTTGGCACCGAGGTTCCAGCCGGGACCGCAAAGCACAAACCGAGCCGCCTTTCCGCATGTCCAAGCCGCTGATCTCCGCTCTGGCCCAGTTCGCGGCCGCCACGGCCGGCCGCAACATGACCAGGGCAGCCTATGTGGCGGTCGGCGTCGGCGTGCTCGGCATGGTGCTGCTGACGGTCAACCCGGCCTATGAGACGGCGCATCGCTGGGTCGATGCCCTGCTTTGGACCTGCCTCGTCTACTTCGTGTTCGAATGGGTGGTCCGGCTGCGCCATATGGCGCGACAGGGGCGCCTCGCACTCTACATGTCCTCTTCCGCCGGGCTGGTCGACGCGCTCGGGGCTCTCGCCGTGCCGGCCGCGCTGATTGTCGGGCTCGAGCCGAAAACGGCGTGGCTACTCAGCGTGCTCTGGGTGTTGAAGGTGGTGCCGGGCATTCCCGGCCTGCGGCAGCTCCGCCGCGTGCTGGTGCTGGAATCGGGGCCGCTGGTCAGCGTGCTCGTGATTTTCCTGATGGTGGTCTTCCTGGCCTCGGTCGCCGAATATTTCCTGGAGCGGGACGTGCAGCCCCAGACTTTCGGCAGCGTGCCGGCCGCGCTGTGGTGGGCTGTCGCAACTCTGACGACGACCGGCTATGGTGACGTCGTGCCGGTGACGCCGCTTGGCCGCATGGTGGCCGCGCTGGTGATGATCTCCGGCCTCGGCGTGTTCGGTCTCTGGACCGGTATTTTGGCCACCGGCTTTGCCGCAGAGACCCGACGCGACAATTTCCTCAAGACCTGGGAATCCGTCAGCAAGGTACCGTTCTTCGCAGCGCTCGGACCGGCGGCCATCGCCGACGTCACCCACATGCTGCGGACCATGGAGCTGCCGGCGCGCACCATGATCATCCGCAAGGGTACGCAAGGTGACTGCATGTATTTCATTGCCGCCGGCGAGGTCGAGGTCGACCTGCCCGGCAAGAAGGTGCAGCTCGGCGACGGCGCCTTCTTCGGCGAGATGGCGCTGCTCGGCAACAATTTGCGCGGCGCCAATGTCTCGACCACCAAGGTGTCGCGGCTCCTGGTGCTCGACCTCGTCGACTTTCGCGTGCTGATGGCCCGGCACCCCGATCTCGCCGAGACCATCAACACGGAAGCAAAGCGCCGCGCGCTCGAAAACAAATAAATGGAGACAAGAATGTCGGACATCACCGACGCGGCCTCTGGCCCCGTGCTCGAAATCATGGGGGCACGCGCCACCATCCGCCTCAACCGGCCCAAACATCTCAACCGGCTCCAGGCCGAGGATCTCGGCGAGCTGGTGAAATTGTTCGACCGGATCGAGGCCGATCCCGATATCCGCGTGCTGGTGCTGACCGGCACGGGGCGCGCCTTCTCCGCCGGCTATGACCTCAACTCGGTCGCCGAGCGCGCGATCAGCGCGAACGAGCAGCAGAGCGCGGGCTTCGCCTTCGAGGTGGTCGTCAACCGGCTGGAGGATCTCGGCGTACCCACGATCTGCCGGCTCAACGGCGGCGTCTATGGCGGCTCCACCGACCTCGCGCTTGCCTGCGATTTCCGCATCGGCGTCGACACCGCCGAGATGTTCATGCCGGCGGCACGGCTCGGGCTGCACTATTACAGGAGCGGCATCAAACGCTACGTGACGCGGCTCGGCCTCGACAATGCGAAAAGACTGTTCCTGACCGCGCAGAAGATCAGCGCGCCGGAGATGCTGCGGATCGGCTATCTCACCGCGATGGTAGCGGTGGAATTTTTGGATGAAGAGGTCGACAAGCTCGCCGGCATCCTTGCCGGCAACGCGCCGCTGGCGATGCGCGGCATGAAGCGCGCGATCAACGAATTCGCCCGCGGCGAATTGGACGAGCAAGCCGCGGACCAGCGCCACCGCGACAGCATGCGCGGCGACGAGATCAAGGAAGGCATCAAGGCGTTCGCGGAGAAGCGACCGCCAGAATTCTGATTACGCCCGCTTCGACCGCATCGCGCGCACCTGCGTGAGCTTGGGATCGCGGACAAGCTCCTGGTAGCGTTTGCTGTCGATGGCGTAGATCGCGATCCGGCCCTCGCTATCGGCATGAACGCCCCAGCCGAAGCGCTTGCCCAGGCTCGACGCCCTCATGCACGCCTGCCCCCGGGAGAAGAACGCTTCACGGGCCGCATGCTTCTCCGTTTTCGTCGCCTTCACAGCGAGCTCGCGTCCCGGCGCAGACGTCGCGAAGATCACATCGTCGGACGTGTATTTATAGGGTGCCCTGGCGATCATCAGATATTGCAGGCACGCCACCGTCGGCTTTCCCGCGCGCAGCGGCGGCTCCTCGCCAGTACGCGCGAGACAGTCTTCGGCAACCCGGATGAAGGTGTTGAAGCAGTTGGTCGTGTGCATCTGCGTCGTCATCCGCAACCCTGGATCACTCATCCCCCAGCAGCCGCGGCGGCATGCTGCGCCGCCATCTCGGCATCGGCCGCAGTGATGCGCTGGAACGCAGGCCGCGAGGTCATGCGTTCGGCATAGCGGACGAACACGTCCTTCTTCGGCACGATGCCGAACATCATGGTCCAGCTGAACGCGACACCCCAGAGAACATCTGCGGCCGTCATGCGTTCGCCGAGCAGATACGGCCCGTTCGACAGCTGCGCCTCGAGCGCACCCAGCATGGTGTCATAATCGGCATAGGGCGACTGCGTGATCGGCGCCGGCTCGCGCTGCATGAACTTGTCGATCAGGGCCGGCTCGAAGGACGAGCCGTAATAGGCGATCCAGCGCAGATAAGGGCCGCGCAGCGGATCGTTCAGCGCGGGCGTGAGCCCTGCCTGCGGAAACAGATCGGCGAGATAGATAGTGATCGCGACCTGCTCGGTCACGAGCTGCCCGCCGTGGCCGATCGCCGGCACCTTGCCGAGCGGATTGATGGCGAGATAGGCCGACTTGCGCTGCTCGCCGGCCTTCATGTTGAGGACATGGAGATCGTAGGGCGCCCCCAGCTCCTCCAGCAGCACGCGCGTGCCGGTGGCGCGGCTTTGCGGCGAATAATACAGCGTGATGCGGTTCGAATCGGTCATGGCAGGTCTCCATCTGGCCGGCTGGCGATGGCCTTGTAGCGGACCATACCTGACATCTTGTGTCAGGTATGGTTTAAGGGATCATGCGCGCGAGCCGGATGCTGTCAATCCTCACCACCCTCCAGGCCAAGGGGCAGGTCACTGCGCCCGAGCTCGCGGAGGCCTGCGAAGTCTCGGTGCGCACGATCTATCGCGACATCGACGCGCTCGCGGCCTCCGGCGTCCCCGTTTATGCCGACCGCGGCGCGGAGGGCGGCTATCGCCTCCTCGACGGCTATCGCGTGCGGCTGAACGGCTTGTCGCAGAGCGAGGCGGGAGCGCTGTTCCTGACCGGATTGCCGGGCCCGGCCGCGGCGCTCGGGCTCGATGCCGCGATGATCGCCGCGCAGAACAAGCTGATGGCAGCGCTGCCCGCCAATTTGCGCGAGGATGCCAGCCGGATGCAGGAGCGCTTTCATCTCGACGCGCCGGGCTGGTTCGGCGAGGCGGAAGAGCCAAAGCATCTGCGCACCATCGCCGGCGCGGCTCTGCGCGGGACGCTGATAAAAATCCGCTACCAGAGCTGGCGCGCCGAGAAGCAGCGCCGCCTCGCGCCGCTCGGCCTCGTGCTGAAGGGCGGCAGCTGGTATCTCGCAGGTTTGGTCGACGGCAGCGTGCGCACCTATCGCGTCGCGCGCGTGCTCGACTGCTCGGCGCTCGACGATCACTGCGAGCGTCCCGCCGATTTCGATCTCGCGGCCTATTGGCGGGATGCAACGCTGCGCCTCGAGGCCGAGATGCATCCCAATGTCGCGGTCGTCCGGCTATCGCCCTTCGGCGTCAAGCTGCTCGACGCGCTGAGCCAGCCTTACGTCAGGGCGCGTACGCAGCTTGAGGACACCGCCGATGCAGACGGCTGGCGCATTGCCAGAGTGCCGACCGGAAAGACGTCATGGCACGCTGCGGCCGAATTGTTGCGGCTCGGGCCCGAGGCCGAAGTGCTGGAGCCGGCCGATCTGCGCGAGAAGATGGCGGAGCTGACGCAGGCGATGGCTGCGCGCTACCGCGCGGCGCGGAAAACATGACGGGGGCGTAACCCGCCGCGATCGACGAAACACTCCTGAAACACGATTCTCCCCTCGCTGCATGAACGCGTTCGCGTTTCGGCTCGACCGAGATGCAGGGACACAACAACGGCCCTTGCGCCACACTGGAGAATGAAAATGTTTCGTAAGCTTGCACTTGGTCTGATCGCTGCCGGCTCGCTCGGCGTTGCCGCTCTCGCGCCGACCGCCGCGTCGGCCCATGGCTTCCATCATCACTGGGGTCCCGGCTGGGGCTTTGGCGGCATCTATGTCAACACCGGCGTCAACAATTGCTACCAGGAGCGCGTCATCCAGACCCGCCACGGCCTGCGCGTCCGCATGGTGAATGTCTGCGCCTACGGCGTCTACTGATTGATCGCCTCCACGACAAAGCTCCGGTCGCGCCGCGACCGGAGCTTTGCGTTTGCGCTAGCCGGCCTGCCGCTGCCGACGAAACCAGGCCCAGGTCTCGCGCGTCGTTCTGATGTAGCCGCGGCCACGATAAAGGATCTCGCCGTCGACGATCACGTTCAGCTTCGGCAGCGCGTGAAAGGGAATCGAGGGATAGGCGTGGTGCTCGACGTGATAGGGCATATTCCACGTGAACCATTTGACAATCGCGCCGGTATAGGTGGTGCGGGTATTCTGAAAAGCGCTGCGGGTGCGATCGCAGCCGGTGTGCTCGGCATAGAGATACGGCCGCAGGAAGAGTTGCCCGATCATCAGCGGAACGATCCAGACCCAGAGCAGCAGTGCCGACGAGAACCAGAGCGACAGCACGAGCAGCAGCGCATAGAGCGCGACATAGGCACGCGCCTCGGTCACGATGATGGCGCGCCTGTTCTCGGGGATCCAGGGCACGACGACCTTGCCGGTGACGGCATGGCCGAACATCAGCCAAACGCGGCCGACGACCTGAAGCAGGCCGCTATAGGCGAGCGCGAGCTGCGTGTCGGACTTCGGCTTCACGCCGACGACCAGCTCGGGATCCTTGTCCGGATCCTGGGTGTAGCGGTGATGGTCCCAGTGGAACAGGCAGTAATATTCGTAAGGCAATCCGATGATGAAGCCTGAGAGATAGCCGACCGCGAGGTTGAGGCCGCGGCTTCTGAACGCGGTCTTGTGCGCGGTCTCATGCACCGCCATGAACAGGAAGGCGACGAAATAGCCCTGCACGGCCACCAGCGGCAGCGCCCAGAGGACGCCGTATGTCGCGGTAACCTTCCATATCAGCGCGCCGACCAGCGTGATCAGGCCGTAATGGCAGAGGCTGCGCGCTGCGCCCTGAAAATTGGAGCGCGACGACAATTCGCGCAGCATCGCCGGTGACAGCGGCTTCAGGCGATGGCCGGACTCTGAAACGGCTGCGTCGCTCATGATCGGATGCCTGCCCTACTTGCCGATGAGTGTTGCAATCTCGGCCTTGATGAAGGCCTGATCGCGCGGATTGTTGACGGGGTTGCCGGCGCGATGGCCGTGCAGCGATGGGATCGGATGCAGCGCCGCTGATTTCGCGTTGACCAGCCGGCCGAGTTCGTCCTCGTTGTCGCGGACGTCGAAATAGCGATCGGTCGCGCCCGGCATCAGCAGCATGTGCGCTTTGATCGCACCGAGCGCGCGATCGAAATCGCCGTCGAATGCGGTGCAGCGGCTGACGTCGCCGTTCTGCCAGATGCCGATCTGGGCCAGGAGATCGTTGGCGTCGCGCCGGGCAAACGCCGGGTCCCATGCGCGGACGAGATAGTCGTCCAGCGAGGCGAAGCCCGCTTCGCGCCAGATCTCGTCGCGATAGAAACCGTGCGACATCGCCCAACCCGCGTAGACGCGCCCCATGGCGCGATAGCCAGCGACAGGCTTCTCGACGAAGCGGCCGTCGCGGAAGGCCGGATCGGCGGTCAGCGCGGCCTTCACGCTTTCCAGAAAGACGTAATTATAGGGCGCGCAGCGGGCACTGCCGCAGACAACAGCCGCGCGCTCGACCATATCGGGATGCAGCGCCGCCCAGTGATAGGCCTGCATGCCGCCCATCGACCAGCCATAGACCAGGGCAAGCTTGGAGATGCCGAACCGCTCGGTGAGCAGCCGGTGCTGAACCGCGATGGCATCGTGATAGGTCATCATCGGGAACGACGCCGCCGTATTCGACGGCGAGGACGACAGGCCGTTACCGAACAGGTTCGGGATGACGATGAAATAACGTGTGGGGTCGAGCACGCCGTCAGGGCCGATCAGCCACTCGGTGTCGGTGTGCTGCGCGCTGAACGAGGTCGGATAGAGAATGACGTTGTCTTTGGCGGGGCTAAGCCGGCCGTAGGTCTTGTAGGCGAGCTGGAGCAAAGGGACGACGGCGCCGGACTGGAGCGTGACGTCGCCAGCCTCGAAGATCTCATAGTCGCGGTCCGCCGTCATGCGTCCAACTCCCGCTCGCGCGCCAAGCGCGCCGCCAAAACGGCGATGCATCGATCATGCCGTTCCCGCAGACGCATCGTTGCGCCACGCTTAATAACTGTACTTATAGTCCATTTATTATGGACCGGCAAGGTGAATCCGATCGCGCGTCGGCTCAGGCGATGGCCGCCAGATAGCGCGCGACAGACGCCGCGAATGCGACCTTGGCGCCTGCGGCGATGTTGCGGCCCCACCACGCACCGTAGATGCGATCGAACGCCAGCGGCTCGACCGCAGCTGCAATCCGTCTTACCGCCGCGGCATTGAGTGGCATGTAGTTCGGATAGGAGTACATGAAGCTGACGAAGCGGCGATCCATCGTCACCTGAGCGATATCGCCGGTGAGCAGCGCACCCCTGCCGCCCGCACCGCGCGCATGGTGCAGCATGGTGGCACCGGCGAAATGACCGCCGGTGCGCTGGAGCAGCACATCGTCGGAGATACGATGGCTTTCACCGGTCCAGTGCACGATCGATGAATGTGGACGCGTCACCCATTGGCGATCATCGGCGTGCAAATAGACCGGCACCCCGCCGAACGCCTCGCTCCAGTCGGCCAGCGCGCCATAGTAATGCGGATGCGAGATCGCAATCGCCTTCAGCCCGCCGAGTGACCGCACATGCGCGATCGCCTCCGGCGTCGCCAGCGGTACGCAGTCCCACATCAGGCAGCCGCCCGCGAGCGGCACCAGCAGCGCGCGCTGGCCGATGGCAAAGCTTGGCTCGAGCGCGATGCCGGTCAGGCCGAGATCCTCGCGCCAGACCAGGCGGTGACGTACTCCGAGCGCCTCGCGCGTGAGGAAAGTTTGCCCCTTCCAGCCGACGAATTGCCGTTCGTCCTCGCAAATCGGACAAGACGGGGGCGGATTTTCGCCGTCCGGGAATTGCGCGCCGCAGGTTTCGCAGGTCCAGAGGGGCATGATCATGATCCAGAACGAGACCGGAACGGCGCGAGGCGACCTTCCCGTCCTCAATCGCAGGCGCGGCCGGAACCAACGCGCTGAGCGCAGGTTACTTTCTGGTCCGCCCCGGCGCAATTGGCCGGCCGTCAGTCTTGCACGAGACCATAGTCGGTTGGCAGCAATACGTTCAGCGTCTCGATGACATCGCGCCCCGCCCCGTCCCGCCTCTGGCCGCTGTTCGCAGTCAACTTCTTCATGGCCGACATGCAGTCGGGCATCGGGCCCTTCGTCGGAGTGTTCCTTCAGGAGCGCGGCTGGGCGAGCGGGCTGATCGGCACCGCGATGACGATCGGCAATGTCGCGGGCATGCTGGTCACGACGCCGATTGGCGGGTTCATCGATTCCAGCCGCAACAAGCGCCTGTGGGTGGTCATCCCCGGCATCTGCGTGGTGCTTGCGTCCGCGATCATCCTGATCTCGCAGAATTTCTGGGCGGTGACGTTCTCGCAGGTCGCACAATCGCTGGCGAGCGCCGCGATCGTGCCGGCCGTCACAGGTATCACGCTCGGCATCGCGAAACAGAAGGGATTCAATGCACTGAACGGCCGCAACCAGGCGTTCAACCATGCCGGCAACATGGTCGGCGCGGCGCTGTCGGGCTATCTCGGCTATCAATTCGGCTACGTCTCGGTGTTCGTGCTGGCCGCCGCGTTCGGCGCCATCGCGATCGCCTGCGTGCTGATGATACCGGCCAAGACGATCGACGACCGCGCCGCGCGCGGCAGCAAGGAGGATGACCCCGACAGCCAACCGGATGCGCTCACGATCCTGCTCAAGCACAAGGCGCTGCTCGTCCTTGCGCTGGCTCTCGCCCTCTTCCATCTCGGCAACGCCGCGATCGTTCCGCTTTACAGTCTTGCGGCGGTGGCCGACGGACAGGCCAACGGCCCGAGCTTCGTCGCCACCACCGTGGTGATCGCACAGGGCGTGATGATCGTCACCTCGCTAATCGCCATGAAGGTCGCGAGCAAGCGCAATTACTGGCCCGTCATCCTCGTCTCCTTCATGTTCCTGCCGATTCGCGGCGTGCTCGCCTTCTTCGTTACGGGATGGTGGGGCGTCGTGCCGATGCAGGTGCTCGACGGTATCGGCACCGGGCTCCAGACGGTTGCCGTCCCCGGCATGGTCGCGCGCTCGCTCAACGGCACCGGCCGCATCAATCTCGGCCAAGGCGCCGTCATCACCGTGCAGGGCGTTGGCGCGAGCCTCAGTCCCGCCCTTGGCGGCTGGATCGCACAATGGATCGGCTATGGCCCGACCTTCCTGCTGCTCGGCGGCTTCGGGCTCGCGTCGATGGCGCTGTGGCTGGCGTTCGGCGCCGCCGTGAAGAAGTATTGAGAGCGTCATTGCGGGACGAGCGCTCGCTCCGACGCCCCAGCGCATTCCTAAGAGAACTCCACCACGATCTTGCCGAAATGGCCACCCTGCTGCATCAGCCGCAGCGCGTCGGGCACGGCGTCGAAGCCGAACACGCGGTCGATCACGGGCTTCATGCCATTGCGACCGATCGCAGCACTCATACCTTCGAACATGCGGCGGCTGCCGACAGACAGACCAATGACGTGCAGGTTCTTGGAAAACAGGCTCGGTATCGCGATCTGCTGGGAAAAGCCTGTGAGCACGCCGATCACCAGGATGTTGCCACCGACCCGCGCCGCCTCGAGCGATTGCGCAAAAGTATCCTTGCCACCGACCTCGACGACATGATCGACGCCGCCACCGGTCCACTCCGAAGCCGCCTTGCCCCATTCGGGCACCGAACGATAGTTGATGGTGTGATCCGCTCCGAGCGCCTTGGCACGTTCGAGCTTCTCGTCGCTCGACGAGGTCACGATCACGCTCGCACCGGCGAGCTTTGCGAATTGCAGCGCAAAGATCGACACACCGCCGGTACCCTGCACCAGCACCGTGTCACCGGGCTGCACCCTGGCCTCCTCGAACAGCGCGCGCCAGGCGGTTAGCCCGGCACAGGGCAGCGTCGCCGCTTCCCGGAAAGACAGATGCAACGGGATATGGGTGACGCCCTCGGCGTCGAGCACCATGACCTGCTGAAGCACGCCGGGCCGCGTGCCGCCGAGCGCATAGCGACGGCTGGTGGCCGACACCTTCCCGTCGATCCAGGATTGGAAGAACATCGGACAGACGCGATCACCCACCGCGACGCGGACAACGCCATCACCGACAGCGATCACCTCGCCGGCGCCATCCGAGAACGGGATCAGCGGCAATCTGGTGACGCCGCCCTTCCCCTGCACCGTGAGCAGGTCGCGATAATTCACAGATGCCACCCGCATGCGCACCGCGACCTGCCCCGCGCCAGGTGTGGGCTCGGGCAGATCGGCCAGTTGCAGGCCCTCGATCGACCAGTCACGCGCAACCTGCCAGGCTTTCATGGCGATCGCTCCGCCTCAGGTGCCAAAATTTGTCTGGATCGCCTTGTCGAGCGTCACGCCCCCGACGAAGCGCTGGCGCAACTCGCGCTTGAGCAGCTTGCCGCTCGGGTTCTTGGGCAAGGCATCGACGAAGATGACGCGCTTGGGCACCTTGAAATGCGCCATCTGGCCGGCGCAGTGCTTGATGACGGAATCTTCGTCGAGCTTCTCGCCGCTCTTGACCACGACGATGGCAGTCACCGCCTCGATCCAGCGCGGATCGGGCAAGCCGACGACGGCGACTTCGGACACCGCGGGGATGCGATAGACCATCTCCTCGACCTCGCGGCTGGCGACGTTCTCGCCGCCGGTCTTGATCATGTCCTTGACGCGATCCACCACGGTGATGTGGCCCTCTTCATCGACGATGGCGAGGTCGCCCGAGTGAAACCAGCCGCCGGAGAACGCCGCCGCCGTCTTGACCGGGTCGTTGTAATAGCCGGAGAGCAGGTGCGGCGAGCGGTGCACGATCTCGCCGACCTCGCCGATCTTGACGTCCTCCATCGACGTGGTGACGACTCGCGTCTCGACATTGAGCACGGGCTTGCCGGCCGAGCCCGCCTTGCGCAGCTGGTCCGCAGGACCCAGCACGGTCGCGAGCGGCGCTATCTCGGTCTGTCCGTAGAAATTCCAGAACTTGACGTTGGGCAGACGGCGCTGGAGCTCGAGCAACACCTCCACCGGCATGATCGAGGCGCCGTAATAGCCCTTCTGAAGCGTCGACAGGTCGGCCTTGTCGAAGTTCGGCGAGCGCAGCATCGCGATCCAGATCGTCGGCGGCGCGAAGAAGGACGTGATCTTGTGCGCCTGGATCAACGACAGAATGTTGTCGGCGGTCGGCTTGCCCGTGATCACGCCGGAGGCGCCGAGATAAATTTGCGGCCCCAGGAACACGTCAAGCTGCGCGCAGTGATAGAGCGGCAGCGCGTGCAGGAATTTGTCATCGACGCTCATGCCGCCGTCGATGATGCAGCTGACATATTGCCACATCACGGCATCATGGGTCAGCATCGCGCCCTTGGGCAGGGACTCCGTGCCGCTTGTGTAGACGATCTGCGCGAGATCGCGGCTGTCGACGGACGCCTCCAGGAACGAAGCGTCGGGGCTGAGGAGATCGTCGAAGGTGGTGAGGCCCGCGGGCGCCGTGGCCGGATCCTCGCCCGGCAGCCAGATCAACTTTTCGACCGCACAATCCCTGGCGCTTGCGGCGCGCGCGGGCTCGACGAAATCAGGACCGGCCGCGAGCACCTTTGCGCCGGAGCTCTTCAGGATGAAGTTGATCTCGTCCGGATTGAGCATGAAGTTGATCGGCACCAGCACCGCGCCGATCCGGGCCACCGCGAACCGGAGCGCCGCAAAGGCGTGCGAATTGCGCGACAGCACGGCGAGGCGGTCGCCCTTCTTGACGCCGAGGCCGAGCAGACCGCGGCCGAGCCGGTTGCAGATCGCGTCCATCTCGGCAAACGTCCAGCTCACATTGCCACAGCTCACCGCAAGCCTGTCCGGCTCGCGGCCCGCCGAACGGCGCAGAAGATCGCCGATGGAATGCTCGCGGGCCTTCGAGATGGTGGCTACGATGTCGCCGGTCATGTGTCCCTCCGTGTGATGTCTTTTTTTGCTGGATTTTGCTTGAAGTCTTGCGGCTTGTCTTTTCTTGCGCATGATCCTCCCGGAAAACCGCTCCACACTTTTCCGGATTATGCGCTATCTGCGTCGGACCGCTTGCGCGTGCTCCATGTACATATGCTCGACGGAACGGTCGAGCGAAGCGATCTTCTCGAAACCGCGCCGCCAATCCTGCAAGTGCCGGCGCGTCCAGAGCACGCCCGCCTCGCGGTCGCGGCGCTGGATCGCCTCGATGAGATGGCGATGCGCGGCGACGAGGCGCGGGCCGCCTTCGGCCACACCAGCGACGATCATCTCGGTGGTCGGATAGAACAATTGCGCGGCCGGCTCACGCGCGAGCTGGAGCACGCGGTTCTGCGAGGCCTTGGCAACCAGCACGTGGAATTCGGCATCGCATTCGGCAAGCATCGCGGGATCGCCGACCACGGCCTCGCTGCGCACGAGGTTATCGGCGAGCTCTGCGAGGTTCTCCTCCGTCGCCCGCTCCACCGCGCCTTCGATGCTCGCCACTTCGAGCGTCATCGAGGCCTCGTAGAGCTCGCGGAAAGTGACCTCGTGCAGCACAAGCGCGCGACTGAGACGGCTCGCGAGCTTGGTGTACCGTGGCAGACAGGCATGCAGCCGTCGCGAGGAATCGCGGCTGATCAGCCCGCCCTCCTCCAGCACGCGAATGCCTTCGCGAATGGTCGAACGGTTGACGCCGAACTGGCGCACCAGATCGTGCTCGGTGCCGATGGGATCGCCCGGCTTGATGCGGCCATTGACGATCTCGCGCTCGATGGCGTCGGCGACCTTCTGATAGGCGGGCGCGACATCGATCGGACGGAAGAGCGGCGCGAGAGGCAAATCAGGCTCCAATGGCGTTTGTCGGACAAACTATAGGAACGGCGGTGGGCGCGTCAAACTGCGTCATTCGTGCCGACGATGCAACAAATTGACTCCTGAGGAACCCGCCTCTAACTTTGTCGGACAAAGGGACAGCATAGTCCCGCGCAAGAGGAAACGTATCCATGAGACCTATCGCAGCATTCGTGTCTGCGGCCGGCTTGCTGTCGGCTGCCCTGATCACCCCCACCTCCGCCCAGCAGGCGCCGCTCAAGATCGGCGTGCTGTCCGACTTCTCCTCGGTCTATTCCGACATCGGAGGCCAGGGGAATGTCGAGGCCACCAAAATGGCGATCGAGGATTTTGGCGGGCAGATGTTCGGCAAGCCGATCGACATGGTCTCTGCCGATGTGCTGAACAAGCCCGACGTCGCCTCGACCATCGCGCGAAAATGGTGGGAGACCGAAGGCGTCGACATGATCATCGACCTGCCGACATCGGCCACTGCGCTCGCGGTGATGGAGCTGTCGAAGCAATACGAGAAGATCATGATCGTGACGGATGCCGCGAGCTCCGACATTACCGGAAAGTCCTGCTCGCCCTACACTGCGCACTGGACCTACGACACTTATTCCAACGCGCACACGGTCGGCAGCGCCATCGTCAAGAACGGCGGCGACAGCTGGTTCTTCCTCACCGCCGACTATGTATTCGGCCATTCGATCGAACGCGACACCGGCGACGTCGTGAGGGCCGCCGGCGGCAAGGTGCTCGGCAGCGTCAAGCATCCGCTCAACACCGCGGACTTCTCATCCTTCCTGCTCCAAGCCCAGGCCTCCAAGGCCAAGATCATCGGGCTGGCGAACGGCGGCGGCGACACCATCAACGCAATCAAGCAGGCCGGTGAATTCGGCATCGTCGCCGGCGGCCAGAACCTGGCTGCGATCGTGATGTTCATCTCCGACGTGCACAGCTTAGGGCTAAAGCTCGCGCAGGGACTGATCATCACCGAGGCCTATTACTGGGACCTCAACGACAAGACCCGCGCCTTCGGCAAGCGCTTCATGGAGCGCGTCAAGCGCATGCCGACGATGAACCAGGCAGCGACCTACAGCGCGACGCTGCATTACCTGAAGGCGGTGCAGGCCGCAGGCACAAAGGACACCAAGACGGTGATGGCCAAGATGCGCGAGCTGCCGGTGAAGGACGCCTTCACGGACAACGGCGTCTTACGCGAGGACGGCCGCATGGTGCACAGCACGTACCTGTTCCAGGTGAAGAAGCCCGAGGAATCGAAAGGGCCTTGGGACTATTACAAGCTGCTCGCCGAGGTGCCTGCCGACCAGGCCTTCCGTCCACTCAAGGACGGCGGTTGCCCGCTGGTGAAGTAATGCTTTCGCAACGACCGACCTGCATCGCCTCGCGCGGTGCAGGTCCTTTAGCGCCGTCGCAAGTCGGATGGGCTGTGCCCGAATTTCCTACGAAAGACCGTGCTGAAGTACGACGAGCTGCTGAATCCCAACTGATAGGCAACTTCGGTGATCGACAGGGAGCGCAACTCGGGACGGGTCAGGACGTCGTAACAGCGCTGCAGCCGGCGATCCAAAATCCATTCGGACACCGAGACATCGGTGAGCCGGAAGAGATAATGCAGATGCCTGAGCGAGACGCCGTTGTTCTTTGCGACCTTCTCGAGCGACAGGTCCGCGTCCGTGAGGTGCGTCTCGATCCAGGCTTTGACCGAGCGCAGACGGGCCTGCTGCGCGCCGGCATCCTCCGAGAATTCGTCCCGGTCGCCCATGTCGAGCGCGAGCGCCAGCACGTCCATCAGCTCACCGCCGAGCCGGGTCCTTACGGTCTCATCCAGCGGACCTCCTTGCGCCGCGAGCGTGGCGCAGAACTCGGCGGCAATCCGTCCGAGGCCCCGGCTCGTCGCCATCGTCGTGACGACAGGCAGGCGCCCGTCGCTGAAGCGCGCCGAGAATTCCTGGCGCGGAATCTCGAGGTAGAGCGATCGCACCTTGCCGATGCACTCCAGATCATAGGCCTCCGAGGCCGAGAAGATCGCGCCCATACCGGGATTCGAGAGCAGGGTCTGGCCGGCCTGGAGGACGTTGACCCGGCCCTGCTGGACGAACTCGACGTAGTAGCAATCCTTGTCGAGCTTCGCGATATGCCGCTCGCGTCGGGATATGCGCTGTTCGGACAGCAGTACGTCTGTCATCGTAACTGCGCCGAACCGCGCCTCGCGAATAAAGCCGTGGTAGTCGGATCGCTCCTCGGCATTCACGTCGACATGGACGTAGACATCGCAAATAGCGCCTTGCCACGCGGCGTAGCGCTTGGACGGCTCCAGATCGTCTGTCGAAAATACCAGGTTCATCGTCGGCCCATCCATTGCGAGGCCAGGATGAACGTCGTTTGTGCATCGCACAAGTCGGCCAGGCAAAGAGATTCTAGATGGCCGCCGTCTGCACGCAAGACCGGTTTGCGCGGAGAAGCAAAAGCTTTGCGCTCCGGAGCAAGCCGCCTCCGGGCATGTGGCCTATGAAGAACAAAAAACGGACAACGAAATAGGCGGGAAACGTTCGCTTGCATCAGGTCAGATCAACCGCTGCACAATCTGCCGTGCCGCTTGAATGGCGGTGCCCGTGAGCAGCGCGTTGCCGATCACGACGCGGTTCACGCAACCGATCAAGGTCATCGCCGATATCGAAGCGCTGGAGCGGCGGTCTTACGATTCCCTCGTTCCTGCCCGCAATCTCCATCATCTCTTCGAAGCAACGGCGCGCCTGCATCCTGATCGGCCTGCGCTAACGGTTTTGACCAAAGGCTCGCGCGAACCGGGCGACGTCACGCTGACGCATCGGCAGTTGCTCGCGGAAATCGCCCGCGCGGCAAACCTGTTCCGGTCGCACGGGATCAACCGGAATGGCGGAACGATCGCGTTTCTCTGTCCGATCCTTCCGCAGCTATTCCCGGCGCTGCTTGGCGCCCAAATCGCGGGCGTCGCCAGCTCGATCAATTTTCTCCTGAACGAAGATGCGATTGCCGACCTGCTGGAGGCACAGAACGCAACCGTCCTGGTCGTTGCTTCCGAAGCGGCCGATCGCGCGATCTGGACCAAAGCAACTAACGTCGCGAAGCGCGTCCCGTCACTCAGAACGATTTTCGTGCTTGGCAAGGATAGCCGCTCGATTGGCCACTTTCTGAGCTTCGATGAGGCGATTGCAGGTGCGCCGGACATTCTCGAATTCCAGCCGTCGACAGACCGCCAAGCCGTATGCGCACTCTTCCACACCGGCGGAACGACCGGAAGACCGAAGCTCGTGCGCCTGACGCATGGAAACCAGATCCATGCCGCCTGGAGCTTTGCGCAGGTTCACGGATTGGACGAGCTAGATGCCGCCGTGAATGGCTTTCCGCTGTTTCACGTCGGCGGCACGATGACACTCGGTCTGTCCATTCTCGCAGCCGGCGGCCATGTCATCATTCCCTCGCCGTACGGTCTCAGAAGTCCGGATGCGATCCGCGATTATTGGCACACCGTGGAGCGCTTCCGCGCAACCATCGTCAGCGGCGTGCCGACGTCGATTGCCGCGCTTGCCGAGGTGCCGATCGGATCCTCCGATATCAGCTCGGTTCGAATGGCCCTCACCGGCGGGGCCGTGGCTCCGAAGGCCATCAGCGAGAGATTTCAGGCGCGAACCGGGATTACCTTGTTCGAGACCTATGGCATGACGGAAACCGCAGCAGCGATCGCGTTCAATCCCGGCCGCGGGACACCCATACAGGGCAGCGTAGGATTCAGGGCGCCATTTGCGAGGACCAGAATCGTTTCTCTGGCCGATGCCGACCTGAAGCAAGACTGCCCGCCGCTCACCAGCGGCCTCGTCCTCGTCAGCGGACCGCAGGTGTTTCCCGGATACATCGACCCCCGGCACAACAAAGGCGTGCTGACCGACGACCAATGGATCGTCACCGGCGATGTCGGATATCTAACCCCGGATCAGCGCCTGGTGCTGACCGGCCGCGAGAAAGACCTGATCGTGCGCAGCGGTCACAACATCGACCCTGCCGCAATCGAGGATGTCGCGAACGCCTTCCCCGGCGTGCAGATAAGCTCGGCCGTCGGCATGCCGGACGCCTATGCCGGCGAGGTCCCGATTCTCTTCGTGGTGCCGTCTCCGGGGCAGACGATCGATCTGCCGCAGCTGCGCGAGCATCTCGAACGCAACGTCAATGAACCTCCTGCGCGGCCGAAGCGGGTCGTGCTGCTCGAAGCGCTGCCAGTCACCGCCGTCGGGAAGATCTTCAAGCCCGCGCTTCGCGACCTCGCCGTTCGGGAGAAGGTCAGGACCGAGCTCGACCGCATCTTCAGCCCGGATACCGCGGCAAACATTCTCGTCGAGAGGGACGCCAGGCTGAACACACTCGTCCACATCTCGGTGGACTCCAATGATCAGGAACGGGCTAAGGTACTTGCCGAAAGCCTGGCGACGCTTCCACAAACCTATCGCATAGAGACCCGATCGTCCTGACGGACCCACAGAGGCCGAAGTCGAAGAAAGGCAAAACGGGGATGAAACGCTTTCGGTTCAATCAGCAAGAGATCGTCTTCGCCGTCTTCGCGCTGCTGTTCCTGGTTTTTTCGATCTTCCTGCGCGGCTTTCTGACCGCTGACAACATGCTGACGCTGCTCCAGAACGTGGCGGTGCTCGGCATACTCGGCCTTGCCATGGCGATCGTCGTGATCGGCCGCGGCATCGACATCTCGCTGATCGCAGCGCTCGCGGTCCCGCCGGGGCTGGTGCTGCAGATGGTGCAGAACGGTCATTCGCTGCCTGCCTCGCTGCTGGCCGCAGTGCTGCTCACGATTGCCTTCGGCCTCATCAACGGCTGGCTGATTGCCTATGCGGAGGTCCCCTCGCTATTTGCGACACTCGCAACCGGCCTGCTGCTCGCCGGGCTCGGGCAGACCGCATTGTTTCAGCTCGACGTCGTGCAGTGGAGCCCCGGCATGGACGGCTTCGAGCGGCTCGGACAAGGCACCATCCTCGGCATTCCAACATCAATCGTGATGTTCGCGCTCGCCTGTATCGCAGTCTCTTTCCTGCTGCGCCAGACGCGCTGGGGAGCCTATATCTATGCAATCGGCGATAACCCTTACGCCGCGCGTGTCACCGGCATTCCCTCCCGGCCGATCATCGTGCTGCAATATGTCGTCGCCGCCCTGATCGGCTGCTTTGCCGGTCTGGTAATGGCCGCATCCGTTAATTCAATGCCGACCCGCATCTTCAACTCGACGCTCATCTACGACGTCATCCTGGTCGTCGTGCTTGGCGGCATCGGGCTATCCGGCGGCCGCGGCGGCGTGCTGAACGTCGTGATCGGCACGCTCGTGATCGGCACGATGCTCAACGGCATGACCATCATGGACATTTCCTACGCCGGACAGAATCTCATCAAGGGCGTGGTCCTGCTGCTCGCCGTCATCACGGACTCTTTCTTGAATCCACGCAACGAAGAAACGGCACAGCAAGGCGACATCTGAACGACCCAACGAGAACGACAACTATAACCAAGGAGGAAGCAATGAAACATTTCGGCAGCCCGACAAAGGCGACCGTGGCCGCACTGGGTCTCGCGGCAATGACCGTACCGGCCCTGGCCCAACAGGGCCTGGACGAGCCGTTCCAGAAGCCGTTCAAGGAGGCGCTGGCCGGCAAGACCGTGGCCTATGTTCCGGTCGCCATGAACTTCGACCTCACCGAAGGCTGGTATGCCGGCCTGAAGAAGGAGCTCGAGCCGTTCGGCGTCAAGTTCGTGATCCGCGATGCCAACTGGAATACCAATGCCGGTGCGCAGGCCGTCACGTCGCTGATCTCGGAGAAGCCGGCCGTGATCGTGGTCCAAAATCCGGACGTGCAAACCTACGCCAAGCTGCTGCAGCGCGCCGAGAACGAAGGCATCTACGTCATCCAGATCAACATGGGCTCGGCCTACCGGAGCTCGGCCTTCGTCGGCGCCAACTGGGTCGAGATCGGCGAACGCCAGACCGAAGCCGTGGTCAAGGCCTGCGAGGGCAAGTCGAACAAGATTGCGATCATCCAGGGGGCGCTGTCGGCGGCAGCGAGCGCCTATACGCTGAAAGGCGTCGAGAACGTCCTCGCCAAGCATCCCGAGGTCAAGGTGGTGTCCAGCCAAGCCGCCGATTGGGACGCGGCCAAGGCCAAGGCGATCACGCAAACGGTGCTGAAGCAGAATCCCGATCTCTGCGGCATCGTCGGCTTCTGGGACGGCATGGATATCGGCACCGCGGCGGCCGTCAAGGAAGCAGGCCTCACCGGAAAGGTGTTCGTCGCCACCTCGGGCGGCGGCGAGCGCAAGGGCGCGTGCGAGCTGGTGAAATCAGGCGCGTTCGACCTCGACATGAGCTACGACGTACCAACCCAGGCCGCGCAGATGGCCGGCACGATCAAATGGCTGCTGTCCTCGGGCGTCAAGCCCGGCTCGATCAAGGGCTCAGAATACACGACGTTGATTCCGATCACCAAGGAGAACGCCGATAGCCAGATGGCCTGCTGGAATCTCAGCGACCTCAAGAAATAATCCCACGACACCAGACCCAAGCGTCCCGGGCCGCTTCGCGCCCGGGACGTCGCTCGAAATTTGCAAGGTCCTGGAATGCCGATGCGCGATACCCTGACGAGCCTACGTTACCGCTACTGGCCTGATCATCTGCTCGGTGAAATTCTGTCCAAGCGATGGACCGAGACAGCCATCCCGGTGATCCTTCTCCTGATCATTGGCCTCGCGCTCAGCCGATCCATCGACAATTTCCTGTCGCCGGCGAGCCTCGCCGACACCGCGCGCCAGGCCGGAGAGATCGGCTTCATCGCGCTCGGGCTGGCGCTGGTGGTCATCGTCGGCGGAATCGATCTTTCCGTCGGTTCAATCTTCGCGCTAACAGATTTCTGCGCCCTCTATCTGCTCGACGTATTGGGCTGGCCGGTGCCGGCGGTGGTCGCCGCGACGCTGCTCTGCGGCGCGCTGCTTGGTGCCGTCAATGGTGTGCTGATCGGATATCTGCGGCTACGGGCCTTCATCACCACGCTGATCACGCTGATCATCTACCGCTCGGCCTACGATCTCCTGATCCAGCGCTATTCCAACGCGATCGCGTCGTCCCTTCCCGACATTCCGTCCTGGGATTTCATCGGCGGCGGCAGTGTCTTCGGCTTTCCGACCGTGGCGCTCGTCTATATCGTGATCGCCATCTTCGGTCATATCTTCATGACGCGGTTGCGTCCGGGCTGGCACATCACCGCGATCGGCGGCTCGCGCCGTTCGGCTTACAATTCCGGCATTCCCGTCCGCCGCACCATTGCGCTCTGCTACGTCGCGAGCGGTGTGCTGACCAGCATCGCCGCGCTGTTCTTCGCGTCCCGGCTCGGCACCGTCGGCGGCGACATCGGCGTCGGACTTGAGGTGATCGTGGTGACCGCAACGGTGCTGGGCGGCATCACGCTCGGCGGCGGCAAGGGCTCGGTGGCTAAATCAGCCGTCGGGGTGCTGATCGTACTCCTGATCACCAACGGCCTGACGACCATGAACGCGCGCGGCGGCGTCAACCGGATGGCGCTCGCCGGTATCCTGCTTGTCGCTGCCATGGTCGATATCCGCTGGCAGAAGAACCGCACACGCATCATCAGCAAAGTCTATGTCGCGCCCACCTATCACGCGCTGCCGCCGCCTCCACCGACCGAAATCGGGCAAGGCGGCCCGTTCGAGCAGAACGACAAGCTGCGTAACGTCGAGCTGATCGGCCTCGGACGGATCGAGGCACCCGAGGACGTCATCCTCGATCGCCACGACAATCTCTATGCGGGTTCGCGCCACGGTGACATCATCCGCTTTCTCGCACCGGACTATCAGAAGATGGAGGTGTTCGCCCATATCGGCGGCCAGCCGCTCGGCATGGCCTTCGATCGCGAGGACAACCTCTACATCTGCATCGGTGGCATGGGGCTCTATCGGGTCAAGCCCGACGGTACGGTGGAAAAGGTGACCGACGAGACCAACCGCAGCATGCGCTCGGTCAACGACGACAGCCGCCTGCGGCTCGCCGACGATCTCGACATCACCGACGACGGCCTCATCTTCTTCTCGGAGGCGACTGTGCGCTACGAGATGGACGAATGGCCGATCGACGGCCTCGAGGCGCGCGGCAACGGACGCATCATTTCTTACGACACCAAGACCGGCACGACACGCACGGAGCTGCGCGGCCTCAAATTCCCGAACGGCATCTGCGTCGCCAGCGACGGCCAGTCGATCCTGTTTGCCGAAACGTTCGGCTGCTCGATCAAGCGCTATTGGTTCGCGGGACCGAAGAAAGATGCCATCGAGGTGGTGATGGACAATTTGCCGGGCTACCCTGACAACATCAACCTGGCCTCGGATGGCAATTACTGGCTGGCGCTGGTCGGCATGCGCAGCCCCTCGCTCGACCTCGCCTGGAAAATGCCTGGCTTCCGGCGACGCATGGCCAAACGCGTGCCCGTGGATGAGTGGCTGTTCCCCAACATCAACACAGGCTGCGTGGTCAAGTTCAACGAGCAGGGCAAGATCGTCGAATCGCTCTGGGATCTGCGCGGCGAAAACCATCCGATGATCACATCGATGCGCGAGCATCGCGGCTATCTCTATCTCGGCGGCATCCTCAACAACCGGATCGGCCGCTACAAGCTCGACAACGCCGATCCGAACTTCGTTCAATACGACAAGAGGTGGGGAAAGCAATCGTGATCGCGGCTGTAAGGGAGTTCGCCAACCGCTTTCTCGGGCGGGGCGACGCCACCATCACCGTGCCGTCCTTTGACGGCGCATTGAAGCCCAACCAGAAGCTGGAATCGGCGGAGATCTTGCTGACCTGCGAAGCGCCGGAGGACATCGCCACCGATGGAAGCAAGCTTTTCATTGCGGATGGTCCGCGCTTGATGCGCCTGGATGGCGTCTCGGCATCAGAGGTCCGCAGCTTCGATCGGCCTATCTCGGCCCTGTGTACTCTTCCCGGCGGCGGCCTCGCAGTCGCGCTCGGAGGGCGCGAGGTGCATCTCTACGCAAACGCTTCGGCCGAGCAGCCGGGCACGACGTTTGCCGATAGCGCCTTCAACGCCATCAACGCGCTCGCGCTCGCGGACGACAATACGCTCATTGCGACTGACGGCTCCGCGACATGCGGCGTGGACGACTGGGCGCGCGACCTGATGGAGCTCAACCGGAGCGGCCGCGTGTTCAGGCTGGATCCCGGCAGCAAAACCGTGACGCCCCTTGCGCAAGGGCTCGGCCATGCCTTCGGTGCTTGCGCGCATGGCCATGGCGTGCTGGTCAGCGAGAGCTGGCGTCACCGCCTCGTCCTGGTGACGCCGGGCGCTGCACCGCAGACAATGCTTGCTCACCTTCCCGTCTATCCATCGCGGCTGGCGAAGGCCTCGGGCGGCGGCTACTGGCTCACGGCCTTCACCGCGCGCACCCAGCTCATCGAGTTCGTGCTGCGCGAGCCGGCCTACCGGCGGCGCATGATGGCCGAAATCGATCCAGAGTACTGGGTCGCGCCGCGCCTGCGCTCCGGCCTCTCGTTCAAGGAGCCGATGCAGGGCGCGCATATCAAGACCATGGGCGTGATCAAGCCGTGGGCGCCGCCGCGCTCCTATGGGCTAGTCATCCGGCTCGACGCCGACGGCCAGCCGCTTTACTCGCTGCACAGCCGGGTCGACGGCGTCAATCACGGCGTCGTTGCGGCCATCGAGATGGGCGACGATCTCGTCCTGATCGCCAAGGGGCCGGGCCGTGTCCTGAGATTGCCCCTCGCCGGCCTTGCCGAGGAGTTTGGTTCATGAGCGACATCATGCTCTCGCTGCGCAAGGCCACAAAACTCTACGCTGGGGTGCCCGCCATCGACGGGGTCGACTTCGACCTCCGCCGCGGCGAGATTCACGCACTGGTCGGCGAGAACGGCGCCGGCAAGTCGACCCTGACCAAGGTGATGGCGGGCGTGGTGACGCTGACCTCAGGCGCCATGACGGTTGACGGCGTCGACGTCGCACCGAGGACGCCGCTGGAGGCGCGCAATCTAGGTATCGCCATGGTGTTCCAGGAGAACAGCCTGGTGCCGACTATGACGGTCGCGCAGAACCTGTTTCTTGGGCAGGAGAAGTTTTACAACCGGCTGCGCGGCATCTACATCGCCGCACAACAGTTCTTGCAATCGCTCAATTTCGACGTCACGCCGACTGCGACCGTGAGCGGCCTTGGAGCTGCCAAGAAGCAAATGGTGGAGATCGCGCGCGCGGTTCTGCACCGCGCCAAGGTCATCATCTTCGACGAGCCGACCGCATCGCTGACGCCGGAAGAGAAGAAATACTTCTTCGACCTCGTCCGTGATCTCAAGAAGCGCGGCGTCTCGATCATCTTCATCTCGCACGCCCTCGAAGAGGCCCTGCTGCTCGCCGACCGCATCACGGTCCTGCGCGACGGCAAGCATGTCGTGACCGACGACGCCGCAAGATTCGATCGTGCCGCAATCGTGCAGGCCATGGTCGGACGCGACCTTTCCAACACGCTCTACGGCGCAAGGAAAAGCAACGTGCGGCCGGCCGGTGCGCGCGTGCTCACGGTGCAGAATTTGAAGATGGCGCCGATGGTGAAGAACAATTCACTGTCGGTGTTCGCGGGACAGATCACCGGCGTGTTCGGCCTGGTCGGCGCGGGGCGCACCGAAACCTTCAAGATCGTCTCCGGCGTGCTCAAGCGCGACTTCTTCCACGGCGGAGAAATCCTGCTGCACGACAAGCCGGTGCGCTACCGGGTACCGGCGCCGGCGGTCAAGGCCGGCATCGCCTATGTCACCGAGGACCGCAAGGTCGAGGGCTTCTTCGAGACGTCCTCGATCGCGCGCAACATTTATCTCGGCCTGCTGTCGAAATTCCCCAAGGGCCGCATGATGCTGTCCCGGCGGGAAACCGAGACGGTCGGCAGGAGCTGGATCGAGAAACTCGGGGTGCGCGCCATCGGCGACCACGGCAAGGTGGTCGAGCTCTCCGGCGGCAATCAGCAGAAGGTCGTGATCGCAAAATCGCTGGTGCAGGAGCCGGACCTGATCATCTTCGACGAGCCGACGCGCGGCGTCGACGTCGGCGCCATCGTCGAGATCCACGAGCTGATCAACCAGCTTGCCGACGAGGGCAAGGCGGTCGTGGTCATCTCGTCCTATTTGCCGGAGATCATGGCTCTGTCCGACCGGATCCTGGTCTCACGGCAGGGCAAGGTTGTGGAGGAATTCTCCGCGCAGGACGCGACGGAGGAGAGGATCATGTACGCGGCTATCCACTGAGAGAGCTGTCTACAGCTTGTGCCCCTTCTGGCGCAGCGCCTCGATCAGGCGCTGCTTCAACTCGTCGGCAGCCTTCTGGCTGACATCCTGGCCGATCTGCGCGCTTGCCTGCGCCAGCGCGTCCGACTTCTCCAGAAACTTCTTCCCGGCCGGCTGGGCATAGAAGGCCTCGATCTGGCGCAGCTCGTCGATGCTGAAGTCTTGGGCATAGAGGGCGGCGACCTGGTCGATCATCGAGGTCAGGGCCGGGGTGTAGATCTCGGAGCCGGGTGCCGTCATCGCGTCATAGTCGCGCTCGATCTCCGGCCTGTCCTGCGCGACCACGGGCCGGAGCTTGAGCAGAAGCTGCGGCAACAGCGCGCGATATTGATCCGCGATCTTCAAGGTGACCACGAGCTTGCGCGCCGCGCTCATCGCCTCCGGCGAGGGTGCTTGGGCCGCTGCGTCACAGATCAGGAGCAGGAGGGCGCCGGCGATCGTCAACAAACGTCTGGACATGAACCTCTCCACGAGATGCAGGCTGGCGATGCTCAACGACCGGCAGTTGCCGCCGGCGCGGTCTGCAATGTGGCGTCGGCCTCCTCGACCTCCGTCACCTTCACGAACAGGTTCGGCACTCGTCTGGCCCGGTCGAGCAGCCAGGCGGCTGCGATCATGATGATGATGCCGACGGCGGAGACCGCGAGCTGCTCCCAGACGCCCTTGGTGTATTGCGTCAGGATCCAGTGCGCCGAGAACGACAGGAATACGCCCAGGCAGAAGATCGGCAGCGAATGCCGGCCACACAGGATGACGGGCCGCAGCCAAAGCCCGTGCAGCGCCCGCCATTTGCGCGAGACGAAATGCGTCACCCACATCGCCAGCGCCAGGAAATGCGTGAAGCGCAGCATGTCGAGATCGGTCTTGTCGATCGGGTAGATCGCCTTGATCATCCATTTCGGGACCAGGGCTTCGAGCGCAGGGACATGCCAGGTCATCACGATCAGCAGCGCGAAGGCGAGCCAGGCCGCGGCCAGCCCCATCGCCGCTTTCGACCACACCCATGTCGCGACCTTGTCGATCTGGCCGATGCCGCACCAGGCCGCGAACACGAACATCAGCTGCCAGCAGAACGGGTTGAAGTACCAGGTCGTACCGGGCGGATAGGAGGCGACGTTCCAGTCGAACCAGCGCGACAGCGCATAAAGCAGCACGGACGCCGCGAGCGTCAGGTTCGGCCGGCGCACCAGGCACCAGACGATGAAGGGCGCGGCGAACACCAGCGTGATGTAGAGCGGCAGCACGTCAAGATTGACCGGCTTGTATTTCAAGAGGATCGCCTGGCCGATCAGCTCGTCCGGATGCGACAGGAAATTGAACACGTTGAACTCGTGCTCGTACATCGGATTGTCGAAGCGGCGCGCGGTCCGGGCGATCTGCGCCGTGAACAGCAGGAACAGCATGATGTGAGCGACATACATCTCGGCCGCGCGCCGCCACAGCCGCTTCAGCGCGGCGAGAAACCAGCCGCCTGCGACGATCGGGCCGTAGATCCAGCCGACCAGATAGCCGGAGATGAAGACGAAGAACTCCGCGGCGTCGCTGAAGCCGTAATTGCGCAAGGTCAGCCAGGCCACGACGTCGTGCGGGATGTGGTCGAGGAAGATCATCCACAATCCGATGCCGCGGAAGAGATCGAGCCGCAAATCGCGCTCGACCGGCGCAAGCAGCGCTGACTGGTCCCGTGTGATCATGGCCCCGCCTCGTTCGGTGGGCGTCGCGCCGTCGCGGCGCCGAAAAATCGGATGCTAAAAAACTTGAATCGAAATGTCGCCTGCCCCTGCGGCTAGGGCGGACGGTAGCCGACCTTGCTGTGCGCGCAAGAGGCTTTCATCAAAGCGGGCCGCACAAGCGTGCCGTCTCTGCGTTGCACCATGGGAGACCCTTCAAAAAAAGGCGAGAACAACCCCATGCACAGTAGCTAAACCCTTGCGTCGCCTGCGGGATTTATTTGACGCGTCGGGCAGATTTCGGCTGCGGCGGCCGATCCAACCGGGAGCAGGGTTCAGATTAGCTCGTCGTCCCGCGCCAGCATCTCGTTCAGCATCGCCTTGGCCTTGTGCTGGAGCGGCAGCGCGCCGCTCTCAGTGGCGATCGCGATGGTCGCGCGCAGGGCCGCAAGGATGGCCGCCCTGGCCTCTGCATTCGACGGCGGCGTCACCACGGCCTCGCCGAACAGAGCCTCGGCTTCCAGGCCGGAAAACCCCTGCTGCCGCGCCGTGTTGCGCGCCTCGCGCAGCATGTTCTGCGCGGCCTGGACGTCGCCGAGGCGGTGGGTGGCGAGCGCAAGATAGATCGAGCTGCGCAGCACCGCCGAGGTATAGCCGACCGCCCTCGCCTCCTCGCGCGCTTCGGTCAGCATGCCGCGCGCCCGGTCGAACAGCCCCTGCTCCAGATAGGCCATGCCGAGGTGACAGCCGAGCACCGGCACGAACAGCCGGATGCCGTGTTTTTGCGCAAGCACAAAACCGTCTTCGAGAATGGCCGCAGCCGCCGCCGGCTCGTTACGGCCGAGCTTCAGCCAGCCGCCGCTATAGGCAGCGGCGACACGGTCGTAGGGCCGGCCCGTCTCCTCCGCGATCGCCGCGGCCTGTTGCTGGAGCTGGTCGGCGGCATCGAGCTCGCCCATGACGGTGTGGGTGAAGCTCTTCATCATGCAGCAGAGAAGGAGTGTGTATTTGGGGGGAGTTCCGAAAGGCGCACTCGCTTCCGGCCCCATGAGATGGGCACGGGCTCGCGCGATAGTCCGCTCCGCCTCGCGATAGCGCCCGGCAAGAAAATAGGCCTGCCCGAGATTGTATTGCGCAAGGTTGCGCCAACCCGGGTTGCCGGACTCTTCGGCAAGACCAACGACCTCCTCGCCAAGAGTAACGGCCTCCGTAGGCGTCCCATAGAAGTTCTGCCCACCCGCCATGACCGTCTTGGCGGCAACCCTTCTGCCGACATCATCGATCTCGCTGGCCCGTTGGTCAGCTTCCTTTCCCAGATCGACCCACTCGGCAACCCGACCGGACCAGATGAACGCCATGCGCGCCTCCATCCGGAGATCAATGGCATTCGTCTCCCTCGAACTCGTTATTGGCGTCTTATCGAGTGAACTCATCGCGGTCCGGAAGTAGTCGACCGCGTCTGCATATGCCGAGCGCAAAAGACACTTCTGTGCGGCGCTCCTTCCGTAGTCGAACGCCTTGGGCCAGTCCTTGGCACGCATTGCGTGGTAACAGAGGGCGTCAGGATCATCTCTCAATATTTCGTCGCTCTCGAATGCCGCAAGAACGCGCGCATGTACGCTCTCGCGGACCTTTTCGACCATCGACTCGTAGGTCACCTGGCGAACCATCTCGTGTCGAAACTCAAGCGAGTCCGCGATGTCGCTATCGATCTTGACCAGCAGCTCGGCCCGATCGAGCGCTGCAAGGCAGTCCCGCAGGGCGTCTTCGGGCAAGTCCGAGACTCTCCGCACGACGGCTTCGCTCGATCGCGGCCCCAATGCGGCAGCGACCTGCAAAACCAGGCGCTCCTGCCTCGACACCCGATCGAGTCGCGCCGCAATCACACCTTGGATACTTGTGGGGATACCCAGCTCTTCTATAGGACGCACCAGGGCCAGATCACCCCACTGGCCGCGAAGTGTGCCGTTATCCTTCAGACCACGGCAGACCTCCTCGATGAACAGCGGAACGTTGGCCGTGTGAGAGATGATCCGGTTCTTCAAGCCTGCATTCGTCACGGACGTGCCGAGCATGTCGGCCAACATGGCCATTCCGGATTCATTATCCAATGGCCGCATCGCGATCACTTCTGCATGACAACGCGCGATCCATTCCGGCATTCCGTTCGGCCTGCTCGTGAGGAAAACGAACAGATTCGGCACCTGCAGCGACGCTATGGCGGCAATAACCGTGTCGCTGGCTCGATCAACCCAGTGCAGATCCTCGATGAGAAGAACGGTGCCGTTATGGCGGGCTACGCCTTCCAGGATTGCGCAGCTTGCCTCCGAAATCGCCCGTCCCCGCGCGTAGGGCTCCAATTCGCTCCAACGCGGATCGGAAATGGACAAATCCAGCACCGCGTCGATTGCAAACTGATGGACCGGCGACAATTCCCTTCGAGGGTCTGCCAGGCGATCTGAGTCCTTGGAGACTGCCTCCAGGAGGGAAAGCACCAGTCGCTTCAGGGTGCTAAATGGCGCGCCCTGAAGATTTGGGCTGCACTCGACGTCGAGCAACCGCCAGCCGTCAGCCCTGAGGCCCTGCGCAAACTCGTGCGCAAGCCGCGACTTTCCTATGCCCGCATCACCCATCAGCAGAACAGTCTGCCCGCTTGTGACAACCTTCTCCGCAGCGCGCCACAGCAGCGCCCGCTCCGTCGTCCGATCGACAAACCGGGAGATGCTACGAGCGCGTCGCACCCGCCAGCTCGAAAGATCGCTCGCTCCAATGATCCGATAGACCGGCAGAGCTTCGTTGAAACCGCGCAGAGTCTTGCGGCCAAGAAAATCAAAGCGGACATGCCCGTCCGCAAGCTTCTGGCAGGCTTCGGACACGTAGATCTGGTTCGCCTCGGCTGCCGTCTCCAGCCGCGCGGCCAGATGCTGGGCGGCGCCGCCGATCTCGTAGACCTTGGAAAATTCGCTGGCGACCATGTAGGCAACGACATGGCCGGAGTGGAGACCGACCCGGACCTGGAGCCCGGGATCCCCCAAACTGCCGACGCGCCGGACAAGCTCGATCGCCGCATGGCAGGCAAGGGGCGCATGGTTGTCGTCGGCGATCGGAGCGCCAAAGACTGCAGCCAGCCCGTCTCCCAGTTCCTTGCTGACGATGCCGCCAAACTGGCGTACTGCGGCCCTCATGGCCGCCAGTGCCGGCTCGAGGCGCGAGACAGCCTCCTCCGGCTCCAATTCGGCAACAAGACCTGTGGAGTCTATGACATCGGCACGAAGAATCGTCACAAATCGACGTTCGCTGTCGGGGTCGACCCGCTGACGCACCGCGGCCCCGCATCTGGAGCACCAGCTATCGTCCGGACCGATCGCAGACTGACACGTGAAGCAATTCATTCCTGCGCCTCAAAGGTCGCGGCCATTCTGTCGACCAGAATCCGCGAGCAACTCTCGATAAGAATACCTGTCGAAAACCGCTTGGCAATCGCGCTCGCTCCTCACCGTGAGCGGGGCACGGTGCGGTTGGCGATCTGGACGAAACACAGTCCTGAATGGTAGCGTAAGCAAATCCCAACAAAGACGGGGCACATATTTCGACGGCGCGAGGATTGGCCAAGCTGACCGGCGTGCTGGAGTTGTACGTATTTTCGCAAAGCCAAGAACATAAAGCCAAGAACATATTGAGGGAAAAGGCGATGGGCTCAAGAACTTATACCGGGGCTTCATTCAAAGATTTGATGAACGACAATTATTTCCCGCTGGAAAACATGCAGCGGAGCGTGGACATCCTCAAGGCGTCCCCGGACATCCACCTGCCGACGCTCGAATACGGCCAATACCACCTGATTTTGACGCCGCCAGACAGATGGCCAGATGGGAGCGCGGCGTACTGGCACAAGGAAAAGGGCCGGGCTCGCGTCGACCTCAGCACCCAGCCCAACACGATCCGCTTGTCCGACGACGAGCCGGGCGTCATCCCCTTGACGCGATGCGATCTGCTCGATGCCTGCGTCCGGAAATGCTTCAACTCCGAGCCGCCGATCCCGATGAAGACGAAGATCGTCACACACAAGGCGAGCGACGCCTACGCGCACCGGCATGAGATCCGGCTGGAGTGGGAGTATCGCGATGGCGAGGACAAGGCGCCGACGCTGCTTTATCTGACGATGGTTTGTCCGCACAGACCCTGATCATCGGACACATTCGACGCGACAGAATGGCTGTCATCACCTCAAGTTTCAGCCGGAGGGGCTGGTGTTCGGGGAGGCGCCGTCGGGCCTGGTCGGGGCCGACGGGAAGGCAATTACGCAGTTCTGAGCTGCCTTGAGCTCCAAACAAAAAAATGGCCCGCGCGAGACGGGCCATTTCCTCATGTAAGCCGACAAATTCAGCGAAGGCCGCCGGTGACGTGAAGTGTCTCGCCCGTGATGTAAGAGGCTTCGTCCGAAGCGAAGAAGGCCACCGCGGCGGCGATCTCCTCGACCTTGCCGATGCGGCCGAGCGGGGTCGTGGATTCGATCCAGTTGCGCATGTCACCTTCGTGCAGGCCGGCCGAGACGACGCCTTCGGTGGCGATCATGCCCGGATTGACGGCATTGACGCGGATCTTGCGCGGCGCCAGCTCCTTCGACAGCACGGAGGAGATCGCATCCACCGATGCTTTCGTCGCGGTATAGACGGCGGTGTTCGCCGGCGCGATGGTCGATACGCCGGAGCTGATGTTGATGATGCTTCCACCATTGGGGTTGAAGTGCTTCGACGCTTCACCAGAGACCAGCAGCAGGCCAAGCACATTGAGGTCGAAATGCTTGTGGAAATGCTCAGGCGTGATGGCCTCGAGCGGTGCGAACTCGTAAACGCCCGCGTTGTTGACGAGGATATCGATCGCACCGAACGCCTTCACGGTTTCCGCGACCACGCTTTTGACATCCTTGGCATCGGCCAGATTGCCGTGGACGGCGACCGCTTTGCCGCCCTTGGCGACAATGGCGGCGACGACGCGGTCGGCGGCCTGCTTGCTGGAGCTGTAATTGACGGCGACCGCCGCACCCTCGGCCGCGAGCCGGGCGGAGATTTCGGCACCGATGCCTTTGGATGCGCCGGTCACGAGCGCAACTTTTCCTTCGAGTCTCTTGGTCATCGCATATCTCCATGATCCGGCGGACGCCGATATTCAATAGTTCGATACTAATGAACTATTGAAGAAATTCAAGGGAGGTGCTATATTTTGGGCATGGTGCAGTTCGTTCACCCGCCGCGGAGCGAGATTTCACTGTCCGGGGTGCTTGGCGCGCTCGCGGATCCTATGCGGCTGCGCATCGTCAAAAGCCTGGCCGCGCAGAGCGATTGCATGTCGTGCACCGAGGCGGCGCCTTGCCCCGACATGGCGAAGTCGACCCTGTCGAACCATTTCCGCATCCTGCGCGAGGCCGGCCTGATCCGGACGTCCAAGCAAGGCGTCCAGCACCGCAATGTCCTGCGCGAGGAGGACATCAATGCGCGATTTCCGAAACTGTTGAAAATGATCCTCAGCTATCCGGACTGAGGGCGTTCGCCCACGAGCGGGTTTACAGAATGCGCAGCGAGACCGACATCGCCGACCTGATCGTCTGGCTTCGCTGTTCGACAACTTGTGCCGCACGATCCTTAGCGCTCAGATACTGACCTGCCGGGGCAAAGGTGCAATGCGCCAATGGCGTTCTGTACCTGATCGTCGAGTATCTAGTGGGCGAATCCGATCTGCCCAACTGCGTACGCAGTCAGAACCAGACCTTCACTCTCCCGGCCGGCCGCGGCGACGAAGCCGGCCATCCCGGCGGCCCCATCCCGCGAGGAGAAGTCCCGATTAAAAAATATTCGCGATATCTACATCTCAGACCTGCACTTCGACACGCTGGACGCGAAGGCTAGGAATGTTCGTCAAAGATTCGTACGACGAAAAACCAATGCTCGATCTACCTTTAACTGTGTTAAGATCACTCCTCGATTCAAGGTTTAGCCATGGCAAATACGACGACAATCGAATGGACGGATGCCACCTGGAATCCCGTCACCGGGTGCACTAAGATAAGCGCCGGCTGCGATAATTGCTATGCAGAGCGTTTCTCCGAACGTTTTCGCGGCACGCCCGGACACCCCTTCGAGACCGGCTTTGACCTAACCCTGCGACCCGAACGTCTCGAACAGCCGCTGCGCTGGCGCGAGCCTCGAATGATTTTCGTCAATTCGATGAGTGATCTCTTCCATAAGGAGGTCCCCTCATCGTTTGTTTCTCGCGTATGCGACACAATGGAGAAAGCCGACTGGCATACCTACCAGGTATTGACCAAACGTTCGTCATTGATGCGCAATTTCCTCAAGCGCCGCTATGGCAATGACCGGAGCCCTAGCCACATCTGGTTTGGCGTCTCCATCGAGGATGGAACGAGGATGAGCCGTTTGCGCCATCTCCAAGAGGCCCCCGCGAGCATCAGGTTTTTGTCCATCGAACCGTTAATCGGTCGCATCGGAAAGGTTGATCTCACCGGTATCGACTGGGTGATCGCCGGCGGTGAAAGCGGCCCCCGAGCCAGACCCATGAATCCGGATTGGGTTCGTGAGGTGCGCGATCAGTGTCTCGAAAATGATGTCGCATTCTTTTTCAAACAGTGGGGCGGATTACGTCCGAAGTCAGGCGGCCGCGAGTTGGACGGCGAAGAGTGGAGCCAGTTTCCGACCAAACAGACGTTTGCTGACGCGGCAGAGTGACCAATGGTTTCAATCGACGACTACAAAGGTCGTGAACAATCATACGTAAAGCACGTGCTTCTCGAGCAGTATCTTGAAGCACTTGTTCATAAGACGGCATCGGCGTACCCCCAGATCGTTTATATCGATGGTTTTGCCGGACCTTGGCAAAGCGCCAACGAAAATCACGAAGATACGTCATTCGGCATAGCGCTACGCGCATTACGACGCGCAAAAGCTTCCTGGAGAGCGATCGGTCGGGATGTTAAAATGACGGCGATCCTGGTGGAGAGATCGCCGACCGCTTTCAAAGAACTTGAACAGCTGCCGCCTAAATTTCCCGACATTGAAATTATCCCGCTTAAGGGAGACTTCATCAGTCTTATTCAAACGATACTATCGAAGATTCCCGGAGGGGCCTTTTCGTTTTTTCTTCTTGATCCGAAGGGATGGCGTATACGCCTGAAGGCAATTCAGCCGCTACTTTCTCGGCCGAATTCAGAAGTTCTGTTCAACTTCATGTTCGAATTTATCAATCGGGCAGCGAGTATCGACGATCCGTTGGTGATCGCAGGCTTGGACGAGCTATTCATATCCAGCTCTTGGCGCAGTGCATTCGCAAAGGCCAACACATCAGACGAGCGAAAAGCAATTCTTGTTGGCGCGTTCGAAAATGCAATGATCGCGATCGGGCAATATAAGTATGTCTGCGAAACAACGATCTTGCGGCCCGATAAGGATCGCCCGCTCTACTCACTGCTGTATGGAACGCGTCACGATATAGGCCTTGAAGTTTTTCGCGATTGCCAAGTCAAGGCTTTGGAAGCGCAGGCGAAGACACGCGCTGAGACCAAAGTGGGCAAAGCCGAAGAGAAAACCGGTCAAGGAGAAATGTTCGCCTCGTTACGCGAAATGGCAGGGAATGAGGCCGATGAATTTTTGAAATCTCAAGAAAAGTCCGCACGCGATGCGCTCATCGCATTAGCGCCCGATAGATCGGCTCCCGTGCTTTATAAAGATCTGTGGCCGAAAATCTTATCCAAACATGTTGTTCGATTGACGAGATTAAACCGAATTGCGGCTCAACTGCGGAAGGATGACATATTGGAATTTCCAGATTGGGAGCCTCGCAGACAAGTGCCGCAGCCGAACTACCGCATTTTCGCTAAGAAGTAAGAGAAAACAATGGCCGCGTCTAAGCTGAAGCACCTTGAATGGGCGATCAAAAGTCGCGCGAAGAATCAAGCGAGCGCCCTGCGGCTGCTTGCACTGTTTGAGAAATACAAAGACACTTGGAAAACAAAACGCTTTGCACGTGCTGCTCAAGATCTGATCGCTGTCACTTTTTCGCTTTGGCGCGCCGCATTCCTCGCAGACAAAACCGGCAGACGCGCTGACGTCTTCGACCATGGGAGGCTATTCCTCGAACGGGTTATTGAAGACAACGCGATATCGTACCCTATTGACAAAACGTCGCGCGAATGGACGTTCAATTATTACACTCGGAATGCCCGCTCCTCGCTCCAGGAAATTGCTAAGTTTTGGACGGAAGCACCAGAATACGAAGGTAGAAAGCGAGACTCGCAAGAGCGCTGGGACTACTGTCAGATGTTGCTCGACAAGCACATCGACGTATTCGATGAGTTGCTGACGAAGAAGGCAACGAACTCTGCTAAAGCTGCCGCTGCCAAACAAACCCGCATAGACCGGAAAAAGCGGCGCAAACAGGTCCGAGAAATTACAATTGCTTCGCGAAATGGCGCAGGTCAGTAGAACAAGTGGTGGCGCAGCTTCCTGAAGGCGATATGTAGTCAATCGATATTGTCGGGCTCGTACCCGTCCCATTCGCCCGGCTTATCTGAGGCGTAATAGTCGGTGGCTTCGAATGACCGGCTATTACTGTGACACTGCTGGACTGCGCTTAATTGGTCACGAGCAATCATCGCAATTGCTGCTGCGCTTCGCGGGCGCAGCGTTTAGCCGCCTGAAAAGGCGCACGGTTCGAAGGACCTGATCCTGGCCTGAGGTGGTCGGCGCGACCATGCCCCAAAAACAAAAATGGCCCGCTCAACGCGGGCCATTTTCTCATCCGAACCGGTAAAGTCCGATCTTGGTTGCGGGGATAGGATTTGAACCTATGACCTTCAGGTTATGAGCCTGACGAGCTACCGGGCTGCTCCACCCCGCGTTAAACCGTTGCTTGCCTTCGTGAAATGCCGAGGGACGGTGGATGGAGGGCCGACGCTGCTCGCGTGGCTTGCTTCGTCCGTCCCAAAGGCTTCCTTGGAAGGCGACCCCGGGCAAAGCCCGTTGGGTGCGGGCGGTATGTACCAACCCGGGGTGCCTTTGGAAAGGGCTGCGGGACGATTTTTTCGACTTTATGACAGCGAGCTGGGCCAATCTCCGGCCATTTGGCGCGCTCTTGCCAGAAGTTCCACAAAGGGCCAGCTTGCGGCAACAAAACCAGGCAAAAACGCCACTTAAGAGGGAGAACGCCATGGACCACGGCTTGGACCGATCCTTGGACAAATCCTTGGACAAATCCCTGCCGAGCGCCCCGCTTCGAGCGCTGGAGGACGCCTTTCATGCCATGGTCGCGCGGTCGCGGGCCGAGCCGGCGCCTGACCTTGCCGAGCGGCTCGACCGGCTGGCGCGGCTGCGTGCCGTGGTCGCGGACAACGAGGAGCGCTTCCGGCAGGCGATCTCGGCCGATTTCGGCCACCGCTCCGCGGTCGAGACCACCATCGCCGAAACGATGATGGTGTTCTCCGAGATCCGGCATGCCACCAAGCATCTGAAGAGCTGGATGGCGCCGCAGCGCATCGCCACCGCGCTGCAATTTTTGCCCGCGCGCAACCGGCTGATGCCGCAGCCGCTCGGCGTCGTCGGCATCATCGCGCCCTGGAATTATCCGCTCCAGCTGACGCTCGCGCCTGCGATCGGCGCGCTCGCCGCCGGCAACCGTGTCATCATCAAGCCGAGCGAGCTGGTGCCGCACTTCGCAGGCCTGCTGAGGGAGACGATCGCGCAAAAATTCGATGCCGCGGAAGTGCTCGTCACCGGCATCGAGGACGAGGTCGCAAAGGCCTTCGCACACCTGCCGTTCGATCATCTCGTGTTCACCGGCTCGAGCCGGGTCGGGCGGCTGGTCGCGGAGGCCGCGGGACGCAATCTGACGCCCGTCACGCTCGAGCTCGGCGGCAAATCGCCGGCGATCATCGACGCCTCCGCCGATCTCGAAGAAGCGGCCGAGCGCATTGCCTACGGCAAGCTGCTCAATGCCGGGCAGACCTGCATCGCGCCCGACTATGTGCTGGTGCCCGAGCGCTCGTTGCAGGCCTTCGCCGAAAAAGTGCGCGCGCAGATGCGGCGCATGTTCGGCACCGATCCCGCCAACAAGGACTACACCTCCGTGATCTCCGACCGGCATTATGCGCGGCTGGAAAATCTCGTCGCCGATGCGGCAAGCCGCGGCGCAAAGATTTTGCAGCCGGCGAAGGCTAACGATCCCAACTGGAAGGCGCACCGCAAATTCCCGCCGACGCTGATCGTAGGCGCGACCGAGGCGATGGCGGTGATGCAGGAGGAGATTTTCGGCCCTGTTCTGCCGGTGCTTGGTTATCGCGAACCAGCCGACGCCATCGCCTTCGTCAACCGGCGTGACCGGCCGCTGGCGCTGTACTGGTTCGGCAAGGACCGCATTGCGCGCGACGAGGTGCTGGCGCGCACCGTCTCCGGCGGCGTCACCATCAACGACTGCCTGTTTCACTTCGCGCAAATCAACCAACCGATGGGCGGCGTCGGCGCATCCGGCACCGGTGCCTATCACGGCGAATGGGGCTTTCGCACGTTCAGCAAGCTGAAGCCGGTGTTCTATCGCTCGAAATTCAACCGCCTCGCCGACCTCTATCCGCCCTACGGCGGCAAGATCGCGCGGCTGGAGAAGATGATGCGGTTCATGTCGTAAGGTCTCAGCACCCGTCATTGCGAGCGCAGCGAAGCAATCCAGAATCCCTCCGCGGTGTCGGTCTGGATTGCTTCGCTTCGCTCGCAATGACGAAAGAACAAAGAACTTGCGTGGGGGAAATATCAGTGACTGACACATTCGATTTCGTCGTCGTGGGCGCGGGCTCGGGCGGTTGCGCGGTGGCGGGGCGGCTCTCGGAGGATGCGGCGACATCCGTGGCGCTGCTCGACGCCGGCGGTCCGAACGACAATTGGCGGATCACCACGCCGTTCGGGCTCGCTTTGCCATACAAGGCAGCGAACTGGGCCTTCGATACCGTGCCGCAGAAGGGATTGAACGGCCGTATCGGCTATCAACCGCGCGGCAAGGGGCTCGGCGGTTCCTCGGCGATGAATGCCATGGTCTACATCCGCGGCAACAAATGGGACTACGACCACTGGGCCTCGCTCGGCAATGCCGGCTGGTCGTACGCGGACGTGCTGCCCTATTTCAAGCGCTCGGAGAACAACACCGATTTCGACGGCGCGTATCATGGCAAGGGCGGCCCGCTGCATGTCAACAGGCTGCGCTCGGACAATCCGATCCATGACGTCTTCCATCAGGCCGCCCGCGAGGCGCAGTTCCGCATTCGCGAGGACTTCAATGAAGACGACCACGAAGGGCTCGGCAGCTACCAGGTGACGCAGCATAATGGCGAGCGCTGGAGCGCAGCACGCGCCTATGTGCATCCCTACATGGACAAGCGCGCGAATCTGCGTGTCGAGACGCAGGCGCATGCCACGCGCATCCTGTTCGAGGGCGGGCGCGCGGTCGGCATCGAATATATGCAGGGCAAGCAGACAAAGCAGCTGCGCGCCCGCCGCGAGGTGATCCTCGCCGCCGGCGCCTTCCAGTCACCACAATTGCTGATGCTGTCGGGCATAGGCGATGGCGAGGCGCTTCGAGCGCACGGTATCGGCGTCGTGCATCACCTGCCGGGCGTAGGACGCAATCTGCAGGATCATCCGGACTTCGTGTTCGTTTACGCCTCCGACTATCCGCACTTCGTCCACTCATCGATCAGTCGGCTGCCATCCCTGCTCCGCGCCATCCAGCGATACCGCCGGGAGCGGCGCGGCCTGATGACCACCAATTTCGCCGAGTGTGGCGGCTTCCTGAAGACCCGAGCCGACCTCGATGTGCCCGACATCCAGCTGCATTTCATCATCGCGATGCTCGACGACCACGGCCGCAAGAAGCACAAGGAGGCGGGCTTCTCATGCCATGTCTGCCTGTTGCGACCGAAGAGCCGTGGCAGCGTCTGGCTGAAAAGCGCCGATCCGCTGGCAGCGCCGATGATCGATCCGAATTTTTTGGGCGAGGCGGAGGATCTCGAGACGATGGTCGCGGGATTCAAGACCACGCGACGGCTGATGGAGACGCCCGCGATGCGCGCGTTGCAGAAGAAGGACATGTTCACGTCTGACGTGAGAACGGACGACGACATCCGCACCATCCTGCGCGAGCGCGTCGACACCGTCTATCACCCCGTCGGCACCTGCAGGATGGGGACGGATGCGATGGCCGTGGTCGATCAGGCATTGAAGGTGCATGGCGTCGAGGGTCTGCGCGTCGTCGACGCCTCGATCATGCCGACGCTGATCGGCGGCAACACCAATGCGCCGACAATCATGATCGGGGAGAAGGCGGCGGAGATGATCAGGGCGGAGATGTGGTAGCTCAATTGAGCAGGAAACCACCGTCGACGGTGATAACGCTGCCCGTCATGTACCGCGACGCCTTCGAGGCCAGCAGCAAAATCGCGCCGTCGAGATCGGACTCGGCACCGATGCGGCGCTGCGGGATGCGCTTGGTCAGGCGCTCGCCCGGCGGCGTCGACCAGAATGCGTGGTTCATCTCGGTGTCGATGTAGCCGGGCGCCAGCGCGTTGATGCGGATGTTTTGTCCCGCGAGCTCCAGCGCCATCGCCTTGGTCGCCTGGATGATGCCAGCCTTGGAAATCGCGTAAGGCGACACCGCCTTCAAAACGCCGGTGCCGAGCACGGAGGCAATGTTGACGATGTTGCCTTCCTGCTTGCGCGCGATCATCCGCCGCGCGATTTCGGTCGCGAGGAAATAGGCGCCCTTGAGATTGGCGCCGATCACCGCGTCCCAATCGGCCTCGGTCTGCTCGGTCGCGAGCTTTTCGATCGCGATGCCGGCATTGTTGATCAGCACCGTGACCGGACCCAGCGCGGCTTCCGTGGCGTCGACGGCCCTGGCGATCGATGCGGTGTCGGTGACGTCGAGCGCGACTGCGGCGGCACGGCCGCCCTTGCCGCGGATCTCTTCTTCCAGGCTCTTCAGCTTGTCGGTCTGCCGCGCCGCGAGCGCGACGGCCGCGCCATGCGCTGCCAGCACCCGGGCAAATTGCCGCCCCAGGCCCTGGCTCGCGCCTGTCACGAGGATGGTTTCTCGACTGACGTCGAATAGGTCTGACATGACGCGTTCCTTGACGTTTCCTTGGGGCGCGATCCCTGAGCTTTGCAGCCATCAATACAGACGATTTTAACGATCTGAAACCGGAATGATCGGTTCTGCGTTCATTCGTTCCATGGCAGGCTCCCGCGCATGAACAGTTTCGATCTCGCCGTCTATGCAGCGCTCGCAATCGCGATCGGCTTCGGTTTCAGGACCGGCCTGCTCGGCAGCGCCATGACGATCCTCGCCTATCTCCTCGCCGCCCCCATCGCCGTCGCGCTGATGCCGCTGATCGTCCCGCAGGTCGCGGGCAATCCGAATTCGCCGCTGCTTCAGAACTGGATCTGGTTCTTCGGCATCTTCGTGGTGGTCGGCATGCTGTTTGGATATCTCGGCCGGCTGGCGCTGAGCGACACGATACGCGAGGCCGGCATCGGCGACCGGCTCGGGGGCGCCGCGCTCGGCGCCATCAGGGTCGGCCTCGTCGCCACCACCTTGGTGCTGGTATTCGACCAGATCGTGCCGGCCAACCGCCAGCCGCCCTTCCTCGCCGGCTCGCATCTACGGCCGCTGTTCTCGGCCGCGGGGCAGATGGGCTTCAAGTCGCTGCCGCCGGAGGCGACCTCCGCGATCGACCGTCTCAAGCAGGAGCGGCGCATCTGATCAGGCGCATTTGCATCGCCGCGCAGGACTGCATGCATTTTGATGCGAGCCCGTCCCTTATCAGCGGCGCCAAGGTTGGCTAGAATAGCGGCTCTAAAAACCTGCATGACATTACGGGAGTGAAACAGTGGATCTTGGGATCAAAGGTCGCCGCGCCATCGTCTGCGCATCCAGCAAAGGCCTCGGACGCGCCTGCGCCATCTCGCTGGCGGAAGCCGGCGTTCACGTCACACTGACCGCGCGCGGCGCCGAAGCTTTGAAAAAGACGGCCGACGACATCCGCAAGGCCTATCCTGATGTGACTGTCACCGAGATCGTCGGCGACATCACGACGCCGGCCGGCCGCGAGGCTGTGCTCAAGGCCTGCCCCGAGCCCGACATCCTGATCAACAATGCCGGCGGACCGCCGCCCGGCGATTTCCGCAACTGGACCCGCGACGACTGGATCAAGGCGATCGACGCCAACATGCTGACCCCGATCGAGCTGATCAAGTCGACGGTCGACGGCATGATGGCGCGCAGGTTCGGCCGCATCGTCAACATCACCTCGGCCGCGGTGAAGGCGCCGATCGACATTCTCGGTCTCTCCAACGGCGCGCGCGCCGGCCTCACCGGCTTCATCGCCGGCCTGTCGCGCAAGACCGTGATCAATAACGTCACCATCAACGGCCTGTTGCCGGGCCCGTTCGAGACCGACCGCCTGCGCAGCACCGCGAAGGGGGAATCCGAGAAGCGCGGCATCACGCCGGATCAGGTTCTGGCGGAGCGCGCCAAGCTCAATCCCGCGGGCCGCTTCGGCGATCCCGACGAGTTCGGCTACGCCTGCGCATTCCTGTGCGGCAGCAGGGCCGGCTTCATCACCGGTCAGAACCTTTTGCTCGACGGCGGTGCCTTCCCCGGAACGCTGTGAGGGCAGTCTGGTACGAAGAGACAGGACCGGCGGCGGACGTCCTCACCTATGGTGAGATGACGACGCCGGTCGCAGGCCCAGGCGAAGTTCGTATTCGCCTGGAAGCCTCCGGCGTCAACCCGGCCGATGTCGGCCGGCGCGGCGGCAGCTATCGCGCGAAGGAATTTTCGCGTGTCATTCCGAACAGCGATGGCGCGGGGTTTATCGACCAGATCGGCGATGGCGCGACGCGGTTCAAGATCGGCGACAGGGTCTGGTTGTTCAACGGCCAGCGCAACGGCCGCGCCTTTGGCACGGCGGCCGAACATATCGCGCTTGCCGAGCATCTGGTGACGCCGCTGCCGGACAATCTCTCTTTTGCGGAAGGCGCGACGCTGGGCATTCCCGCAATGACAGCGTGGTGCTCCCTGTTTGCGGACGGACCGATCGTCGGCAAGTCCGTGCTGGTCACCGGCGGCGCGGGTGCAGTAGGGCATTACGCAGTGCAACTCGCGAAATGGGGCGGCGCGCAGGTGATCGCGACCGTCAGCTCGGCGATGAAGGGCGAGCAGGCGCGACAAGCCGGTGCCGATCTCGTGGTCAATTACAGGGACGAAGATGTCGTTGCCAAGGCGATGGCCTTCACCGGCGAACGCGGGGTCGACCACGTGGTCGATGTCGATTTCGGCGGCAACATCGCGACGACCCTGAAGTTGATGGCAATCAATTCGACAATCGCGGTCTACGCCACGAACGGCAACCGCACGCCGACTGTGCCGATGCGAGAGCTGATGGAGAAGTGCGTCACGCTCCGCTCGCTCGTCTTGTTCGCGCTGCCGCCGGCGCTGCTTGCGGCGGCGCAGGCCGACGTCTCGAAATGGCTGGCGGCGGGGCCGCGAATCCACAAGGTCGCGGCGCAGTTTGCGTTGTCGGAGACGGCGCAGGCCCATGTCGCCGTCGAGAAAGGCGACAAGCTCGGCACCGTGGTCGTCGACTGCGCGCGCTAGTATCGGCCAGGATCACCGCTGTTGCTTGGTGGGTTCGTCTTCGTCCCGCTGGCTCGAACTGGAGGAATCGGCGACTGGGGTTCCGTCGGTCCAGTCGATGCCGAATTCGTCGAGCCCGTCGGCAAGCAGATCGCCCAGCATCGGCTCACCGAGCAGATAATGCGCCGTTTCGCGCCGGGGGCTGTGATACTCGGCGCGCGCCTGCACGGCGCGTGCGCGCAAATCGTTCCATTCGTCGACCGTGCCGTCGCCGCGGCCGAGCCAGGTCAGCGTGACGAGATCGATCTGCTCGTCCTCGTTCAGGGCAACGATGAAACTTCCGAGTTCGTTGACGACCGGATCGGAGCCGTCATCCTCGAGGATGTCGACCGCATCGTCATCCGTCGCGTTCGAGCCGGAATCTGGATCGGAATTTCCTTCCTTGACGTCGAATTCGCGCGCCTTTTCGATGATGAAGGCGACCTTCTCGGCGGAGATTGCAAGCTCTGGCATGTCTGGCTCTGGCATGGCTGGCCCTTTGGCTTTCCCTGGGTTCCCGCGATAACGCCGCATCACGTCAGATGATCCATTGCGCCTGACGGCGAAACTGCGCATGTTCCGTGCCAAAGCAAGAACGTCGGGATGCGCCGGATGCAGTGGAAAGTCGGCAGGGTCAAAATCACCAAGGTCGTGGAATTGGAGACGGTCGGCTCGACCCGCTTCATTCTGCCCTTGGCGAGCAATGCAGAAATCCAGAAGCTGTCCTGGCTGATCCCGCATTTCGCCACTGAAGAAGGCCGGCTGAAAATGTCGATCCATTCGCTGGTGGTGGAGACGCCGACGCGCCGCATCGTGGTCGACACCGGCCTCGGCAACGACAAGCAGGGCCGCAACGTCCCGACCTGGAACCACCGCACCGCGCCATTCCTTGAGACGATGATTGCGGCGGGCTTTCCGCCCGAGAGCATCGACACCGTGCTGTGCACACATCTTCATGTCGATCACGTCGGGTGGAATACGAAACTGGTCGACGGCAAATGGATGCCGACCTTCCCCAAGGCGCGCTATGTCTTCGGCAAGACCGAATACGAGCATTGGCGCGATCACTCCACCGAGCCGGACAAGCAGGCCGTATTTGGCGATTCCGTGAAGCCGATCGTCGATGCCGGCCGGGCCGAGTTGATCCCGGGCGACCACCGGCTAAGCGACGAGATCAGCATGATCCCGACCCCGGGCCACAGCCCCGGGCATATGAGCATTTTGATCCAGTCGGACGGTGAGCAAGGACTGTTGACGGGTGACGTCGCCCATCATCCGTGCCAGATGGCGCATCTCGGCTGGTCCTCGACCGCGGATTCCGATCAGGGCCAATCGGCGGTGACGCGCCGCGAATTGTTCGGCCGCTTTGCCGATACCCCGACGCTGGTGATCGGCGGGCATTTTTCGGCCGGGCACATCAAGCGGGATGGGGACGCGTTCGGGTTCGACGCGCTGGGATGAGGAAGTTGCTCCTCATGGTGAGGAGCGCGGAACGCGCGTCTCGAACCATGAAGGCCCGGCTCTCGCCCTCGGCCATCCTTCGAGACGCCCACCTTTTGGCGGGCCCTCAGGATGAGGGGGAGCAATGCGGCAACGGGCGTCAGTCGGCGGTTGAATTTCCCGCCGCCCTGTTCCATGAAGCTGTTCAACCGATCGGTCCATTCCAGGGAGAAACGAGAATGAAACTTGTTCGTTATGGCGAGAAGGGTGCGGAAAAGCCCGGCCTGATCGACAAATCCGGCCAGTTGCGCGACCTGTCGGCGCATGTGAAAGACCTGACCGGCGAGGCCTATTCGCCCGACAGCCTGAAGAAGCTGTCGGCGCTCGATCCCGCCTCGCTGCCCGCCGTCTCCGGCAAGCCGCGGTTCGGCGCGCCTGTTACCGGCATCTCGAAATTCGTGGCGATCGGCCTCAACTACAGCGATCATGCCAAAGAGACCGGCGCTGAGATCCCGAGCGAGCCGATCATTTTCATGAAGGCGAACACCTCGCTGTCCGGCCCGAACGACGCGGTCGAGAAGCCGCGCGGCTCGACCAAGCTTGACTGGGAGGTCGAGATCGCCGCGATCATCGGCACTCGCGCAAAATACGTCTCGGAAGCCGATGCGCTCAACCACGTCGCCGGCTACTGCGTCTGCAACGACGTCTCCGAGCGCGCCTTCCAGATCGAGCGCCTGGGCCAGTGGACCAAGGGCAAGTCGCACGACACGTTCGGCCCGGTCGGCCCGTGGCTCGCCACCAAGGACGAGATCAAGGACGTGCAGAACCTGTCGATGTGGCTCGACGTCAACGGCCAGCGCCGCCAGTCCGGCTCGACCAAGACCATGATCTTCTCGATGGCCAAGTGCATCTCCTATGTCTCGCAGTTCATGACGCTGCTGCCCGGCGACATCATCACCACGGGCACCCCGCCCGGCGTCGGCTTGGGCATGAAGCCGCCGACCTTCCTCAACGTCGGCGACGTCATCACGCTCGGCATCGAGGGCCTCGGCGAGCAGCGCCAGGAGATCGTCGCGGCGTAAAGGCTCCGTCCTCATCCTGAGGAGCGCGCACAGCGCGCGTCTCGAAGGATGGACACAAACACAGTCGCCCGACGTTCGCGCCGGGTGACGAGAGAGCGCCTCCCTCGCCCATCCTTCGAGACACGCGCCAAACGGCGCGCTCCTCAGGATGAGGTTTGTATGTCTGGATAGCGGTTATTTCCCATGAAGCTCACCTTCTCTCCCGCCTCGCCCTTTGCCCGCAAGGTGCGCATTGCCGCGATCGAGCTCGGGCTGATCGACAAGATCGAGTTCACGCCGGCAGCCGTCGCGCCGGGCACGCCCAACGAGGACTACTCGCGGATCACGCCGCTGAAGAAGCTGCCGGTGCTGATCACCAACGACGGCGATGTCATTTTGGACTCCTACGTCATCGTCGAATATCTCAACGAGATGGTCGGCGGCAGCCTGATCCCCGACTACGGTCCGCGGCGCTGGCAGGCCAAGACCAATCATTCCCTGCTCAACGGCATGCTCGATTCCATGCTGCTGTGCCGCTACGAGAAGATGGTGCGGCCGCAGGGCCTGCAATGGCAGGCTTGGTCGGACGACCATTGGAATCGGGCCTGGACCGGCATGGCGCGCTTCGAGAAGATGCCTGATGTCCTGAACGGCCCGTTCGACATCTCGCAGATCGGCCTCGTCTGCGTGCTCGGCTATGCCGACTTCCGCTTCGCCGATTGCGGCTGGCGCAAGGCCTATCCGAAGCTCGACGCTTTCCATCAGAAGGTGCTGGAACGGCCCTCCGTGAAGACCTCGGTGCCGCCGGCGGCTTAAATCTCGGGAATCCTCATGAGCCTCAAATACTCGGTCGGCGATCTCACCATCCATCGCGTCGTCGAGCAGGAGACGACCTTCCTGCCGGCGCTAGACCTCATGCCCGGTCTCACGCCGGAGGTGCTGTCCGAGAATCGCGCATGGATGCGTCAGGCAAATGCGTTGGACGAACAGGATACGCTGATCCTCTGCTTTCAGTCCTATGTCATCAAGACGCCGCATCACACCATTCTGGTCGACAGCTGCATCGGCAACGACAAGCCCCGGCCGCAGCGGCCGAAATGGAACATCAAGACGGACGACACCTATCTGCGCGGACTCGCCGGCGCCGGCTTTTCCGTTGACGACATCGACTTCGTGATGTGCACGCATCTGCATGTCGATCACGTCGGCTGGAACACGCGGCTCGAGAACGGCCGCTGGGTGCCGACCTTCCCGAAGGCGCGCTACGTGTTCGCCAGGCAGGAGTTCGACTACTGGACTGAACAGAATGCGAAGGGGCCGGTGCCGCCCTTCGTGGATAGTGTATTGCCGGTGGTGGAGGCCAAGCGGCACGAGATCGTCGGCAATGATCACCAGATCGGCGACCACGTCCGCATCCTGCCGACGCCGGGCCACACGCCCGGCCATGTCGCGTTCACCTTCGGTCGCGGCAAGGACGACGCGGTGTTCAGCGGCGATCTCATGCATTCGCCGATCCAGACGCTCTATCCGGAGATGTCGGTGAAATTCGACGTCGATCAGACGCAGGCGGCAACGACGCGCCGCAGCTTCCTGGAACGCTATTGCGACACAGACACGCTGTGCTGCACCGCGCATTTCCCGTCGCCGTCGGTGGGCAAGATCCGGCGCAAGGGCAACGGGTTCGTCTGCGCGGCGGTGTAGCGATTCCACCGAGTGGAGAGACACGATGACAGCGCTCCCCGATATTCCCCTGCCCGCCGGCATCCGCTCACGCTATGTCGACGACATCAACGGCCTGCGCATGCATGTGCTGGAGGCAGGCTTCGAGACCAAGGGGCGGCCTTGCATCCTGCTGCTGCACGGCTTTCCCGAGCTTGCCTTCTCCTGGCGCAAGGTGATGCCGGCGCTTGGCTCGGCGGGCTATCACGTGATCGCCCCGGACCAGCGCGGCTACGGCCGGACGACGGGGTGGAGCGCGGAGTACGATAGCGATCTCGCGCCCTTTTCGCTCTTCAACCTGGTGCGTGACGCGCTGGGGCTGGTGTCGGCGTTCGGCTACAGGCAGGTCGACGTGATCGGACATGATTTCGGCAGCCCGGTCGCTGCGTGGTGCGCCCTGATGCGGCCCGACGTGTTTCGTTCGGTGGCGATGATGAGTGCGCCGTTCGGCGGAGCGCCGCCGCTGCCGTTCGACACGATCGACACGCCGGCAAAGCCACCGGTCGAAGATCCCGTGCATCGCGAGCTCGCCGCGCTGCCGCGTCCGCGCAAGCATTATCAATGGTACTATGCGACGCGCGCGGCGAATGCCGACATGCACCGCGCGCCGCAGGGCGTGCATGATGTTCTGCGCGCCTATTATCATCACAAAAGCGCGGACTGGACCGGCAACAAGCCGTATCCGCTGAAATCCTGGTCGGCGAACGAGCTGGCGAAGCTGCCGACCTATTATGTGATGGACCTGAACGAGACCATGGCCGAGACGGTGGCGAAGGAGATGCCCTCGCCGGCTACGATCGCTGCCAATCAATGGCTGCCCGACCGCGAGCTCGCCTACTACAGCGCCGAATATGGCCGCACCGGATTCCAGGGCGGCCTGCAATGGTATCGCTGTGGCACATCTGGCGCATTCAACAGCCAGCTGCAATTGTTGGCCGGCCGCAGCATCGACGTCCCCTCCTGCTTCATCTCGGGCAAGCAGGATTGGGGCACCTATCAGCGTCCCGGCGTGTTTGAAGCGATGCAGGCGCGGACTTGCACGAAGCTGCTCGGCTGCCACCTCGTCGATGGCGCCGGACATTGGGTGCAACAGGAGCAGCCTGCCGAGGTGAGCCGTCTGCTGCTCGATTTCCTGGCGAAGAGCCGCCCGGCCTGATTTGACCCGGGAACCCTGACGCCTTATATAGTTTAGAATAATTCTAAACTATCGAGACAGGGCTACCGTGAAGACCTTTGCCGATCTGACCGAACGCGAGGTGCTCGCGGTCGCGATTTCCTCCGAGGAGGAAGACAGCCGCATCTACATGACCTTCGCCGAGGATCTCAGGGAGCGCTATCCGGACACGGCCAAGATATTCGAGGAGATGGCCGAGGAGGAACGCGGCCACCGGCGTCGTCTGCTCAAACTCTACGAAGAGCGCTTCGGTCAGCATCTGCCGCCAATCCGCCGCGAGGACGTCAAAGGCTTTTTGCGCCGGCGCCCGATCTGGCTGACCAAGAACCTGACGCTCGACACGATCCGCAAAGAGGTCGAGACGATGGAGTTCGAAGCCGAGCGCTTCTACGCGCGCGCCGCCGAGCAGGCCGAGGATGTCGGCGTGCGCCGCCTGCTCGGCGACCTCGCCGAGGAGGAGAAGCATCACGAGAATCGCGCCGCCGCGCTCACCGACGAGATCCTCAAGCCGGACGTGCGCGCCGAGGAGGATCGCACGCGGCGGCGGACGTTCGTCTTGCAATATGTGCAGCCCGGCCTCGCCGGCCTGATGGACGGATCGGTCTCGACGCTGGCGCCGCTGTTCGCGGCGGCCTTCGCCACGCATCAGAACTGGCAAACGTTTCTGGTGGGCCTCGCGGCTTCGATCGGCGCCGGCATCAGCATGGGATTCGCCGAAGCGCTGTCCGACGACGGATCGCTCTCGGGGCGCGGCTCGCCATGGCTGCGCGGCATCACCTGCGGCGCGATGACGACGCTCGGCGGCCTCGGCCACACCCTGCCTTATCTCGTCCCGGACAGCTGGCCGAACGCATTCTGGATCGCGACGGGAATCGCCGGCGTCGTCGTGTTCTTCGAATTGTGGGCGATCGCCTTTATCCGCTCACGCTACATGGACACGCCGTTCCTCCAGGCCGTGTTCCAGATCGTGCTCGGCGGCGCCATCGTGCTGGCGGTGGGCGTATTGATCGGAGCGGCGTAGGCTCCTCACGCTCTGTAGCGGCATATCAATCACCGTCAAACAGCCGTTGCAGCATTCGGCCAAACTGCGCATCATCCCTCCGGCAATAAGAGCAGGAGAAGCGCCGTGGCCAAGTCGGATTGGAGTTTCAAGAGTGCGGTCGAGCTGTCGGCCGCATTGACCGCGAAGAAGGTCTCGTCGGTCGAGCTCACGCAGGATGCGATCGACCGCATCGAACGCCACGACGGCAAGGTCAATGCGATCTGCGTCCGGGATTTTGATCGCGCGCTTGGCGCCGCGCGCGAGGCGGACGCCGCATTGGCGCGCGGCGAGCGGAAGCCGCTGCTTGGCCTCCCCATCACGGTGAAGGAATCCTACAACGTCGCCGGCCTGCCCACGACCTGGGGCTGGACGCCGCAGAAGGATTTCAAGCCGACGGAGGACGCGCTGTCGATCACCCGGGTGAAGAACGCTGGCGGCGTTATCCTCGGCAAGACCAACGTTCCCGTTGGGCTCGGGGATTGGCAGAGCTACAACGATATCTACGGCACGACGAACAATCCGTTCGATCTCGGCCGCACGCCCGGTGGCTCGTCGGGCGGCTCGTCTGCGGCGCTCGCGGCAGGCTACGGACCGCTCTCGCTCGGGTCCGACATCGGCGGCTCGCTGCGCGTGCCCGCCTTCCATTGCGGGGTCTATGCGCACAAGCCGACCTACAATCTCTGTCCGACGCGTGGCCACACGCCGCCGCCGTTTCCAGCGATCCCGATGGAGCGCGATATGGCGGTGATCGGTCCGATGGCGCGGAGCGCAGCCGATCTGCCCCTGCTCCTCGACGTGATGGCAGGCCCCGATCCGCTGGACCTGGGCATCGGATACAAGCTCGCGCTGCCGGAGGCGCGACACGACGCGCTAAAGGATTTCCGCGTGCTGGTGATCGACAGCCACCCGTTGCTGCCTGCGAATGCCGACATCCGCAGCGCGATCGAGAAGCTGGCGGAACAATTGGCGGGCGCAGGTGCGAGCATCACCCGCGAAAGCCCGCTGTTTCCCGACTTCACGGAGTCCTCTCGCCTCTACATGCGCATGCTGATGGGCTTTCTGGGCGCCTTCCTTCCGCCGGACATTCTCGCCGGCGCGCGTGCCGGGGCAGCGCAGCTCTCACCAGAAGACAAAGGCCTGTCTGCCGAGCGGCTGCGTGGCATGACCAGCACACATCAGGCCTGGGTGTTCGACGAGGGCGCTCGCGCCGGCCTGCGCGCGCAATGGCGGCATTTGTTCAGGACATTCGATACGGTGATCTGCCCGATCATGCCTACCCCCGCTTACCCGCATGATCATTCGCCGCAGCAGGAGGCGCGCCGGATCAACATCGACGGCAAGGACTTTGCCTATCCGGACCAGCTCGCCTGGCCCGGCATCGCCACACTGACGGGCCTGCCTGCAACGGCTATTCCGCTCGGTCTGTCGAAGGACGGCCTACCGGTCGGCGTTCAAATCATCGGGCCATTCCTCGAGGACCGCACGCCGCTGAAGCTCGCCGCGCTGATCGAACGCGAGTTCGGCGGGTTCGTGCCGCCGAAGAGGTTTGATGATTAAGTGCTCGTCATTGCGAGCGAAGCGAAGCAATCCAGAAATCCATCCGCGGAGGGACACTGGATTGCTTCGTCGCAAGAGCTCCTCGCAATGACGGTGCAGAACAGCTGCCAGATTCCGGCTCGATGCTTCGCGCGCCCGGAGGTCACCGGTCCAAGTTCTTCAACAGCAAATTCAACGCTGTCGCCGCGAACGTCTGCATGTTGGCGAAGCGGTCGTTGCTGCCTGTCTCCAGCGTCATCACCTCTGCGGCGGGACCGGCAACCGCCATGCAGCTGTGGCCTGCCGCATCGCCGTAGCGGTTGCCGGTGGGACCGGCGGCGCCGGTCTCGGACAGGCCCCAGTCGCAGTTGAAGCGGCCGCGCATCTGCTCGGCCAACAGTTGCGCGTAGGGCTCCGACGAGGAGCGAAAGCCCTTCATTCCTCCGTCCGAAATATCCATCAGCACGCGCCTGGCGTCGCGGGTGTAGACCACGGCGCCGCCGAGGAAGTAGGCGGACGCGCCGGGCATCGCGAGCAGGCTGGCCGCGATCAGGCCGCCGGTGGAGGATTCGGCCACGGCAATGGTCTGTTTGCGCGCGATCAGTTTCGCCGCGACCTGTTCCGCAATACAGACGAGCTCTTTCATGTCCTGCACCTCTGATCCTCGCAACCGAGCTGTGCCTTCCTAGCATATGACAGCGCCATTGGCCGAGTTGCGGACGACGGGCAGGCCTGCTTGAATGGCAGGCGCAAGACGGCGCGGCTAAGCGCTGCGCAAGCGGAACGTCAAGAGGAAACGTAAAAGGGAGACGTCATGGCGTCCCTGATCGCCGGCGGGGTGGATTGCGATGTGCATCCGGCCGTGCCGCATCTGACCAGCCTGCTGCCGTACCTGAATGACTATTGGCGCGATCAGGTGACGACGCGCGGCATGGTCGATCTCATCTCGCAGTCCTATCCGCAGAACTCGCCGATCACGGCGCGGCCCGACTGGCGCCCTGAAAGCGGCAAGCCGGGCGAGAGCCTGGCGGACATGCAGCGCCATGTGCTCGATCCCTTCCAGCTCTCGCACGCCATCTGCAATCCGCTTTATGGCGTGCAGATGGTGTTTTCGGAGGATCTGCAGGCCGCCTTCTGCCGCGCGCTGAACGAGTGGCTCGCGAAAGAATGGCTCGATCGCGATCCGCGGCTGCGCGGCTCGATCGTGATCCCCACGCAAAGCATCGAGAAGGCCGTCGCCGAGGTCGAGCGCTGCGCGCAGGACCGCCGCTTCGTGCAGGTGCTGATGCTGGTGATGGGCGACACGCCCCTCGGCAAGCGCGCGCTGTGGCCGATCTACGAGGCGGCGGAACGGCTGGAGCTGCCGATCGGCGTGCATGCCGGTTCCGCCTATCACAATCCGCCGACGGCTGTGGGGTGGGGTTCCTATCACATCGAGGACTATGTCGGTCAGGCCCAGGCGTTCCAGACCCAGCTCACCAGCCTGATCGTCGAGGGCGTGTTCGCCAGATATCCGCGCTTGAAGATGGTGATGCTGGAATCCGGCGTCTCCTGGATCTCCCCCTTTCTCTGGCGCCTTCACAAGTTCTGGCGCGGCGTGCGGATGGAGACGCCGTGGGTCGATCGCGCGCCGCTGGACATTGTGCGCAGCAACATCCGCTTCTCGTTACAGCCGTTCGATGCGCCGCCGGATGAGGCGACATTAATTCGCCTGTTTGATCATATGCAGTCGGATGAATTGGTTCTATTCTCCACCGACTACCCGCACTGGCAGTTCGACGGCCAGGACGCGCTGCCCGAAGGTCTAACCCCCGATCTCGTGCGCAAGATCATGATCAACAATCCGCATGCAACCTATCCCCGCCTGACCTAGCCCGCTGCCAAAGGAGGCAAGGCGATGAATATTCAGTTCCGCGAAAGCTCCGAAGCCGCTTCCCCACTGACCGTCAAAACCGCGATCGCGGACTGCGACATCCATCCGGCACGCGCGACCCGCGCCGAGCTCTATCCCTATCTCGCCAAACGCTGGCAGCATCATCTCGAAGTCTACGGCGTCCATGCCTATCAGGGCATGATGGAGGGCCCGCCCTATCCGAAGGCTCAGCCCAACGCCTCGCGCCGCGACGCCTATCCGCCGGAAGGCGGGCCGCAGGGCTCTTCGCTCTCCTTCATGCAGAAGCAGTTGCTCGATCCCAACAACGTGCAGCTCGGCGTGCTCAATCCGCTCAACACCGGACAGGGCATCCGCAATCACGAGCTCTCGGCGGCGCTGTGCTCGGCGATCAACGACTGGCAGATCGACAAATGGACCAGCAAGGACAAGCGGCTGAAGGCGTCCATCGTCGTCGGCAATGAGGACGGGCCGTCGGCCGCGGCCGAAATCCGCGAGCGCGCCGGCGACAAGAATTTCGTGCAGGTGCTCTTGCTCAGCCGCAATGTCGAGCCACTCGGACAGCGCCGCTACTGGCCGATCTATCAGGCCGCGGAAGAGGCCGGCCTTCCCGTCGGCGTCCACGCCTTCGGCTTCGGCGGCAACCCGATCACGCCGTCGGGCTGGCCGAGCTACTACATCGAGGAGATGGTCGGCCACTCGCAGTGCCAGCAATCGGCGCTTGCGAGCCTAGTGCTGGAGGGCGTGTTCGAGCGCTTCCCGAAATTGAAGATGGTGATGATCGAAGCCGGCTTCGGCTGGGCGCCGTCACTGGCGTGGCGGCTCGACAAGGTCTGGCAGCGGCTCAGGAGCGAGGTGCCGCACGTCAAACGGCCGCCGTCGGAATATATCCGCGAGCAGGTGTGGTACACGACGCAGCCGATGGAGGATCCGGAGCGGCGCGAGGATCTGTTCGACGTCATCAGGTGGATCGGCTGGGACCGTCTGCTGTTCGCGACCGACTACCCGCATTGGGACTATGACGAGCCGTCGCGCGTCTTGCCGGCGGGCGTCGGCGAGGCCGATCGCGAGGCGTTCTATCTGGGCAATGCGAAGAAGCTGTACGGCATTTCTTGATGGCAAGACACGTCATCGCCGCGGTGGATGAACTGCCGCCCGGCACGCGAAAATTTCTGGAGATCGACGGGCGGCCGATCGCGGTCTTCAACATCAAGGGCGAATATTTCGGCCTGATGAACCGCTGCCCCCATCAGGGCGCGGCGCTGTGCGAGGGACCGCTGATCGGGCTCGCGCAATCCAGTGACCCCGGCGAGATCGAGTATACCAAACTCGGCGAGATCATCCGCTGCCCCTGGCACGGCTGGGAGTTCGACATCCGCACCGGCCAGTCCTACTGCGACCCCCGCCGCTTCCGCGTGAAGGCCTATCCGGCCCATGTCGAGCCGGGTGCGAGCGTGGTCAAGGGGCCGTATGTCGCCGAGACGATCCCGGTAAAGGTCGAGAGCGATTACGTGGTGGTGGAGTTGTAAGCTCCCGCCGTCGGTCCGGGGCGCCCTAAGGGCGGCCCCGGAATGACATTCAGTGTCCGGCAACCGGCTCCGCCACCGCATCATACGTCGGCACCGTCTTGCCGCCGCCGCGATAAACGACGAGCGCGGCGATGATGCCGAGCGCCGCTCCGAACATGAGCCAGTACGCCGGCGAAGCCTTGTCGCCATTGGTCATGCTGATCAGTTTGGTCGCGACAATGGGGGTGGACGTGCCGAAGATGCCTGCAGCCATCGCGAAAGCGATCGAGAAACAGGTGGTACGGACATGTGCCGGGACGATCTCGACCAGACATCCCAGCATCGTGCCGCTGTAAACGCCAAAGTAGAACGAGAACATCATCTGCACGGCCAGCAGCTTTCCGAGAGTGGGCTCTGCCGCAAGCCAGGACAGCGCCGGGTAAGCGGTGACCAGCGATAGGCCTGCGATCGTCAGCAGCACCGGCTTGCGGCCGATGCGGTCGGATACCGCGCCGCCGACCGGATTCCAGATGAAGTTGGTCACCGCAACGAAAAGGGTCACGAGCAATGTCCCCGTGGGCGAAAGGTTGAGCTGCTTGCCAAAGCCGGGGGCATACACCGTGATGAAATAGAAGGTCGTCGTGGTCAGGACCGCGATCATCATGCCGAGGATGACAATGCGCCAGTTCGCGAGCGCCGAAGCGAACACCTCGCTTGCGGTCGGATGTCTCTTCATGGCCAGGAAGGCCGGCGTTTCCTCAAGCGAGCGCCGCAACATGAAAATGACGGGGATGATGATGCAGCCGATAAGGAACGGGATGCGCCACTTCGCGATTCCTCCGAGGGAGTCCAAGAACGTGTCGCTGGGCATGACTTCCCTCAGGACAAAGCCGATGACCGCAGCCACAAAGATCGCGACCTGCTGACTGGAAGATTGGAACGAGGTGTAAAAGCCGCGATTGCCGGGCGTCGCGATCTCGGAAAGATAAACAGAGACGCCGCCCAGCTCCACGCCGGCGGAGAACCCCTGTATCAACCGGCCAATCAGGACGATAACCGGGGCGGCAACGCCGATCGCGGCGTAGGACGGGCAGAAGGCGATCACCACGGTACCGAGCGCCATCAGCGCGAGCGTGACGATCAGCCCCTGGCGACGGCCGATGCGGTCGATATAGGCACCTAGCACGATCGCGCCGACCGGACGCATCAGAGCACCGAGCCAAAACACGCCGTAGGCATTGAGTAGCGCCGCGGTCTCGTCCGCGGCGGGGAAAAACGCCTTTGCGATATCTTGCGCATAGAAGCCGAACAGGAAGAAGTCGAACTGCTCGAGGAAATTGCCGCTCGTTGCACGCAGGATTGCGCCGATGCGCGACTTGATCTCGGGCGGATTGGTTGATGCTGCTGGTCCAGCCATGGCGTCACTCCCCTGGAAGACGTAGCCGGACCGGAACTCACTTCACGGCAGGCGACGGATAGTTGCTGCGACAATCTGCCCTACCCCTCTCGCGCTGGCCGCGGCGCGTCAACTCAATTCGCCGGCGAAGCCGATGATTTTCAGGCTATATTTTGCGTTGCAGCAATCATCCATTCGCGGAATGCGGCGAGCTTCGGGGCCTCGCGGCGGCCCTCCGGCGCGACCAGGTAGAAACCGGCGTCGGCCGGCAGCGCGATCTTGAAGGGAACGACGAGCCGGCCCTTGGCGATGTCGTCCCGGACGTAGGAGGTCCGCCCCATCGCCACGCCGATGCCGTCGATCGCGGCCTGGATGGTCATGAAGATCATGTCGAAGGTGATGCCGGGCTGCCTGGCGATGTCGGCCGGCAGACCCGCCGCCGTCAACCACAGCCGCCAGTCGTCGCTGTTGGCGTTGGAGGTGTGCAGCAGCATGTGGCTCTTGAGGTCCTCCGGAGAGCGCAGCGGCTTGCCCCCGTGCAACAAAGATGGGCTGCACACCGGAAACAGCTCGTCCGCCATCAGCCAGTCGGCGCGCAAGCCCGGCCACTGGCCGCGCCCGTAGCGGATCGCGGCGTCGACATTGTCGCGCTGAAAATCGACCAGGCTGGTCGAGGTGGTGATGCGGACGTCGATGCCGGGATGGTGCTCCTGGAAATCAGTCAGCCGCGGCAGCAGCCATTTTGCGGCCAGCGAGGCCAGCGTCGAAACGGTCAGCACCTTGTCGTCGTCCTTGCGCAGCAGCCGATCGGTGGCAAGGCGGAGGTCGTTGAAGGCGGCACGGACGCCGGGCAGATAGTCGCGCGCCTCCGGCGTCAGCGCCAGCGCGCGGTTCTGCCGGACGAACAGGCGGATGCCGAGCTCCTCCTCCAGCCTGCGGATCTGATGGCTGATCGCAGTCTGGGTCACATTCAGCTCGGAAGCGGCCAGCGTGAAACTGAGATGGCGCGCGGCGGCCTCAAAGGCCCGCAATCCGTTCAGGGAAGGCAATCTGGCAGTCATCTGGCAGCAGGATACATGACGTTATTTCATGCGAAAGAGTACAAATTGTCGTTTGTCGCAGCGCAGTAGGAAGCAGATATAAGCGGTCAACTTAGCTCCAGGAGCTGAAAATGTCTACTTTGACCCAGAATTCGATGACAAATCATCATGCGCCCGGCCTGATCCACCAGATCGGCGAGACACTTCACGTCTGGCACGAGCGCTACCGAACCCGGCGTGAGCTGACCAACTGGTCCGCGCGTGACCTCCAGGACGTCGGGCTGTCCTGGAGCGATGTGGCCTTCGAGGCCGATAAACCCTTCTGGCGGGCCTGATTGGCCGCCAGGCCGGCGCCGCCTGATCACAGGGGCGCCGGCGGTCCCTTCTCCCTTGAGGTCCCCTTGTGGGCATGTGTCATGAGCACCCTCCGCCTGGAAGATTTGAAGCAATATTCGGACTCGCTGCGCACCCGGCACGGTGAGCCGGTGAACGTTCGCTTCGTCGAGCCGCGCGACACCGACGAGCTCCAGCATTATATCCGCTCGCTCTCGACCCGCTCCCGCTACAACCGCTTCTTCGGCGGGATCAGCGAGTTGCCGAAAGGCCTGCTTCACGACTTCCTTCAGGTCGGCGAGCGCGATCGTTTTACGGTGGTCGCGACCATGATGGTCGACGGCTTCGAGACCATCGTCGCCGAAGTGCGCTACGCGCTGCATGCCGAAACCGCGACGGTTGAATTCGGCCTGTCGGTCGACGATCACTGGCAGGGCCACGGCATCGCCACCGTGCTCATGAAGAATCTCGAGTGCCGCGCGGCTGCGCTCGGTGCCGAGCGCATGCTCGGCGACACGCTCCGCTCCAACGAGGCCATGATTTCGCTCGCGCGCAAATCCGGCTTTGCCTTCGTCAATCATCCTGATGACTGGAAACTCGTCCGCTTCGACAAGGAGATCAGCGTCGCACCAAAGGACATTCCCTGCGCGAGCTGGCGCCTCGTCGCCCTTTCCCGTCGGGCCGAAAGCCCCTCAGCCTCGGCCTGACACCACTCGAGCCCGGCCTGGCGAAAACCAGAGCCGGGCATTTTTTTATCCCATTCATAAACCGTCATCCTGAGGCGCTCGTTCTGCGGTCTTCCGCAGAACGGGCCTCGAAGGATGGACGGCCCGGCTGGTTTTTATTTTCGCCGCGGCAACAGCGGGGCCGTCGCCCTTCGAGGCCTCCGCTTCGCTCCGGCACCTCAGGGTGACGGTCAACCACTTTCGGAAGCCCTACTTCCCCCTGAACACCGCCTTGCGCTTTTCGATAAACGCCTGCACCGCCTCCTTGTGATCGGCGGTCGTGGTCAGGCGGATCAGCCGTTCAGCCTCATGATCGCGCGCGGTTTCGAAGTCGAATTGCAGGGCCTCGTCGAGATTGTCCTTCATGTAGCGCAGCGCGAGGCGCGGGCCTTCGGCGAGGGATTTCGCCAGTGCGAAGGCCTCTGCCTGCAATTGGTTGTCGGGCACCACGCGGTTGACGAGGCCGATCGCCTCACAACGCGCTGCGTCCACGCGATCGCCGGTGAACAGCAACTCGCGCGCCCGCGCGGTGCCGACGAGCCGCGTCAACAGCCACGCGATCCCGTAATCGCCGCTCAGCGCGATGCGGGCATAGCCGGTGGCCACGAAGGCCGATTGCGCGGCGATGCGGATGTCGCAGGCCATGGCGATGGCCAGCCCCGCGCCGACCGCCGGACCGGGGAGCGCCGCGATGGTCGGCTTGCGCACCGACACCAGCGCGCCGGTGAGCAGCCGCTGCCGCTCCTGGAGATCGGCGACGCGGTCTTCCAGCGACACCTCCAGCTTCTTCGGGTCGCGATGCGCGCCCATGCCCTTGACGTTGCCGCCGGCGCAAAAAGCTTCGCCGGCGCCGGTGAGCAGCAGCGCGCCGACATCGGGATTCTCGCCGCAGCTGCGGATCATCGTGCGCAGCGCCGGGGTCAGCGCGTCCGACAGCGAGTTGCGCGCCTCGGGCCTGTTCAGCGTGATCAATGCGACGCGATCACGGATCACGCAGAGGAGTTCATTGGTGCCGGTGTCGATGGTGGTTTCCGTGGTCATGTCGCTCCCTCTCCTTCGTCATTGCGAGGAGCGAAGCGACGAAGCAATCCAGCCTTTTCCGCGGAGGCATTCTGGATTGCTTCGCTTCGCTCGCAATGACGGTCGTTGTGACGTTATCGCCTTCAAAACTTCTCCACCCAGGGCCGCAACTCGAGCTCCCAGCTCCAGGCGCTGCGCGGCTGCTGCAACACGTTCCAGTAGCTCTCCGCGATGGCATCGGGATCGAGCATCGAACCCGGCTTGTCTTCGGGCTCCGTGCGCGCCGCGCTGCGGATGCCGCCGTCGATGACAAAATGCGCGATGTGGATGCCTTGCGGCGACAGTTCGCGTGCCATGCTCTGCGCGAGGCCGCGCAGCGCGAACTTGCCCATCGCGAACGGGGCCGACTGCGCATAGCCCTTGACGCTTGCCGAAGCGCCGGTGAACAGGATCGCGCCGTGCTTGCTCGGCAGCATGCGTTTTGCCGCCTGCTGCGCCACCAGGAAGCCGCCATAGGCGCTGACCGCGATCGCCTGCGCCACGTCGGCCGGAACGAGATCGACGAACGGCCCGCGCGCGCGACCGCTGGCGTTGTAGACGACCACGTCGGGCATGCCGATCTCGCGTTCGACGAGGCCAAACAAGCGCTCGACCTCCTCGGGCTCGGTGGCGTTGCAGGCATAGGCCTTGGCGCCGGTCTCGCTGCAGAGCGCGCCAAGTTTCTCGATTTTTCGCGCGGCCAGCGCGACGCGGATGCCCTGGGCAGACAATAGCCGCGCCAGCGAGGCGCTCAGGCCTTCGCCGGCGCCGACGATGAGGGCGATCTTGTATTTCGGGTGTTCCATGGCGTGATCTCTCGCAGACGGGAAGCCGCTGATCTATGCACGGTCCGTGCGGACAACCAGCCGGGACGATCACAATTCCGCAGAGCGAATTGCTCCCTCACGGCGATCATGCCTCCCTGACGATTTGCGGCTTTCTCCGCTTTCGCGACTGGAGCATGATCGACATCATCTCAAGCGGCAAGCGCCAAATCGGCGTAAGATGTCCGTAAGGCGGAAACGAAGAGGACGATCATGCACAAGCCGGCCCCCGCGCAGGCAAAACAGGTCGCGGCCGCACCATCCGGACTGCTGGCTCCCGATACCACTGGCATGAATTTCTACCGCGCCGATCAGGCGCTGACGGATCTCTTGCGCATCCATCTGCCGGAGACGCTATTCCGTCACATCGAACCGCATCTCGATCGCCTGGGCGAATTGGCCGGCGGCCATCTCGACGACTGCGCGCGGCTCGCCGACCGGCACACGCCGGTGCTGCACCAGCGCGACAAGTTCGGCCGCGACGTGCAGCGGATCGAATACCACCCGGCCTATCGCGAGTTGGAGAACGCGGCCTTCGGCGAGTTCGGCATCCACGCGCTCTCGATCCGCAAGGGCATCATGGGCTGGCCGGACAAATATCCGGTCGTAGCGAAACACGCTTTCACTTTCCTGTTCAACCAGACCGAATTCGGCATGGGCTGCCCGATCAACGTCACCGACGGCTGCGCGAAATTGCTGGCGAATTTCGGCAGCGAGGCGTTGAAGGCGAAATATCTCGACGGCCTGACCCAGACCGACATGAGCAAGCTGACCCAAGGCGGCCAGTTCATGACCGAGAAGGAAGGCGGCTCCGATGTCGGCACGCTGACGACGACGGCCGTGCAGGAGGGTGACCATTGGCGCCTCACCGGAGAGAAATGGTTCTGCTCGAACGCCGACGCTAAAATCGTGATGCTGCTGGCGCGCCCCGAAGGCGCCGGGCCCGGCACGCGCGGCGTCGGCCTGTTCCTGATGCCGCGCTTCCTCGACGACGGCTCGCAGAACCACTACCGGATCGTGCGTCTTAAGGACAAGCTCGGCACGCGCTCGATGGCGTCAGGCGAGATCAAGCTCGAAGGCGCGATCGCCTATGCGGTCGGCAAGCTCGACCGCGGCTTCGTGCAGATGGCCGAGATGGTGAATTCGTCGCGGCTTTCCAACGGCGTGAAATCCACGGCGCTGATGCGCCGTGCCTATCACGACGCGATGACGGTGGCGAAGAACCGTATGGTGTTCGGCAACCGCATCATCGACCTGCCGCTGGGCCGGCGCCAGATGCTGAAGATCATGCTGCCGGTCGAGCAAGCACTGTCGATGAGCTTTCTCACCGCGGACGCGCTCGACCGCGCCGAGGCCGGCAGCCAGGATGCCGCTGCGCTGCTTCGCATCCTGACCCCGACACTGAAATTCCGCGCCACGCGTGATGCGCGAAAGGTCTGCGGCGATGCCCTCGAGATGCGCGGCGGCATCGGCTACATCGAGGAATTCGCGACCGCGCGGTTGCTGCGCGACGCGCATCTCGGCTCGGTCTGGGAAGGCACCGGCAACATCGTCGCGATTGATGCGCTGAGGCGCGCGGTCGGACGCCACGGCGCGGAATCTGCGCTCGCCGCCGATCTGCACGCCCGGCTCGATGACAGCCCCTCGGTGCCGCAGGCCTGGCGCGACCGGCTGCATATTCTCACCGATCGCGCAGTCGGCTTCGCGCGCGAGGTCGCGGGCAAGGCCGACAACGAGGCCGATGCGCGCCGCGCCACCAGCCTGCTCTATCATGTCGCCAGTGCCGTCGCGCTCACCTGGGAGGCGCACCGCATTCACGACATGCGCGGCGATGCGCGAAGGCTGCTGATGTCGCGGCTGGTGATCGATCACCGGGTATCGCCGAGCGATCCGTTCCGGCTGACGGAAAATGCCGTGCAGCAGAAGATCGCCACGCTGCTGCTCGGCGATCGCGCAGCTGATATGAGCGAGGTTGGCGAACTGGTTCTGGCAGCGTAGGCTGCACCCGCGTTCAAAGCAAAAAAAGCGATAGGGAGTGCTCGATGAAGGCCGCCGTCCTCCATGAAGTCAACAAACCCCTGGTCATCGAGGATGTCAGCCTGCCGAAGCCCGGCCCGCGCGAGGTCCTGATCCGGACGTCGGTGGCGGGTCTCTGCCACTCCGATCTGCACTTCATGGAGGGGCTCTATCCGCATCCGCTGCCCGCGGTGCTCGGGCACGAGTCCGCCGGTGTCGTCGAGCAGGTCGGCTCCGACGTGACTTATGTAAAGCCCGGCGATCACGTCGTCACCTGTTTGTCGGTGTTCTGCGGCACCTGCGACAATTGCACCACGGGCCGCACGGTGCTCTGCACCGACACCACGGTGAAATTGCTGCCGGGTGCCTCCAATCGGATGCAGTGGGCCCGCTCGGAGAAGCTGCATCAGTTCCTCAATCTTTCCTCCTTCGCCGAGCAGATGCTGGTGCACGAGAACGCGATCGTCAAAATCCGCAAGGAGATGCCGCTCGATCTCGCCGCGCTGATCGGCTGCGGCGTCATCACCGGCTATGGCGCGGTCGTGAACACGGCGAAGGTGACGGCCGGCGAGACCGTGGCCGTGATCGGCTGCGGCGGTGTCGGCATGGCTGCGATCAACGGCGCACAGATCGCGGGCGCCGGCCGCATCATTGCCATCGACACCAATCCGGCCAAACTCCAGCTCGCGACCAAGCTGGGCGCCACCGACATCATCAACCCTGCCGACGGCGACGTCGTGAAGCAGGTGCGCGATCTCACCAATGGCGGCGTGCATCATTCCTTCGAGGTGCTCGGCCGCAAGGAAACCGCCGAGCAGGCTTTCGGCATGCTCGCCTCGGGTGGCACGGCCACCATCGTCGGCATGATTCCGTTCGGCCAGAAGATCGAGCTGCACGGCTTCGACTTCCTGCGCGAGCGCAGGATCCAGGGCTCCTCGATGGGCTCGAACCACTTTCGCGTCGACATGCCGCGGCTGGTGGATTTCTACCTGCGCGGACGGCTGCATCTGGAAGACTGGATCTCGGCCAAGCTGAAGCTCTCCGAGATCAACGAAGGCTTTGCCAACATGAAAGCCGGCAAGACGCTGCGCAGTGTGATCATATTCGACAGCTGATTGCTGGCGCTCCCGTGTTGCTCCGAAACAGCTGTCAGCCCCCGGCTTGACCGGACGAGAGTTGAAGTCAAGGCAACCGGTCCGGGCTGTCGGCCGAGCTGCGACGCGACTCTTTCAGGAGCAGCAGCGTCATGACCGTGGCGAGACTAGCGGTGAGCAGGTACACGGGGGACACGTTCCAACTGGCACCCTCGAAGACCAGATTGGAGAGCAATCCCGCAATCGACACGATGAAGCCGAGCCAGGCAAACCTCGGAAAGCGAAATCCACGTTCGCCGCGCCAAAGATCAAGCACGAGGTAGAACACGAGAACGGTGTTGCAGAGTGCCGCCGGCAGCAGGCCCAGGACGATCCCGCTTTCGAACGCGAGATAGGATAACACGCCGTCGACTTGAGCAATCGCCGCGAAGGGCAAATAGCGCGGATTGAGGCAGGCGAGCGCGATGGACGCTAGTTCGAACGCGTAGAAGTAGCGCTCGTGCATCTTCGGGAGGAGATACGGCATGAGCATGAGCGATACACATGCGGCGAGCAGAATAAACTCCGGCCCCGCTTGCTTGGAGCGGGCGATGAAGATCGACAACGCGAGCCCGCTCGCCGCTGCGAGCGCCAGACCGGCCGCGACTCCGATCGCGTACGGCGTTGCCCCAGCCAACACCCAGATGTTCGCTGCATTCATGGTGAGACGGTGAAAAGTGTTGGCCTGGTCTAGATAGACCTCGAACACGGAGGCCAAGGATCTGCCGGCGACGAGAACCGGAATGGCGAGGACCACATAGATCCCGGGAATAGTGGCGAGCCACGCCACGTGTATCTTGCGGCGCAAAATCATGCCGAGCACGAAGGGCCCCAGGAATACGGCCTGGGCCTTCACCGAAAAGGCCAACGCAAATGGCACGACGCCATTTCGGTCCCGCATGAACAGCGCCACGGAAACCAGCGTGAAGAAGGTCCAGATCGAATCAGTCTGCCCCCATACTGCCCCGTTGAAGATCACCGTCGGTGCAAGCCAAACGGCACAGAAGCCCAGGGACGCGCGCAATGGCACCTTTGTAGCTTGCCAGACGATCTGGGCCACAGCGATCGCGCAGCCAAACTCGAATACTGCCGAGATCATCTTCAGGAGGGAAAGTGGCTCGCCTAGCCAATCAAATCGAGCAGCAATCAACAGGAGGTAGCTGAAAAACGGGGTATAGTTGGTAAAAGCTTCGGCCAGCCCACCAACGCCGTGATCTCGAGCAAAGACATACCAGGGGATCACATACCGAATGGTGTCGTCGGTCGCGTGCTCCCGGGCGAGGTAGCGGAGCACAAGGCCCACAAATCCGCACCCGATCGCAATGGCGATTGCAAGCCGCCAACTCTTTGGCAGCGTCTTGTCCGGATTGACGTAGCGACCGGACTCGCGGCTCGCGTCGTTTCCAACAATCTCTTTTGTCACGGGATCACTCGTGCGGGATTTGTGCGCGACCATCGGCGCCCTCTGGCGGCCGCCATGAAATCGGGAACCGTTGGATACCGGAGTTCCGGACGTGGTCGGCTTTCCTTTGCGCTCGTCAAACACAGAGGCACTCCAAGCTTCGGGCGCGTCCATAGTGACTTCTTCAAGGTCGAAGCAAGCCTCTGGGCTCCAGGTTCGTGACCTAACCTGTACGAGTAACCAATTCATGGCTGGATAATGTCTGGCTTTGCATGTCTTAGGATTGCTGCGAAAAGATTGTTTGGTTAGCGAATGCTTTAGAGAAACCAAGCGCGACGAATTGCAGCTATCAAGCTTGGGGGCATGACGGCGGAGGCTGGAGTGGCATTACCGCTGCAGATGTCGCGTAAAAATCCGCACGACATGGCCCCTGACCCTCGGCGCCTCGTCGTAGAGGTCTGACGCGAGCCGCTCGATGGTCTCGCGCAGCGACATGAACTGCGCCTGCCGCGCGCTGCTTTCGGTACCCTGCGTGCCCGCAAGCTCGTCCATCGCGGCGTCGCTGATCTGGCACTGCACGACCTCGCCGTCGTTCAGCATGGTGAAGAGAAAGGCCAGCCGTTCGAGATCATGGCCAATGATCTTGTCGCGCATGAGTGGCATCAAGTCGTCCCGGTCGAGCCCCCGCGCCGGACAATGCTGAAAATCTGACGCCTTGTCACCATGCGTGGGGTGCGTTAGCCGAAGGCGCAGCCCACTCCTTGTCCCGAGCCGTCGTCGGAATTGGCGGGTCGCGCTTCGCTAGCCCGGCCCTACGGTCTCAATAAACGAGAGCCGTGCCAGTAGGTTTGTCCAGCGCAATCGCCAGAGACTTGTACTCTTCGCAATCGCGGCCGCAGATCGTGGCGATACGACTTAGGTGATACATCGCCTGCTCGCGGTTGCCCTGCTCGAGTTGCCAGAGCCCATAATACTGCCAGGTCAGCACGTGATTCGGATCGGCCTTCAGCGCGCGCTCGTACCATATCTGCGACTGCTTGTAGTCGCCGAGCTTGCGATAGGAGTAGCCGATGAGGTTGGCGACGTTCGGATGATCGTCATGGTCCAACGCTTTCAACTGCTCGATCGCAGCTGCGTAGTCGTTGCGCTCGTAGATCGTGTCATAGGCCACACGGTAGCCGGCCGCGAATGCGGGGTCACCGATGCGCGACTGGTTGTTCGGCTTCTTGCCTTTCTGGGTTGCCTTGGGGTTGGAACGTTTCGGGTAGGCTGGCTGCGCTTTCTGGTCCGAATAGGCGCCCGCATAGGGATCGGTGGAACTGGCGCCACCACCGCCGCCACCACCGCCTCCCGCGGCCAGCCCTGGCGAAGCGAACAACGTCGCTGCGAGCATTCCCGGCACGACAAATTTGATCATCGCTGTGATCATTGCTGCCTCCTGTTTCTGACAACGCAACCCAGACGACGTGATAACCCTGCTCCGACGGCGATATTCCGGAATGCTTGCGTTCTCACGGAGACGTCAGTGTCGTGCGTGCGACAGTCTTGCTGCCAGATCCTGCCGGCAAGTGGGAGGGACGCGCTACTGGAACGCGACTTCGGCGAAACTGCGGAGCTTTCGCGAATGCAACCGCTCCGATTCCTGCTGCTTGAGCCGTTCCAGCGCCTTCAGGCCGATATCGAGATGCTGGCCGACGCGGCGGCGGTAGAATTCACTGGCCATGCCGGCGAGCTTGATCTCGCCGTGCAGGGGCTTGTCGGAGACGCACAGCAGCGTGCCGTAGGGGACGCGGAAACGGTAGCCGTTGGCGGCAATCGCGGCCGATTCCATGTCGAGTGCAACTGCGCGCGATTGCGACAGACGGCGGATCACGGCCGGGCCGGAGATCTCCCAGTTGCGATTGTCCACGCTCGCGACGGTACCCGTGCGCATCAGACGCTTCAGCTCGAAACCTTCGAGGCCCGTGACGTCCTCGACGGCCTCTTCGAGTGCGACCTGCATCTCCGCCAGCGCCGGGATCGGCACCCACAGCGGCAGCTCGCGGTCGAGCACATGGTCCTCACGCACGTAACCATGCGCAAGGACGTAGTCGCCGAGCCGCTGCGTGTTGCGCAGGCCCGCGCAATGGCCGAGCATCAGCCAGGCATGGGGCCGCAGCACGGCCACGTGGTCGGTGACGTTGCGCGCGTTGGACGGGCCGGTGCCGATGTTGATCAGGGTGATGCCGCGATAGCCGGGCTCGACCAGGTGAAAGGCCGGCATCTGCGGCGTGCGGGCGGGCGCAACGCCCGTCATCGCTCCGCCGCTGCGCGTGATTACATTGCCGGGAGCAACGAATGCCTCGAAGCCGGCTTCGCCGGACTGAAGCCGCTGCTGGCAGAGCTGCGCGAAGGCATCGACATAGAACTGGTAGTTGGTGAAGATCACGAAGTTCTGGAAATATTCGGGGTCCGTGCCGGTGTAGTGGTAGAGCCGGCGCAACGAGTAGTCGACGCGAGCCGCCCGAAACAGCGATAGCGGCTCGGGCGCGCCGGGCTGGAGCTCGAAAGTGCCGTCGGCGATGGCATCGTCCATGGTGGCCAAATCAGGCACGTCGAACGCATCGCGCAGCGATCCCGCGACGGCGAAGTTCTCGCTGGTGGTGATGGCCGCCTCGATGTTGATGTCGCGGCGGTAGGCGAAGTGAACGGGAATAGGTTCGCCGGATTCGCCGATTTCGACCGGGACGCCGTGGTTCTGAATCAACAATCCGATCTGCTCGGTGAGATAGGTCCGAAACAGATCCGGACGCGTGACGCTGGTCTCGTGCACACCGGGCCGGGCGACGAAGCCGTAGGCGAGCCGCGAATCCAGCCGCGCATGCGTCGCAGTGGTGACGCGGACGAAGGGATAGAAGGCCCGCACCCGCGTCGTGATCGCCTCGCCGTTGACGTAAGCCTCGAACCGGTCGCGCAGGAACTTTGTGTTGCGCTCGTAGATCTCTTCGAGGCGGGCGACGGCGAGACCAGCGTCGGAGAAGGATTCGGTGGCGATGGACGGTGGGGATTGGATGGATTGCATTGTTCGACGCCGGGTTGCTGGGGCTGAATCGAACTATAGCAAGAACGAAGGCTCGCCGTCATTGCGAGCGTAGCGAAGCAATCCAGAAATTTCGCTGCGAAGGCAGACTGGATTGCTTCGCTGCACTCGCAATGACGAATGGGATGACGCGCTTTCGCGCGTCACTTCTCCCGGAACGCCCGCATGAACTGGTCGTGCAGCGGCTTCATCAGATAGGACAGCATGGTGCGGTCACCGGTCTGGACGAAGGCCTCCGCCGGCATACCCGGGATCAGCTTGGAGTCGCCGAGTTTGGCGACCTCTTCCGCTGGCAACGAGACGCGGATGGTGTAGTAGCTCTGGCCGGTGCGCTGGTCGGTGGTGACGTCGGGCGAGACGCGGCTGACGACGCCGTTGAGCTCGGGCGTGGTGCGCTGGTTGAAGGCGGACAGGCGCAGCAGTGTCTTCTGGCCGATCTGGAGCTTGTCGATATCGACCGGATTGACCTTGGCCTCGACCTGGAGATCATCGGCCTGCGGCACGATCAGCATGAGCGCGTCGCCGGCGGTGACGACGCCGCCGACGGTGTGCACCGTCGATTGCAGCACCATGCCGTCCTGTGGCGCGCGGATGTCAACGCGGCGAAGCTGATCTTCGGCCGCGACCTTGCGCTCGATCATTTCGCCGATCTTGTCGTTGGTCTCGCGCAAATCCTTCGAGACCTCGCTCACCATGTCCTTGTCGACCTGGATGATCTGGAGCTCGGTCTCGGTGATCTTGCCCTTGGCCTGCGCGCGCGAGGCAATGTATTGCGCGCGCTCGCCGTTGAGCCGGGCGGAATCGCGTTCGAGCGTGGTCAGGCGGGAGATCTGCACCAGGTGCTTGTCATAGAGATCGCGGACACCGACGAGCTCCTGCTGCACCAGCGAGATTTCCTTGTCCTTGGCTCTCTCCTGCGCTGAGAGCCCCTCGATCTCCTCATTGAGTTGCTGGACGCGCTCGCGAAGCTGCGCCTTCTGGCCGGCGCGGCCGTTGACACGGACGTCGAACAGCTTGGTCTCGGCGGAGAGCAGGTTCTTGACATCGGGATCGTTGCCGCGCTCGAGCAGGACTTGCGGAAACTCCAGCTTGTCGATCCCGCGCTGCTCGGCCTGAAGCCGCGCCGTGCGCGCCTGCGCGGCGTCGAGATTCTTGGTGACGATGGCGAGGTTCGCCTTGGTGACGGTGTCGTCGAGCCGCACCACGATGTCACCTGCCTTGACCACGTCGCCGTCGCGGGCGCGCACCTCGCCGACCACGCCGCCGGTCGGATGCTGCACCTTCTTGACGTTGGATTCGACCACGATCTGGCCCGGCGCGATCAGCGCGCCCGAGATCTGCACCGTCGATGCCCAGCCGCCAAGGCCGACGGCCAGGACCAGCACGATCGCGAGACCGAGCATCAGGTGAAATCGGATCGATTCCCGCACCGTTCGCTTTGCGGCAGGCTTCCCGCCGCCGATCGCCATCGTGCTCATGCCTTGGCTCCGCTTTCGCTGACGATCTTGATCGGTGTCGGCGGCGTCACACGCGGCTGGAGTACCTGGGCGAGGACCTGTTCCTTCGGCCCGAAGGCCTGCATGCGGCCGTCGCGCAGCACCAGGATCTGGTCGACCGCTTCCACGCCGATCGGGCGGTGCGCCACCACGATGACGACGGCACCGCGCTCGCGCGCCCCACGGATGGCGCGGGTCAGTGCCTCGTCGCCTTCAGTGTCGAGATTGGAATTGGGCTCGTCGAGCACGATCAGGAACGGGTTGCCGTAGAGCGCGCGCGCCAGCGCCACGCGCTGCGCCTGGCCTGCGGAGAGCGAGGTGCCCTGCTCGCCGACCTGGGTGTTGTAGCCCTCGCGCATCTTGATGATCATCTCGTGCACGCCGGCCTCTTTCGCGGCAGCGATGATGCCGTCGGAGGTGGCGTCGGGATCGAAGCGGCTGATGTTCTGTGCGATGGTGCCGCCGAACAACTCGACGTCCTGCGGCAGATAGCCGATGTGGCGGCCGAGCATGTCCGACGACCATTGGTCGAGCGCCGCGCCGTCAAGCCGCACCTTGCCGCGAACCGGCTGCCAGACGCCGACCAGCGCGCGGATCAGCGACGACTTGCCGGAGCCGCTCGGTCCGATCACGCCAAGGCCGTTGCCGGCTTCGAGCGCAAAGGTGATGTCCTGGACGATGACGCGCTGGTCGCCGGGGGGCACCATGGCGACGCCTTCGACCGAAAGGCGGCTGGTGGGCGCCTGCAACTGGGTCGGCATCGTTTGCGCCGGCATCTGCTCCAAAAGACGGGTGAGGCGGTGCCAGCTCTGACGTGCCGCGACAAAGGATTTCCAGTGCGCGATCGCAAGATCGACCGGGGCAAGCGCACGGGCCGAGAGGATCGAGCCGGCGATGATGATGCCGGCGGTCGCCTCCTGGTGGATGACGAGATAGGCGCCGACGGCGAGCACGGCCGATTGCAGCATCATGCGCAGCACTTTTGCAACCGCGCCGAGACCGCCGGCGACGTCGCTCGCACGCTGGTTGCCGTCGAGATATTTTTCGTTGGCCTCGCTCCAGCGCGCGTTCATCCGGCCGGCCATGCCCATCGACACCATCACCTCGGCGTTGCGGCGGCTGGACTGGGCGATGTCGTTGCGCTGGGCGGCGAGCCCCATCGCCTCGCGCGCCGGCTGGCGGGACATGAACTCGGTGACCAGCGTCAGTCCGACCAGGATGATGGCGCCGATCAGCGCGGTGACGCCGATCATGACGTGGAAGGCGAAGCAGATGGCGAGATAGAGCGGCAGCCAGGGCAGGTCGAAGAACGCGCTCGGTCCCATGCCGCCGAGGAAGGAGCGGACATTGTCGAGATCGCGCAGCGGCTGAAGGCCCTCGTTGCGGCTGCCAACCAGCAGCGGCAGGCGCACGATGGTGTCGAACACGCGCTTGTTCAGGGCTTCGTCCAGCGCGGTTCCGACCCGCCCCAGGATCCGGTTGCGGATCATGTCGAGCACGCCCTGCGCCATGTAGAGGAAGCTGGCGAGGACGATCAGGCCGACCAGCGTCGGAATGCTGCGGCTCGGCAGCACCCGGTCGTAGACCTCCAGCATGAAGATAGACCCGGTCAGATAGAGCAGGTTGATCATGCAGCTCATCAAGCCGACGCCGACGAACGCCGCGCGACAAGTGCGCAGCGCGTCACCGAGCTCTGAACGGCGGAGGCCGGGAACGGCTGCCATCAGTCTGATCTCTTTCGGGTGGGAGCCAAAGCCCCTGATTTCAAAGGCGAATTCAGGAGTAATTGACCCGGATTAATATCGCGTTTGCGCTCCTCGCCCAACGCAGCCGAATAATCCGGGACCCCTTTGGTCCACATCACCCCCGACCAGCCTCGCACGCAAGTCCGGAATCTCACGTTCTTGCGGCTTTTTCTTGCAGACATGTCACCTCTCCCCGGGCGGGGAGAGGTCAAAAGTTCGATCAACTGAACTCGGGCGCCATTAGAACCGGCCGCCGCCGCGTACCAGCCGCACCACCAGCAGCAGGATGACAGCGCCGATCGCGGAATAGACGATTTCGGATATCAGCCCGGTGCCGATGTGAATGCCGAGCTTCGGGAACAGGAAGCTTGCGACTAGCGCGCCGGCGATGCCGACCACGATGTCGCCGATGATGCCGAACCCGGTTCCGCGCACCACCTTGCCCGCCAGCCAACCGGCAACCAGGCCGACGAACAGGATGACAAGCAGGCCTTCGTTGGAAATGTGCATAAGCGAGGTCCCTCTCCGTGAACGGCCCCATGGAACCGGAACCGGAATGAATGAGGTGTGAATGCTGTTCCCCGTTCCCTGGTCCAAATATTAGGACAGCGCGGTGACCGGCTCCGCCAGCACACACCTAGCCGCCCTGCCCGCTCCCACTTCCACATTCGCGGGCAGTTGCTCCAGGCAGCGAGGCTGGGCCACGGCGCAGCGGGGGGCGAAAGAGCAGGTGTTGGGCTTTTCAGCCAGCGAGGGCGGCGTGCCGGGGATGGTTTCAAGCCGCTGCCCCCGCTTGGTGCCGTGGATGGTGGAGGCGAGCAGTCCCTTGGCATAGGGATGTACCGGCGAACGGACGATGTCGCGAAGCGTGCCCTGCTCCACGATCTGGCCGGCATACATCACCGCGACGCGGTCGCAGATCTCGATGGCGACGCCGATGTCGTGGGTGACGAAGATGACGGACATGCCGAATTCACGCTGCAGCTCGCGTAGCAGCAGCAGGATCTGGATCTGCACGGTGGCGTCGAGCGCCGTGGTCGGCTCGTCCGCCAGCAGGATCTTCGGCCGGCAGGCGAGCGCCAGCGCGATCATCGCGCGCTGACGCATGCCGCCGGACATCTCGTGCGGATAGGCATCGAGACGACGCTTGGCGGAAGGAATGCGCACGACCTCGAGCATGTCGAGTGCTCTCGCGCGTCCCTCCGCATAGCTTTTGCCCTCGTGCCGCACGACGCTTTCGGCGATCTGCGCGCCGATGGTGTAGACCGGATCGAGCGCGAGCGCGGGCTCCTGGAAGATCATCGATACCGTCTGGCCGCGGAACGACGACAGCTGCTCGTCGTTCATGGCGAGCACGTCGCGGCCCATGACGTTGACCTTGCCCGTGATCTGCGTGCGCTTCTTCGGCAACAGCCGCATCAGCGCGCGCAAGGTCACGCTCTTGCCCGAACCGGACTCGCCGAGCAGGCCCAGCACCTCGCCATCGCCGAGCGCGAGACTGAGATCGTTCACGGCATAGACCGTGCGCTCCCCGGTAAAGCGGATGTTGAGGCCTGAGATCTCGACGAGCTTTGTCATGACGGAAGTTTCGGCAGCCTATCGTGATAGTCGGTGACGCGCTGGAATGCCGCGCCGATGGTGAGCAAGGTCGCCTCGTCGAAGGAGCGGCCGATCAGCTGCATGCCGATCGGAAGACCGCTCTTGGTGAAGCCTGAGGGCACGGTGAGCGACGGCAGGCCGAGAAAGTTCACCGGACGGGTGAACAGCGTCAGCCGCTGCAACAGCGCCGGCGCGTTCGGTCCGCCGCCGACGTCGCTCTCCTCGATCGTCGGCGCCGGCACGGGAGAAGCCGGTGCGATAATCGCGTCAACGCCTGCGGCCGCCGCATTGTGCGCGGCGAGCGCCGGGCCGCGCCAGCGCATCGCCTCGAGATAGGTGATGGCGGGAACGGCAAGACCGTTCTGAAGCCGCATCAGGACCTGCGGGCCGTAATCCTGGGCACGCTCGATCATCCAGCGCTTGTGGAACGCGGCCGCTTCGGCCGCGAGAACGAGCTGGCTTGCCGCGGACAATTGCCGCTGGTCCGGCAGCTCGACTGTGACGATGTCGGCGCCCTCGCGCTTGAGAACGGCGATGGTCTCGTCGAGCACGCGCGCGACCTCGCTGTCGAGATCGTCGACATAAAAGGACGAAGGGACGCCGATTTTGAGACCTTTGAGCGAGCCCTTGGTCGCGCCGACATAGTCGGAAAGCGGCTCGTGGCTGCAGGTCGAATCCTGGGGATCAGGGCCGGCCATCAATGCCAGCAGCAGCGCGCAGTCCTCAGCGGTGCGGGCAAGCGGGCCGACGGTGTCGAGCGACTGCGACAGCGGCATCGCGCCGGCGCGGCTGACGCGGCCCACGGTGGTCTTCAGCCCGGTGACGCCGCAGAAATGCGCGGGCATGCGGATCGAGCCGCCGGTGTCGGAGCCCAGCGCCGCATAGGTTAGCCGCGCCGCGACCGCCGAGCCGGAGCCCGACGAGGAGCCACCGGTGATATGCGCGACGTTCCAGGGATTGCGCACCGGACCGTAATGGGCATTGTGGCCGGTCGGCCCATAGGCGAACTCCGCCAGATGCAGCGTGCCAAGGCGGACCTGGCCGGCGTCCTTCAGGCGCTGCAAGGCGGTGGAGGTCACCGTCGGCACGAAATCGCGACGGATCAGCGAGCCGCAGGTCGCGACGTGGCCGGCGTCGTAATACATGTCCTTGTGCGCGAGCGGCACGCCATGCAGCGGCCCGCGGACTTCGCCTTTGGCCAGCTCGGCATCGGCAGCATCGGCGGCCTTCAGCGCGGCCTCCGATTCGATCGACATGAAGGCGTTGAGATGCGGCTGCCATTGCGCGATGCGGTGCAACAGCGCGCGCGTGACCTCATGCGAGGACACCTGCTTCATCGCGATCGCACGCGCGACCTCGGCGAGCGTCATCAATGCAGGGTCGGTGCTCATTTCGACACCTTCTGCGTCTGCGCGATCGGGTACAGCGCGGGCTCGAGGTCGAACGGCAACGTGCCGGCGACGGCCGCAAAGCCTTCAAAGGCAGGCCCGATGGAATTGGAGATGCGCGTCGCGATCTCGTCGTCGACGGGAACGCCCGCGACCTGCGCCGTCGCCTTGATCTCTTTTGTCGTCGGTCTCGTCATGCGGTTTCCTCCTTCGGCGAGCGGCTATGGCCTGAACCCGGGATCGCCATGTAGCACGCGGCCTCGTGGCCCATTGTATCGAGCGCGGTGAGCTTTGGTGTCGCATTTGCGCAGAGCGGCTCCGCAAACGGACAACGGGTATGGAAGCGGCAGCCGGACGGCGGATCGATCGGATTGGGCGGATCGCCCGTGATCGGCGGCGTCTCGGTTCGGCTATCAGGATCGGAGGACGGCATCGCGGCCAGCAGCGCACGCGTATAGGGATGCGCGGGCCTGTCCCACACCCGGTCGACCGGACCGAGCTCGACGACCTCGCCGAGATACATCACCAGCACGCGATCGCTGATGTAGCGGACGACGTTGAGGTCGTGGCTGATGAAGAGATAGGTCAGCCCAAACTCGCTCTTGAGATCGGCGAGCAAATTGAGCACCTGCGCCTCGACGGACTTGTCGAGCGCAGAGACCGCTTCATCGAGGATCACCAGCCGCGGCGACAGCGCCAGCGCACGTGCGATGTTGATGCGCTGGCGCTGGCCGCCGGAGATCTCGTGCGGGTAGCGATTGGCGAAGTTTGCAGGAACCAGCCCCACCTTGCCCAACAGCTCGCGCGCCAACGCACGCGCCGCGCCGTCCGCCATGCCGTGCACCTTCGGGCCGAAGGCGATCGATTCCTCGATGGTCAGGCGCGGATTGAGCGAGGCGTAGGAATCCTGGAACACCATCTGCATGCCGCGGCGCAGTTCGCGCAAGCTTAGCGACTGCCCGACACTCATGCCGTCATAGATGATGTCGCCGGTATCGCGCGGCATCAGGTGCATGAGCAACCGCGCGGTGGTCGACTTGCCGCAGCCGGATTCACCGACGATGCCGACGGTCTCGCCCTTGGCGACGGAGAAGGAGACGTTGTCCACCGCGCGCACGGTGCGCTTTGCGGCGAACAATCCGCCACGAACCGGAAAATGCTTGGTGAGGCCATTGACCTGAAGCAGCGGCTGCGCGACGCCGCCGCGGTCCTCGACCGGTTCCAGCATCAAGACGGAAGCGTTGGTTTCGCTCATGGCTAGTTCCTGATGTCCATGGCGCTACGCAGGCCGTCCGAGAGCAGGTTGAAGCAGATCGAGACCGCGAAGATCATCGCACCGGGGAGCGCGGCGACCCAGGGGTTGACGTAGATCGCGGTGCGCAAGGTGTTCAGCATCAGGCCCCATTCCGGCTCCGGCGGCTTGGTGCCGAGGCCGAGGAATGAGAGGCCTGCCGCTAGGATCATCGAGACCGAAATCAGGCTGGTGGCATAGACGAAGATCGAACCGAGCACATTGCCGAGGATATGTACGCGCATGATGGTGAATGGACCGGCACCGGAGGCACGCGCGGCGTCGACGAAGTCCATGTTGCGCACGCCTGTCGTGACGCTTTCGGCGACGCGTGTGATCTGCGGCACGAACACGACGGTCAACGACACGATGGAATTGAGGATGCCGGCTCCGAGTGCGCCGGAGATCGCAATCGCCAGCAGCACGGACGGAAACGCGTAGAACACGTCGATCGTGCGCATGATCGCGGTGTTGAGTTTGCCGCCGACATAGCCGGCGACGAGGCCGAGCGAGGTGCCGATGCAGAAGGCGAGGATCACCGGCAAAATGCCGATGAGGAGCGACAGCCGCCCGCCATAGATCAGCCGCGCCAGCATATCGCGACCGAGCTCGTCGGTGCCGAGCGGGTAGCCTGATGTGCCGATGTGGCGCAGGCGCCGGATCATCGAGCCCTTGTAGGGATCTTCCAGACCGAGCCACGGCGCAACGATCGCAGACAGGAAGATCAACAGCAGCACCAGCGCGCAGACCATGCTGACCTTGTCGCGCCGGATGCGGCGGCCGACGGTCGCCCAATAGCCGCGCGCCTTGGTCGCGGGCGCGGCCTGAAGCGCCGCATCGCCTGTAACGGACAACGGAAGCTCGCTCATCGGCGAGTCTCCGTTATGCATCGAGGGATTCGATGCCCGTCAAGGCGGCGGTGCACCTCTCCCGCGTGCGGGAGAGGTCGGCGCGCAGCGCCGGGTGAGGGCTTTGTCCTCTTGGAGGCTCTCGATTGAGGAGACACCCTCTCCCCAGCCCTCCCCCGCACGCGGGGGAGGGAGCGCACCTTTTTCGCGGCTCTAGCCTCGCTCATCGCTAGCCCCGCTTGATGCGCGGATCGATCGCGGCTTGCGCGATGTCGACCAGCAGATTGAGAAAGACGAAGAACAGCGCCAGGATCAGGATCGTGCCTTGCAGCAGCGGCAGGTCGCGCTGGAAGATCGCGGAGTTGAGCAGGAAGCCCGAGCCCGGCCAGGAGAACACGGTCTCGATCAGGATCGAGCCGCCGAGCATGTAACCCAGTTGAAGCCCCATCACCGCGAGCGCGGTGGGCGCGGCGTTCTTGATGACGTGGCGGAACACACCGCGCTCATGCAGGCCTTTTGCACGCAGCGCCTCGACAAAATCCTGGCTGAGGATATCGCCGGTCAGCGCGCGCACCGTGCGGGTGACGATGCCCATCGGGATCACCGAGGTCGTGATCGCCGGCAGCACGAGATATTTGAGATGCTCCCAGTCCCAGGCCCAGGCGGTGGAGCCGCCGGGCCCGGCGCCGACCGCGGGCAACCAGTTCAGCTGGACCGAGAAGATGATGACGAGCACCATGCCGAGCCAATAATGCGGCACCGAAACGCCGGCGATGGCAAAGGACGTCGCCAGCTTGTCGACCCAGGTCTCGCGGAAATAGCCGGCGATCAGGCCGAGCAGGATGCCCATGGTGAAGCCGATGATGGCGGCGGCAATCGCCAGCGTGACGGTGTTGCTGACCGCGCGCATGACCTCGGCAAGCACGGGACGCCCGCTGGCGATGGAATTGCCGAGATCGCCATGCAGCGCGCGCATCAACCACAGGCCGAACTGCACCGGCAGCGGGCGGTCAAACCCGTAGGCGGCGCGGAGTTGTGCGGCAAGCTCCTGCGACGCATCGGCCGGCAGCACCGCGACGAGCGGATCGCCCGGCGTGATGTGCACAAGCAGAAAGCACACCAGCGCCACGCTGATGACAATCGGGACGACATAGACGATGCGTCTGGCGATATAGGCGAGCACGTCGGATTCTTTCTTCCCTTCTCCCCTTGTGGAAGAAGGTGGCATAGGCCGCCTCAGGCCGTTTTTTTAAGACGACGCCGAAGCGGAGCTTCGGCTACGGCGCCGGATGAGGGGTTGTTTCCGCGGATGATACTGCGTTGAAAGGTCCGCATTCGCGGAGAGAGACCCCTCACCCGGCTTCGTTAAAGCGAAGCCACCCTCTCCCGCAAGGGGAGAGGGTACAGCGGGTACGTTGCTAGCAGCTCACTACTGAATCGACACCAGCGAGAAGTCGATGAACCAGCTCTTCGGCTGCACGACGCCTGTCACCTTCGGGCTGATGGCGCGGGGCCCGACGTCGTGGGCGACGTAGAGGAAGGCGGCGTCGTCGACAGAGGCCGCGTGCAGCTCGGCGAGCGCGGCGTCACGCGCGGCGGGATCGAAGGTCTGCCGCGCCTTCTTCACCAGTTCGTCGAACTTGGGATTGTTGATAAAGCCCCAATTGTTCGAGACCGGTGGCGCCATGCCCGATTGCAGGAAGCGCACCAGGGCGAAGAACGGATCCATCGCCGCATAGGTGACGTTGGTGGCATTCGAGCTATTGGCGCTGGGATCCTTGGCGCCGCGGCGCCAGTTGGTGAACAGCGTATTCCATTCGATGACGTCGAGTTGCACGTCGAAATAGCATTCGGCCAGTGCTTGCTGGATATATTCGTTCATCGGCAGCGGCTGCATCTGGCCCGAGCCGGACGCAGAGGTCTGGGTCTTGACCGTCAGCTTCTTGTTCGGACCGAAGCCTGCCTCCTGCATCAGCTTCTGCGCGGCAGCCTTGTCATACTTGATCTCGAAGGTCGGCTTTCCGCGCCAGGGATGGCCGGGTTCGAAGGTGCCGGTCGCGGGCACCATCAACCCTGCAAGCAGACCGTCCTTGAGACCTTCGCGGTCGATGCAGAGGTTTGCCGCCTTGCGCACGCGGATATCGTTCCAGGGCGAGCCTTCGACGCGCGAGAACTGCCACGGCCAGACATGCGGCTGCTCGTTGGCGTAGAGCTTGAAGCCGCGCTGCTTCAATTCAGGCAGCGCGTCCGGCGCCGGCGCCTCGATCCAATCGACCTGTCCGGAGAGCAGCGCCGCGGTGCGTGCATTCGCTTCCGGCATCGGCAACAGCACCATCTTGTCGACCTTGGGCACGCGCGCCTTGTCCCAATAGCTCGCGTTCTTGACCAGTTCAAGCCGCTCGCGCGGGGTGAAGGCCGCCATCTTCCACGGGCCAGTGCCCGCGGCGTCCTTGGCAAAGGCGGTCCATGCGGCCTGCGACTTCGCCTTGGCGTCGGCGCCTTCCGCCTTGTCATAAAAATGCTGCCACTTCGCCGGGCTCGCCATGAACAGGTTGGTAAGGTTGATCGGCAGGAAGCTGTCGGGCTCCTTGGTGGTGAGTTCGACCGTCATGTCGTCGATCTTCTTCGCGGACGCCAGCGTCGGCATGCGCGACGCCGTAACGCCGACTTGGCTGGCATCGAATTGCGGCGCGTCCTGCTTCAGCACTTTCTCGACATTCCACACCACGGCATCGGCGTTGAACGGAGAGCCGTCATGGAAGGTGACGCCGGGGCGCAGCCTGAATGTCCATTTGGTCTTGTCGGCGTCGTCGACCTTCCACTCGGTGGCAAGACCGGGGATCACTACGCTGGCCTTGTCGGCCGAGGACAGGTCCCAGCCGGTCAGCGCGTCATACATGGTGAGGCCGGTGAAGCGGTTGCCTTCAAATCCCTGATCCGGCTGGCCCAGCGTGCGCGGAATATCGGCAGCGGTCATGCCGATGCGCAGCACAGTGTCGGCACTGGCCACGCGCGGCCACGCTGCCGCACTCGTCAGGGCCAGCGCAGCAATCAGTGCCGCGCGCGTAGTCTTCTTGATAAGCATCGACTCAATCCTCTTCGTCTTTCGATGACTAATTTTGATGCAATCGTATGCAATGGCTGTGCCAATGGGGAAACTTATTCTGCGGATTGCCCCTGCGACGACAAGTCCTTGTGATCGGACGTCGGCCAGAGCACCCCGCTGCCTATTCTGGCATCAAGATTGCAAGTCTGGCCCCGATTTCTCCCTGGGAGCTATGGGCCATGCGTATCCGACTGCCGACCTGTCTCGCCGTGCTTGCGCTGGCGTTTCCCGCAATTCCGGCGCGTGCCGAGACGGTGGTGCGCTACGGCATCTCCATGGCGGATATTCCGCTGACGACAGGCCAGCCCGACCGCGGTGCCGGCGCCTATCAGTTCACGGCCTACACGATCTACGACCCCTTGGTGGCCTGGGAGATGGACGTCGCCGACCGGCCCGGCAAGTTGGTGCCAGGACTGGCCACGGAGTGGAAAGTCGATGACGAGAACAAGACCAAGTGGCGCTTCATCTTGCGCAAGGGCGTGAAGTTTCACGACGGCAGCGAGTTCGATGCCGATGCGGTGATCTGGAATCTGGACAAGGTGCTCAACGACAAGGCGCCGCAATTCGACAAGCGGCAGAGCGCACAGGTGAAGACCCGCCTGCCCTCGGTCGCAAGCTACGCCAAGATCGACGATTCCACGGTGGAGATCACCACCAAGACGGTCGATTCCTTCTTTCCCTACCAGATGCTCTGGTTTCTTGTGTCGAGCCCCGCGCAATACGACAAGCTCGGCAAGGATTGGGACAAGTTCGCGAGCCAGCCCTCCGGGACCGGCCCATTCAAACTGACGAAACTGGTGCCGCGCGAGCTCGCCGAGCTCACGAAGAATCCGGATTATTGGAACAAGAAGCGCATTCCCAAGGTCGACAAGCTCGTGCTGGTGCCGATGCCGGAGGCGCTGACCCGCACCAACGCGCTGCTCGCCGGCCAGGTGGACCTGATCGAAACGCCGGCGCCGGATGCCGTGCCGCAGCTCAAGGCGGCCGGCATGAAGCTCGTCGACAACGTCACGCCGCATGTCTGGAATTATCATCTGAGCGTGCTGCCGGGCTCGCCCTGGACCGACATCCGCCTGCGCAAGGCGCTCAATCTCGCGATCGATCGTGAGGCAGTGGTCGGCCTGATGAACGGCCTCGCAAAACCCGCCAAGGGCCAGGTCGATCCATCCAGCCCGTGGTTCGGCAAGCCGAGCTTCGAGCTGAAATACGATGTCGCCGCGGCGAAGAAGCTGGTCGAGGAAGCCGGCTACTCCAAGGCGAAGCCGCTGAAGGCCACCTTCATCATCGCACAAGGCGGCACCGGCCAGATGCTGTCGCTGCCGATGAACGAGTTTTTGCAGCAGAGCTTCAAGGAGATCGGCATCGACATCGATTTCAAGGTGGTCGAGCTCGAGACGCTCTATACGCATTGGCGCAAGGGCGCGGCCGACGAGATCAACGCCGGCATCACCGCCAACAACATCGCCTACGTCACCTCGGATCCCCTTTACGCCATCGTCCGCTTCTTCCATTCGAGCCAGATCGCGCCGGTCGGCGTCAACTGGGGCGGCTACAAAAACCCGAAGGTCGACGCGCTGATCGACGAGGCCAAGCAGACCTTCGATGCCACCAAGCAGGACGAACTGCTGGCCCAGGCGCATGCGCTGATCGTCGACGACGCCACGCTGGTGTGGGTGGTCCACGACACCAACCCGCATGCACTGTCGCCCAAGATCAAGCAGTTCGTGCAAGCGCAGCACTGGTTCCAGGATCTGACGACGATCGGGGTGGAGTGAGGCGGCAGCTCAACTCTCTGCCGTCGTCCTGGCGAACGCCAGGACGACACCTCTTGTTGAGGCGGCAGCGAGAGCCTCTCGCCCCCTTACTTCGTCAGCAGCGCATACGCCCCGGTCCAGCCCTCCGCCGGCGGGTTGATCTGGAAATCCTTGATGCGGGCTTCGTACAGCCCGAACAGCTTTTCCAGCGTGTCGGCATCCTCGCTGCGACGACCGCGCTCGATCGCATCCAGCGCGCCCTGCCAGTCGCGGCCGCGATAGCAGGCAAGCATCTCGATGGTGACGTTGCGCAGGCGCTGGAACGGTCCAGAATGCAACACGTCGCCGCGGCCGGCGATGGCGTAGATCACTTCCGGCTCGGTCTTGCCCTTGACCATGATGAAGTCGAGCTCGAGGATTGCGAACTTGTCCTTGGCGGCGAGCGCGGTCCTCGAGCCGACGATGATGGGAAAGCCGTACTCTTTCGACTGACCTTCCAGGCGCGAGGCCAGGTTCACGCTGTCGCCGAGCACCGAATAGTTCTTCTTCAGGTTGGAGCCCATGTTGCCGACCACGCCGATGCCGGTGTTGAGACCGATACCGACATTGAGCGGGATGTAGACGTGGCCGCCATCGGCGGCTTCCTGCTCGCGGTCCTTGTTCACCGCGTCGATCTTCTCGAGCATCTGGATCGCGGCCTCGCAGGCGTTGACCTCATGCGCGGCATCGTCGAGCGGCGCGTTCCAGAACGCCATGATGGCGTCGCCCATATATTTGTCGATATAGCCCTTCTGATCGATGATCACGTCGGTCAGCGGCGTCAGGAAGCGGTTCATGAGCGCGATGAGCCCCTGCGGATCGTGCTTGTAGGTTTCCGAGATGGTGGTGAAGCCGCGCACGTCGGAGAACATGATCGTCATCTCGCGCTCCTCGCCGCCCAGCACGAGCTTTTCCGGCGACTGGGCGAGCTGCTCGACCAGAACCGGCGACATGTATTGCGCGAACATGCCGCGGATCTGCACGCGCTGCCGCTGTTCGCGCACGAAGCTGGCGAAGATCAGCGTCAAATAGATCGCCGTGGTCGAGAGCAGCGGATAGGTGAAGTCGATAAGATAGCGATATTGCGCATAGAAGAACCAGGACACGCCGATCAGGATCGCGGCGAACGTCGCACCCGCAAGCACGAGGCGAACCGGTCCGAGATTCGGCGTGAAGATGATGACCAGAATTCCGATCACGAGCGCCGCGAGCAGCTCGACGCCAAGCGCATAGTTCGGCTGCGAGATCACCGCGCCGCTCAGCACGCTTTCGAGCACCTGCGCATGGATCTCGACGCCCGGCATGGTCGAGGACACCGGCGTGGTCTTGATGTCGTTCAGTCCGACCGCGGAAGTGCCGACCAGCACCAGCTTGCCGGAGAACTTGCCCGGCGGCACCGTGTTGTCGAGCACGTCGGCGGCCGAGACGTAGATCGAGGGATCCTGGCGGGCATAGTGCACCCACAGCTGACCGTTCCTGTCGGTCGGAATTTCCACGCCCTTGAGACGCACGGCCCGCACACCGGTCTTGTCGGTCCTGACAAGCAGCGTCGGCGTGCCCGTGACGACGCGCAGAATCTCGAGGCTGAGCGAGGGCATGACCATGCCCTGGGCGCGCATGATCATCGGCACGCGCCGGATCAGGCCGTCGCGCTCGGTCCTGATCGAGAACAGGCCGCGGCCGGCAGCGACCTTCTCGATGACGGGCACGTTACGCAGGAGGCCCGGGAATTCGAACAGGAAGCGTTCGGCGCCCTCCTCACCGACCGTCGCGACGCCGGTGAAGGGCAGCGACTTGTCGACCTCGGAGGATATGGCGTGCTGCCCGGTCTCGCCCAGCACCACGCGCGAGCGCTTGATCGCTTCGGACAGGATCTGGTCGTTGCTCGGCAGCTCGCGCAGCTTGGCGCGGGTGGCATCGTCCAGATCGCGCATCTGGCTCGCGACGATATCTGGGTTGAGCCGGTCGGCCTCCGAGAACACCACGTCGAAGCCGATCGCGACCGCGCCGTTATTGGTGAGGTTCTGGATCAAATCGGCGATCCGCGTCCGCGGCCACGGCCACTGGCCGAGCTTGGCGAGGCTCTTGTCGTCGATGTCGACGATGGTGACCGGCCGCGCCGTCTTGTGGCGCGGATCGATCAGCTGAAACATGTCGAAGGTGCGGAGCCGCAATTCCTGGATCGGCGGCGGATCCCAGAGCCGGGCGCCTGCAAACACGACCAGCAGCCCAAGGCACATCAGCCGCGCAAACCCGAACTTCCGCGTAAACCACCGCCGCAGGATTTTGAGACGTTTCATGTCGATCGGACTTCCTGCCTCGCCTCACGCCGTGCGTCCCGATCATGGCGCGCGGGACCGCGATTGGCTATTCCCTGGCGGTGGAGGATTATGGATTTTTTGCCGCGGCCAAGGCGGAAGGAAACACAGTTTTCGGGGAGGGGCGGCGCGCTAGGTGACGTGAAGGATGAAATCGTTCGTCTGGAGGCTGACGCCTTTCACGAGGATGGTGTCGGCTGCATCGATCGTGATCAGGGTGTCTGCCCCTGACGCGGCCACATGGTGAGCCATCCAGTCGGAAACGTTGGAGACTCCGACGAACGACAGGTCGATATGGTTCGTGCCGGACGTGAAGTTCACGATCGTATCGTGGTTCGAGTTGGTCGCGAACACGAACTGGTCCTGGTATCCGGTGCCGAAGAACACATCCTTGTCCGTCGTGCCGGTGAGAGCGACCGGGCCTGCTTCGGTCAGGTTGAAGATCAGATTGACCGTGTCGCTCGCGTTGTGCGCGTCGGTCACGGTGACGGTCACCATGTCCGTAGCCGGGCCGCCGCTGCTTGCCTCCGTGTAGGTCACCGCCTGGAGCGCCGAATTGACAATGGCCAGAGAGCCGCCCCCCGTTGACGGGTTCACAGCGGCGCCCGAGGCAGCCGTAGCGGCGATCGTGAACGTGTCATTCGTATCGGGATCGGCGACCGAGAGGCCATGGACTGTCACCTGATCGCCCACTTGCGTGACGCTGGCCTGGTCGACATTGAGCGCGGGCGCGTCGTTCGCGCCGGCGATCGTCACGGTGACCTGTGTCGTGTCGGTCTTATGGCCGTCGTCGAGGGTGATCGTGGAGACGACCTGCGCCGTCTGGCCTGCACCGAGGAAATCCAGCGCCTTGTCGGCAATCGAGTAGTTCCAGGCGACCGTGCCGTTGTTCGTGTTGCCGGCCTGCTGAAGGGTCAGGGCATGTTCCAGAGCGGTGATCTGGTCCGGCGTCAGCGTCATAGCCGTGGTGTGATCGAGCGCGGTGACCAACGGACCGGTGATGGTCGCGGTCGGCCGGTCGGTCAGATCGATATCCTTGAAGACGATCGAGCCTGTCCCGCCCGACGCCGGGTCGAGCGCGGAGGAGCCAGTGGTGTTTTGAAGCTCGGGGACGGTTGCGGTCAGCGTCGCCCCGGCCGCGGTGAACGCCGGCGGCGCGTCGTCGGCCGCGTTAAACGTGATCAGCGTGCCGCCGTGGCCGTCACTGCTGCCGGCGAAATGTGCACCGCTGTAGTCAGCGCCGGTGAGCTGCAACGTAATCGTATGGTGGTAGGCGTCGCTCACAACGAGTTTGCCGGTCGTGGCGTTATAGGTCGCCGACGTGCCGTCATCATAAACAATGCTCGACAGGTCGATCTTGTCGTTCGCGGACAACCCGGCGATCGTCCCGCCAAAGATCGACGTGTCGATCTGAAGTTCGGCGCCGTCGCCGGCCAGCGTGATCGTTTGCGACACCGCGTCCTTGACCTCGAGCAGCGCGCCGGCATCGACGGTGACCGAGCCCGTGCCGGACAGACAGCCGAACAGCGTCAGCGCCCCGTTATGGACCTCGATGGTGCCGGTATTGGCGATGGTGCCGGAGATCGACGCCGTGCCCCAGCTATCGATCTCGTGCGAATTGGTGATGCTCAGCAGGGTCCCGGAAATCGAACCGCCGTGCAGATCGATGACACCATCGTTGACGATCGAGGACAGATTGCCGAACACGCTGGTGCCCGCAACGGTCCAGGTGCCGCTCGACTCGTTGTTGAACGTGGCGGTGGCGACCGAAATATTGCCGTTGATGTGGCCGGTGTTGTTGATCTCGATGGCGCCACCGGTTTCGACGATGGCGTAGGTCGTCGAGGTCACGGTGGAGGCGTCCGGCCCGATGGTGCCGGAATTTTCAATCAACGCAGAGCCCGTCGTATTCTCCTGGATATAGATCGCCGCGTGCGCGGTCGGGGCCACGATCGATCCGGTATTGGTGATATGGGTCGAGCCGGTTGCGCCGGCCCCGTTCTGCGTGACGCTGATGCCGGCCAGGCTCGTGCTGGTGATGCTACCGTCATTGACGATGGTGATGTCGCCGGTGCCGAGGGCAACGGCGGCAAGGCCGACTGTGCCGGTGGCGGAACCCTCGTTGGTGACGCTGACGTCGCCGCCGCCATTGTTGAAGGCGCCGATCGCAGTGCCTGCGGCGGTGATCGACGAAAGCGCGCCGGTCGTGACCGTGACGTTGCCGTCAGCCCAGGTGAACGCCTCAATGCCGTAGCCGGCGTCTGCGGTGATCGTCGCGTCGCTGTCGACGCTGACGTCGCCCTTGACCGCGCTGGAGTACGTGGAGTTGCCGCCCGGCTTGTAGCCGGCGATGATCCCGCCCGGCGTGGTGCCGTCGCTGTTCAGGGTCGAGCCGGAATGGATCGTGCCATGCGCCTTGACGGAGATCGTGCTGTCGACATTGTCTGCGATCGCAGCCGCGTAGTTGACCGCCACGATGCCGGCGCTGCCGGATGTGATTTTGTCGCCGTTCGCCAGGATGACGCTGATGTCGCCCGCGTCGATGCTGAAGGCCCTGATGCCGTAGCTCGTCGCACCCGAAATGGTGACATTCGCGCCGAGCGTGACCGTGATGTCGCCGGTACCGCCGCTTAGTGCGGAGGCGTTGATGCCCATGCTCTGGGAACCGAACACGGAGATGGTCGTGCCGGCAAAGCTGTTCACCGTGACGTCGCCATTCCCGTAATTATAGGCATTGATGCCGTAACCGGCCGCGGCGGTGACATTGGCATGGTTGTTGACGACGACCGTGCCGTTAACAGCGGTGTTGGCGCCGGTGCCGTTCGTGGCGCCGGTGTAGCCTGCTTCAATGCCGCCCGGTGAATTGCCGCTCAGGTTCGGGCTGCTGCCGGAGTTGATCGTGCCGTAGGCGTTGATAGTAATGGTGCTGTCGGATGCAGCGCCCAGCGAGATCGCTCGATTGACAGCGACGATGCCGGAGCTGCCCGAGGTGACGACGCTGCCGGCCTCGGTCGTGACGGTCTGGTCGCCGGCGCCGTAGCTGCGCGACCGGATGCCGTAGGTCGAGCTTCCCGTGATGGCGCCGCCGATGTCGATGGAGATGTCGCCACCGCCCTCGGTATGCGCATCGATGCCGTAAGCGCCGCCCACGGCGCCGCCGAGCTGGGTGATCGAGATGTTACCGTTGTTCGCAGCGTTCAAATTCTCGACGAGCACGCCGACCGAATTCGCGCCGGTGCCGGTCGCCTTGCCGGTGAGACTATTGACCGTGATGCCGCCGACGCCGGTTGCGCTGTCGCGCAGCGTGATGCCGTTGCCGTTCAGGCCCGAGATGTCCTTCGTCGCCGTCAGCGAGATGGCGCCCGCGCCATTCTGGGTGACGACGATGCCATTGGCCGCGCCCGTCAGCGCGCCGGTGGGTGTGAGAACGATATTGGCGGGCGTGGCAGACGCGCCGCCCGACGCGGTGAAGTCAAGCGCGTCGCCGCTTGCGCTGGCGATGTCGGCCGCCCCCGTGATCGTGAACGTGCCGCCCTTCGTCGACTGGCCCGCGATGGTGCCGGTAAAGCTCTGGCCAGCGACGTTGTCGAGCTGAAGCGTGTCGGTGCCGCCGGCGAAGGTGACGGTCTGCGCATTCGCGCCGCTGAGCTCAAGCGTCGCCGTGTCGTCGATGATCAACGAGCCGACGCCATTGAGGCCGCCGGAAAGGTTGAGCGTGCCGCCCTGGACTTCGATGGTGCCGATGTTGGTGACGCTGCCTGTGATCGTGTTGAGGCCGACGCTATAGAGATTGCCGGCATTGCTCAGGCTACCGCCGTTGATCGAGACGTCGGTCAGATAGAGTTTCGAGGTGCCGTCGACCGTGATCGACGCGCCGGTGTTAGTGATAGTGGCGGTCGTCAGCTTCAGCGTACCGCCCGTGACCGCTGCGATCAGGCCGTGATTGATGATGGCATGCGCAAGCCCGGGATCGATCGTCAGCGCACCGCCGGTGACGGTGATGATGCCGGTGTTGGTGATGTCGGCGTCGTTGATCGCGCTCGCGCCGGTCGATTCCAGCGTGCCTGCGATTGTTACCGTGCCGCCGTCGATGATCGCGCCGACGAGATCGAGCATCGAGCCGGACTCGACCGACACCGCGCCACTGCCAGTATTGGTCACTGTCGCCGAGATCAGCTTCAGCGTGCCGGCATTGATGGCAGCCAGCGTGCCGGTGTTGGCGACGGCCTCGTGGTCGATATCGAGCTTGGCGCCGTTGGCCTGGATGATGCCGCTGTTCGTGATGGCGGCGGCGGGAGTCGTCGCCACCAGCGTCAGCAGTCCGCCGAGGGTCGATTCGAGCAGATAGCCGTTCGAGATGTTGGCGTCGGTGATCCTCGTGTTGCCGGAGGATGCGAGCGTACCAGCGACGGTGAGCGTGCCGCCGGTGATCTCGGTGCCGGACAGCGCCAGCGTCTGGTTGTCGCCGATTTTGAGGATGTGACCGGTGTTGGTGAGGACATCGTTGAGCAGCGTCGCGGCGCCGGCGATCTCGAGCGTGCCGTTGTTGGTGATCGCGCCGCCCTGGATTTTGGCGGCGTCCTTGAGCTTGACGGTATTGTCGAGCTCGATGCTGGAATTGTCGGTGATCGTCGAACCCGACACCGTGACGCCGTCCAGCGTCAGCTTGGCATCGGCGGTGACCGCGCTAACGCTCAGCGTAGCCCCGCCGTCAATCTTGCTGGCGCCGGTGAGGTGAATGGTGCCGCCGCCGTTGATGGCACCACCGCTGATCGTGGCGTTGTCGAGCGTCAGCGCGGCAGTGGCGCCGACAATGACGCTGCCGCTCGAATTGTTCACCGTCGAGCCGTGATCGATCGCGAGCACGCCATTGGCCAGCACTTCGATGGTGCCGGCATTGGTGACGGTCTCGCCATCCAGCGCGTTGCCGGTACCGGTGACGTTGAAGATGGCGTTGTTGTTCAGCACGCCGCCGCTCAGTATGGCATTGCCGTTCAGGTCGAGCTCGCCGTCGTTGGTGACCGTGCCGGCACCGCTGATCGTCGCGCCGTTGACGATCAGCTTGCCGCTGGCATCGACGGTGACGTTGCCGGTGTTGGTGACGCTGGAACCCTGGTCTATCGTCAGCCAGCCATTCGCCAGCACCTTGACCGTGCCGCTGGAGCTGTTGGAGACGGTCTCGTGGGCAAACTCGACCGTGCCCTTGACGTTGACCGCGCCGGAACTGTTCAGCGCGCCGTTCTCGATCAGGCTGGTGCCGTCGAGCTCCAGCGTGCCCAGAATGGCGACGGTGCCGCCGTCGATTGTCGCGGTATCGACGATCAGCGTCGTGCCGGCATCGGCCTTCAGCGTGCCGCCGGCATTGTGGATCAAGGCGAGCGTCTTCAGCGTGCCGCCCGACAGCTCGATCATGCCCGAATTGGTGATCGTGGTGCCTTTGGCGAAATCGCCGCCGCCCGCGAGCGTCAGATAGCCCGCATTGGTGAGCACGCTCGCGCCGAGGATCTCGGCCTTGCCGCCGACCGACATCACGCCGGCCGCCGAGTTCGTGAAGATCGAGTCGGCGCTCATGTTGAGCGCGCCTGATATCGTCAGCAAGCTCTTGTTGATCACCTCCGGCGGCGGGCCGCCGAAATCGTTCATCGTGATCGACTTGGCATAGGCCGCAGTGTCGATCGTCACCGGATAGGACGGCGTCAGCCCGTGCAGCTGATCGGTGATGACGATGACGTCGTCGTCGATGGTCGGGACGGTGCCTGTTTCCCAGTTCGCGGCGTCCTTCCAGAAGCCGCCGGAGGGAGCTCCGGCCTTGTCGGTCGCGATCCACACCACGGCGGCAGCGTCGGTGCCGGTGATCGTGATGGTGATGGTCTGCTGCGAGGTGGCGCCTTGCGCGTCCGTGAGCGTCACGGTGTAGACCAGCGTCAGCACCTCGTTCTTCGGAATGAAGTCGGCGAGGTAGACCGGCAGCGCGGCCAGCGACCAGTTGATGGTGCCGGTACCGCTGCCCTTGCTGTCGGCGCCGGCCGCGATCGCGGCCGACATCGCGCTCTGGAACAGCGCCAGCGGGCCCGGCGGCACGGTGCCGTCAGGCAGCGTCGCGCTTGTCAGCTTGACCGCAACCGTGTGGGTGTCGGTGAGGTCGACATCCTTGAAGGTCAGCGTGCCCGAGGTCGGCACCTCGCTGGTGAGCGGGCCACCCGCCACGCTGGTGCCGCCTTCGAAGGTGATGGTCGGAACGCTGCTCGTGATCACCGGCTTGTCGTTGGTGCCGGTGATCGTGATGGTGATCGTTCTGGTGGCGGTGTCCGGGCTCACCGTGAAATTGTTGGCGATGCGGACCGTGTAGGTCAGCGTCAGCGTTTCGCCAGCCGCGAGGAAGTCGAAGACGTGGTCCGGGATCGTGTAGGTCCAGACCGCCGAGCCGGTGTTGGTGTTGCCGCCCTTGGCGACCACGTCGATGTTGATCAGCGTCGCCGCGATGTCCTGCTTCTGGAGCGAGGTGAGCGATCCGGTGACATCGTGCAGTCCGGCGTCCTTGTAGACGTAGTTGGGCGCGTCGCCGAGGCTCACGCTCACCGTCGGCCGGTCACCCAGGTTCTGGTCGAGGAAGGTGATCAGGCCGGAGATCGTGTCGGAATGCGTCGTGTCGCCAGTCGTGTTCGCGCGCTCGGTCAGCGCGAATTCCGACGTCACATTGCCGTTGAGATCGAGGGTGCGCGCGTCGGGCGGGCCGGGAATACGGTTGCTGGTCGACGTGGATGTGCCGGGGCCCTGCGGTCCCTGCGGATTGAGGTTCGCGAAGGTCGCAATCGCGGTGGCGCCGATTGGCGTCTTGAGCAAGATATCGTAGCTGGTCTGCGTGATCGAATCGGTGAAGTTCGTGGTCAGCTTGGTGTTGGTGTTGTTGTCGGTGAACTTCAGCGTGAACACGTCCGTGATCAGCTTCTGGACGTCCGGCGACATCAGCGCATTGCTGATCGAGACGTTGCCGCCGCTGATCTGGATCATCTGGCCGGCCTGGTTGACCGTCGCGATCGGCAGCAGCGTGACCTTGTCGAACAGGATGTAGGAGCCGGTCGTGCCGTTCGGCTCGACCAGCACCTGGAAACTCGCCTCCGGCTGCGGTTCACCGCCCCCGGCGGGAACGACGAAGTGGATCTGGCTCAGCACCGCCGTGCCGCGGATGCCCATGGTGGCGACCGGGGTGTCGATCTTCATGTCGCCATGCTTGGCGGTCTCGCCGGCAACGAAGGTGATGGTGCCTGCGACCAGACTGAGCAGCGAGGAATTGTTCGACCCGTTGGGGTCGTAGACCATCTCGTTCAGCACCATCCGCGCATTGGAGGACAGGCCGAACACCGTGCCGTCGATGAAGGTGATGCCAAGCGTCGAGTCGCCGCCGGTCGAGACCACGTCGCCCTTCTCGACGTTGTCGCCGTTGTTCAGGATGATGGAGACTCCGTTGCGGACCGCGGTCGCGCTGCCGGACAGCTTGGTGACGTGGCCGATGACCTGGGCGGCGGCAATGCCGGACGCGGCCTGCGCATATTGGACGTGGCCCGTGAGCGCGTTGACGATGTCGCCGCTGAGGTGCGCGCCATCCGGCGACGAGAGCGCCGCGCGCTTGTCGCCCCTGAAATAATCGGGAACGATAAACTCGTGACCGTCGTGGGACAGCACGAGATCGCTGCCTGCGCGCTTATACTCGCCGTTGAAGATCAGGTTTGGATCGGGAACAACGAACGCGCCCTCAGGCACGTGACCCTGCGCCTTCGCGATAAAAGGCTTGCCCGTAAAGGAATCGACATGGGCGTCGGAGGGCGAGTGGGAACCCGCGCCATCCAAGGAAATCGCGGCGTTAAATATGCCAGCGTAATTCAATCGGGCACCAAAAAAGGGTTAAAATCTAAGTAAGTATCGATCGCCTAAGCTTGCTTATCATTACCAAGTCCCTAGCGAAACCATCTATTGCTTGTGTGATTTCGCATCACCCAGCGGTCGACGCCCCTGCCAGGCCCCGCCACCTTAGAGGAAGCAGCGTATTTATCGAAATATCTGTAAGTATATGATTGCTTATCCGAGCCCATTTTCGGTATCATCCTGTATTCGCCTGTATAAATTTTACAACGAATACTTGAGTTATCTATCGTTCGTGGTGCCCCGCAACATACTGCGGCAAATACGGAGCCAAATCTGTGACCCAATTAACAGAACCCGTGAAATAGCGGGTCGTTAGCCATAGGGCGCGGAATCGGCCGCGGCACAACCAGTACCTGCAATTCGTCCGATTTCGCGGCAGGCGACCTCTTACCTAGTCCCCGATTCGTAAAATTTTATGCAATTGGGCCAGACCGATTTCAGCCTGTTACCCGGTTGTGGGACCTCAGCCGGGCGCGTTAAGCAGAACAAAACAGCCCGTCTCGCACTATCTCCGCGAAAGCAACAAAGCCCGCACGACCAGGTCGAGGGGGACCTGGCGAAGCCGGAAGGGGATGTCAGATGGAGACCGCTGCTCGCTCGCGCGCTTGGCGCGCAATTACTGTGCTGTGCGGATTGATCCTGCTCGGATCGGCCGCCGAGCTTCGCGCCGGCACGCTGCTGTCGCCGGGAGCCGGTGTCCTCGTGCGCAAATCCGCCGAGCCATTCGGCGTGTTCGCCTTCGCCACCTCCGCCGGCGACCTGCAACAGAAATGGTTCGCGCTGAAGTCCAGGCTCGATGACGACATGGTGCAGCTCGCGCTGTGCGACGGCGACCGGGACAATTGCGCTTCGCCCGCCGCGCTGAAACTGATCGCCATCGTCGACCAGGCCCGCAGCCGTGACGGACGCGCTCTGCTGGGCGAAACCAATCGCGCCATCAACCTGGCTATCCGTGCCGCCAATGACGGTTCTGAGGACGTCTGGAGCTCGCCGCTCGCGACCTTCGCGCGTGGCGCCGGCGATTGCGAGGACTATGCCATTGCCAAGCTCGCCGCCCTGCGGCTCGCGGGCGTTGCCGCCGAAGACCTTCGCATTGTCGTGGTGCGCGACGTCAGGGCCGGCGAAGAGCATGCGGTTGCCGCCGCACGGCTCGACGGCCATTGGCTGATGCTCGACAACCGCCGCATGGCAATGGTCGAGGACGACGCTGCACGGAGCTACCAGCCGCTGTTCGTGCTCTACCAGTCGGCCGTGATGAAATATGTCGACGAACCCGTGCGGTTCTCGATGATCGCCGCCGAGGCGCATTGAGTGATGTTGTAGCCCGGACGGAACGCAGCGAAATCCCGCCACAAAGCCATTTCGCCGCGCGATCCGGGACGCTAGCATGGCCGCGGCTATGCGGGGGCGACTGGAATGCGGTTCATCGTGCTGACTTTGCTTGCGCTGCTGGCTTTGCCGGCGGCACCGGGCTTCGCGCAATCAGGCACCTCCGACCGCTCCATCGCCGACAGGCTGCCGCTGTTCGCCAGGAACAACTGCCAGCAGATTCGCGATCCCGGTAATCAATTGTTCTGCGGTGATGCCGAGCTTGCCGCCGCCGCAGAGAAGCTGAGCACGGGAATCGAGGCGCGACTTGCCCGCCTGCCCGATCGCCTGCCTGGAATCGAGGAGAACGCGATCTGGATCCGCCAGCGCAACCTCGGTTGCGGCATCGTCGGCCAGACCGCAATCCGCACCGACGATTTCGACCGGGTGAAGGCATGCCTCCTCAAGGTGACCGAGGAGCGCGCAGCGATCGTGCGCGATCCGGATTTCGACTGTCTCGCGGCCAACACCGCAGCGGGTGCGCTGATCTGTGCGGACCCGTCGCTGGCGCTTGCCGAGACCGAATTGAACAGCCAGGTGCTCAGCCTGATCAGCAAGCTCGATCCGACAGCGGCACGCTTTGCCTTCGCCGAATATGGCCGGTGGACGCGGGAGCGCGATCGCAAATGCAATCTGGTCGGCAAGGAGAACGTGCCGCTCGGGGAGCTCGAGTCGGCGGAGGACTGTCTCGCCGGCTATCTCAAGCACAAGGCCGGCGAGATTGGCGCGGCGAAAGGCGATCCGAAAAAGGTGTTCGGCCGACAGGTCGTAGCCCGCTTGCCCGACACCGACGCCGTCGACTTCTGCGCCGCGCGAATCCACGCGGCCAATTCCTGCGGCAACTTCCTCCGCATCAACCGCGTCTACGCGCTCGACAGCCAGGTGACCGAGCAAGAGGCGCAGGTCACGGGCGAGATCGAGATGGTTGTGCTGGCGCCCTTCACCATGTGCAGCAAGGTCGCGTCCGCCTGCACGGGCACCTGCTGGGACGCCAGGACGGGTCGTCCACAGCCTGGCGGCGGCAACAAGGAGCGCTCCGCAGACGCCTTCAACGTCACACGCCGCCTCAGGATCCAGCGCACTTTTGCGTTTGTGAAAGCCGCCGACGGCTGGCGCTGCCGGGAAGACGAACTGGCCCCGGTGAATTCCGGCACCGCGGGCGGGGGATCGTGAATCGTCCTTAAAGAACGCCGACGCTTCGCATCGGCTATGGCACCGGATGAGGGGCAAGACTGTTCGCGAGGAGGGAACCTCTCACCCGGCTCGCCGCTTCGCGGCGATCCACCCTCTCCCGCAAGGGACGAGGGTGCACCGTTAGCGCCGCAAGAGCGATCCGATCAAAACATCAGATTGTCCTTCACCAGGACCCAGCGGCCGCCCTTGACCTGCTGCACCTGGGTGATGGTGTTGGCGAGGTGGTCGGTCTTGGAGAACTTGGTCGGCGGCGAGTTGAAGATGTCGAGGAACTTGTCGCCCGATTCCAGCGCGTCCAGCATCTTCTGGCCGGTCAGATCCTTGCCCGCCTTGTTGGCGTAGAACGCAAACGTCGTCACCGCGTTGTAGCCGATGATCGCCTGGGTGTTGGCATCGGTGTTGAACATCTTCTTGTAGTTGACGAGCCAGTCGTGGACCTTGCCCTTGGCGGTGTCCTCGTACGGAATCTCGAAGCCTGACGCTGCATAGAGACCCTCGACGGCGTCCTTGCCGAGCGCCGGCACTTCCAGCACGTTGGTCGGCGTCGCCCCCAGGAAGGTGACGTCCCAGCCGAGCTTCTTCGCCTCCGTCATGGCACCGATGGTTTCGCGGATCACGGTGCCGAGCACGACGAGATCGCAGCCGTCGGACTTCATCTTGGCGATCTGCGCGCTGAAGTCGGAGGCGCCGCGCTTGTAGCTCGTCACCGACGCCGGCTGCAGCTTCATGGCCGTCAATTGCTGGGTGAAGCCGTCGAGCACGTTCTTTCCGTACTCGTCGTCCTGGTGCATGATGCAGGGCTTCCCAAAATTCTTCCACTCCACCATGTATTTCAGCGCGGCGCGCGTGCTCTCGACGTAGGGCAAGAGGTTGTTGAACTTCAGCCGCTCCTGCGGCTTGGCCGGGTCGAACTTGAAGGTGAACTCGGCGGCGGTCAGCGGAAAGAGCTGGAGCACGCCGGCATCGAACAGGATGTCCTGCGCAGCCAGCGTCGGCGCCGATCCCATCGAGCCGATCATGACGAAGATCTTGTCGCGCTCGACCATCTTCTGCGAGGCCAGCACGCCCTTCTTCGGATCGTAGCCGTTGTCTTCGAGGATCATCCTGATCTTGCGTCCCTGGACGCCACCGGCCGCGTTGATTTCCTCGACGGCCATCTTCATGCCGTTGGAGACCGGCACGCCCCAGACCTTGATCGGCCCTGAAAGATCCTGATGGGTGCCGATGACGATCTCGGAGGCCGAGATGCCTTCATTGGTGACCTTGGTCTGCGCTGCGGCGGGCAGACTGGTGAGCACCACCGCGCCTACCGCAAAGCCGAACGCTCTCGACGATCTCGACATTGACGTCTCCTCTCCTTGGGGCCCGCATGATGCGAAGGGTGGGGGCCATCACTCCTTCGCTGTTTTCGAACGAGATTGGTCAAGCCACCGCCCGCGCGAGGTACATCGCCTCGATATCGGCGGCATAGCGCTTGTTCACGAAGCCGCGCTTCAGCTTCATGGTCGGCGTCAGCTCCTCGTCCTCCGGAGTGAGCTGGCGTTCGATCAGATAGAATTTCTTGATGGTTTCGACGCGGGCGAAATTGGCGTTGACCGCTTCGATCTCACGCCAGATCAGGTCCTGGATCTCCGTCGCGCGGCACAGGCTAGCATAATTGGTGAATGGGATGTCGTGGTCCTGGGCGAATTTCTCGACATTCTCCTGGTCGATCATCACGAGGCAGGTGAGGTACGGCCGCTTATCGCCGATCACCACGGAATCCGAGATGTAGGGCGAGAATTTCAACTGGTTCTCGATCTCGGACGGCGTGATGTTCTTGCCGCCGGAGGTGATGATGATGTCCTTCATCCGGTCGGTGATGCGGACGAAGCCTTCATTGTCGATGGTGCCGACGTCGCCGGTATGCAGCCAGCCGCGATGGTCGATGGTCTCGGCTGTCCTCTCCGGCTGGTTCAGATAGCCCATGAACAGGAAGTCGCCCTTGATCAAGATCTCGCCGTCGGGCGACAGCGCGACCTCACCCCAGGACACAGCCTTGCCGACCGAGCCAAGCTTGATCCGCTCCGCCGGCATCATGGTCGCGACGCCGCAATTCTCGGTCTGGCCGTAGAGCTCGTGGATGTCGATTCCGAGCGCGAGATACCAGCGGATCAGATCCGGTGCGATCGGCGCCGCGCCGGTGAAGGCGATGCGGCAACGGTCGAGCCCGATCATCCGGCGGATGTTGCGGAAGGCGAGCCGGTAAGCGATGCCGTTGGCGATGCGCAACGACAGCGGCGGCGCCTTTCCTTCGATCCTGCAATCGACGATGCGATAGCCGATGTCGATGGCGCGGCGGTAGACCCATTGCTGGAACGGCGTCGCATCCTTTAGCGCGATGGTGATGGCGGAATAGAACTTTTCCCAGATGCGCGGCACCGCGAGGAAGATGGTCGGCTGCACCTCGCGCAGATTGTCCGGCACGGTCTCCGGACTCTCGGCAAAATTCATCACCGAGCCGAGCGCGACCGAGATGTAATAGCCGCCGATCCGTTCGGCGACGTGGCAGAGCGGCAGGAAGATCAGCCGATCGTCGTCCTCCCGCGCCGGGATGAAATCGTTGGCGTGCCGCATCTGATGCGTGACGCTGCGGTTGGCGTGCATGGCGCCCTTGGGCGGACCCGTAGTGCCGGATGTATAGACGAGAACCGCGAGATCGCTGGCGCTGCGACTGTCGACCATCTCCTGCCACAGCGCCTCGCGGCCGGCCATGTGGTTGCGCCCGAGCGCGCGAAACTCGTCGAGCGACATCACCATGTCGTCGGAGAACCCGCTGAGGCCCTCCATGTCGAACACGATGACCTTTTGCAGAGACGGACAGCGCGCGCGGCAGGCCAGCACCTTGTCGAGCTGCTCCTCGTCCTCGGCGAAGATTACTTTGGTTCGGGAATCATTGACGAGGTATTCGACCTGGGACGACGCATCGGTCGGATAGATTCCGGAGGAGACGCCGCCGGCGCATAGAATGCCCATGTCGGCATGGACCCATTCCGGCACGGCGTTAGCGATGATGGAGGCGACGTCGCCGGGCCTGAAGTCGATGGCGTGCAGCGCGTAGGCGATCTCCTTCGATATCTCCAGCCATTCGCGCCAGCTCGTCGGCTGCCAGATCCCGAATTTCTTCTCGCGTATAGCTGGCCTGTCGCCCCGCGTCTCCGCGGCGCGCAAAAAGCTTTTCGCGATGGTGTCAGCGACCGTCAGCACCGCCTGTCGGGCCATGCACGTCTCCTCCTTGTCGCGTTCCCCTCCGCTGCCTGCCTTGCCGGCGGTCTATTGTTGCGGACGGGTATCCTGATCTAACGCCAAGTCTTGCTCCAACACCAAGTCTTGTTTCAATGCCAAGTCTTGTTTCAAAGCCAAGTCTTGCTCTAACGCCAAGTCTTCTTCTTCTTCCAGCGCCGCTCGCCTCGGGCGCCCGCTTCCTTGGCGCCAAGGTAGAATTCCTGGATGTCCTGGGAATGCATCAAGCGGTCGCAGGTGTCGTTCATCACGATCCGGCCGATCTCCAGCACATAGCCGTAATGCGCCGTCTCCAGCGCAACCTTGGCGTTCTGCTCGACCAGCAGGATCGACATGCCCCGCTCCTCGTTGACCCGGCGGATGATGGAGAAGATCTCCGTCACCAGCAGCGGCGACAGGCCGAGCGAGGGCTCGTCGAGCAGCAGCAGCGTCGGCCGGTTCATCAGCGCGCGGCCGATCGCGAGCATCTGCTGTTCGCCGCCGGAGAGCTGTCCGGCCGGTTGGTTGATGCGCTCCTTCAAACGCGGGAAATAGCCGTAGACACGCTCCAGATCTTCCGCAATGCCGTCACGATCCCTACGCGGATAGGCGCCCATCATCAGATTCTCGCGCACGGAGAGGAACGGAAACACCTCGCGCCCCTCCGGCACGTGGCTGAGGCCGAGCCGCACGATCCTGTCCGCCTCCATGCGTTGGATCGGCCTGCCCATGAACTCGATGGCGCCCTTCTGCGGATCGAGAATGCCGGAGATGGTCTTCAGCACCGTGGTCTTGCCAGCGCCGTTGGCGCCCAGCAGCGTGACGATACGGCCGCGCGGCACCTCCAGCGAGATGCCGCGGATCGCCATGATCGGCCCGTAATAGCTCTCGATGTTGGAGAGCTTCAAGATGATATCGGGCATGACGGCGGCGTCCATGCGTCAGGCTCCCAAATACGCGGCGACGACGTCAGGGTGCTGCTGCACTTCGGCGGGGGAGCCCGTGGCCAGCACCCGGCCGTAGTTCAGCGCAATGACGCGGTCGGAGACGCGGTTGACCAGCGACATGTCGTGCTCGACCATGAGCACGGTGACGCCGAGATCGGTTTTCAGGTCGCGGATCCAGAACGACATGTCGTCGGTCTCCTCGACGTTGAGGCCCGAGGACGGCTCGTCAAGCAGGATCAGCTTCGGCTCCGAGCACAGCGCGCGCGCAAGCTCGATCACCTTGCGCACGCCGTAAGGAAGGCCCGAGATCAGCTTGTCGCGATAGGGCTCGAGATCGAGGAATTCGATCACCTGCTCCACCCTGCGGCGATGCAGCTTCTCGCCCGCGCGCACGCTTGGCAGGAACAACAGCTCCTGCCAGAGCTGCGTGGTCGAATGCCGGTGGCGGCCGACCAAAAGGTTCGACAGCACGGTGGCATTCTCGAACAGCTCGATGTTCTGGAAAGTACGGGCGATGCCGAGCCTTGCGATGTCGTAGGGCGGCTGCTCGGTGATATCCTGGTCCTCGAAGAAGATGCGGCCCGAGGTCGGCCGGTAGATCCGCGAGATCAAATTGAAGATCGAGCTCTTGCCGGCGCCGTTGGGTCCGATGATCGAGAGGATCTCGCCCCTCTCCACCGCGAACGACACCGCATCGACCGCCTTCAGCCCGCCGAAATGCAGCGACAGATTCTCTGCGCGAAAATAGCTCATCGGTTGCGCTCCGACTTCACGTAGATCTTCTGCCGCTTGAAGGTGGCGCGCTTGTAGAGTGGGAACAGCTGGAAGAAGAGTTTTATCTTCAGCCAGCGGCCGTAGAGCCCGAGCGGCTCGAACAGCACGAACAATACGATAATGATGCCGTAGATCGCGCCTTTCAGGCCGTTGAGCGAGGCGAAGGCCGCGACCTTGGACTGGACGTTGGCCGCGCCTTGCGCGCCTGCTCCGAACGCCGCGGCAATGCCGGCGATGATGCCGGGCATGTCGTCCTTGAGGTAGGTCAGGAACGGATCGATCATCACGATGAAGATCGCCCCCAACACCGCGCCGTGCAGGCTGAAGGTGCCGCCGATCAGGATCACGATGATGAACTCGATCGAGAGCTGCAGCGTGAACATCTCCGGTGAGATGAAGGAGAGCTTGTGCGCGAACAGCACGCCGGCGAAGCCGGTGATCGCCGCCGAGATCGCAAAGGATTTGACTTTGTACAGCGCGACATTGACGCCCATGCTGCGCGCCGCGGTCTCACTGTCGCGGATCGCGACGAAGGCGCGCCCGGTCGGCGAACGCAGCAAATTGAGCGTGCCGACGATGGTCAGCACCAGCACGGCAAGGCAGAGAAAATAGAAGGTCGGGCTGTCGCGCGAGACTGTGACCCCAAACAGCGCCACCGCCTTGATCCGCATGCCCTCGTTGCCGTTGGTGACGCTCTCCCAGCGCGCCAGGATCTCTTCGACAATGAAGGCGAAGGAGATGGTGGCGATGACGAGATAAATGCCTTGCAGCCGCAGCGCGGGGAAGCCGACCAGCGCACCGATCAGACCGGTCAGGAGCCCGGCCGCGAGGAAATAGACCGGGAACGGCACTCCATATTTCTGCAAGTACGCCGCCGTATAGGCGCCGATCGCGAGAAACGCCGCATGGCCGAGCGAGGCCTGCCCGGTGAAGCCCGTCAAAATCAGCAGCGCCACACCGACGGTCGCATAGATGCAGACGAAGACGAGCTGGCTCATCAGATAGCTGGAGAGCACATAGGGCGCGATCAGCAGCACGGCCAGCAGAAGACCGTATGAGACGAAATAGCCCGAGTGCGGGAACAGCTTGATGTCGTCTTCATAGTCGGTCTTGAACAGGAAGCGCATGGCGTTCAGACCTTCTTGCGGACGTGACGGCCGAACAGGCCTTCGGGCTTCAGCAGGAGCACGGCGAGCAGCACGATGTAGGGCGCGACGTCCTTCCAGCCCTCGACCAGATAGAAGCCGGCCATGCTCTCGATGACGCCGATCAGGACGCCGCCGACGACGGCGCCGGGGATCGAGCCGAACCCGCCGAGCACGGCGGCCGGGAACGCCTTCAGGCCAAGCACCAGACCGACATTGGAATGGATGAAGGTGATCGGCGCCAGCAGCACGCCGGCGCAGGTCGCAACCGCCGCGCTGATCGCCCAGACGATCGACACCACGCGCTTGACCGGGATGCCCATGTAATAGGCTGCCAGCATGTTCTCGGAACTGGCGCGCATCGCGGTGCCGAGCATGGTCTTGTTGAAGAACAGCCAGAGCAGCGTGCAGAGGATGACGGTGGCCGCGATCACCGACAGCTTGTCGTAGGCGAGCACCAGCGAACCAATGCGCAGCACGCCCTGGCTGAACGGCGTGTCGATCTTGAAATCGTCGGTGCCCCAGATCATGCCGGCGACCGAGCGCAGGAAATAGCCGAGCCCGATGGTCGCCATGATGATGGAGAATTGCGGATAGCCGAGTATCGGCCGCACCACCACGCGCTCGGCCAGCATGCCGAACAGCGCCATCGCTGCCACCGCGCCGGCAAAGCCGACCCAGTAGTTCAGGCCCAACATGCCGATGAAGGTGAAGGCGAAGAAGCCGCCCAGCATCATCAAATCGCCCTGGGCGAAATTGACGACCTCGGTGGCCTTGTAGACGAGCACGAAACCGAGCGCGATCAGGCCGTAGACGCAGCCGAGCGCAACACCGCTGACCAGCTGCTGAACGAAATCCAGCATCGTTGCGCATCCTCCCGATACAACCGGCGGTTCTTCCTGACCGCCTTGCCGCATCTTGTGTTCAGTCGCTACGCAGTCGTTTCGCCGCGTTCGCGCCATTCGTCCCTTGGCCAATTCAGCCTGAACCGCCAAGCGCTGTCAACAAACGGTGACTTGCCTTTAGTCCAATCCGGATGACGGAATTTGCGGCAGCGCGATTCACGGTGCCGAAACATCTTCGGATCATGGTCGCGAGCGATGCAAAACCGCAAAGTGTGGCCGTCATGAAGCCGGACGACTCGGCGCTCGAAGTCCTGGGGTTAACGAAGCGTTTTGACCGCCTGGCGGTCGATAGCCTCGATCTCACCATCCATGCCGGCGAATTCTATGCGCTGGTCGGCCCCAATGGCGCCGGCAAGACCACCACTTTGCGCATGGTTGCCGGCTTGCTGCGGCCCGATGCCGGCGCGGTCTCGATCTTCGGCATCGATGCGCTCCAAAACCCCGTCGCCGCCAAGCAGGTGATGGCGTGGGTCTCCGACGAGCCCATGATCTACGACAAGCTCACCCCGCTCGAATATCTCGAATTCGTCGCCGGTCTGTGGGGCATCGCACCGTCGGTCTCGGAACCGATCGCCGAGGGGCTGCTCGCCTCGCTCGGGCTCGAGCCGCACCGGCACGAACGCTGCGAGGGCTTTTCCAAGGGCATGCGCCAGAAGGTCGCTCTCGCCGGCGCACTGGTGCACGATCCCCGCCTCATCATTCTCGACGAGCCGCTGACGGGACTGGACGCCGTCTCCGCCCGCCACGTGAAGGGATTGCTGAGCGATCGCGTGCGCGCCGGCTGCACCGTCATCATGACCACGCATATCCTTGAGGTCGCCGAACGCATGGCCGACCGCATCGGCGTGATCGCAGCCGGGCGCCTGGTCGCGGAGGGCACGCTGACCGAGCTGCGCCAGCAGAACGGCCACGCCGACACCAGCCTGGAAGATCTCTTCATCGCGCTGGTGACGCTGCAGGAAGCCGCATGAGTTCGGCCACCGCGCTCTCCTGGTTTGCCCGCCACGAGCTCCGGCTCGCCTGGCGCGAATGGTTCGCCATGATGACCGGCGGGCGGCGCAAACGGGCTCGTGTCGCGGTGATCGGCCTGCTGTTGTTCGCGGCGCTGCTGCACGTGCCGGCCTGGGCGGTGATCGGCCGCTTCGCGGACCTGGAACTGCCGCTCGACAAATCCTCGCTGATCGTGATCTCGGCGACCATCTTTCTCGCCTGGACGCTGATGCTGTCACAGGCGATCGAATCGGTGACGCGGGTGTTTTACGCCCGCGCCGATCTCGACCTCATCATGTCCTCGCCCGCGACGCTGGCCAATCTGTTCTCGGTGCGCATCGCCGCGATCGCGCTCACCGTCACGGTGATAGCGCTGCTGTTCTCCACGCCCTTCATCGACGTGCTGGTGTTCGGGGGCGGCGCACGCTGGCTTGCGGCGTTCGGCCTCGTCGTCGCCATGGGCCTGTCGGCCGCGGCGATCGCGATTGCCGTCACCATCCTGCTGTTCCGCCTGATCGGCCCGGCGCGGACACGGTTCGTCGCGCAGATCCTCGCCGCGATCATCGGCGCCGGCTTCGTGATCGCGCTCCAGGTCGCGGCAATCATGTCCTACGGCACGTTGTCGCGCTTCACCATCCTGACCTCGGGTAGCGTGGCTGACCATGCCCCCGACGTCGACAGCATCTGGTGGTGGCCGGCGCGCGCGGCCATCGGCGACAGCGAAGCGCTGCTGCTGCTTCTGGCGCTCGGCCTCGTGCTGCTCGGGAGCGTCATGGCGATCTTCTCGGGCCGCTTTGCAGACACCGCGATCGATGCCGCCGCCTATGGCGCGTCCGGCCGCACAAGCGCGAAGGAGCGCCCGTTCCGCGGCGGGTCGCGGCAGCACGCGCTGCGGCGCAAGGAGTTTTCGCTGCTGTGGCGCGATCCCTGGCTGATCTCGCAGACCCTGATGCAGCTGCTCTATCTGGTGCCGCCGGCGCTGCTGCTCTGGCGCAGCTTTGCCGACAGCTCGGCGGCGCTGACGCTGATCACGCCCGTCATCGTCATGGCGGCGGGACAACTCGCCGGCGGGCTCGCCTGGCTGACGATCTCGGGCGAGGACGCGCCTGATCTGGTCGCGACCGCGCCGCTAACTTCGTCCAGCGTCATCCGCGCCAAGATCGAAGTGGTGCTGATCGCGATTGCCGGCATCTTCTGCCCGCTGATCGCCGCGCTCGCTTTCGTCTCGCCGTTCCAGGCCGCGGTCAGCGCCGGCGCGGTCATCGTCAGCGCGGCGTCCGCGACCGCGATCCAGCTCTGGTTCCGGGTGCAGGCCCGGCGCAGCCAATTCCGCCGCCGCCAGACTTCCTCCCGGCTTGCGACCTTCGCGGAGGCGTTCTCCTCGATCGGCTGGGCTGCCAGCGCAGCGCTGCTGCTCGCGCTGCCCATCGCCGGTCTCGTCAGCGGCCTGATCACCGCAGGCCTGGTCGCCATCACCTGGAAGTTCAGCCCAAGGCGTGAATAATTAGAAGGCGGGAGTGAAGGCGGCCTCCCTTGAAAGTAAGGATAAATTGCCTTACTTATCGAAGATCTCAAGGATTGAAGGAATCCCATGAGCACGCTCACCGTCACGGCAAAGGGGCAGGTTACGCTGCGGAAAGACCTCCTGGAGCACCTTGGTGTGCATCCGGGCGACAAGATTTCGATAGAAAAGCTTCCTGGGGGGCGAGTTGAGGTGAAGGCAGTTCGGCCCACCGGGAATATCTCGAATGCCTTCGGCTTCCTCAAAGGAAAGACGAACGGTCGATCGCTCTCGATCGGGGAGATGAACGCGGTCATTGCTGATGGCTGGGCCGGCAAGCGATGAAGATAACACCCGACACCAACGTCTTGGTGCGGGTGTTGGTCGGCGATGATGCCGAACAGAGCAAGTTGGCCGAAGCCCTTCTGGAGAACGCGGACCTAATAGCCATCTCGATTCCCGCATTATGCGAGTTAGCTTGGGTCCTCTCACGAGGCTACAAAACCTCTGCTGGAAATATCGCGGCTTCGATCCGGCACTTGATCAATGCCTCCAATGTGGTCGTCAACCGGCCCGTAGCTGAGGCTGGATTAGCGCTCCTCGACGCCGGGGGCGATTTTGCCGATGGCGTCATCGCCCACGAAGGCAATTGGCTTGGGGCCGATACTTTCGTGTCGTTCGACAAAAAGGCCGTGAAACTGATCGAGGCGAGCGGCGGAATGGCGCGGCTCGCCAGCACCACATGACGCGAGGATAATTCGTAGATACACTCATCAGATCGTCGATAAGCGGCGGACGGTTCCTGATGTCTCGACTATTGCTGACGGTCTGTGCGCTTCTCGGTTGGCTGGTAACACCTGCCTTCGCCCAGCAGCCTCAGCGCAGCGAATGCCTGGCGATGGCGAATGCGGCCCCCCGCGTGACGCCTGTCGCGTTCCGGCAGGCCGCGGCCTCGGCTGAAGTCCAGATCACCTATGCCGGCCATTCCACCTATTTCATCGACACGCCCGGCGGCTTGCGCATCGCCACCGATTATAGCGGCGCCTATCAGGTGGGACGGCTGCCCGATGTCGCCACCATGAACCGGGCCCACAGCACGCATTACTCTCTGCATCCCGACAGGCGCATTCCTCATGTGCTGCATGGCTGGGGCGAGGACGGCAAGCCGGCGCTGGTTTCGGAGCGCATCGGCGACACCTTCATCCGCAATGTCACCACCGACATCCGCCGCTATTTCGGCGACGATTCCGGCGCCGACATGATCCGCGACGGCAATTCGATCTTCATCTTCGAGGTCGCGGGCCTCTGCATCGGCCATCTCGGCCATCTCCACCACAAGCTCGACGACAGCCATTTTGCCCAGATCGGGCGGCTCGACATCGTGATGGTGCCGATCGACGGCACCTACACCATGTCGCTCGACGGCGTCTCCGAGATCACCAAGCGGCTGCGCGCCTCGGTGGTGCTGCCGATGCACCGCTTCGCGACCCCGCTCGACGAGTTTATGCACCTCATCGGCCAACAGTTCGAGATCGACCGGCGCATGGAGCGAAGTTTCCGGATGTCGCGGGATGCGCTGCCGTCGAAGCCGACGGTGATTATCCTCGACGGCGTCTGACGCGCAATTTTCTCCAAGCCGGCCATCGGCCGGCCGTGCTGGTCTCCTGAACAGAGGAGATCGACATGACAGACTTTGCGAGATTATTGCATGCGGACGGACCGAACCCCGAGCACGCGGCGGCGCTCCAGCTTTATGGCCGCTTCGTCGGCGATTGGGACGCCGAGATCAGCGCCCATGGCCCCCACGGAACGAAACACACCGCGTCCGGCGAAATCCATTTCGGCTGGGTGCTGGAGGGCCGCGCCGTGCAGGACGTCTGGATCATCCCGCGCCCGACAGGCAGCCCGGCCTTGCCGATCGCCGGCAATTGGTACGGCACCACGCTGCGGGTCTACGATCCGACCATCGACGCATGGCGGATTTCCTGGTTCGATCCCGGCCGTAGCGTGTTCCGCCAACAGATCGGCCGTCCGCGCGGCGAGGACATCGTGCAGGAAGGCACGACCGAAGCCGGCGACCTGACGCGCTGGAGTTTTACGGAGATCACCGCCGATTTCTTCCACTGGCTCGGCGAGGTCAGGCAGGCCACCGCAACCGACTGGCGGCTGGTGGTCGACGTGAGGGCGAAGCGGCGCAGGTTTTGAGGACGGCGCCGCTGTGCCCGCGATGACGGGTGCGGTTGCGCAACGCGCGCTGCTGCGTGCGAGGACGAGGTGCTAGGCTCCCAGAACAAGAAGCATACATCAGGGGAGCGAACGCCGATGGTTGCAAGCGGTCTGCCCGCCAACACGAGCGGGTTATTCGTCGAGCCGCGCGAGGACTGGCTCGCGCTGCATCGGGAGGAGATCATCGATCCCTTGCGGCCGATCGTCGATCCCCATCACCATCTCTGGAATCGCGGACACCGCTATCTGATCGAGGAGATGGCAGCCGATGTCGCCTCCGGCCACAACATCATCGCCACCGTCTATGTCGACTGCCGCTCGATGTATCGCGCGCACGGGCCCGAAGCATTCCGGCCCGTCGGCGAGGTCGAGTTCGCCAACGGCGTGGCCGCGATGAGCGCGAGCGGCGGTTACGGCAAGGCCGCGATCTGCGCCGGCATCGTCAGTCACGCCAATCTTCTGCTCGGCGACGCCGCAAAGCCGGTGCTGGAGGCCGAGATCGCCGCGGGCAACGGTCGCTTCCGCGGCATCCGGCATTCCTCGGCCTGGGACGAAGACCCCGCCGTCGCCGGCATGTATGCGAACCGGCCGAAGGGATTGTTGCAGGACCCGACGTTCCGCAAAGGCTTTGCCTGCCTCGCGCCGCTGAACCTCAGCTTCGATGCCTGGTTGTTTCATCCGCAGATCGGCGAGCTGACCGAACTTGCCCGCGCCTTCCCCGACACCAGGATCGTGCTCGACCATTGCGGCGGTCCGGCCGGAATCGGCCGCTTTGGCGGGCGGCGCGAGGAGGTGTTTCCGCAGTGGCGCGCCTCGATCCGGGAGATCGCGAAATGCGAGAACGTGGTGGTGAAGCTCGGCGGGCTCGCAATGTGTTTGCTCGGCCACGACTTCCATTTACGCGACAAGCCACCGTCATCCGAGGAACTCGCCGCGGCATGGCGGCCCTATGTCGAGACCTGCATCGAGTCATTCGGGGTGAAGCGCGCAATGTTCGAGAGCAATTTCCCGCCGGACAAAGGCCAGTGCAGCTACCAGGTGATCTTCAACGCCTTCAAGCGCATCGCCGCGCCCTTGAGCGAGACCGAGAAGACGGCGCTATTCTCGCAGACCGCGAGCGACTTCTACCGGCTCGATTTGCCATGAAAAGGTTTGCGCCATGACGGAAAGAGGGGCCGGGATGTTGATCCCGACCCCTCTTCCGTCGTAGCCGCTGGGAAGCGTCCTTGAAACTGTTTGAGTGCTAACCGGCGCCCATCAGCGAGGCGGGGCGGCGCTCGCCGGCGGAGACGAACATCCGCTTAAGCCTGTTGACGACGCGGATCAGGAAACCGATCATCGCGGGATTGGTCTTGCGGCAGAAGGCGATCTTCTTGACGTGGCCTTCGACGTGCCACTTGGCATGCGCGCCGTCGCGGAAGAAAATGACGTCGCCTGGGCCGTAGCGCTTCGGCGGCATGCCGTCGCTTTCGAGCACGATCGATCCTTCCATGATCATGATCGTCTCGTCGATATCGTAGTACCAGTTGAAGCGCCCTTCGGTGCAAGCCCAGATGATGGTCGAAGCGGTACCATCGGAGCTGGTGGACAGGACGCGCGAGCGCGACACCGGGTTGCCCTCGATGATCCAGGACGGCTCGATCGGCCGCAGCTCGAGGTCCACACTGCAACTACCGATTTCAATCAATGAGCGCGACATCTTTTTCCCCTGGGAATAAAATATGACCGGCCGGGCTCGGCCCGGATTGTTTCAAAAGATGTTGGAACGCTAATAGCCGGCTTTTAATTCTTTCTTACGCGGGCCTCGACAATCAGCCGCAAGTTGCAGACCCGAAGCGGTTAACGTCGCGATTCCCCTGCATTTTCGTGCACATGAACCCACTTTTTCCGGGGTGCGACAAAGTGCGCGAACGTGACAATCGAAGGAGCCATGCCGATGCCCCTCACCCCGGAGGTCCTGATAGCCCAAGGCGAATCCGTCGCCTGGCTCGGCAGCCTCGACGTCTCCTTCACAACCGACGAGGAGCCCTGGTTCACCGTCGACGGCATCGACAGCCCCCGGCAGATCGGCAGTGACGGCTCCGGCGGCGCGTTCGTGCTGCTGCCGTCGCAGAATGTGCTCTACGTCTCATCGGAAGGCCGCGCGGGAATTATCGCGGAGAGTTTCGAGGCTTTCGTGCAGCTCGTCATCGCGCGCCCCTATTGGCTCGACATCCTCAAATTTTCCGCCGGCGGCGACCTCCCGGAGATGCGGCATGCGGCCGATGAGCTGGAGGCGACGCTCGACGACGAGGACGACGTCAACGAGGCCCGCGAGGAAATCCGCAGGGGCCTCGACTTGCCCGACTCGAGCGATCCGGTCGGTGCGCTCTACGACGCGGTGGCGGCTTCCGACGCCATCGTCCGGGCCACCGACGGCAGCCCGTTCACGACGCTGTTCAACCGCTTCAGTATCGACAATAGCCCGATGCTGCGCAACGCGGCGGCGTGAGAGGGGCTTGAGGGTACTTGTCCGGCCTGCATGGTTCGAGACACGCCGTAACGCGGCGCTCCTCACCATGAGGGTCTAAGATGTCGCAACGAAGCAAGACCTCATCCTGAGGAGCCCGCCAATGGCGGGCGTCTCGAAGGATGGGCCGCAAGACGCGTTACTTCGCCCATTCGCCCTTGCGAAACACCGGCACCTTGCTTCCGTCGGCGAGAATGCCGTCGATGTCGGTCTCGGCCGAGCCGATCATCCAGTCGATATGGATCAGGCTCTGGTTGCCGCCCTGCGCGGCGATTTGCTGCGGCGTGAGCTGCGCGCCGTTGACGAAGCACTTCGAATAGCATTGGCCGAGCGCGATGTGCGAGGCCGCATTCTCGTCGAACAGCGTGTTGTAGAACAACAGCCCGCTCTGCGAGATCGGCGACGAATGCGGCACCAGCGCGACTTCGCCGAGACGGCGCGCGCCCTCGTCGGTGTCCAGCACCTTGTTCAGCACCTCCGCGCCGCGCGAGGCTTTTGCGTCGACGATCCTGCCGTCCTCGAAGCGCACCGCGATGTTGTCGATCAGCGTGCCCTGGTAGGACAGCGGCTTCGAGCTCACGACATGGCCGTAGACCCGCCGGCAATGCGGCGTGGTGAAAACCTCTTCAGTCGGAATGTTGGCGTTGCAGCTGATTCCGTTCTTGGACAGCGAGGCGCCGCCCTCCCACTCGTGTCCGTCGGCAAGCCCGATGGTGAGGTCGGTGCCGGGACCTGAATATTGCAGCGCGCGAAAATGCTGGCCATTGAGCCAGTTGGTGCGTTCACGCAGCACCGCATTGTGGCTCGCCCAATTGCCCATCGCGTCCTCGCGGTCGACGCGCGAAGCGGCAAAGATCGCATCCGCCAGCTTGCCGATCGCAACGTCTTCCGGATCGTTCGGAAACACCTGCTTCGCCCAGGACGGGCTGGGATAGGCGATGATGTTCCAGTTGGTGTCGAAATTGACGATTTTCTCCAGCGCCGGCTGATAGGCCATCGAATTGGCCTTGCTGGCGCGCGCCACCTTGGACGGATCTTCGTCCGACAGCAGCATCGGATTGTCCCCGACGATGGCGAGCCGCGCCGTGTTATTGGAGAATGCCTTCGCCATGCCATCATAGAGCCAGTTGGCGGCGCGATCGAAGCTGTTGTCGTGGCCGTGGCGGTACCGCGCCAGCGTCATCTCTTCGTCGGAGAGTATCGGCGTCACGATGCCGGCGCCGGCTTTGTAGGCATGCACGGCGATCCGCCGCACCAGCGGCAACGCGATCGCGGGCGCCGTCAAAAGCAAATCCTGGCCCGGCCGCAAGCCCAGGCCCACCTTCACCGCCACCTCGGCCAGCCGGTCGAGCTTCACGGGATCGATGGGAGGGGAGGTGATGCGTTGATCAGTCATGCCAGATCCTCTGCCGAACGTCTCTCACTCAATCTAAGTCTAGCATCGCGAGACACAAGTGTGCGAGTGCCTTGCGACACGCCAAAGATACGCAGTTTCACGCATTTTGGTTTTCAACGCGTTGCCGATTTCAGCACCCGGTCGACCATGGCGGGAGCAAGGCCGAGGTAATTTTTCGGTGATGTGAGCGCCTCGATCGTGGCACGGTCGATTCTGGCAGAGACACGGGCGTCGGACGAGAGCGCGTCCGCCAGCGTCAGGCCGTTCTCATTGGCGAGCCGGCAGGCGTCATAGACCACGTCATGCGCCTCCTGCCGCCCGATCTGCGGCGCGAGCCCCATCATGACCGCTTCGGCCACGATCAGACCGCGGCTGACGCCGAGATTCTCGTTCATCTTGCTTTCGTCCACGATGAGGCCGGCGAGCGCGAACTTCGCCTGGTACAAGGCGCCGGCGGTCAGCACGAAGCTTTCCGGGATCGCCATCCATTCGGCGTGCCACGGCCCGGTGGCGCGCTCGAAATCCTGCACCATGGCATCCAGCATGAGGCCGGCGTGCTGGCGCACCGCCTTGGACGCAGCGAGCATCAGTTCCGAGGAGATCGGGTTGCGCTTCTGCGGCATGGTCGAAGAAGCGCCGCGCCCCTTGACGAAGGGCTCGTAAACCTCGCCGAATTCGGTCGAGGCCATGATCATGATGTCGAGCGCGATCTTGCCGAGCGAGCCGGTGACGAGTGCGAGAAAGTTCACGGTCTCGGCAAAGCCGTCGCGTGCGACGTGCCAGGTCGAGGCGGGAACGCCGAGCTTCAGCTCGGCGCAGAGCGCTTCCTGCACCTCAAAGCCCTTGTCGCCGAGCGAGGCCAGCGTGCCGGCCGCGCCGGCGAACTGGCCGACCAGGACGCGCGGCTTCAATTGTGCCAGACGTTCGGCGTGGCGGTCGAACATCGCAAGCCAGATCGCGGTCTTGTAGCCGAAGGTGACCGGCAGTGCGTGCTGGAGATGGGTGCGGCCCGCCATCGGCGTGTCGCGGTAGCGCTTCGAGATGTCAGCGAGGATCTTGCGCAGGGCGGCGACGTCCTGTTCGACGATCTCAAGCCCGGCGCGCAGTTGCAGCACCACGGCGGTGTCCATGATGTCCTGCGTGGTCGCACCCCAATGCACATAGCGGCCGGCCTCGCCGCATTGCTTCACCATCTGATGCACCAGGGGCAAGATCGGATAGCCGACGACATCGGTCTCCTGCCGCAACAGGTCGAAATCGAGTGCGGCAACATCGGTCCGCGCCGCGATCTGATCGGCGGCATCCTGCGGGATCACCCCGCACTTCGCTTCCGCCTTCGCCAGCGCCACTTCGACCTCGGCATAGCGCGCGACCGTCGCAACGTCGGAAAACACCTCCCGCATCTGCGGCGTACCGAAGGCATCGCGGAACAAGATGGAATCGAGCACGGTGGTCGAGGCGGGAAAAGCGGGCATGAGCGTTTCTTCGTGGTTTGTGTTCTGTGTGAGGCAGCTTACGCAGACGGAGCTGTTCGGCAATGGACAAAGCCCCCTACTCCCGTCATTCCGGGGCGGGCGTAGCCCGGTGCATCCGGTCGCGACCATCCGGCTTTAATCGCCACATTCTCGTTGAAGTTGCATTCCTCCTCATAAACCGCATGGCAGCCATCACGCGATCGTGGTGAACCGGGCAGGCCCCTCGGCGGACTCACAGACTTCAGTCAAATCCGTTTTGATTTTATTATTGCCGATGTCATTGTAAGGTCTGAGTCTTCGACGTGCAGTTTCTGTTCCGGGATCATCTGCTCGATACCGACTTGCGCGAACTGAGCCGCGAGCAGGTTCCAGTTGCCGTGGAGCCGCAGGTCTTCGATCTCGTCGTCCACCTCATGGAGAACCGCGACCGGGTGGTCAGCAAGGACGAGCTTATCGACAAGATCTGGCACGGGCGCAGCGTCTCCGAATCCACTCTGACCAGCCGGATCAATGCGGCACGCAAGGCGGTCGGCGACAGCGGCGCGAGCCAGGCACTGATCCGTACCATCTCACGCAAGGGTTTTCGTTTCGTCGGCGATGTCGAGACCAAGCGTGGGGCGACCGCTCCGGAACCCGGTTTCGGCGCGAAGGTTCTGCAGGCCCCGCTCGCACTACCGGACCGGCCGGCGATCGCGGTGCTGCCCTTCACCAACATGAGCGGCGACCGCGAGCAGGATTATTTCTCCGACGGGATCAGCGAGGACATCATCACAGCGCTGTCGAAGCTGCGCTGGTTCTTCGTCGTCGCGCGCAACTCCTCCTTCGTCTACAAGGGCCGCGCCGTGCACATGCACGAGGTCGCGCGAGATCTCGGCGTGCGCTACGTGCTCGAAGGCAGCGTGCGGCGGAGCGGCGATCGCGTGCGCATCTCCGCGCAGCTCAACGACGTCTCGACCGGCAGCCATCTCTGGGCCGAACGATACGATCGCGAGCTTGCCGACATCTTCGCCGTGCAGGACGAGATCACCGAGGCGATCGTCGCCGCGATCGAGCCGCAGCTCTATACCGCCGAAAGTTTTCGCGCCCAGCAGAAGCCGCCGGGAAGCCTGGATGCCTGGGACCTCGTGATGCGCGCCTTGTCGCATTACTGGCGCATCACCCGCGAGGACAATGCCGCCGCGCAAGAACTGCTCGAAAAGGCCGTCGCGCTCGATCCCGCCTATGGCAAGGCGCTCGGCCTGCTCGCGACCAGCCACATCTTCGGCGCGCATATGGGCTGGGCCGGCATGGCCGCGACCGTGCCGGTCGCCGAGCGCGCGGCGCTCGCGGCGGTGGAGGCCGATCGTGAGGATGCCTGGGCCCATCACGGCCTCGCTTATACTTATCTATTCCGCCGCCGTTTCGACGACGCGCTGGCGGAATTCGAGCTGACGCTGGAGCTCAATCCGAACTTTGCGATGGCGCACGCCTTCCACGGCGTGACGCTGTGCTACGCGGGACGATGGCAGGACGGCGATGCCGCCGCGCGCCGCGCGCTGCGGCTCAGCCCGCGCGATCCGCTCGCGGCGATCTATTGCGGCGTTGCCGCCTATGCCCGTTTCATCGGCCACGACTACGAAGGCGCCACGCAGATGGCGCGCGAATCGATGCGGCAGCGCGCCGATTTCGTCGGCGCGCATCGCGTGCTGACGGCCGCCGCCGGAATGTCAGGGGATTCCACGCTCGCGGCTTCCGCACTGGAAGGCCTGCGCCGCGCCCAACCCGGCATCTCGCTCGCCTGGATCACGCGCGAGCTGCCGATGCTGCGGGAAGAGGATCGCGAGCATTACCTCGAGGGATTGCGGCGCGCAGGGATGAGGTAGCTAACCTCTCCTCTCCTCTCCCGCTTGCGAGGAGAGGAGAAGGGCACCGCTACTCCTGCATCATCTCGCCGCTGCCGCCGAACTCGGCCGGAAAATCCTTCAGCTTGGGCAGGCCGTCGCGCATCGGCAGCACCGTCTCGGCGTAATTGACGTGAACGCCGGGCGCGAATGCCAGCGTAGGGATGGTGGCGGTGAAGACATCGACCAGGCCGAGCGGCGGATGGTTGGTCATGAGATGGCCGCCGCACTTCCGGCAATATTTGCGCTGGCTGAGCGGTGTCCTGGTAAAGGTCTCGACGTTCTGTGCGCCTTCGGTGATGCGCACGGCTTCGGGCTTCCACAGGCTGAAGGCGTTCACCGGTCCGCCCGACCACGAGCGGCAGGAGCGGCAATGGCAATAACCCATCGCCTCCGGCGCGTCCGTGACCTCGATTGTGACCGCGCCGCAGAAGCAGCTTCCGACATGTTTCATTTGGTCGTCTCCGTTGATGAAGGTTTAAATTCCTCTCCCCGCTCCTGTTTGCCGGTAACTCGGCAAAACGGATGCGGGGCCGCGACGAGCTTTGCTCGCACTGATAGCGTCGGGGTGAGGGGGATTCACCCCGAGACACGTTGAAGGCCGGGTCGGCAAGCTCCGTTACGCGCCTCGGCGCCGCCGCGCATCCTCCGTTCGGCCGACGCGGCGGAAATGCGCGCCAACTATACTGACTTGCGCCAGGGAATAAGCATCGACACACGTTGTTTGTACTGCCGATACTCGTCGCCGAAGAGATCGACGAGGTCGTGCTCCTCCAGCGCAATGCCGACGAAGATGTAGAGCGTGGTCACGGCGGCGAACAGCAGATGGCCCGCGGTCATGACCGGCGCCGCCCAGAACGCGATGATGAAGCCGAGATAGATCGGATGGCGAACGAACTTGTAGAGCAGCGGCGTCTTGAAGCGCGGCGGCGACGCCTCCTTGCCGACGAGATGATTGGTCACCTGATGCAATCCGAACAACTCGAAGTGATTGATGATGAAGGTCGAGGTGAACACCAGGACCCAGCCCACCAGCGACAGCGTGACGATCGTCACAGCAAGATCCGGGTTCGCGACGTCCCATATGACCGTGGGCAGCGGACGCCACTGCCAGAACAGGAGCAGCAATGACAGGCTCGCAAACAGCACATAGGTGCTGCGCTCGACCGGCTTGGCGACGTACTGCGTCCACCATGCCTTGAATTGCTGCCGCGCCATCACGCTGTGCTGGACCGCAAACAGGGCCATCAGGAGCAGATTGATGATGACGGCCTCGGCCACGGGCGTGTCGGTCCCGGTGTCGATGGTCTTCGGCACCACCAGCCCCATGACGAAGCCGATGGCGTAGAGAATGGTGACGAAAAACACGAGATACGCCGCAATTCCGTACAGAAAAACGATGAACCTGAAAATGCGTGAGCCCGCAACCGGGCCGACGGGATGAACCTGATGATCAATTTGGGTCATAAACAGCTCCGTTGTGCCAAAACGCCGGCACTTCATTGGTCGCTGCACCATGCCGCATCGGAGTGCCGAAGACTTTTGCGGACGGTTGATTTTCGCCTGAGACGATTTTGATTTTTGCTTGAGACGACAGAAACGTGCGATTTCGCTTTGAAAACAACCTGCTCGACAGCGACCTGCGGGAACTGACCTGCAGCGGAGCCGCCGTGCCGTTGCAGCCGCAGGTGTTCGATCTCCTGCTCTATCTGGTGGCGCAGCGCACCCGTGTGGTCAGCAAGGATGACCTGATCAGCCAGATCTGGAGCGATCGGATCATTTCGGACTCCGCCCTGAACAGCCGGATCAACGCCGCGCGCAAGGCGCTCGGTGACGACGGTGCGAGCCAGCGGCTGATCAAGACCATTCCACGCAAGGGCTTTCGTTTCGTCGGCGAAGTCCGGGAAGAATTGGCAATCGCCCCGGCGTCCGCTGAGCCCGTCGCTGCCTTGCCGCGTGCCCAGACGGAGCGTCCGGCGATTGCAGTGCTCGCTTTCGAGAACATGAGCGGCGATCCCGCACAGGACTATTTCGGCGACGGGATCAGCGAGGACATCCTCACCGCGTTGTCGAAGCAACGCTGGTTCCTGGTGATCGCCCGCAACTCGTCCTTCACCTACAAGGGACGCGCGGTCCACATCCGGCAGATCGCCCAGGAGCTCGGCGTCCGCTACATCGTCGAAGGCAGCGTGCGCAAGGCGGACAACCGGGTGCGCATCACCGCGCAGCTCAACGACGCCACAACCGGCAGCCATCTCTGGGCCGAGCGCTACGACCGCGAGCTGGTCGATGTGTTCGCCGTGCAGGACGAGATCACCAACGCGATCGCCGCGGCGATCGAGCCGCAAATTCATGCGGCGGAAAGTTTTCGCGCCCATCGCAAGCCCCCTGCGAGCCTGGATGCCTGGGACCTGCTGATGCGGGCGCTGTCGCATTACTGGCGCGTGACGCGGCGGGATCACGAGACCGCGCGGACGCTGCTGGAGTGTGCGGTCGAGATCGACCCGAACTACGGCCAGGCGCTGTCGGTGCTCGCGGCGAACCACATGTTCGGCGTGCATCTCGGCTGGACCGAGCTTGCCGTGGTGGCGCCGGCGGCGGAGGCCGCCGCGCTCGCCGCGGTGCGCTGCGACCATGAGGATGCCTGGGCGCATGCCGCGCTCGGCAGTGTCTGCTTCTCGACACGAAGACTTGCGGACGCACTGTCCGAGTTCGAGCAGGCGCTCGCGCTCAATCCGAACTTCTCGCTGGCGCAGAGCTATTACGCGCTGGCGCTGTCCTATGCCGGGCGGCCGAAGGAATCGTTCGAGGCAGCGCAGAGGGCAATGCGGCTCTCGCCGCGTGATCCGTCCCTGGCGATCTATCACGGCATCGCCGGCTACGCCCGCTTCACGGAGCGGCGCTATGGCGAGGCCATCGCGCTCGCGCGCGAGGCGATCCGCCACCGCGGCGACCTCACCGGCGCCTACCGCGTGCTCGCGGTTTCTGCCGGCATGACCGGCGACGGCGTGCTTGCGGAGATGGCGCTGAGCGAGCTCCGCCGCACCCAGCCCGGCATCTCGCTGCATTGGATCGCGACGCAATTGCCGTGGGCCAACGAGGCCGATCGCGAGCACTATATGGAGGGATTCCGGCGAGCGGGCTTGCGTTAGACGATCCGCATGCCGGGTCTACGTCGGGCTTCCGGCGCAGATGGACGACGACGTCGAGAGCCGCGCAATCTCGTGGCCCGGGAGCGCCTCGGGCATTTTGGTGAAGGTCTGGCCCTGGCCTGAGGCGCAGATGCGCTCGCGCGACGGCCCGCAGCGCTCGAGCCGGATGCGGGTGCGGCCATCCTCGACCAGCCGGGTCCCGCCCGGATCGGGCGGCGCTGCGGCGCCGGCTTGGCCGCCAAACGCCATCACGGGACGCGCTGTACATTTTTTGTGCGAACACTGTCGAGACTTTCATCTTGCGGCGCCGAATGGGACTATGTGAGCCTCGATAGCGGATGGGGACTGGGATGGGCCGGCCGCAGCTTAACGCGCCACGACGTGCGAAGCGTTCGCGGCTGGTCTCGCTTGAGAAAGATACGACATGTCGAAACGAGTGTTGCTTGGACTCCTCCTGGCCTGCGGCCTCACGGCCCCGGCGCTGGCGCAAGAGCCGAAAACAGGGGGCGCGATCAATGTCGTGATCCAGCCCGAGCCGCCCGGCCTGATGATGGCGATGGTCCAGAACGGCCCGGTGCAGATGGTGGCGGGCAACATTTTCGAGGGCCTGCTTCGCTACAGCCCCAAGCTCGAACCGCAGCCGGAGCTCGCCGAGAGCTGGAGCGTCAGCGAAGACGCAAAAACCTACACCTTCAAGCTGAGGAAGGGCGTGACCTGGCATGACGGCAAGCCCTTCACCGCCGCCGACGTGCTGTTCTCGGTCGAGATGCTGAAGCAGACTCATGCGCGCGCCCGCAACAACCTCGCGCAGGTCGACAAGGTCGAGGCACCCGACGACACCACGGTGGTGTTCACACTGAAGCAGCCGTTCGGTCCGTTCCTCGGCATCTTCGAGGTCGGCTCGATGCCGATGGTACCGAAGCATCTCTATGAAGGCACCGACTGGAAGACCAATCCCTACAACAACGCCCCTGTCGGCACCGGCCCCTTCATGTTCAAGGAATGGCAGAAGGGCTCTTTCATCCGCCTGGTCAAGAACCCGAACTATTACGAGAAGGGCAAACCCTATCTCGACGATATCTACTGGCAGATCATTCCCGATGCCGCGGCGCGCTCCGTGGCGTACGAGACCGGCAAGGTCGACGTACTGCCCGGCGGCTCGGTCGAGAATTTCGACGTGCTCCGTCTCTCCAAGCTGAAGGACACCTGCGTCACCGGCGCCGGCTGGGAGTTCTTCTCGCCGCTGGCCTGGCTGTGGCTCAACAACCGCCAGGGTCCGCTCGCGGACAAGCGGGTGCGGCAGGCGATCATGTATGCGATCGACCGCGAGTTCGCCAAGGACGTGATCTGGAACGGGCTCGGCAAGGTTGCGACCGGCCCATCGGCCTCGACCATCAAATATTACACCGACGACGTGCCGAAGTACCCCTACGATCCCGCCAAGGCCAAGGCGCTGCTGAAGGAAGCCGGCTACAAGGGCGAGAAGATCCGCCTTCTGCCGCTCGCCTATGGCGAGACCTGGCAGCGCTGGGGTGAAGCCGTGAAGCAGAACCTTCAGGACGTCGGCATGAACATCGAGACTATCGCCACCGACGTTGCCGGCGGCAACCAGAAGATCGGCGACTGGGACTACGACATCGCCTTCACCTATCTCTACCAATACGGCGATCCTGCACTCGGCGTCGGCCGCAACTACGTCTCCAGCGCCATCGCCAAGGGCCAGGTGTTCAACAACGTCGAGGGCTACTCCAACCCGGAAATCGACAAGCTGTTCGCCGACGGCGCGGTGGCGACGCCCGACTCCAAGCGCAAGGAGATCTACGAGAAGGCGCAGAAGATCCTGGTCGAGGACGTGCCGGTGGCCTGGATGCTCGAGCTGCAATTCCCGACCATCATGCGCTGCAAGGTCAAGAACCTGATCACCACGGGCATCGGCGTCAATGACGGCTTCAAGGACGCATGGCTCGACAAGTGACGACAGCCGCGCCGAACTCTCCTTACCTCTCCCGCTTGCGGGAGAGGTCGCTGCGCTCGAAGAGCGTAGCGGGTGAGGGTTCTCTCCACTTGGCAATCCCTCTGCGGAAATACCCTCTCCCCTACCCTCTCCCGCGAGCGGGAGAGGGGGCGCACCGCTGTTGCCGCTGCGTTCAACCTGATCTGATCGCCATCTAACAATGCTCTCCTTCATCGCTCAGCGTGTCCTGAAGGGCGTGATCGTCCTGCTCGCGATCGTCGTCCTCAATTTCTTCCTGATCCGGCTTGCGCCCGGCGACCCCGCGGTCGTGATGGCGGGCGAGGCCGGTGCAAGTGACCAGATCTTCGTCCAGCAGCTCAGGCAGAAGTTCGGCCTCGACAAGCCGCTGCCCGAGCAGCTCTTCGTCTACGTCAAGGGCGTCGTGACGCTCGACCTCGGCTTCTCCTTCCGCCAGCAGGCACCAGTGTCGAAGCTGATCCTGGAGCGGCTGCCGGCGACGCTGTTGCTGACGCTGACCGCGTTCGCGATCTCGCTGATGCTCGGCATCCTGTTCGGCACCTTCGCGGCGCGCTTCGCGGGGACGTGGCTCGACACCGCCATCACGATCTTCGCGCTGATCTTCTACGCCATGCCGCTTTTCTGGGTGGCGCTGATGGGCATCCTGTTGTTCTCGGTCGCTGTCGATTGGCTGCCGAGCTTCGGCTACGAGACCGTCGGCGCCAATTTCACCGGTCTTGCCCATGTGGTCGATGTCGCAAGGCACCTGATCATGCCGGCGATGACGCTCGGCTTGTTCTTCATGGCGACCTACACCCGCATGACGCGCGCCTCGATGCTGGAGGTGAAGCGGCTCGACTTCGTCAAGACCGCGCGCGCGAAAGGCCTGTCCGATGCCGTGATCCAGCGCCGCCACGTGCTCCGCAACGCGCTGCTGCCCGTCGTGACGCTCGCCGGCGTCCACTCCGGCACGCTGATCGGCGGCGCCGTCATCACCGAGACCGTGTTCGCCTGGCCGGGCATCGGACGGCTGATGTACGACGCCCTGCTGCAGCGGGACTACAATCTGCTGCTTGGTGTCTTCGTGATCTGCTCCGCCATGGTCCTGACCTTCAATCTCGTCACCGACCTGGTCTATCGCCTGGTCGACCCGCGCATCGAATTCACCACATGAAACAGTTCTGGAAATCGATGTTGAGGAGCCCGAGCGGCGTCATCGGGCTCATCATCCTGCTTCTTGCGATCGCACTCGCGGTGTTCGGTCCGATGCTGTTCCCGAACTCGCCCTGGCGCATGGTGCAGCGGCCGTTCCTGCCGCCGTTCACGCTCTCGACCGTGCCGCTCGGCACCGACGCGCTCGGCCGCGACGTGTTCGCCGGCATGATCTTTGGCGCTCGCGTCTCGCTGCTTGTGGGCCTTGTCTCCACACTGGTGGCTCTGGTCGTCGGCCTGCCGATCGGCGCCATGGCCGGCTATTTCGGCGGCAAGGTCGACGACGCCTTGATGCGCTTCACCGAATTCTTCCAGACCATTCCGAGCTTTGCGCTCGCGATCGTGCTGGTCGCGATCCTGCAGCCCTCGATCTATTCGATCGTCGCCTCGATCGCATTGGTGAGCTGGCCGCCGGTCGCGCGTCTCGTCCGCGGCGAGGTGTTGTCGCTGCGCACGCGGGAGTACGTCCAGGCCGCCGTGGTGACTGGCCAGAGCAACACCTGGATCATCCTGCGCGAAATCCTGCCGAACACGCTGTCGCCGGTGATTGTGCTGGCCTCGCTGATGGTGGCGACCGCGATCCTCCTGGAATCCTCGCTGTCGTTCCTCGGCCTTGGCGATCCCAATCTGATCTCCTGGGGCTACATGGTCGGTGCCGGCCGCACCGTGATCCGCCAGGCCTGGTGGATCACCGTGTTTCCCGGCGTCGCGATCCTGATCTCGGTGCTCGGCCTCAATTTGATCGGCGAAGGCCTCAACGACGCGCTCAATCCGCGCTTGTCGCGGGAGGGACGCTAGAGATGACCGCACCGCCCGCCGTCTCCATCAAGAATCTGCGGATCGCGCTGCCCAAGGGCGCCGAGCGTCCCTTCGCTGTCGACGGCGTCTCGCTCGACCTGCGGCCCGGCAAGATCGTCTGCGTCGTCGGCGAGTCCGGCTCCGGCAAATCGATGTGCGCGCATGCGCTGATGGGTCTGTTGCCGGACACGGTCTCCGTCACCTCCGGCGAGATCCAGTTCGAAGGCCGCGACCTGCTCAAGCTGGATGACGACGGCTGGCGCGATCTGCGCGGCCGCCGGCTCACGATGATCTTTCAGGAGCCGATGACCGCGCTCAATCCGTTGATGCGGATCGGCGACCAGATGGCGGAGATGTTCGAGGCGCACGGCCTGCTCACCCCGAGGGAGCGGCGCGCAAGGGCACTGGCGCTGGCGCGGGAGGTCGGCCTGCCCGACCCCGAGCGCATCGTGCGCGCCTATCCGCACCAGCTCTCCGGCGGCCAGCGCCAGCGCGCCATGATCGCGATGGCGCTGGCGCTCGAACCGGCGGTGCTGGTCGCCGACGAGCCGACCACGGCGCTCGACGTCACGACGCAGGCACAGATCCTGAAGCTGATCCGCAACCTCCAGCGCAACCGCAACATGGCGGTGATGTTCATCACCCATGATTTCGGCGTGGTCTCCGACATCGCGGATCAGGTCGTCGTGCTCCGCCACGGCAAGGTCGTGGAGGAGGGCCCCGCTGCAACCGTCTTCAACGCGCCGCAGCACGACTACACCAAGGCGCTGCTCGCCGCGGTGCCGTCGATGGATCCGCCGGCGCGCGCGCCGCGGGACGATCAGGCCAGGGCCGTCGAGGTGATCGGATTGGACAAGACTTACGTCACCTCGGGCGGCTGGTTTCGCGAAGACCGCCGCGTCGATGCCGCGCGCGCGGTCAATTTCAACATCCTCAAGGGCGAGACGCTCGGTCTCGTCGGCGAATCTGGCTCCGGCAAATCGTCGGTGGCGCGGCTCGTGATGCGGCTGATCGAAGCCGACCGCGGCACGGTGCGGATCGGCGAGACCGATCTCACCTCACTCTCGGGCAAAGCGCTGCGCGCCGAGCGACATCGCATCCAGATGATCTTTCAGGATCCGTTCGCCTCGCTCAATCCGCGCCGCAAGGTCGGTCACATCATCGCCGACGGTCCTATCGCGGCGGGCACCGATCCGAAAGTGGCATTCGACCGCGCCCGCGATCTGCTCAGGATGGTCGGCCTCGATGCCGGCGCGCTCGAGCGCTATCCGCATGAATTCTCCGGCGGCCAGCGCCAGCGCATCGGCATTGCGCGCGCGCTCGCGCTCGAGCCTGAGATCATCGTCGCCGACGAAGCCGTCTCCGCGCTCGACGTCTCCGTGCAGGCGCAGGTCTTGAAGTTGCTCGAAGACCTCAAGGCACGCCTCGGCCTCTCGATGCTGTTCATCACCCACGATCTGCGCGTCGCAGCCCAAATCTGTGACCGGATCGCGGTGATGCAGCGCGGCGCCATCGTCGAGTTGAAACCGACCGCGCAGCTGTTCGCCGCGCCCGAGCATGCCTATACGCGCGAGCTGCTGGCGGCGGTACCGGGACGCAAGGAGCGCACGCCGGCGGCGTGAGACGAGCGGTATTCCGTTCTGACCGGGCGCCGATACTCGGCCGGATCGTCCTAGGAACAGGGCAGTCACGCGCTTGTTATTGCTCCATCAGCGTTGCTTCGGCTTCAAAGCGGCAAGCGGCGTCCTACATGCATGACATGACACGCGTCATCTAATGATGACGTACCGACCGAGTTTTGGAGCGACCATGGGCGAAATCATTCAGTTTGTCTCGAAATCGGAGCGCGAGCGAGAGCGCCTCATTCGAGAAGCACGCGCGATCTACGACAGCATCTTCCCGCCGGCTGATCCGGTCAGCGACCAGTCGAGCGGAGGTACTGCGCGTCGCAGCGACGGAGGCAACTTCGCGTGATCAAGATCATCGCCGTGCTCTGCAACCTCGCCTCTCCGGCGAATTGCCATGAGCAAACCGTCACCACGTCCGATTTCGCCGAGGTCTCGATGCAGTCCTGCCTGATGGGCGCACCGCAGCTCGCCGAATGGATGAACCAGCATCCGGCCGAGCGCCTCGCCGGATGGCGCTGCGTGATCGGCCAACAGGGCCGCAGGGGCGCCTGAGATCGCAGGGACCGGATCGAACGCCGCGGTCCGGTTGAACCGTGACGGCGGCGCATCTCCAAGCTAGGATGGCATTTATCTGCCTGGCCAAGGGGGAAGCCGGATGGAGGTCGCCAGCCTCGTTCTTCCTGTTTTCGCGATCATCGTCACCGGCTGGCTCGCCGGAGAGCTCGGCTATCTCTCCCGCTCGCTTGCCGATGCCCTGGTGCATTTCGCCTACAACGTCGCGATGCCGGCGCTACTGATCGTGACGATCGCCCAGGAGCCGGCACGCAATCTGCTGGAATGGCGCTTCCTGCTCGCGTTCGGCGGCGGGTCCCTGATCTGCTTTGCGCTGGTGTTCCTGGTGGTCCGCACGAGTGGCAAGCGCGATCTCGCCAGCAGCACCATCCATGGCATGGCCGCGGCGATGACCAATACCGGCTTCGTGGCCCTGCCGATCCTGCACGCGATCTACGGCCAGCCCGCCGTTCTGCCCGCGGCGGTGGCGACGGTGTTCGTGGCCGGCGTGATGTTTCCGCTCACTGTCGTCCTGCTGGAGAGGAACGCGCGCGGGCCGGCACATTCCGCCGGACTGGTGAAGCAAATCCTGCTCAATCCGATGGTCCTGTCGACTCTCATTGGTCTCGCATGGGCGATCACCGGCTTGCCAATTCCAGCGCCGGCCATCGCCTATCTGAACATGATTGCCGCCGCGCTCACGCCCTGCGCGCTGTTTGCCATCGGACTAGGTCTGTCGGTCGAGGGACTGCGGTCGAACCTGAAGGCATCGTTCGCGCTCGCCGCCGTGAAACTGGTGGTGATGCCGCTGATCGTCTACGGACTCTGTGTGGTTTTGAGCCTCAGCCCGCTCGACACGGTCGCCGCCGTCATCTGCGCGGCAGTACCGACGGCGAAGACCGTGTATGTGCTGGCGCACGAACACAAGGTCGAGGAAAAGCTGGTCGCTGCCACGGTCTCGGTCACGACGATGCTGTCGGTCGCGACATTGCTGGTCGCGCTCTATCTTCTCTCTGGCCTCGCGACCGGCACACGGTGACCGGTATTGGACGTTCTCTATCTGAGGGGCGGGTTGGTGTTGTTCCAGGTCGGGACCGTGTTGGTGACGCCGACCGATGGCGTATTATACGTGCCGATTGACGGCGCCGTGACTGTCCCGACCGACTGTCCGGTCGACCCATAGGTCCTGGGCTGTGCCGCCGGCGATCCGGCGCTCCCATAGGTCGGAGCCACCACGCCGGTACTGTAAGATCGGCTCGAGCGGTGCTTTTTGGCTTCAGCCGCAAGCGGCGCGGCAAGCAGCCCGATCGCGACGAGTGCCGCAAGGGCGGGTTTGATGCTTGTCATGGCTGATCCCTTCATACGCTGCCGGCCCCTTGTGCCATTTGTTCACTCAATGGACGATTTCCATAGGCTCCCGTTCATAACTCCGTGCGCGGGCGAAGGTGCCGGAGCGCGACTGCCGTTTCCGCTCCGGTCAATGCCGAACGTGCTGCGCAAGCTCGCTCCAGTCCAGGCATGGACGGCAGAAGATTCGCCTGCTTGCGGATTTCGGTGCCAGCACCGCGCCGAACGCGGAGAGGAAGTGCAATGTCTATTGCACGCCGGATCCCGCGCATTTCGCCACGTTCAACGAAATCTACGTCCGGGCCGGCCCGTTTGACGTCGAGGTCGATTGCGTCGCGCTGGCGAGGTCACATGGATGACATCAGCGGCGGACTGCCTCGCCTTCGGATCGACCCGAATCAGCGCTAGTGCATTGACCTCAACGGCTTCGCGCATTGAGGTGACATGACCGGCCCCGAACTGAAGCAACTCCGCAACGACCTCTCCGAGGCGCTTGAGCGCAAGCTCACCGCGGCCGACATGGCCCGGCTTTGCGGATTGCCCGAGCAGGGCGGCGTCGACACCATCCGACGCTGGGAGGTGAGCGGCCCGACACCATCGGCAACCAAGGTGCTGCGCGTGCTCGCGATGGCGAGCGAGCGCCATCCGATTCTGGAGAAGTTCGACGTCTTCGATCGCCATGACGTGCGCGAGCAAGACCGGCCCGCAAAGCGCGCTGCATTCCGCGAACAGATGCGCGATGAGGCGCGGCGCCGTCTTGGTTAATGAGACACGCGCGCAAGGTACCGGAACAGCGCTGGATTAAGTCTTCCTTCACCACTTCTTAAGCCGGCATTAAGCACGAAAATCATTTACAGGCCAATAAGTTAGGTTGGCTGCCGCTGTGCCATGCATGTGACAGCATTTTCGTCAAAAGCGAGCTATCTGCAAAACCAACGACGGCGCGGAAAGCGCGCCTGCCGGGGACAAAGTGTTGGAGTTTGGACTATGAAGAAGATTCTGTTTGCGACCGTTGCGCTGCTCATGGTGGGCGCTGCTGCGCCGGCGATCGGTGCCGATCTCGGTAACCGCAATTATTACAAGACGCCCGCGCCGGCCTATGCCGCGCCGATTTACAACTGGACCGGTTTCTACATCGGTGCGCATCTCGGTGGCGCATTCTCCAGCGACAATAATTTCAACGGCCTCTCCACCGGCAACAACGGCAATGGCCGCTTTCTCGGCGGCGTGCAGGCCGGTGCGGACTGGCAGTTCCACCCGAATTTCCTGGTCGGTGTCGAAGGCCAGTATTCCTGGCTCTCCGGTAGCGTCGGCGCGGTGTTCCCGGGCGGCGTCGCCTACACCAACGACCAGCGCGGCCTCGGCTCGATCACCGGCCGCGTCGGCTACACCTGGGGTCCGGGCCTCCTCTACGTGAAGGGCGGCTACGCCTACTCCGACAACAACGAGAAGGTCACTGTTGGCGGCGTGCCGGCCGCCTTCGTCATCGCTGGCGATCACCGCAACGGCTACACCGTCGGCGCCGGCCTCGAATACATGTTCGCCCCGAACTGGTCGGCCAAGGCCGAGTACCAGTACTACAATTTCGGCGACGCGCACTTCATCGGAGGTCCGCTGGCGGGCTCCGGCAACTTCACCACCGACGACCACACCATCAAGGCAGGCGTCAATTACCGCTTCAACTGGGCCAACTCGGCGGTCGCGCGCTACTGAACGGTTACCAAGACCTTATCGTGATGAAGGGCCGGCATTGTTGCCGGCCCTTCTTTTTTCGCTGTGCGGAACGCGCGCAACCAATTGAGCAACTTGCGAATTTTTAACCCGCTCCAAGGATACTCCGCGGCGAAAACATAAGATCGTGGGTGGGGGAATTTCGATGGCGATCCGTCTTGGTGGCATTCTTGGCCCTGTCCTTGGCCGTTTCAAGCCTCGCTTCAAGATGCCGAAATGGGGCGTGCGCGGCAGCCTGTTCACGGCCTTCGCAGTGATCGCAGGCATGGGCCTCCTGATCGCCGCAGGCGCCGGCTTCGTCTTCAACCATCTCGGCAGCACCATGATGGACCTGAGCGGCCGCGACATTCCGCGCCTCTCCGCGAGCCTTCAACTCGCATCGCAAAGCGCAACGCTCGCGGCGCAAGGGCCCGGCCTCCTGGCATCGCCGTCCGACGAGGCGCTGAACGAACGCACCAAGAAGGTGCAGGAGATTCAGCAGCTCGCCATGGCCAAGCTTGGCGAGATCATCGAGCTCGGCGCCGACAAGCAGATCGCGACCGCGCTGCGCGACACCGCCAAGAGCATCGACGAGGCGACCCAGAGCCTGGTGTCGGCCGCGCGCGAGCGGCTCGATACCGGCGCGCTGCACGACAAGCAGTATGAAGCGCTGCGCAAGGCGCAGCTCACCTTCGTCGGTGCGGCCGGTCCTGCCATGCTGGATGCGCAAACGCGCCTGAACGCGATTCTCGGCGCGGCGGAAGTTTCCGCCGATGATGCCACCGAAGCCGCTCGCACCGTCTCCCAGGTCGCGACCATCTCCGCCAACGGGAATTTGATGGCCGCCGACATGATGGCGGCGCTGTCGGCCAACAACAGCGACACGCTGGAGGCGATCGAGAAGGAGTTCAAGGCGACGCGCGACCGCGTCAAGTCGAACCTCGAGGACCTGCCGAACATGACCTCGATGCAGGCGGTGCGCGACACCGTGCAAAAGCTGTTCGCCTTCGGCGAGGGCAAGACCGGCGTGTTCAAGATCCGCCAGAAAGAGCTCGACGCCATCGACTACGGCCAGACCATTCTGGACGAGACCCGCAAGCTCAATGTCGGCCTCGGCATCAGCGTGCAGCAGCTCGTCGAGGGCGTGCAGAAGGAGACCAACGCGTCGACCTTCCAGGCGCGGCAGGAGATCTCGCTGGCGACGACCGCGATGCTGGCGCTCGGCGCGCTGATGCTGGTCGGCTCGGCGTTGTTCGTCTGGCTCTATGTCGGCCGCAACATCCTGCGCCGGATCACAGGCCTCCAGCGCGCCATGCAGCTGCTCTCGGCCGGCGATCTCGACACCGAGATCGCGCGCGCGAAGCAGAATGACGAGATCGGCACGATGACGGATACGCTTCAGGTGTTCCGCGACAGCATGATCGAAGCCCGGACCCTCGCCGGCGAGCAGGACAAGGATCGGCTCGCCAAGGCCGAGCGCGCCGAGCGCATGGAGGCGAAGATCGCCGAGTTCGAGGGCACGGTGCGCTCCGCGCTCGACAATCTCGCGCAGTCGGCCAATTCGATGCAGACGACCGCGCAGAGCATGTCGAACACCGCCGACCAGTCCAACGCGCTGGTGAACGCGGTGGCGTCGGCCGCGGAGGAAACCTCGGTCAACGTGCAGACCGTGTCATCAGGCACCGAACAGCTGTCGTCCTCGATCCAGGAGATCAGCAAGCAGGTGATCACCTCCGCCGAGATCGCCAGGAAGGCCGTCGACGAAGCCGGTTCGACGGACGCCACGGTGCAGAGCCTTGCCGACAGCGCGAGCCGCATCAACGTCGTGGTCGATTTGATCCAGACCATCGCCTCGCAGACCAATCTGCTCGCCCTCAACGCCACCATCGAGGCCGCGCGCGCGGGCGAGGCCGGCCGCGGCTTCGCGGTGGTCGCCTCCGAGGTGAAGAGCCTCGCGAGCCAGACTGCCAAGGCAACGGAAGAGATCCGCACCCAGATCGCCAGCATGCAGCAGGTCACCACCTCGGCAGTCGGCGCGATCCAGGGCATCGGCCGGATCATCGGAGAGATCAACGACGTCACCACGACGATCGCCGCCGCGGTCGAGGAGCAGGGCGCGGCGACGCGCGAGATCGCCCGCAACATCCAGCATGCGGCCGGCGGCACCAGCGAGGTCTCCAGCAACATCGTCGGCGTCTCCACGGCTTCGGCGGAAGCCGGCGCAGCGGCGAACGAAGTGCTGGGCGCCTCCGACGCGCTCCGCCGCGAAGCCGACATGCTGCGCGGAGAGATCGACGCGTTCCTCAACAACATACGGGCGGCGTAAGCCGCCGCCGGCCTGTCGTGGCTCCATCCGGGTCACGGAAAAACCCTTCCGGTATGACGGCCATGCGACGGCCGCCGCACGGCTTTTTTCGGCTGGCGCGCCGCAGCCAGTGGGTTTAAGCCGGTAGAATGAACGCAAAAACCGACACCGTGCAGTCCTCCGCCGAGGCCCTGCGCTATCCATGGGAACAGCATCCCGGCTCCGAAGAGGTCGTCGAGGTGAAGCCGGGCGTATTGTGGGCGCGGCTGAAACTGCCGTTCCGCCTCAACCACGTGAACATCTACCTGCTCGCCGACGGCGACGGCTATGCCATCGTCGACACCGGCTTCGGCAACGAGGAGACGATCGAGGCCTGGACCAAGCTGTTCGACGGGCCGCTGAAGGGCGTCAACATCACGCGCCTGATCGTGACCCATTCCCATCCCGATCATGTCGGTCTGGCCGGGTGGATCGTCGAGCGATTCAACTGCCCGCTGGTGATGTCGCAGGTCGAATATCTGCAATCGGTCTATCACCAGAACCGCGGCACGGAGGAGCGCCAGCAGGCGCAACGGCTGTTCTTCCGCCGCCACGGCATGGACGAGTCGCTCACCGAAAAGCTGCTCGGCCGCGGCCAGGATTATCTCAAGCGTGTCTCGGTGCTGCCGCCGTCCTACCGCCGCATCTCGCATGGCGACGACGTCGTGATCGGCACGCGCCGCTTCAAGGTGATCACCGGCGGCGGTCACGCGCTCGACCAGGTGATGCTGTATTGCGCCGACGACAAGCTGTTCCTCTCGGCCGACCAGGTGCTGAGCAAGATCTCGCCGAACGTCAGCGTGTGGGCGGTCGAACCCGACCAGAACTCGCTCGGCGAGTATCTGGCCTCGCTCGCCAGCCTCACCACGACGCTGCCCTATGATGTGCTGGTGCTGCCGGGCCATGGCGTTCCGTTCTACGGGCTTAAGCCCCGCATCAAGCAGCTGGCCGATCACCACGAGGAGCGCTGCCGCCTGATCGCGGAAGCCTGCTGCGAGGTGCCACAGACCTCGCGCGCCTTGGTGCCCGTCGTGTTCAACAAGCACGTGCTCGACGAACACCAGATGGGTTTTGCCGCCGGCGAGTTGGTCGCCCATGTCAACTACATGATCGTCGAGGGCCGGCTGACGGCGGAGACGAAAGACGGCGTGCTTCAATTCAGAACGAGTTGAGCGCTGACTTCAATTCAACTGATGGTGCAGAGCAACATTGCATCTCGCGCGAACTTGATCGGGATCAAGTTTCAAATCGCACGATAGGGCATTTTGCCCAAATGCCCTGCGGGTCCAAATGTGGGATAGCGCATAGACATTAGAGCTGGAATAGCTCTAAGAAGATGCGGCCCTTTGGTCAGTTCCGTTGCAGGTTTGACGATGGATTACAGCCAGTTTTTCAATTCCGCCCTTGATCGCCTCCACACTGAGCGGCGCTACCGCGTGTTCGCCGATCTCGAGCGCATCGCCGGCCGGTTCCCGCATGCGCTCTGGCACTCGCCCAAGGGCAAGCGCGACGTCGTGATCTGGTGCTCCAACGATTATCTCGGCATGGGCCAGCACCCGAAGGTGGTCGGCGCGATGGTCGAGACCGCGACGCGCGTCGGCACCGGCGCCGGCGGCACCCGCAACATCGCCGGCACGCATCATCCGCTGGTGCAGCTCGAGGCCGAGCTCGCCGATCTCCATGGCAAGGACGCCTCGCTGCTCTTCACGTCCGGCTACGTCTCGAACCAGACCGGCATCGCGACCATCGCGAAGCTCATTCCGAACTGTCTCATTCTGTCGGACGAACTCAACCACAATTCGATGATCGAGGGCATCCGCCAGTCCGGCTGCGAGCGGGTCGTGTTCCGCCACAACGATCTCGCCGATCTCGAAGCGCTGTTGAAGGCTGCGGGCCCGAGCCGGCCCAAGCTGATCGCCTGCGAGAGCCTTTATTCGATGGACGGCGACATCGCTCCGCTGGCAAAAATCTGCGATCTCGCCGAGAAGTACGGCGCGATGACCTATGTCGACGAAGTCCACGCCGTCGGCATGTACGGCCCGCGCGGCGGCGGCATCGCCGAGCGCGACGGCGTGATGCATCGCATCGACATTCTCGAAGGCACGCTCGCCAAGGCGTTCGGCTGCCTCGGCGGTTACATCGCCGCCAACGGACAGATCATCGACGCCGTGCGCTCTTATGCGCCGGGCTTCATCTTCACCACCGCGCTGCCGCCGGCGATCTGCTCGGCCGCCACCGCTGCGATCAAGCATCTGAAGACGTCGAACTGGGAGCGCGAGCGCCACCAGGACCGCGCCGCCCGGGTCAAGGCGATCCTCAACGCCGCCGGCCTGCCTGTGATGTCGAGCGACACCCACATCGTGCCGCTGTTCATCGGCGATGCCGAGAAGTGCAAGCAGGCTTCCGACCTCTTGCTGGAACAGCACGGCATCTACATCCAGCCGATCAACTATCCGACGGTTGCCAAGGGCACCGAGCGCCTGCGCATCACGCCCTCGCCCTATCACGACGACGGCCTGGTGGATCAGCTCGCCGAAGCCCTGCTGCAGGTATGGGACCGCCTCGGTCTGCCGCTGCGCGAGAAGTCGCTGGCGGCGGAGTAGCTCCGGGTCGTCCTGGCGAAAGCCTGGACCCATTACCCCGACTGTGAATTGTTGCGCTCGCTGGGGCCATCATAGGGGTGCCCATAACCATGTCCGGCTGTTATGCGTCCCGGGCTTTCGCCAGGACGACGTTGGGGTTTGCACCTTAACGAAAACCCCAGTTCCAGGGCCCACACGGCATTTCGCTGTCGCCTGCCGCCGGCCATCGCGCTAGATTTGCAGGGAAAATGAGATCGGGCGCTGCCAGCGCGCCCAGGGAGAAGCACGCTCGCCATGCTGCACGACTGGGGCGTGATCGCCGCCGCCTTCGGCTATATCGGCTTTCTGTTCCTAGTGGCGAGCCATGGCGACCGCCGCTCGCCGGCCGGGCGCGGCCGCGCCTCCGGGCTGATTTATCCGCTGTCGCTGGCGATCTACTGCACCTCCTGGACCTTCTTCGGCTCGGTCGGCTTCGCCACCCGCACGTCCACCGACTTCCTCGCGATCTATGTCGGCCCGATCCTGATGATCGGGCTCGGAGCCGGCGTACTCCGCCGCGTGATCCAGCTCGCGAAAGCCCACAACATCACCTCGATCGCCGACTTCATCGGCGCGCGCTATGGCAAGAGCCAGGCGGTGGCGGCGACCGTCGCGCTGATCGCGATCATCGGCTCGGTGCCCTATATCGCGCTCCAGCTCAAGGCGGTCGCCTCCTCGCTCGAAACCATCCTGGGCGAAGACCAGGCCTTCTCTCACATCCCCATCGTCGGCGACATGGCGCTGATGGTGACGCTGGCGATGGCGGCCTTCGCGGTGCTGTTCGGCACGCGGCAGACCGACGCCACCGAGCATCAGCACGGCCTGATGCTGGCGGTCGCAACCGAATCCATCATCAAGCTGGTCGCCTTCCTCACCGCCGGCATCTTCGTCACGTTCTGGATGTTCTCGCCGCACGAACTGATCGAGCGCGCCATGAAGACCCCGGAGGCGGTGCGCGCCATCAACTATTCGCCGTCGATCGGCAACTTCCTGACCATGACGCTGCTGTCGCTGTGCGCGATCATGCTGCTGCCGCGCCAGTTCCACGTCAGCGTGGTGGAAAATTCCTCGGATGCCGAGGTCGGCCGCGCGCGCTGGCTGTTTCCGCTCTACCTCGTCGCCATCAATCTGTTCGTGATCCCGATCGCGCTCGCCGGCCTCATCAGCTTCCCGTTCGGCACCGCCGATCCTGACATGTACGTGCTGGCGCTGCCGATGGAAGGCGGCGCGAATCTGCTCAGCGTCGCCGTCTTCGTCGGCGGCCTGTCGGCGGCGACCGCGATGGTGATCGTCGAATGCGTCGCGCTCTCCATCATGGTCTCGAACGACCTCGTGATGCCGCTGGTGCTGCAACGACGGCCGGAAGGACGCACCGGCGGCGCCGATTTCAGCGACTTCCTGTTGCGCTCGCGCCGGCTCGCGATCTTCGCCATCATGGTGATGGCCTACTTCTACTACCGCGCGCTCGGCAACACCCAGCTCGCGGCAATCGGCCTGCTGTCTTTTGCCGCCATCGCCCAGCTTGCACCAAGCTTCTTCGGCGGGCTGCTGTGGCGGCGCGCGACCGCGCGCGGCGCCATCGGCGGCATGCTGGTCGGATTCGCGGTGTGGCTCTACACGCTGTTCATCCCGAGCTTCATGGATTCCTCGACTTCGGGCATCCTGCTGCTCCAGCACGGCCCGTTCGGGATCGAGGCGCTGCGGCCGCAGGCGCTGTTCGGCGCCGACCTGCCGCCACTGATGCACGGCGTCATCTGGTCGCTGTCGCTCAACATCCTCACCTATGTGCTGCTGTCGCTGGCGCGCCGGCCGTCTTCGATCGAGCTGGTGCAGGCCGATCTGTTCGTGCCCAACACGCTGGCGCCGATCTCGCCGAACTTCCGCCGCTGGCGCACCACGGTCACGGTGCAGGACATCCAGACCACGGTGGCGCAATATCTCGGGCCGGACCGCGCGCGGCATTCGTTCGAGGCATTCTCCGCGCGGCGCAATGTGCGGCTGGAGCACGGGGCACCCGCCGATTTCGAGCTGCTGCAGCACGCCGAGCACCTGATCGCCTCCTCGATCGGCGCGGCCTCCTCGCGGCTCGTGATGTCGCTGCTGCTGCGCAAGCGGACGGTCTCCGCCAAGGCTGCACTCAAGCTGCTCGACGATTCCCATGCGGCGCTGCATTTCAACCGCGAGATCCTCCAGACCGCGCTCAACCATGTGCGTCAGGGCATCGCGGTGTTCGATGCCGATCTGCAACTGATCTGCTCCAACCGGCAGTTCGGCGATCTCCTCAACGTTCCCCCGCATTTCATCCAGTTCGGCACGCCGTTGCGTGAAATCCTCGAATTCATGGGCGTGAGCGAGCCGAACGATCCGGTCGAGCGCGAGGCCATGCTGGAACGCCGGCTCGCAGCTTACACCACCGACGGCGAGCCTTATCTGGAGCGCCTGCCCGATCGCCACATGGTGATCGAGATTTTGACCAACCGCATGCCCGGCGGCGGCTTCGTCATCACCTTCACCGACGTCACCCCCACCTTCGAGGCGGCCGCAGCGCTGGAGCGCGCCAATGCGACGCTGGAAAAGCGGGTGCGCGACCGTACCGAGGAGCTGACCCGGCTGAATTCCGAGCTGGCTCAGGCCAAGAGCGCGGCCGAAGACGCCAGCATCTCCAAGACGCGGTTCCTTGCCGCCGCCAGCCACGACATTCTCCAGCCGCTGAACGCGGCGCGGCTCTATGTCACGAGCCTGGTCGAGCGCCAGCACAGCGGCGAGGAGACGCGGCTGGTCGAGAACATCGACGAATCGCTGCAGGCGATCGAGGAGATCCTCGGCGCGCTGCTCGACATCTCCCGGCTCGATGCCGGCGCGATGACGACCTCGATCTCGAGCTTCAAGATGGCCGATCTGATGCGTTCGCTGGAGATCGAATTTGCGCCGATCGCACGCGCCAAGAATTTGGAGCTCGCCTTCGTGCCCTGCTCGCTGCCGGTCGAGTCTGACCGCTTGCTGCTGCGGCGCCTGCTTCAGAACCTGATCTCCAACGCGATCAAATACACACCGCGCGGCCGCGTGCTGGTCGGCTGCCGCCGCCAAGGCCCCTCGCTCAATATCTGCGTCTACGACACCGGCGTCGGCATCCCGCCGGTCAAGCGCAGCGAGATCTTCAAGGAGTTCCACCGCCTCGAGCAAGGCGCGCGGATCGCGCGCGGCCTCGGGCTCGGGCTGTCGATCGTCGAGCGGTTGGCACGGGTGCTCAATCACGGCATCGCCATCGACTCCAATGTCGGCGGCGGTTCGGTGTTCTCCGTAACTGTGCCGACGGCGAAGGCGATCACCCACACCGCCGCAGTGACGAGCGCGACGCCGCTGGCGCGCGCGCCAATCTCGGGCGCGCTCATCGTCTGCATCGAGAACGACGCGGCGATCCTCGACGGCATGCGCACGCTGCTGAAGGCGTGGGACGCCGAGGTGATCGCGGTCGCCGATCCCGAAGGCGCGATCGCCGCGATCGAAACTGCCGGCGGCCGCGTCACCGGCCTGCTGGTCGATTATCATCTCGACCGCGGCAACGGCATCGCCGCGATCCGCGACATCCGCCGCCGGTTCGGCGACGGCATCCCCGCAATCCTGATCACCGCCGACCGCAGCCCCGCCGTGCAAATGGCTGCACGCGACGAAAAGGTCGCGGTGCTCAACAAGCCGGTGAAGCCGGCATCGCTGCGCGCCCTGCTCGGCCAGTGGCGCACCCAGCAGATGGTGGCGGCGGAGTGAGCCTCCGCACTCACGGCGCGAGCCGCGTGAAGACGTAATCGCGGCTCCTGACGCGGGCTTCGTGGCAGGCAAAGCAGGTGCGATGCTGGGCCTCGTCGACCGGCTTGCCGTTGACGAAGCGGCCAAAGCCCCAGCCGCCGGTCGAGGCATATTTTCCGGAATCCTTCACCATCACCTGGACGGTGGTGGGCTCACCGGGAATCGTCGCAGACGAAAATTCGGGCGACTGTTTCCGCTTCCAGGCGCGTTTGACCAGAATGGTGCCGTCCGGGAACGGAAGCTTGTTGTCTTGATAAGCATCGATCGCAGTCTTGTTGCCGACGATGGCACGCAGCTCGTCCAAGGGAGCCGCCTCCTCGGCCGGTGCGATCAGCTGCCACTGCTTGTAGCCGGGCGGGACAGTGATGCCGAAGATCGGCGAGGCATCCGCCGGTTCCTCCGCAAAAGCGATCGTGACCAGATACGGCACGCATGTCAGGACAACGACGAGGAGGAGCGCAGCCAGCACGATCATCGTCGTGTAGGATGGAAATTTGGTCTTTTCAGATTTCATCGTCATGACGCTTCATCAAGCTGGGATCACGTGCGAGGCCTCGGCCCAGCCGTGCTGGACCGAGGTGTCGAGCAAAATCCTCAGGCGCCGCCGTCGGCATCGATGACGGCCTTGGCAAAGGCTTGTGGAGCTTCCTGCGGCAGATTGTGGCCGATGCCGCCGGTGATCAGGCGATAGTCGTACCGACCGGAGAATCTCTTGGCATAGGCGCTTGGGTCGGGATGCGGCGCGCCGTTGGCGTCGCCTTCCATCGTGATCGTCGGCACGTCGATGACCGGAGCCGCCGCGAGCTTCTTTTCGAGTTGCTCGTATTTCGCTTCGCCCTGGGCGAGCCCGAGCCGCCAGCGGTAATTATGGATCGTGATCGCGACGTGATCCTTGTTGTCCAGCGCCGCCGCGCTGCGGGCGAAGGTGACGTCGTCGAACTTCCATTGCGGCGAAGCGAGCTTCCAGATCAGTTTTGCGAAATCATGCGTGTACTTCTCGTATCCGGCGCGGCCGCGCTCGGTCGCGAAATAGAACTGGTACCACCATTGCAGCTCCGCCGACGGCGGCAGCGGCGCGTTGCCCGCGGCCTGGCTGGAGATCAGATAGCCGCTGACCGACACCAGCGCGCGGCAACGCTCCGGCCACAGCGCGGCGATGATATCGGCGGTGCGCGCGCCCCAGTCGAAACCGGCGACGACCGCCTTCTTGATGTCGAGCTTGTCCATCAGCGCAATGATGTCGACGGCCATGGCGGCGGGCTCGCCATTGCGGGGCGTCTCGCCAGAGAGGAAGTGCGTCGAGCCGTAACCGCGCAGATAAGGGATGATGACGCGATAGCCGGCCTTTGCCAGGATCGGCGCGACATCGACGAAGGCGTGAATGTCGTAAGGCCAGCCGTGCAGCAGGATCGCGACGGGACCGTTCGCAGGACCGGCCTCCGCGTAGCCGACGTTGAGGACGCCGGCATCGATCTGCTTGATCGCGCCGAACGACGCATTCGTCGCGGAGGAGCGCGGCGCTTCCGATTCGGCGCGGGCGAGGCCGATCACGCCAAGGCCGGCGGCGACGGTTCCCGCGGCGACGCCGAAAAACTGGCGCCGGTGCTGGTCAATGATCTGTTTCATGATGTTGCTACCTTGTTGATGGTTGGTTGGTGTTGGTGCGTCAGATCAGCGCGACCGTGACGTCGATGTTGCCGCGAACGGCCTTGGAATAGGGGCAGGTCTGGTGCGCCTCATCGATGAGGCCGCGCGCGATCTCGCGATCGAGACCGGGAAGGCTGACATCGAGGCGTGCCCTGAGCGAATAGGCGCCCTCCTCCAGCACGAGGTCGATCTCCGCGTCGATCGCGCATTTCCTTGGAAGCTGGATCTTCCGCTTGCGGGCCGCGATCTCCATCGCGCCCTCGAAGCAGGCCGACCAGCCGGCCGCGAACAATTGCTCGGGATTGGTGCCGATACCCGCGCCGCCCGGCGGCGACAGCTTGACGTCCAGGCGGCCGTCGGAACTGCGCGACATGCCGTCCTGTCGCCCGCCGCTGGTGTGGGTCCGGGCCGTGTAGAGCAATTTTGCCGCTTGGGTCATCGAGGTCTCCTTGCCGTCGCACAACTGACTAGCAGCGGCGGCCTCAGGACACCCGTTTGGACTTGTGAGAAGTTGTGAGGTCTCGGCTCGCACCCCTCGCAAGGCCTGCATCCGCGGTCTGACGCCGATGCAGGGACGGCCTTGCCGGATCGCGATCATCTGGCTATCCGGTCCCTTCGAAACGATCAGGATTCCGCCATGACCGAGCCGGCCGGCACCGCAACGGGAACCCTGTCGTTTGGACCATTCACCGTGATGCCGCATGAAAGACTCGTGATGCGCGATGGCGTCGCGCTGCCGCTCGGTGCAAAGGCCTTCGACACGCTGATCGCGCTGATGTTGAGGCCGAACGAGGTCGTCAGCAAGTTTGATCTGATGGCGCTGGTGTGGCCCGGCATCACGGTCGAGGAAGCCAATCTGCGCTTTCACGTCGCGGCGCTTCGCAAGGTCCTTGGCGACGGCAAGGACGGCACTCGCTACATCGCCACACTCTCCGGCCGCGGCTATTGCTTCGTGGCGCCGATCTCGCGGGTGGAACTCCCGGCACAGCGGCGCGCCGCACGGCGAACGGAATTGCCGCCGGTCAAACTGCCGAACCGGCTGCAACGGATGGTCGGGCGCGACGATGAAGTCGCCGCCGTCTCCGACAGGCTGATCGGCTCGCGCTTCGTCACGATCGTCGGCCCGGGCGGCGTCGGCAAGACTGCCGTTGCGGTTGCGATCGCTCACGACCTGCTCGAAACATTCTCCGACGCGGCGCACTTTGTTGATCTTGCCGCATTGAGCGATCCCGATCTCGTGATCACCTCGATCCTGCTGATGCTCGGCCTGCCGGCGCAAACCGACGATCCCCTGCCCGCGCTGCTCGCCCATCTCCGGGACAAGCGGATGCTGCTGATCCTCGACAATTGCGAACACGTCGTCGCAGCCGCAGCGCCGCTGGCCGCCGAGATCTTCCACGCCGCACCGCATGTCCACATCCTGGCGACGAGCCGCGAAGCGCTGCGCGTCGAGGGCGAGCAGGTCTATCGATTGGCCCCGCTTGCCGTTCCGCCCGACAAGCCCGGACTGACGGCGGCCGCGGCGCAGGCCTATCCCGCGCTTCAGCTCTTCCTCGAACGTGCCACGGCCGGCGGCGCGCAGATTGCGCTCGACGATGCCAACGCCGCAATCGTCGCCGGCATCTGCCGCAAGCTCGACGGCATGGCGCTGGCGATCGAACTCGCCGCCGGCCGGGTCGAAGCCTACGGCCTGGAGCAGACCGCGACGCTGCTCGACGAGCGCCTCAATCTGCTCTGGCAGGGCCAGCGCACGGCGCCGCCACGACAGAAGACATTGCAGGCGACGCTGGCCTGGAGCTACGGGCTCCTGTCCGACATCGAGCGCCTGGTGCTGCGCCGGCTCGCGGTCTTCGCCGGTCACTTCACCATCGATGCCGCACTGGAGATCGTGCCGGACCAACGGGTCGACCGCTCCCGCCTGTTCGACGCCATCGACGGCCTCGTGGCCAAGTCGATGGTCGCGCCGCGGCCGATCGGCGCCATGATGCGCTATCGTCTGCTCGACACGACGCGCGCCTATCTGCGCGATGTCGGGCCTGATGACGCATCGCTCGCCGCCCGCCACGCAACCTACTACCGGCGATGGCTGGAGCAGGCCGGTAGGACATGGGCCACGGTGCCGAGCGCCGACGAGCGCGCGATCCATTTCTCCGCGCTTCACAACGTCCGCGCCGCGCTGGACTGGTGTTTTGGCGTGAACGGCGATGCCGGCATCGGCGTTACACTCGCTGCTGCGGCGGCTCCCATCTTTCTCGCCATGTCGCTGCTGATCGAATGCCGGCGCTGGTCTGAACGGGCGCTGCTTGCAATCGATCCGTCCTCGCGCGGCAGTGCCGAGGAAATGCACATCCAGGCCGCGCTCGGACTGACCTTGATGTTCACGCGCGGCGGCAGCGAAGCGGCGCGTGCCGCCTTGAGCCGGAGCCTTGCGATCGCCGAGGCGCGCGGCGACGCGCCGAACCAGCTCCAGCTGCTCGGCCGCGTGCATATCTTCCACGAGCGGATGGGACAGTTCGACGCCGCGCTCGGCTATGCGCAGCAAAGCCTCACGGTCGCCGAGACACTCGGCGATGCCGCCTCGCTCGCCCTCGCCCATTCGCTGCTGGGTGTCTCCTTGCATCTGGCCGGCGAGCATCGCGACGCGTTGACCATGCTGGAGGCCGCCTGGCACGGGCCGGGCACGGAACGGATCAGCACCGTCTATGGCTTCGATCACCGCAACCGGGCCGGCATCTCGCTCGCGCGAGAGTTTTGGTTGCAGGGCCGCCCCGCCGATGCGCTGCAACTGGCCCGGCAGACGGTCATCGAGGCCGCGCAGATGGACCATCCGATCACGCTCTGCATCGCGTTGATCTGGGCGGTCTCGATCGATCTCTGGAGCGGAGATCTCGATGGCGCGGAAGAGAACATCGACCGCTTCATCGCCCATGCCGAATCGCGCTCGATGGGCCCTTATCTTGCGGTCGGCCGCGGCGTCAAAGGCGAGCTGGCGATCCGACGCGGCGACTCTGATGGCATCGTGACGATCAGAGCCTGTCTGCGCGAGCTCCACGATGCCGGCTACGAACTGCTCACCACGACGTTCAACATCGCGCTTGTGAACGGTCTTCTGGCGCTCGAGCAAGTCGAACAAGGTGCGCGCCTGCTCGACGATACGATCAGCCTCGTCGATCAGAGCGGCGATCATATGTACATGCCCGAGCTGCTGCGCATGAAGGGCAGGGTTCTCCTGGCCCGCCCGCAGCCCGGGGCCGATCAGGCAGAAGCCCACTTCGTGCAATCACTGGAATTGAGTCGTCGCAAAGGCGCCAAAGCCTGGGAGCTGCGGGCCGCGATCGATCTTGCCGGATTCCTTGCCGAACGCGACCGGCGCGAGGAAGCGAAACGATTGCTTCAATCGGCGCTCGAAGGTTTTGTCGAGGGATCAGAGACGGCGGATATCAGAATAGCCAATGCTTTGCTGCAGACATTATAGGGCGCACCGCATCGTCATTGCGAGCAAGGGGCGGCATCGCCATCCTCCAATGCACATTTGAACTCGCAGACACGCCTTCGCATCCTCGCGGCGCATGCGCCCGAGCTTTGCTTGGTCGCTTCACCCTCTTGTCCAGGAGGGCGCAGGGAAGGCCGGGTGCCGGCTGGCACCCGCGGTCCGCTGCGCGAAAGGTAGCGCAAGGAAACCGCACAGCAGCATACAGGTGTAGCCAAATCACTCGGCCTTCCCTGCGCAGTGGCTTTACGGCTTATGCCGTGCTCTCCCGGGAGCCGAGTTCCTGTTGGCCTCCCTCGCCTTCACGAAAGTCGCGGACACCGCGCCGGTTGACGCGAATGCCGCTTCCGCAAAGGCTTGACCGTAGCAACGACGGCCAGGACCACACGGTTTTGCCGTACGCACGGCCCGCCATTTCGCCACAGGGTCCGACGGCGTTGTGCACGTTGCCATCGAAATACTGGCGAGACGAACCTGACAGCGCCGCTCGTCGGCACGAAGCCTCGGGCTCACGGAGAGCAATCCGCCCTGCCCGGACTTTCGCGCCCGACGCTGTCGCGTCCACCGCAAGCCCGGCTCTACGACCATCACGACACATGGTCGCCCCTCAAGGGTGAGCCGGGATGGACGACATATACGCCAAAACCGAATTTCGGTAAAGTGGAATATTTTCGCGCTGGCGGATTGACAGGGGGGCGACACAGACGCGGTCGCGCAGCTCGCTCAGGCTCACCCCGTCGGGGTGCCCTGCCTCCACTGGCCGCCGGCGATCTTCGCGGCGGCGATGACGGCTTGGGTGCGGCTTTCGACGCCGAGCTTTTGCAGGATGGCCGAGACGTGCGCCTTGATGGTGGCCTCGGAGACGCCGAGCTCATAGGCGATCTGCTTGTTGAGCAGCCCCTCCGACAGCATCATCAGGACCCGCACCTGTTGCGGCGTCAGCGTCACCAGACGGTCGCGCAGCTTCGTCATGTCCGGGTCGGCGGCGGCCGACAGGTCGGTGTCGGCGGGAACCCAGACGTCACCCTCCATCACCTTGAGGATGGCATCGCGCAGGGTCTCGACGCCGAACCGCTTCGGGATGAAACCCGAGGCGCCGAAATCGAGCGAGCGGCGGATCGTGGCGCTGTCGTCGGAGGCCGAGACGATGACCACCGGGATCGCCGGATATTGGGCGCGCAGATAAATCAGACCGGAAAATCCGGAAATCCCGGGCATCGAGAGGTCGAGCAGGATCAGGTCGACGTCAGAGGTCTGTTCCAAAAGCTTGGTCAGATCCTCGAACGATCCGGCCTCGTCGATCCTGGCCGAGGTCAGGACGCCCGCCACCGCCTGCCGCAACGCGTCACGGAACAGCGGATGGTCATCGGCAATGACGAGATGGGTGGAAGGAGCGTTCATCGATCTCTTGCTGTCGTTCGCGCCGGGCGGCGAGTCAACGCCGCGGCACCCTAATTCTTCCCTGAGCGGGCGTGGCATGCAAGGGCGCATTATTCCTTTGCAGCAAAGGGGTTAATCCGGAGGCCACGCGGCGGCCCGATATCCGCCGTCAGCTGCGCGTCAGTGCGAAAGGCCGAAAGTCGTATTGGGGCGGGTTTCACGCCAATGTTACCTTGAGGGCAAGACCTAGGTTGATCCGGCCCGCCCGGACACCTAGGGCGTGAGGAAACGATTTTCGGGGAGCGACTCAACATGTCGACAATGGCTGTGTCTCAAGCACGCGCGGGAGGGATGACGAAAGACGAACGGTTCGTCATTCTCGCCTCCTCGCTCGGTACCGTCTTCGAGTGGTACGACTTCTATCTTTACGGGTCGCTGGCCGGCATCATCGGCGCGCAGTTCTTCTCGGCCTATCCCCCGGCAACCCGCGACATCTTCGCGCTGCTGGCCTTCGCGGCAGGCTTCCTGGTGCGCCCGTTCGGCGCGATCGTGTTCGGCCGTATCGGCGACATCGTCGGCCGCAAATACACCTTCCTCGTCACTATCCTGATCATGGGTCTGTCGACCTTCATCGTCGGCCTGCTGCCCAACGCGGCGACCATCGGCATCGCGGCCCCGATCATCCTGATCGCGCTGCGCCTCGCCCAGGGCCTGGCGCTCGGCGGTGAATATGGCGGTGCGGCAACCTACGTCGCGGAGCATGCTCCGAACGGCAAGCGCGGCTACTACACCTCCTTCATCCAGACCACGGCGACGCTCGGCCTGTTCCTGTCGCTGCTGGTGATCCTGTTCACGCGCTCCGCGCTCGGCGAACCCGAGTTCGCGGCGTGGGGCTGGCGCATTCCGTTCCTGGTCTCTGTGCTGCTGCTTGGCGTCTCGGTCTGGATCCGGCTTCGTCTCAACGAATCCCCGATCTTCCAGAAGATGAAGGACGAGGGGAAGAGCTCGAAGGCCCCGCTGACGGAAGCCTTCGGCAATTGGCAGAACGGCAAGCTCGTGCTGCTGGCGCTGCTTGGCGGCGTGATGGGCCAGGGCGTGGTCTGGTACACCGGCCAGTTCTACGCATTGTTCTTCCTGCAATCGATCCTCAAGGTCGACGGCTACACCGCCAACCTGCTGATCGCCTGGTCGCTGCTGCTCGGCACCGGCTTCTTCATCGTGTTCGGCATGCTCTCCGACAAGATCGGCCGCAAGCCGATCATCCTCGGCGGCTGTCTGATCGCGGCGCTCACTTTCTTCCCGATCTTCAAGATGATCACCACCAACGCCAATCCTGCGCTGGAAAAGGCGATCGAGTCGGTCAAGGTCGAGGTGGTGGCGGATCCCGCAGGTTGCGGCGACCTGTTCAACCCGGTCGGCACCCGCGTCTTCAGCTCGCCTTGCGACACCGCACGTGCCTACCTGTCGCAGTCGTCGGTCAAGTACACGACCACGCCAGGTGCGGCCGGCTCCGGCGTGAAGGTGATGGTCAACGGCAAGGAAGTTGCCTACGCCAACGCCAAGGACGGTAATCCGGCGCTCCTCGCCGCCGCGCAGGCAGCCGGGTATCCGAAGGCCGGCGATACGGGCATCGTGAAGATGGCGCATCCGTTCGACATCTTCCGTCCGCAGGTAGCCGCGGTTGTCGGACTGCTGTTCGTCCTGGTGCTCTTCGTCACCATGGTGTACGGCCCGATCGCCGCGATGCTGGTCGAACTGTTCCCGACCCGCATCCGATACACCTCGATGTCGCTGCCCTACCATATCGGCAACGGCTGGTTCGGTGGCCTCTTGCCGGCGACCGCCTTCGCCATCGTGGCCTCGACGGGCGATATCTATGCGGGCCTCTGGTATCCGGTCATCTTCGCATCGATTACCGTCGTGATCGGCTTGTTCTTCCTGCCCGAGACCAAGGACGTCGACATCAAGGCGACCTGATCGGCGGCATATCCAAATCAACACGAACCGGCCGCGGATCGCTCCGCGGCCGGTTTTCTTTTGGGCTCTACTGATTGCCGCCGATGAATTGCAGCACGATTTCGCGCCGGTGCGGGCGCTTGCGGTGCTCGATCAGATAGATCGCCTGCCAGGTACCGAGCATGAGCTTGCCGTTCAGGACCGGGACCTGAAGCGAAGTCTGCGTCAGCATGGTCTTCACGTGCGCCGGCATGTCGTCGGGTCCCTCGGTATCATGCGTCCATCCGGCGTTCTCCGGCGCGAGCCGGGACAGCGCGGTGGTGAGATCGACGAGCACGGAGGAGTCGGCGTTCTCCTGGATCGTCAGCGACGCCGAGGTGTGACGGATGAACAATGTCAACGCGCCGTCTCGCGCGCCCGCCTCGGCGACGAATTTCGCAGCTTCGCCGGTGAGATCGGTGAAGCCGCGGCCCGGCGTCTGCACGGTCAGCAGCGACGATGCGATGGCGGTGACTTGCACAGTCGACGGCGCAGAGCGTGCGAAGCGTTTCTCAGATGCCATTCAAACTCTCAAATCTTCCCCGACACGTCCTTCTGCACGCGGTTGGCCATGTCGATCAGCCGGCGCCAGGCCTTTTCCAGGAACGACATCACGCGATCGACGTCCTGGTCGCTCGGCAGGGGGATCTCGATCCTGCGGTCACCCTCGGCGGCCTTCGGCTCCGCCTTCTTGAACTGATCGGATTTCGGCAGCGCCTCGTCGATCTTGCCTGATACGGTCGGCCCCGCCGCGAGCCGTCCCTTCAGCGTCTCGACTTCAGCCTGCAGCCGGCCGATCTCGGCGTCGAGCGCGGTCCGCTCGTCGGGCACCGCGTAGCAGGCCCAACCGGCGCCGCTCCGGGTACAGGTCGATACCGTGCCGGTGCGGGTGTCGAGCCGCAGCACGCCCTCAGGGATGGGGGTCATGCTGTAGCGGCCGTTTTCACTGTCGGGTGCGGATTGCGCAGCGAGGCAGCCGCCGCTGATGGTCATCACCGCGGCGAACGCCGCAGCCGCAAGCCATGATGTTGTGGATGAATTCGCTGGTCTCATCGCGCTCTCCGCCACGACGCGAAAGGTGGCTCTCGCAAATTCTACACCCCCGCGAGGCGATCCGTCGCCCAAAACGCGCCCCTGATATCAACGAGGGCAGTGCCCTCTTTGATCCCGACAGCGGGGCGAAATGGCGACGGCATTCGCCGATCATGCGGAGAGCTGCTGCGGTGCGGCGTCACGCTGTGTGCAGCACTGCCGCGCGCGCCAATATTGTAAAATAAATCAGATACATAACAGGAATGGACACAATCGTGACTTGGCTTGACTTGATTATGGCCCATCAGTATGGTCCGCGCGGCTTTTGAGGGTGGCGGGCGTAATTTCCATTCAGCCGCGGCGTTTCGGGTCTTCGTTGCATGACACAGGGCACGGGACACGGCGAGAATGGAGATCGCGATAGATCGCCCGAGGAAGCTGCGCTTTCCGAACGGCTCGGAAATCTTGATCAGCGGTTGTCCGAATTTCGCGGCCGCCACGTCAAGACCGAGCAACCCGCAGGTGACGGTGAGGACAGAGCGGCCAGAGCCTCGGCGATGGCGCTTGGTTTCCGGTTATCCTCCGAGTTGGTCGCCGGGGTCGTTGTCGGAGCGGGGATTGGCTGGGGTTTCGACCGCTTGCTGTCGACGTCGCCTTTCGGATTTATCGTGTTCCTGCTGCTGGGCTTCGTGGCCGGCGTGGTGAACGTGGTGAGAACGGCAGGCGCGGGTCAAAACAGACGCGGTGGTTCTTAAGCGATCCACACCAGGAGAGGAATGATCGTGCCGGCTTCGCCGGTACGGGCCGGCCCGACCGGCAGACCGAGACCCGCCGGCATTGCCCGGCAGACCAAGAGATGCTGCGCTGATGAAAATCGACCCGATCCACCAGTTCAACATCGAGCCTCTCTTCACCCTGGGCCATATCGGCAATCACACGATCGCCTTCACCAATTCGTCGCTCTACATGCTGGTGGCGGTCGCGATCATCTCGATCCTGATGCTTGCCAGCGGCACGCAACTGGTTCCCGGGCGCCTTCAGTCGGTCGCCGAAATCTCCTACGAGTTCGTCGCCTCGACCATCCGTTCGACGGCCGGCGCGGAAGGCATGAAGTTCTTCCCGCTGATCTTCTCGCTGTTCATGTTCCTCTGCGTCTCGAACCTCGTGGGTATCATCCCCTATACCTTCACGATTGCGAGCCATCTGATCGTGACGGGAGCGCTCGCGCTGCTGGTGTTCTTCACCGTCCTGATCTACGGCCTCTACAAGAATGGCCTGAAATTCTTCAAGATTTTCGTTCCCCAGGGCGTCCCGATCTACATCCTGCCGCTGGTCATGTTCATCGAGATCCTGTCGTTCTTCCTGCGGCCGGTCTCCCACAGTGTCCGTCTCTTCGCCAACATGCTGGCCGGCCACATCGCGCTGAAGGTGTTCGCGGGCTTCGTCGCCATGCTCGGCTTCTCGCTCGGCGCCGTCGGCTGGGTCGGCGGCGTGCTGCCGCTGGCGCTCACGGTCGCGCTGTACGCTCTCGAGATTCTGGTCGCGTTCCTGCAGGCCTATGTGTTTGCGATCCTGACCTGCATCTACCTCAACGACGCCATTCATCCGGGACACTGAGCGGTCCGGGGAATTTCCACCCACAACCCAATCTTTCTTCCAAGGAGTCTAAAATGGATCCGGCAGCAGCAAAACTTATCGGCGCGGGCATCGCATGCATCGGCATGGGCGGCGCGGGCGTCGGCGTCGGCGTGATCTTCGGCAACTACCTCGCCGCAGCCGTTCGCAACCCTTCGGCTGCTCAGGGCCAGTTCGGCAATTTGATCTTCGGCTTCGCCGTGACCGAAGCGCTCGGCATTTTCTCGCTGCTGATCGCGCTGCTGCTGCTGTTCGTTCCGCTCTGAGGACGTGTTTCGCGCCGCTTCAACCGAAGCGGCGCGCATGACTGCAACAGGAGTACTCCATGGCTGAAAGTCATGGCGGCGCAAAAGGTCCGGCGGCGGGCGCCCACACCGAGGCTGACGGTAGTCACCACGGTGGCGGCTTCCCGCCGTTCGAGAGCAGCAGCTTCGCTTCACAGCTGGTGTCGCTCGCGATCTTCTTCGTCCTGCTTTACGTGATCGTGTCCAAGCTCGCTCTGCCGCGTATCGGCGGTGCGATCGAGGCGCGTCAGAACAAGATCGAGGGTGACCTCGCCGAAGCGCAGAAGCTGAAGGACCAGTCCGACGCCGCGCTGAAGGCCTATGAAAGCGAGCTCGCCTCGGCGCGCACGCGAGCACAGGCGATCGGCAACGAATCCCGCGAGAAGGCGAATGCGCAGGCGGAAGCCGAGCGCAAGACGCTGGAAGAACAGCTGGCGGCCAGGCTCGCCGGGGCCGAGAAGACCATCGCCTCGACCCGCACCGCCGCCATGAGCAACGTCCGCGGCATCGCAGCCGATGCGGCCGGCCAGATCGTGCAGCAGCTTACCGGCGTCGTTCCCGACGCCGCGTCGGTCAATGCCGCGGTCGATGCGTCCTTGAAGGGTTAGTCGATATGTTCTTCGAACCTGAATTTTGGGTCGCCGTCGCCTTCGTCATCCTGATGCTCGTGTTTGCCTATCTCGGCATCCACAAGACCCTGCTGACGACGCTCGATCATCGCGCAGCCCGCATCAAGGCCGAGCTCGACGACGCGACGCGCCTCAAGCAGGAGGCGGCCAAGGTGCTCGCCGACTACAAGGCGCGCACCGCGACGGCCGAGCGCGAGGCTGCCGACATCATCGCCAACGCCAAGTCCGAAGCCGAGCGCATCGCGACCGAGGCCAAGGCGAAGATGGAAGACTTCGTCGCCCGCAGAACCAAGACCGCGGAAGGCAAGATCGCGCTCGCCGAGGCCCAGGCGGTGGCCGATGTCCGCGCCGCAGCCGCGGAAGCTGCCGTCCAGGCCGCCTCCACGATCCTGTCGCAGTCGGTCAAGGGCAACGTCGCCGACGATCTGCTCGCCAAGGGCATCACCGAGGTTCGGCAGAAGCTGAACTGAGGGGTCTCGCTTCACCAATCAGAAAGCCGGCGCGATGAGTGCCGGCTTTTTTGTTTGTCGGGCACTGCATCGGCAAGCCTGATGTCATCGCCTGCGAAGGCGGGCGATCCACAGTATTCCAGAGACAGTCCTGATCAATCGAGAAGCCGCGGCGTACTGGATGCCCCGCCTTCGCGGGGCATGACAACTATCTTTTCGTGGTTACTTCTTCTTCCCCCGCGCCTTCGGCTCGGGCGAGAGCGCTTGCGGGTCGAAGCCGACATAGAAGATGTAGGAATCGGCGGCCTTGGCCGAAGGCATCGGGTAGGCCAGATCCTCGGCGACGAACGTGAAGGGCACGCTGCCGCCCTCCGACATCTCGACGGTGGTCCGGTAGGCCTTCGAGGCGATCACCTTCTCGCCGACGCCGCCCTGCACCACGGCGATGCGCAAGGGCACCTCGACGGTCGCAGGCGCACCGGCGGGACCGGCGATGACGCGGCCCTGAATGCCGATCCGGGCCGTGATATCGGCACCGTTCCGGGTACATTCACGCGCCATCTTGGTGATCGTAGCCTGGAAGCGGATCTCATTGCCGACGGCCGGCTTGCCGGTGGCGCCAACCGCGTAGGTCGAGGCCCCCGCGCGCACCGTAACCTGCGGACAATCGACGTCGTCTTCGGCCGCCGGCTGGCCTGGCGCAGGCGCCGGCTTGGGCTGTGCCGGCTCGTCGGACTTGCCGCCGAACAGGCCCTTGAATCGATCGGTCAGCGATTGCGCCGCGACCGGCGAGACGGAGACGAGCGCAACCGACAACACCAGCGCGACCGCTGTCACCCGCCGCAACGCATTCCGCGACGACCGAAACTTCTGCACCATCAACGCCCATACTCCACGACAACATCCCGGCCGATCGCCGGCCGGCCTTGCGCCGTTATATCGTCAAAACCGGCGAACCCAAGGCAAGCACAACAAGGCAGCAAACAAGGAGACTTTGGCCACATGAATGAACGGGCTCAGCCGCGGAAATCCTCGTGCAGCAGGCCGAACAGCAGATGGTCCTGCCAGACCCCGTTGATGCAGAGATAGCGGCGCGCCAACCCCTCGCGGGAGAAGCCGCACTTTTCCAGCACCCGGATCGACGGCGCATTGGTCGGAATGCAGGCGGCCTCGACCCGGTGCAGATTGAGTTCGCCGAACAGCGTCGGCAGCAGCACCCGCAGCGCGGCCGTCATGTAGCCGCGCTGGGCGTTGGGCTTCCCGACCCAATAGCCGATGGTGCCGGCCTGGACGATGCCGCGCCGGACATTGGCGAGCGTGATGCCGCCGAGCATGGCGCCGTCGAGCTCGCGGAAGATCAGAAAGGGATAGGAACGGTCCGCGGCGATGTCCTCGGAATAGCGGCGCAGGCGGCGACGGAAGCCGGAGCGGGTGAGATCGTCCGACGGCCAGATCGGCTCCCAGGGCGTCAGATAATCGCGGCTGGACTCGCGCAGATGCGCCCACTGCAGGAAGTCCGACATCTGCGGCGCGCGTAGCAACAGGCCGTTGCCGCGCGGCGCCAGCGCGGCAGGTCCACTGGATGGCAGGCGAAAGAGGGCCATGGTGATGCTTCCCGGGGCAGATCAGCCCGTGCGCGGCTCCTAATGCAGCCGCGCTTTGGCGCGTGCCCGGGTCAATCCTTCCGCAAAAGACACCGCCGTGTCCAGACCCCTGCCGCTGCCTAATGCGACAACCGCAGGGCGGCTGCGCGAAAGCAGCGCACGCGCCGCATCCCGGGTCGATTCGACGCTGACGGCGTCGATCCGGGCCACCAGCTCCTCGGCGGTCTGGGGCCGGCCATAGGCCAGCACATGGCGGGCGAGCTGCTCGGCGCGCGACGAGCAGCTCTCCAGCGCCATCAGCAGGCCCGCCTTCATCTGCGCCTTGGCCCGCGCGATTTCGACCTCGGTCAGGGTCTCCACCGAATCGTTCATGATGTCGACCACGACTTCCATCATCTCGGGCGCATCGGCCGGATCGGTGCCGGTGTAGAGGCCGAAGAATCCGGTGTCGGTATAGGGCGCGTGGAACGAGTAGATTGAGTAACAGAGGCCGCGCTTCTCGCGGACCTCCTGGAACAGCCGCGACGACATCCCGCCGCCGAGGATGTTGGTGAAGACCTGGAGCGAGAACAGCGACAGATCGCCCTGCGGCACGCCTTCCAGCGCCAGCGTCAGATGCGCCTGCTCGAGCTCGCGATGCACCACCTTGGTGCCGCCCTTGCCGAACTGTGCGGATTGCGGCTTCGGACCCGGCGTCCCCTCAAAACTGGCAAAGCGGTGCTCGACCTCGGCGACCACCTGCTTGTGATCGACCGCGCCGGCCGCCGCCACCACCATGTCGGGCCCGCGATAATGCGTCGACAGATAGTCGCGCAGCGAGTCGCGGCTGAAGGCACGCAAGGTCTTCGCAGTGCCGAGTAGCGAACGGCCCATCGGCTGGTCGGGATAACAGAGCTCGTTGAGATGCTCGAACACCACGTCGTCGGGCGTGTCCTGCGCCGCGCCGATCTCCTGCACGATGACGTTCTTCTCGCGCTCGAGCTCGTCGGGCTCGAAGGCGGGATTGGCGAGGATGTCGGCGAGCACGTCGAGTGCGAGCGGCACGTCGGCCTTCAGCACCCGCGCGTAATAGGACGTGGTCTCGGTCGAGGTGCCGGCATTGAGGTCGCCGCCGACCGCCTCGATCTCCTCCACGATCTCGCGCGAGGAGCGTTTCGTCGTGCCCTTGAACGCCATGTGTTCGAGAAGATGCGAGATGCCGTGCTCGTTGGGCTTCTCGTCGCGCCCGCCGACGCCGGCCCAGACGCCGAGCGCCGCCGTTTCGAGATGCGGCATCTTGTCGGTGACGACGGTCAGGCCGGACGCAAGCTTGGAAATCTCGACGCTCATCCGGCAACTCCCTGTTTCGCGGCGCGGCTGACCGACAGCACGAACCGCTCGACCTCGGCCTGGTCGTTCTTCATCACCTTCATGTGTTCGGATTTGGTCATCAGACCGTCGAGCCAGGCCGGCAGTTGCGGCCGCTGGCCGCAGGCCGCCTCGACCGCGTCGGGGAATTTGGCCGGATGGGCGGTGGACAGCACGATGCTGGGAACCGTCGTGTCGGTGGTGTCGCGATCGGCGACCGCGAGCGCGACCGCGGTGTGGGGATCGACCAACTCGCCCGCCTCGCGCCAGGCGGCGCGGATCGCGGCCGCGGTCTCGGTCTCGTCGGCGCGGCCCGCGTCGAATTCCTCGCGGATCGCGGCCAGCGTCGCATCGGGCAGCACGAAGCGCCCCGACTGCTTCAGCGAATCCATCAGCCGGCGCACGCCGGCGGCATCGCGCCCGCCAGCCTCGAACAGCAGCCGCTCGAAATTCGAGGAGATCTGGATGTCCATCGACGGCGACGCCGTCGCGTGCACCTCGCGCACCTCGTAGATCCCGGTCTTCAGCGTGCGCGCCAGGATGTCGTTGACGTTGGCGGCGATGCCTAGAGTCCGCACCGGAAGACCCATGCGCTTGGCGACATAGCCGGCAAAGATGTCGCCGAAATTGCCGGTCGGCACGACGAAGTCCACCGCGCGCGCCGGCGCGCCGGCGGCAATGGCGGAGGTGAAATAGTAGACCACCTGGGAGACGATGCGCGCCCAATTGATGGAATTGACGCCGGACAGCGAGGTCGCATCGCGGAAGCGATGGTTGTTGAACATCCCCTTCACGAGCGCCTGGCAATCGTCGAAATTGCCTTCGATGGCGAGCGCGTGGACATTGGCCGCGCCTGTCGAGGTCATCATCCGCCGCTGCACCTCGGAAATGCGGCCGTGCGGAAACAGCACGATGAGATCGACATTCTCGAGCCCCGCGAACGCGTCGACCGCAGCACCGCCGGTGTCGCCGGAGGTCGCGACCACGATGGTGGTGCGCTGGCCGCGCTTGGCAAGCACATGGTCCATCAGCCGCGAGATCAGCTGCATCGCCACATCCTTGAAGGCGAGCGTCGGACCGTGGAACAGCTCCAGCACGAACTGGTGCGCCGCCATCTGGCGCAGCGGCACCACCGCCGGATGGCGGAAGGTGGCGTAGGCCTCGTTCGCCATGCGGCCGAGTTCGGCATCCGATATCTCGCCGCCAACAAAGGGGCGGATCACCTCGACCGCGACCTCCCAATAGGGACGACCGAAGAAGCCGGCGATGGCCTCAGTCGAGAGTTGCGGCCAGACGGCCGGCACATACAGGCCGCCGTCGCGGGCAAGCCCGGTCAGCATCACGTCGCAGAAGCCGAGTTCGGGGGCCTCGCCCCGGGTCGAGATATAACGAGTCAAACTGCCCTCCAAAGGCCGGCCGAGCCTGAGCTCGATCCGCAAGCCTTTGATTTTACGAAACTACTTGTTAACAGCCAGAGGCTTGGGCCACCATAAAGTGTTTTGCGGCATCGGGAAACCGCTTCGCGTCCCTGCCGATCCAACGAAAAAGGGCTGCCCAATAAAAAGGGCTGCGGCAATGCCGCAGCCCTCTCTCTTGGAAGGTCTGTCGTTGATGTGTGCAGACCAGTTTGCCTCTTGGGGTCGCTGCCCCGCTAAAACTGTTCGCGCAAGCTTTCGTCGCCTGTCACGACATCGTCAAGAGCCAAAACGGCGCGTGAGAGAAGATGTTCCTATTTTTCCCGGCAATGCCTCGGCGTCAACAAATGCTCGCGAGCGATTTCTTGTCGCACATTGCCATTATTTCCCGAATGACCGGACAGTTCCGGAACGAACTGCCGGCTCGGTCCATTGTGTCGGCGGATGGTATCGGCGCTATCCATGCATTGCCCGGCTCAGCGCCGAGACCGCTCCGCCCCGCCGAACCGGCAGCATCCTGGAGCAGCCGGTTCGGCGCTCTGGGCGTGTCAGCTCATCCCGATTTCCACCGCGATCCGGATCAGATCGGAATGGTTCTTGGCACCGAGTTTCTGCTTGAGCAGGGACGTGGTGTTGGCCACGGTCTTGTAAGAAATGCCGAGCGCCTCGGCGACCTCCACGATCTTGTCGCCTCGCCCCAGCAGGCGAAGAATCTCGAGCTCCCGCGGCGTCATCTGCGAGGCCGGGTTGGCCTTGATCGCCGCGCCGGAAAACGTCACGGCTTCCGCGAGCTGCGGCGAGATGAAATTGTCGCCCGCGACCACCTTGCGCACCGCCTTGAGCAGGATCCGGGGATCGTCGCCCTTGGAGACATAGCCCTGCGCCCCAAGCTCGACCGCCCGCACCACGAAGGCCGGATCGTCATTCATGCTGAACATGATGATCTTGGCGTCCGGATCGTCCTTGCGAATGCGCCGCATGAGTTCGAAGCCGGAGACATCCGGCAGGCTGATGTCGATCACGGTGACGTCGGGCCGCTTGCTGACATAGGCGCGATGCCCGGATTTGGCGTCGGCCGCCTCTTCGATCCGGATCGAATGGTCGGAGGCGAACAGGGTGCGGCAACCGGACAGCACCACGGGATGGTCGTCAACGATCAGGACTCGGGTTGCCGGCTTAGTGGAATCTTGCATCGCAGCTCTCTTGCTTTTCGACTCATAGACCCCCGGGAACAAATGGAAAGAGCAAATCCGGCCGATGCGCGTTAGAATTGACCTAATGTGGCAACGCCTCTCGTTCAGAACCCAACTGTTCCTGCCGCTCGGCACGGGCTTCCTCGCCGCGCTGATCATGGGCGGCGTGCTGCTTCAAACCTTCGCGGCCGGGCAACTGGCCGACGAGAACGAGCCGGGGCGGCGTTTGACCCAGACGGTTGCCGCCGCGCTCAACAACACCCTGCGCACCTCGAACACTCCGCGGCAGACCCTCGACGCCTTTGTCCATTCTCTGGACATCTCCTCTGATATCCAATTCCGTGCTGTGGACGCCGGTCCCGCATCTTCAGCGAAGGACGGTCTGCGCAAGCCGCATGGCGTGCCGCAATGGTTTGTCGACCTGCTCACCATTCCGGATATGGACACGGCAACTCCGGTGATGATCGGCGGCCAGCGTGTCGGCGATCTCCTCTTCCTGCCGGACCTGTCGGCCGACCTGTTCGAGAAGTGGATCGGCTTTCTCGCGCTGACCACCCTCGTCGCCGTGCTGATGGTGCTCACCGGCACAATTGCGTATGTTTTCGCCGGATCGGCCCTGCGCCCGCTGCAATATCTCGGCGAAGGCCTCACGCGGATACGGCGCGGCGACTACGCGACGCCGATCCCGGTCGGAGGTCCGCCGGAAATCCGGCAAAGCTGCGAGGAGGCCAATGCGCTGGCCGCAACGCTGGCCCAATTGAGCCAGGACAATCGCGACCTGCTGCACCGCCTAGTGTCGCTCCAGGACGACGAGCGGCGCGATCTCGCGCGCGAACTGCACGACGAACTCGGCCCGTTGCTGTTCAGCATTCGCGTCGGCACGATCGCATTGGTCGAGGCCTCGCCTACGGCGGGACATCTCGGCAATTCGGCGGAAGAGGTGTTGCAATCGGTCGAGGCACTCCAGCAGACCAACCGCCGCATCCTCGACCGCTTGCGACCGCTCTACATCGAGGAATTGGGTCTGGAGACCAGCGTGCAGACGCTGCTCCGCAACTTTCGCAAGCAAGCCCCGTATGTCGGCCTGACGGACACGATTGATCCGGATCTCAACGGGATCGACGGGCCGCTGGCTCAGACCGTCTATCGCGTGATTCAGGAGGCGCTGACCAACGTGCTGCGCCATGCCGGCGCCAGCAATGCCCATGTGCAGGCGACCTTCGCCGGCGAGACGGTCGTCATCGAGATTTCCGACGACGGCGGCGGCTTTCCCGAAGGCGATTTGTTCGGCCGTGGCCTGACCGGCATGCATGAGCGCGTGCGCGCGCTCAGCGGATCGCTGTCACTGCTGCGCGCGGATGAACGAACCTATGTACGCTGCCGCCTTCCCGCCGAACCGGCAGGCGAGGCACCGGTCACCGATTAGCACGCACAGCCAAGGTGCGTGTTCTGCCGCGCCGGCTCGCACAGCGTGGTGCGTATCTTGCCGTCCGGGCTGAAGCAAAACGAGGCGCGGATGCGCAGGGCGCCGGCGACGGAATATTCGAGATCGACGCCGTGGGGCGCGGGATGGATTTCCTCCAGCCCGAAACCTGCCGACGAGAAAGCGCTGAGCCGCGGCTGCCAATAGGCTTCGAGCTCGGTGCGGCCGCGATAGCGCTGCGTGCCGTTACACGTGCATTCGACCTGGCCGTCGTCCGCATAGAGGTCGAGCAGCGTCGCGAGATCGCCCTTCCTGCAGGCATCCACCCAGTCGACGACAATTCCCATCTGGTCGAAATCGCTCACGCCGCAATCCTGTCTGCCGCGGAAAATCACCGGTTGCTTAGGACTACACTCGTGAATGTGCGCTGAATGGTAAACCCCGGGCGATACCGGGTTCCCTCGAGCTATCTGCGGAGTTCAGCTCTGCCGCCGCCCTTTAGCCCACACGGCGAAGGCGATCAGCACGGCGCCTGCGAGCGTGAACCAGGTGATGGCGTATTGCAGGTGATCGTCCTTGAGATGGACGTCGAGGGGCCCCGGCCGCGGAATGCCGTTCTCGGGTGCGGGCTGCTCGAGGTCGATATAGAATGGCGCAACCGCGCCCCAGCCCAGCGTGCTCGCGATCGCCACATGATCGCGCACGAACCAGAGCCGCTTGTCGCGGTTCTCCGCCGGGGTCAGCCAGCCAGGTGCCTCGGGAAAGCGAAGATAGCCGGTGAACGAGACCACCTGCCCCGTGATGAGCTTCTTGACCGCGCGATCCTCGACGCTGCGATCCTGCATGGTGTTTTCGACGAAGCCGGCATCGATCACGACGGTTTCGCCGCTTGGCAGCCGCGCCGGCAGGAACGCCCAGGTACCGGGGCTTGCGGCATCCTTGCGCACGGCGGACCCGGGCGAATAGACCATCGCATCGGGCAACGGCGCATACGTCGCGGTAAAGCTGACACGGCGGAATTCATCGCGCGCGGGACTTAGCGCGGTCCATCGTGCTGGCGGCGGCAGCGCGACCGGTGCCTCCGCAAGACGCTCGGTGAGCGCTGTGATCAGCTCGTGCTTGGCGAGGCGGCGCTGCAATTGCCAGAGGCCGAGCGCGACGCAGACCGCGGCCAGGAAAAGCGTGAACAGCGCGAAGCCGGCCACGCGAGGCTTGCGCGCGGTCTCGTTCATTTCGCGCGGTCGACCAGCTGGCCCGGCGCCGCCTTGTGGTGGAATTGCAGCGCGATCAGCAGCGACTTCATCGCGCGCAACGGCAGCAGCGTGGTCGCGAGGATCAGCGGCAGCCACAGCACCGCGTGCAGCCAATACGGCGGCTGATACTTGACCTCGACGACGAGCGCGCAGCCGACCACGATCGCGCCGGCCAGCATGATGATGAAGATCGCAGGACCGTCGCCGGAATCGATGAAGGCGTAGTCGAGGCCGCAACGGTCGCAGGCGGGCGCAAGCGTCAGGAAGCCCGCATAGAGCTTGCCCTGGCCGCAGCGCGGGCATTTGCAGGCAAGCCCGCGCAGCGCGCTTTGCAGGACAGTGGCTTGTGGCTGGGACGTATCGGAGGCTTGGTTCATGATGAAGGAGTCTATCACAGTTCTGCCGAAACCTCCGGCGCGTCGAAAGCGAAAGGGCGGCCCTGCGGCCGCCCTTTCTGATCAATCCAAGGCTGCTCAGTGCGCGCCGTGGGCCATGGACTCGGCGCCGTGTCCCCACACATAGATGCAGAGGAACAGGAACAGCCAGACCACGTCGACGAAGTGCCAGTACCAGGCGGCAAACTCGAAGCCGAGATGCTGCGTCGGCGTGAAGTGGCCGGCATAGGCGCGGAACAGGCAGACCAGCAGGAAGATGGTGCCGATCAGCACGTGGAAACCGTGGAAGCCGGTCGCCATGAAGAAGGTCGCGCCGTAGACGTTGCCGGCGAACGAGAACGCCGCGTGGCCGTACTCATAGGCCTGCACGCAGGTGAAGAGCGCGCCGAGCACGACGGTGATGATCAGGCCGTATTTCAGGCCCTGGCGGTCGTTCTCGAGCAGCGCGTGATGGGCCCAGGTCACCGTGGTGCCGGAGGTGAGCAGGATCAGCGTGTTCAGGAGCGGCAGATGCCAGGGATCGAAGGTCTCGATGCCGTGCGGCGGCCAGGTGCCCGGCACAGCGCAGGCGCCGGCCGCGGTACCGAGACCGCAGCCGAATATCGCATCGCGCGTGGCGTGGACGGCGTCGGCCGGGAACAGCGCTGCGTTGAAATAGGCCCAGAACCAGGCGACGAAGAACATCACCTCGGAGGCGATGAACAGGATCATGCCGTAGCGGTGATGCAGCTGCACGACGCGGGTGTGGTCGCCCTTGTACTGGGCTTCCTTGATCACGTCGCCCCACCAGCTCGCCATGGTGTAGAGCACGCCGACGGTGCCGACGCCGAAGATGATTGGCGCCGCCGAGAACATGTGGTGCATCCAGGCGATCGCACCGACCGCCATGATGAAGGCCGAGATCGAGCCGACGACGGGCCACGGCGAGGGATCGACCAGATGGTAGTCGTGATGCTTGGTGTGCGCCGTTGCCATTTGCGGTCTCGCTCCTCAATCCCGTGCCTGTCCGGCACTTATCCCCTTGTTTCCAACCCCCTGAGCGTGAGCCCGGCGATCAGAGATTTCCCTTGCGTTTGTCGCCCTCGCCAGAGGCAACCGGCTTCACCACCGGATCGCGCACCGGATAGAACGTGTAGGACAGCGTGATCGTGTTCAGCCCGTCGTTATCGTGGTCGTCCGCGATCGACGGATCGACGTAGAACACAACCGGCATCTCGCGCTTCTCGCCGGGCGCCATGGTCTGCTCGGTGAAGCAGAAGCAGTTGATCTTCTGGAAATAGGACCCGACCGTCAGCGGCGCGACATTGTAGGCGGCCTGGCCTGCGGTGGTCCGCGCGGCCTGGTTGGTCACCGTGTAAAAGACTGTCACGACCTGACCGATATTGACCTCGATCTCGCTCTGCTCCGGCTCGAACTTCCAGGGCAGGCCGGGCGCGACGTTGGAATCGAAGCGCACCGCGATCTTCCGTGCGATCGGACCGCTCGCCGGCGCCGAGGTCGCGACCTGGGTCGTGCCGTTGAAGCCGGTGGCACGGCAGAACCAATTGTAGAACGGCACCGCCGCGTAGGAGGCGCCGACCATCAGCGCGACCACGCCGCCGCAGATCGAGGCGACCAGCACGTCGCGGCCGACACCCCTGAAAGGCCGACGCCTCTTGGTGGCCGTCCGGCTCTGATCCGGCGATATGGTCGGCTTCTGATCCATGTTTCCTACATCGGCCGGATGAGCACGGCCGGTCCCTTGACCATGGTCACGGCGAAGAACAGCACCACGAGCACGCCGAGCGCGAGCGCGATCGCGATCGAGCGCTGTCGACGGCTCTTCTTCTGCGCCTCGGTGAGGACGATTCCATCGATTTCAGGTTTGTCGGCCATTCCTGCGATCATGCGCCCCCTACCATCGGAGCAAGCGCCCGGAACACGACCTCGGCCAGCAAAGTCGCGAACAGCGCGAACAGATAAAGGATGGAGAACGCAAACAGCTTGCGCGTCGCCCGCAACGATTGGCTGCGCTCGCGGCGGATATAGACGTTGATGGCGAACGCCAGCATGCCGGCGCCGAGGATCAGCGAGACGATGCCGTAAATGGCATCAAAATAGCCGAGCGCCCACGGCGCAGCGGCGACCGCGATCAGCACGATGGTGTAGAGCAGGATCTGAAGCCGCGTCGCGTCGGGGCCGGCGACATTGGGCAGCATCGGAATGCCGGCGCGTGCGTAATCGTCGGAGCGAAATAGCGCCAGCGCCCAGAAGTGCGGCGGCGTCCAGAAGAAGATGATGGCGAACAGCAGCAGCGGCTCGACGTCGACCGTGCCTGTGACCGCGGCCCAGGCCACCACCGGCGGCAGCGCGCCGGCGGCACCGCCGATCACGATGTTCTGCGCGGTCCAGCGCTTCAGGCCGATCGTGTAGATCACGACGTAGAAGAAGATGGTGAAGGCGAGCAGCGCGCCCGCGATCCAGTTGACCAGGATGCCGAGCGTCATCACCGAGAAGAAGGCGAGCGTCATGCCGAAGGTCATCGCCTCGGGACGGGTGATACGACCGCGCGGAATCGGCCGGTTCGCTGTGCGCGACATCTTGGCGTCGATGTCGCCTTCCAGCGCCATGTTGAGCGCGCCCGAGGCGCCGGCACCGACCGCGATGCAGAGCAGCGAGGTGAAAGCCAGCACCGGGTGGAAATGCCCGGGCGCCAGCGCCATTCCGACCAGCGCGGTGAAGATCACCAGCGACATCACCCGCGGCTTCAAGAGCGCGATGTAGTCGCCAACCTCCGCTTCGGAGATGCGGGGATTGATGTCGACGGCGTTGTGGTCGAGGACGGACACTTAGTTTGACTCGCTTTGTTGTAGAGCCGCGGCGCCCGTCACGGGCGCCGCGAGAGATTGATTACTGCACGCGGGGCAGCACTTCGAACTGGTGGAACGGCGGCGGCGAGGGCAGCGTCCATTCCAGCGTGGTCGCACCGGCACCCCACGGATTGTCGCCAGCCGGCACCTTTTTCGCGAAGGCGTCGATCACGCAATAGAGGAAGATCAGCACGCCGAAGCCGGAGATGTAGGAGCCGAGCGACGAGACCAGGTTCCAGCCCGCGAACGCGTCGGGATAGTCGACGTAGCGGCGCGGCATGCCCGACAGGCCGAGGAAGTGCTGCGGGAAGAACACCAGGTTGACGCCGATGAAGGTGACCCAGAAGTGAGTCTTGGCCAGCGTCTCGTTGTACATGTAGCCCGACATCTTTGGGAACCAGTAGTACCAGCCCGCAAAGATCCCGAACACCGCGCCGAGCGACAGCACGTAGTGGAAATGCGCGACGACGTAGTAGGTCTCCTGCAGCACGCGGTCGACGCCGGCATTCGCCAGCACGACGCCAGTGACGCCGCCGACGGTGAACAGGAAGATGAATCCCACCGCCCAGATCATCGGGGCGCGGAACTCGATCGAGCCGCCCCACATCGTGGCGATCCACGAGAAGATCTTCACGCCGGTCGGAACCGCGATGACCATCGTGGCAGCGACGAAATAGGCCTGGGTCGCCGAGGACATGCCGACCGTGTACATGTGGTGCGCCCACACCACGAAGCCGATGCCGCCGATCGCGACCATGGCGTAGGCCATGCCGAGATAGCCGAACACTGGCTTGCGCGAGAAGGTCGAGACGATCTGGCTGACCATGCCGAAAGCCGGCAGGATCAGGATGTACACTTCGGGGTGGCCGAAGAACCAGAACAGATGCTGGAACAGCACGGGGTCGCCGCCGCCTTCGGGGTTGAAGAATGTCGTCCCGAAATTGCGGTCGGTGAGCAGCATGGTGATGGCACCGGCGAGCACCGGCAGCGACAACAGCAGCAGGAACACCGTCACCAGGATCGACCACACGAACAGCGGCATCTTGTGCAGGGTCATGCCCGGCGCGCGCATGTTGAAGATGGTGGTGATGAAGTTGATCGCACCGAGGATCGAGGAGGCACCGGCAAGATGGATCGACAGGATTGCGAAGTCGACGGCCGGCCCCGGATGGCCCGAGGTCGACAGCGGCGCATACATCGTCCAGCCCGCGCCGACGCCGTTGGCACCCGGCTCGCCCTCGACGAAGGTCGACATCAGCAGCAGCGCGAACGAGGCCGGCAGCAGCCAGAACGAGATGTTGTTCATGCGCGGGAACGCCATGTCGGGCGCGCCGATCATCAGCGGCACGAACCAGTTGCCGAAGCCGCCGATCATCGCGGGCATGACCATGAAGAAGATCATGATCAGGCCGTGAGAGGTCACGAACACATTGTAGGTGTGCGTCTCGTGGAAGATCTGCACGCCCGGATACATCAGCTCGGCACGGATCGCGATCGACATCGCGGCGCCGATGATGCCGGCGATGACCGCGAAGATCAGGTACATCGTGCCGATGTCCTTGTGGTTGGTCGAATAGACGTAGCGCCGCCATCCAGTCGGATGGGCGTGCTCGTCATGTCCGTGGTCTTGCGCGTGATCGCCGTGTGCCGCTGCGCTCGTTGCCATTTTCAAATCCTGCCTTGCGTCCCGATCGGACCCTTTGGAGGTCCCGCCTTTATGTCGCTTTCAGTCCCCTCGAGCCCCTCGCCCGGCGCTTACTGCGTCGGGCCGGCCGTGGAGGCGTAGGTGCTGGTGCCGCCGCTCGCAAATTTCTTCTTCGCCGTCTCAACCCAGGAGGCGAACTCCTGGTCCTCCACGACGCGAATCGCGATCGGCATGAAGGCGTGGTCCTTGCCGCACAGCTCCGAGCACTGGCCGTAGAACATGCCGGTCTTGGTGGCCTTGAACCAGGTTTCGTTCAGTCGTCCCGGAATGGCGTCGATCTTGACGCCGAAAGCCGGCATCGCGAAGGCGTGGATGACGTCGGCGCCGGTGACCTGGACACGAATCACCTTATTGACCGGCACCACCATCTCGTTGTCGACACCGAGCAGCCGGGGCTGCTTGTCCTGGGCCAACAGCGAGTCGAACTCGAACTTGCCGTTATCAGGATAGGCGTAGGACCAGTACCACTGCTTGCCGGTCGCCTTGATGGTGATATCCGCCTTCGGCACGTCGAGCTCCAGGAACAGCAGGCGGAACGACGGCACCGAGATACCAACCAGAATCAGCACCGGAACGAGCGTCCACGCCACCTCGATCAGCGTGTTGTGCGTGGTCCGCGACGGCACCGGATTGGCCTTCGAGTTGAACTTGACGACCACGATCACGAGCAGCGCCAGAACGAACAGCGTGATCACAGTGATCAGCACGAACAGGAAATTGTGGAACCAGACAATATTGTCCATCACCGGGGAAGCGGACCGCTGAAGCGTCCACTCCCACGGCGCCGGTTGCCCGAGTTCGGCGAATGCCGCGCCGCTCGTCGCCAGCGTCAGACCCGCCACGGCCAATCCCAGCAAGTGCCGGCCCACCGGGCCCATCGACAACTTCATGCCGTTCGCGCTCCCCTAACGAAATCACCCCAAGTGCATTCCCCTAATTTTCGGGAAACGCATTATTCGATCCGCCCGTCTGACAAACCGCCGCGCAAGAATACCTCTAAGAGGAACTGGGGCCGGATCGCTAGAACGCCGAAATCAAGCCTCTCAAACCATAATTCTTGATCTATCGCAATGCAGTCTTAAGCCCGGTCTGTCAGCCATCGCCCGCAAGATATTTCCTAGTAACATCAGACAAAAATACCGTTTCCCGCGATGCTGCGGCTTGACAGCGGAATTGCCCGCGTTAGGCACTGGCAGACAGCCGCACCGGAACCTGATTCGTGCGGGCGGCGGCGGCCGTGGCGGCGTGGAATTTGCTTGCGAATCGCCTTCAAGACGCCGTCATTCCCGTATCAGTCCGCCAGGTGCGAGCGACCCAGGCGAGCAGAGGGACCGACCCGATGGGGTTTTCGAGATGCATGGCAAGGCCGGCGACAAGCCAGGCTAGCGGCCTCACGAAGCTGGCTGCCCTGCTGGCTGCTGTCGTCGTCCTGGCGTTCCCGGGCCTCGCCCATGCGCAGGGCGCGGTGCGCTCCGTCCATGGCGACTGGCAGATTCGCTGCGACACCCCGCCGGGCGCCCAATCCGAGCAATGCGCCCTGATCCAGAGCGTGGTGGCCGAAGACCGCTCCAATGCCGGCCTGACCGTGATCGTGCTCAAGACCGCCGACCAGAAAAGCCGTCTGATGCGGGTCGTCGCCCCCCTTGGCGTTCTCCTGCCCTCCGGCCTCGGCCTCAAGCTCGACAACCAGGACGTCGGCCGTGCCGGCTTTGTCCGCTGCCTGCCCAATGGCTGCGTCGCCGAGGTCGTGATGGACGACAAGCTGCTCGGCCAGCTCCGCACCGCCAAGACCGCGACCTTCATCATCTTCGAGACCCCGGAAGAAGGCATCGGCTTCCCGCTCAGCCTGAACGGGCTCGGCGAGGGATATGACAAGCTGCCATAGGCGAGTTCCGCTCGGCAGGCTGAGCACGGCGGTTGACGGAACTTACGTTAGATTCATCCCGCGGTGGGGGGTTCCGAGCGAAGTTGATCAATCAGCGAAGACACATCCGCCTCCCACGGGAGCATCTGCCCCTGGGCACGACTCTGCTCAGGCAAAGGCGGCAACTCGGCGCCCAGAGTTCTTAGTATCTCCTCCGCGGCATCAAGATGACAACGTGCGACGTAAGCATCCCACTTTTTACCGAAACTATACACCGCTGCCGCGTCTTCGATCGCCCTTTTCTCCTCCCCCAGCACCTGCCACAACTCGGCCATCGCCAAACTGCAGCGCACGCTAGTAGTCTCGATTTCGTTTGCTTGGTTCGTCGCGTCAAATTCCTCGCCAGCCAGAATTCTGGCTAAGATAAGACGAGCTTCACAGTATGAGCTACCAAGCCCATTTTCCTTGTACATCGCCAGCGCGCGAGAAAAGTGCTCAGCTGCGCAACGAGGCTCCTTGCGCGTGAGATGCCATTCTCCACGAATTTCATGTAGGGAATTAACCATGCGACGATTGCCTCCCCGCTTAGCTAATTCCTCCGCCCTCAATATCGCCTCTTCGGTCAGCTTCCCGCGATACAGCAAATCGCGAGCTCGCGCGCCCTCCGCATCGCCGGGCCTATAGTTTCCCGGAGTCCAATCCCGGCCAAGAGTTTCAATTTCGGTCCACAGGGCGTCAGCTAATGCCCAGTCACTCCCAAGTACAGATGAGGCGTATTCCCTGAGCTTCGAAATGAAGACCAACTCCGGATCTCGCGAAACCTTCGCGAGATGGAGACTGAGCGAACGAAGCCTTAGGCTGTCGGCCATTCTGCACCCATCAGCGAGCGCATTAGCGAAGCCGTAGATCGAGACGTAGACGCAGTTGATCATTCGCTTTTCAAGGCTAAGACGGATAGCCCGTTCAAAAAGGTCTTGGGCACGCTCTTGAGAAATTGGCGAGATCGATGCAGCTGCGAGATTTGTGATGTACCAGCGTTCCTCCGGTTCATTCAGTGATGGGTCGCGATCCAATCCATCGGGAAAGAAGCCTTCGGCTAACGCAATCAGTTCGGCGATCGCACCAAGATTGAAATATAGAGCGTTGGCGAGGTCTCCTTGTAAGGCGTAGAAGCCTTCAGAATATCGCCGCATTCTCAGGAACGTGCTCACTACTTGGATGCCGTCAGCAACCTCTTCAAGAGTGTCGGCATTCACCCAGGGATCGTGCTGCCGACTAGTAAAATAATCGACGATACCTTGACCAAGCCAATCCGTTTCCTGTTTTTCAATTCGACCAGCTGCAACACTGCGAACGACAGGATGCAGGTCATATCGCTTCTCTGTGGTATCGTACTGCAGCAGTCCGCGTTTCTCGAGGTCGCGAAGCGTCGTATTAAGGTCACGCGAATTAGGGCGCGGCTGGACAATTATTTCCGCATCTTTGGGCTGGCCCACGGGGTTGGCATCATCGCGGGCCTGACTCAGAGCCTCTAAAGTCCGGAAATCGACAGCTCCTTGCAAAATTGAGAGAAGATGCAGCAGCCGCCTACCATTCGAATCCAAAGCATCGATAGCTGCCAGCAAAATATGGTTCTGGCGTTTCACAAGGCCAAGCTCACCTAGCTTGAGCGCCATCCCACCATTGTAATCGCGGACCCAATGGTCAAAATTGCCTCGGTCATAAGGATAATCGCTAACTAGACCTGCGAGCACCCCCACAACAAGTGGATGGCAATCACAGTTGTGTTGGAGATAAGCACGAATTTCCCTCGAATTGCCGGTAACTCCGCATCGCCTAAACAGAGCCTCCGCATCAACCGGGCGGAGGCCGGGCAATATTTCCCGACGCACGCCCGGCACAGCCATGTGCGACGAATTGATCAAGATTCGCGGCGTTAATCTTGAGGACACCAGAACTTTCGATGGTGCTGCCGCCGCCAACCGGCGTAGTAGCTCGCCATCTTCGGGGCGTATTGCGGCAGAAGGATCTCGGTGTGCTAGTTGATCAACTTCAGAGCCAACATCGGAGTCCGGTGCTTGCGCGGCATCATGCCTATGATAGGCGACAAGAATGCGCTCGAGTCCGTCTAACACTAAGAGCCACGGACGCTGCTGCAACTCTCCGACAAGATATTCGCTGAGTGTCGTCGGCCCCAACTTTCTAAACTCTCCGATTGGCCTCTGCGTTATGTAGGCGAGCGCTTGGCAGCAAAAGTCTGCCATGACTGCTCCCTTCTCGTAGAACGAGTACCAGAACAGACCCGCCCAATCGGGCCTCGCTGTCTGCGCGTGTTTCGTCGTCCACTCCCAAGTGAGCATGCTTTTTCCTGATCCTCCGATGGCTTCGAGAAGCAACATTGGATTCGGGTCAGCCGCCGCGCACCAATCAGAAAGTGTCTGCAGTTCTGATTCTCGCCCGACGAAATCGTGCGAGCCGAGATATCTCGGCACAGCAGCCAAGAGTGGTGGTCGAGGTAAGTTCAAATTCCGAGCGTCGTTACCTAGCGCGTCCAATACAGACGGGCCTGTCCCAGGAAATGCGTAATGATTTGTTGCAGGCTGCTGCTCACGCGGGAACGGAATTGGTCGGGGCGGCTTGGATGCTGGCGTCAGAAAACTCGCAAGCTTCGACCTCGCAGCTGCCTCACCCAGGCCATGCAGATCACAGCGCTTCAGCGGCGCGAGCAGAGTGGGTGGCTCGCAGGGTTCAACAAAAATTGGTATCAGGAAGCCCGGCCGGGCTGTGGTTGCGGCCCAATGAGCCGCGCGACGCTCCCAGCTCGAATAAGGGGCGTTGAGATAGGCAGCGCTCACCACGCATAGAACGTGATCGGCGCTGTGATGTCTTTCCTCCATCCATTGAGAAATATCGCCTCCGGCGGAGATTTCCCATTCATGAAGCCGTGGAATATGTCCCAGCTTCTCAAGTTCCTGCCCTATCCAGAAGGCCCAATCGCGGTCCTTAGACGTATAACTGACAAAGATGTCGGCCACATCCGCTCCCAAAAACTGACCTTACTCGCCATCCCAAACCTCGCAGGATTCGCGATGGCAGAATATCTTGTCGCCGACCCCACACGCAAAGGAAGAATCGCTTGCGTACAGCAACCTCCTCTAGGCCATTTTGCCAAAAAGCGAGCACAAAAGGACAAAAGGGATGAGTTCACCGGCCTGGCAGCTCTGCAAAGCTGAGGTTCTGATCGAACAGCAGCCTCATATCGGTGCGGTCACCAATCGCCTCTCGCGGTCGGCGGCATAGGCCAGGCAGGCGCGGATATCGTCCTCGGTCAGTTCGGGGAAGTCGTCGAGGATTTGAGCGTGGGTCTGACCAGCAGCCAGCCAGCCGAGCACATCTGCCACAGCGATCCGCATGTGGCGGATGCAGGGTCGCCCCCCACGCTTGCCAGGCTCAATCGAGATGGTGTCTCGGTAATTCATGAAAGCAGCATAGCATCGATCTGTATCAGCGTTAGGGCCCCCTGCTTCCAGCCCAATCCTATCGTTTCCGTAATGTGACGGCCAAGCCCCTCGCGGAACCGCCGGGAAACCATTATCTTGCCTCACATCCCCCGATAATGGACGGACGCATGACCAACCCTGCCACAACCTCCCTGCTCGACCGCGCCAATCTCGACCGCGACCAGGTTCGCAACGAGCTCGCGCGCGGGCTTGCCGGTGCCGACGACGGCGAATTGTTCCTGGAATATAGCCAGACCGAAGCGCTGATGTTCGACAACGGGCGGCTGAAGCAGGCGACCTACGACACTTCGCAGGGCTTTGGGCTGCGCGCCGTCAAGGACGACGCGGTTGGCTATGCGCACTCCTCCGACGTTTCGCTGCCGGCGCTGATTCGCGCTGCGGACGCGGTCGCGGCCGTGCGCGGCGGTTATTCCGGGAGCTTCGCAGCGCCTCCAGCGCATACCAACGTGCGGCTTTATAGTGACGACAATCCGCTCGATGCCCCCGGCTTCGAGACCAAGGTAAAACTGCTTGCCGAGATCGACGCCTATCTGCGCGACAAGGATCCGCGGGTACGGCAGGTCAGCGTCAGTCTGGGCGCGACCTGGCAGGTGGTCGAGATCCTGCGGCCCGACGGCGAAAGCTATCGTGACATCCGCCCGCTGGTGCGCGTCAACGTCTCCGTCGTCGCCGGCCAGGGCGACCGCCAGGAGAGCGGCAGCAAGGGTTATGGCGGCCGCGCCGGCTACGCCGAATTCATCGAGAGCAAGAACTGGCGTGACGCCGCCGACGGCGCGCTGCGCGAGGCCCTCGTCAATCTGGAATCGATTCCCGCCCCCGCCGGCGAGATGGACGTCGTGCTCGGGGCCGGCTGGCCCGGCGTGATGCTGCATGAAGCGGTCGGCCATGGCCTCGAGGGCGACTTCAACCGCAAGAAGACGTCTGCGTTTGCGGGCCTGATGGGCCAGCAGGTCGCGGCCAAGGGCGTCACCGTGGTCGACGACGGCACCATTGCCTCGCGCCGCGGCTCGCTGTCGATCGACGACGAGGGCACGCCGACCAACCGCACCGTGCTGATCGAGGACGGCGTGCTGGTCGGCTACATGCAGGACCGCCAGAACGCGCGCCTGATGAACATGAAGCCGACCGGCAACGGCCGTCGCCAGGGCTATGCCCATGTGCCGATGCCGCGCATGACCAACACCTACATGCTCGCGGGCGACCGCGATCCGGCCGAGATTCTCGCCTCGGTGAAGAACGGCGTCTTCGCCGCGAATTTCGGCGGCGGTCAGGTCGACATCACCTCGGGCAAATACGTGTTTCAGTGCACCGAGGCCTACAAGATCGAAAACGGCAAGATCGGTGCGCCGTTGAAGGGCGCCATGTTGATCGGCAACGGGCCGACCGACCTGCATCGCATTCGCATGATCGGCAACGATCTCGCGCTCGATACCGGCATCGGCACCTGTGGCAAGAACGGCCAGGGCGTGCCGGTCGGCGTCGGCCAGCCGTCGCTTCTGATGGAACGCATTACGGTGGGTGGAACGGGCGGATGAGTGTCGAGAAGGTAACTGTCACCACGAAGCGGAAGAGCAGCGGCTGGGCCGGCCAGCTCGCGCAGCTCGCCGGCATCGTCGCCGCGGTGTTCATCGCAAAGGGCGCGCTGGCCGAGCCGTTCTACGTGCCGTCGGGCTCGATGGAGCCGACATTGTTGATCGGCGACGCCTTGATCGCCTCGAAATTCCCCTACGGCTACGGCACCTCGTCGCTGCCGATCCAGATCAACCTGCCCGAGAGCGGCCGCGTCTTCGCGGAAACGCCCAAGCAGGGCGACGTCGTCGTGTTCCGCTGGCCCGGCGACCGCTCGCAGGCCTGGGTCAAGCGCGTCGTGGGTCTGCCCGGCGACCGCATCCAGCTGCGGCAGGGCCAGCTCTTCGTCAATGACCGTCCCGCCGAGCTGAAGCCGGACGGCGTCGGCGCCGCCGAGGACGACAATGGCGGCAGCGAGCCCGCCTATCGCTATGTCGAGACGCTGCCGAACGGCGTCTCGCATCTGATCTTCAAGATGCGCGACAACGGTCCGCTCGACAACACGCAGGAAGTGACGGTGCCGGCAGGCCATCTCTTCGTGCTCGGCGACAACCGCGACAATTCCGCCGACAGCCGCGTGCCCTTGCGCTCCGGCGGCGTCGGCCTGTTGCCGATCGACAATCTGGTCGGCCGTGCCGATGCCGTCCTCGGATCCTGGGATCTCGGCATCCGCGGCCAGCCGGTGTGGACCTGGCTGTCCGGATTTCGCATGGCGCGGTTTTTCACCGCCGTGCATTGAAGGCCGGAATGTCTCGCCCTCTCCCGCGCGCGGGAGAGATTGCTTAGCTATGCTCGCAATGACGGCGGTGAGAGCTGCACGCTAGCGCACCACGCCCGACGTAAACCCCGCCTTCCGGCGCGGCGGCTTGATTTCCTTTTTCAGGAAGCAGCGCGCCTCGCGTCCGGTGTAGCCGGGGCGTGCATAGGTGAAGGCGCGGCATTTGTTGTCGGCGGTGCAGGCGGCCTTGCAGGCCTCTCCGCCTTCGCCGGCCTTGATCTCGAAATTGCGCAAATCGCCGCCGGGACGGTCGATCGAGGTCTCCACGCCTGCGACGCGCGGCTCGATCACGCCGGCGCCACGCACACCGGAGATGCAGCAGCTTTCCGGCACGCGCGCCGGCACCGCGTTCTTGAGCCAGCACACCGCCGAGCCGCCTTCGACGTCGGGATAGCTGAAGCTCCAGGAGCGGCAGCGGCGGTCGCGCTCGCATAGCAGCGCGCAATCCTCGGGATCACCTGACGTGACCGGCGTGCTGAAATAGTCTCCGCCGGGCCGATCGAACGCCGTCTGGGCGCGCACAGGCCAGCTCGCAAACACGAGCGAAAGCAGCGCGGCACATGCCACGACGCTTGCCAGGACGCTCGCCATGACGGCCAGGCGGCCCTTCCCCATCGAAACAGCTTTCGGGTTATTGACGACGCTCAGGTTTTTCAGCCGGCCATTTGATCGCCGCAAACCTGTATGGGCGATGAACGGCTCGGGTCCTGATCGTTGGCCTCTCAGGTCTAGAACGCGTATTCCGCGTAGGCCGGTTCCACCGAGCCGTTCCAGGGACCGTTGAACTTCTCGAGCATCTCCTCGGCCGGCGTGCGGCCGGAATCGATGATGCGATCGAGCGGCTCCAGATGCCGGGTCTCGTCGCGGCCGAGCTGATCGATCCGGCCGCGCCGGCGCAGGCCGGCATGTGCCAGAACGAGGCATTCCTTGGCGATCTCGAACAGATAGCGGTCCTTGATCCGCGACTTGAAGCCGAAGCGCGGCACGTCGTCGCGCAGGCCCTGACGCTCATGCGCGGTCCAGTGCTTCACAAGGTCCCAGGCGGCATCGAGCGACACGTCGTCGTAGAGCAGCCCCGCCCAGAACGCCGATAACGCCGGCAGACGGCCCCATGGGCCACCGTCGGAGCCGCGCATTTCGAGATAGCGCTTGAGACGCACCTCCGGGAAGATCGTCGAAAGATGGTTGGCCCAGTCCGACAAGGTCGGGCGTTCCCCGGGCAAATTGTTGTTGCGGCCATCGAAGAAGGCGCGAAACGAAGAGCCGGAGACGTCGATGTAATCCTCGTCGCGCTTGACGAAGTACATGGGTACGTCGAGCGCGTAGTCGACATAGCGCTCAAAGCCCATGCCGTCCTCGAACGCCCACGGCATCATGCCCGAACGCGCATTGTCGGTGTCGCGCCAGATCTCGGACCGGAAGGAGAGGAAGCCGTTCGGCTTGCCCTCGGTAAACGGCGAATTGGCGAACAAGGCGGTTGCGACCGGCTGTAGCGCGAGCGAAACACGCAGCTTCTTGACCATGTCGGCTTCGGAGGAAAAGTCGAGATTGGTCTGCACCGTGCAGGTCCGGTACATCATGTCGAGGCCGTATTGGCCGACCTTCGGCATGTAATTGGTCATGATCTTGTAGCGGCCCTTGGGCATCACCGGGATGTCGGCGCGCGACCAGGACGGCGTCATGCCGAGCCCGAGGAAGCCGATGCCGAGCGGCGTTGCGATCTCGCGCACCTGCGCCAGATGCGCCATCAGCTCGCTCTGGGTCTGGTGCACGTTCTCGACCGGCGCACCGGAGAGCTCGAACTGTCCGCCGGGCTCGAGCGAGATCGCGCCGCCGCCGGTGACGTCGTAGAGGCCGATGATGTTGCCCTTCTCCATGATCGGCTCCCAGCCGAGCAGGAGCTTCATGCCTTCGAGCAGCGCACCGATACCGCGCGCGCCTTCGTAGGGCACCGGGCAGTGGCCTTCGAGCGTGAACGGCGTCTTCTCGTGCTCGGTGCCCATGCGGAATTCGGACGGGTCCTTGCAGCCTTCCTCGAACCACGTGACGAGCTCGTCACGCGATTGCAGCGGCGTCATATCGATCTGGTCTCGCGCCATATCAAACTCTAATTAAAAGGGCGCTTCGACAGAAGGCGCGCGGGTGACGGGGACGGTCCGCGCACCCATCGGGTGCACGGACGAGCTGGTGTGCCGCGCGCTCATCGCGACGGCGTGGTTTCGTTGGCGTGGACGACCGGCGGCAGTTTCATCTCGCCGCACGAGCAGCCCAGGCGGTCGAGCAGACCGCTGAGCTTGACGGCATCCGCGTCGGACAGTTTCGAACCGACATATTTCTCGATTGCGGCCGAATAGGCGCCCCACATCCGCTTCTGCAATTCGCGGCCGGCTTCGCTGATCTCCACGAACTGGCCGCGCTTGTCGATCTTGCATTCACGCCGCGAGGCGAGGCCTTCGTCGACCAGACGGTCAATCAGCCGCGATGTCGAATATTGCGGGATCAGCATCTGCCGTTCGAGTTCGACCGGGCGCAACTCACCCGAAGGCGCCCGCGACAATTCGAGCAGGGCGTCGTACCATGCCAGCGGCGGGAACCCCGCCTTCTTCAGGTCCTGCTCGACGCAATCGAGCACGCGGCTCTGCACCCGCATCAGGCGGATCCAGGCGGAAGTCGCCTCGGTCGATGGTTTGCGTTTCATGGTCCCGCTCAAGCTCGTCGCCCGTCTCTTACCCTACTCGATGCACCTGCATCAATCTTGACTATTTCAAGCAGATGCATGTAGTCGTTCTTTCGCCTGAACCAAGCAACAAGAGGAGGAAATTCCAATGAAATTGTACTATTCGCCCGGTGCCTGCTCGCTATCCCCCCACATCGCGCTCCTGGAAGCCGGCCTGCCCTATGAGCTGGTCAAGGTCGATATCCGGGCGAAGAAGCTCGAAAATGGTGAGGATTATCTGAAGCTGAACCCCAAGGGCCAGGTCCCTGCGCTGGGTCTCGATAGCGGAGAGATCGTGACCGAAGGCCCGGTGATTGTCCAGATCATCGCCGATCAGGCCTCAGCCAAGGCGCTGGCGCCGGCCCACGGCAGCTCCGAGCGCTACAAGCTGCTCGAATGGCTGAACTTCCTCACCTCGGAGGTCCACAAGAGCTTCGGCCCGATGTTCGCGCCGGCGCTGAACGACGAGGCCAAGGCGTTCTTCAGGGATCGCGTCATGGGCAAGCTGAAATACATCGACAGCCAGCTCGCCGGCCGCGATTACCTCATGGGCAAGCAGTTCACGGTGGCTGACGGCTATCTCTTCACGATGCTGACCTGGGGCGACCGGATGAAGTTCGACCTCTCGGCGATGCCGAACCTTGTCGCGTACAAGACCCGCGTCGCGGCGCGGCCGCAGGTGCAGGAAGCGATGAAGAAGGAAGGGCTGATTCCGGCCGCCTGAGACGCAAATGCGAAAGGCCGGATCGAGAATCCGGCCTTTCGTATTTTTCATCCCGGCTACGGGTTCAGAGAATTACGCCGCCGCTTTCTTGGGGGCGAAGCGGCCGTAGAAGGTTTCTCCCTTCGCGGCCATCTCCTCGAGGAGTTTCGGCGGGGTGAAGCGCGAGCCGTATTTCGCCTCCAGCTTGTGGCAGAGCTCGACGAAGGTCTTCGGGCCCATGAAGTCGATGTAGGAGAGGGTGCCACCGGTGAACGGCGCGAAGCCGAAGCCGAGGATCGAGCCGACATCCGCCTCGCGCGGATCGGTGATGACGTGATCCTCGACCGTGCGGGCGGCTTCCACCGCCTGCACCACCAGGAAGCGCTGCTTCAACTCCTCGATGTCGAGCGTATCGGGGTCGAGCTGCTTCGGCTGCAGCGCCGAGAGACCCGGCCACAGGCCCTTCTGGCCCTTGCCCTTCTCGGGGTAGTCGTAAAACCCCTTGCTGTTCTTGCGGCCGAGGCGACCCTGCTTCTCGACCATCTCCACCATCAGCTTCTTCTGATCGGGATTGATGGCGTTGGGACCGAGGTCGGCTTCCGTCGCCTTCATGATCTTGAGGCCGAGGTCGAGCGCGACTTCGTCGGAGAGCGAGAGCGGGCCGATCGGCATGCCGGCCATCTTGGCGCAGTTCTCGATCATCGCCGGCGGCACGCCCTCGAGGAACATCTCGTTGCCCTCGGCGACGTAGCGGCCGACGCAACGATTGGCGAAGAAGCCGCGGCTGTCGTTGACGACGATCGGCGTCTTGCCGATCTGCCGGACGTAGTCGAGCGCGGTCGCGATCGCGAGATCGCCGGTGTTCTTGCCCTGGATGATCTCGACCAGCATCATCTTCTCAACCGGCGAGAAGAAGTGGATGCCGACGAACCTGCCCTGGTCCTTGAAGCTCTCGGCCAGCGAGGTGATCGGAAGCGTCGAAGTATTGGACGCGAAGATCACGTCCGGCTTCATATGCTCCTGCGCCTTGGCAAAGGTATCAGCCTTGACCTTGCGGTCCTCGAACACGGCCTCGATGACGAGATCGACGTCCTTCAACGCGGCATAGTCCGCGGTCGGCGTGATGCGGGCGAGCAGGGCTTCTGCGTCACCGGGCTTGGCGCGGCCCTTCTTGATCTGCTCCTCGATCACCTTTTGCGCATGCGCCTTGCCCTTGTCGGCGCTCTCCTGGTCGCGATCGATCAGGACGACATCGAGGCCCGCACGGGCCGAGACATAGCCGACGCTCGCGCCCATGAAGCCGGCGCCGATCACGGCGATCTTCTTCACCTTGGTCGGCGGCACATCCTTCGGACGGCGCGCGCCCTTGTTCAATTCCTGCATCGACAGGAACAGGCTGCGGATCATCGCGGCCGCTTCCTTCGAGCGCAGCACCGAGGTGAAGTAGCGTGACTCCACCCGCAGCGCGGCGTCGATCGGCAGCTGCAGGCCTTCATAGACGCAGCTCATGATCGCGCGCGCGGCCGGATAATTGTCGTAGGTCTCGCGGCGATAGATCGCGTTGCCGGCCGGGAACATCATCATGCCGGCCTTGGAGAACACGGGACCGGCGGGGAGCTTGAAACCCTTCTCGTCCCAGGGCGCAACAGCCTTGCCGCCGCCCTTGATCCAGTCCTTTGCCGCCTTGACGAGATCGGCGGCGGGAACGATGGCATGGATCAGATTGAGGGCCTTGGCCTTCTCAACCGTGACAGGATCGCCCTTGAGCAGGATCGTCATCGCGTCCTGCGGCGGCACCAGGCGCGGCACGCGCTGCGTGCCGCCGGCGCCGGGGAACAGGCCGACCTTGACCTCGGGCAGGCCGAGGCGCGTCTTGGGATTCTCCGCGGCCACGCGATAGTGGCAGCACAGCGTGATCTCGAAGCCGCCGCCGAGCGCGAGGCCGTTGATCGCCGCCGCCCACGGTTTGCCGGAGGTCTCGATGGAGCGCAGCACCAGCGAAAAGCGCCGGCTCTGGTCGAACAGCATCTGGTTCGCGGCGGTCTCGCCCTGCTCCTTGAACAGTTTTGCGTAGGCCTGGTTCATGCCTTCGAGCATGGACAGGTCCGCACCGGCACAGAACGCCTCTTTCGCAGAGGTGATGACGACGCCCTTCACCGCGGCGTCAGCCGTGGTTTCCTTGACGATCGCGTCCAGCTCGCTGGTCGAGGTCTCGTCGAGCACGTTCATCGAACGGCCGGGGATATCCCAGGTGACGAGCGCGATGCCGTCGGAATCGGTCTCAACCTTGAAATTCTTGTAAGCCATGTTGGTTGCTCCCTACCCTTAGACGCGCTCGATGATGGTCGCGGTGCCCATGCCGCCACCGATGCACAACGTCACCAGCGCGGTCGCCTTGTTGGTGCGCTCGAGCTCGTCGAGCACGGTGCCGAGGATCATCGCACCGGTCGCACCGAGCGGATGGCCGAGCGCGATCGCACCGCCATTGACGTTGATCTTGGCGTTGTCGATGTCGAAGGCCTGGATGTAGCGCAGCACCACAGAGGCGAAGGCCTCGTTGAGCTCGAACAGGTCGATATCCGACTTCTTCATGCCGGAGCGTGCGAACAGCTTCTCGGTGACGTCGACCGGACCGGTCAGCATCATCGCCGGCTCGGAGCCGACATTGGCGAAGGCGCGAATTCTTGCACGCGGCTTCAGGCCGTATTTGCTGCCGGCTTCCTTGCTGCCGAGCAGAACCGCGCCGGCACCATCGACGATGCCCGACGAATTGCCGGCGTGGTGCACGTAATTGACGCGCTCGATCTCGGGATGCGACTGCACCGCAACGCCGTCGAAGCCGCCCATCTGCGCCATCATCGTGAACGCCGGCTGCAGCTGTGCCAGCGACTGCATCGTCGTCGACGGACGCATATGCTCGTCCTTGGCGAGGATGGTGAGGCCGTTGATGTCCTTCACCGGGACGATCGACTTGTCGAAGCGGCCTTCATCCCAGGACTTCGCCGCACGCTGCTGGCTCTGCACCGCATAGGCGTCGACGTCGTCGCGCGAGAAACCGTATTTGGTGGCGATCAAATCGGCCGAGACGCCCTGCGGCATGAAGTATGAGGGCACCGCCATCGATGGATCCATCGGCCAGGCACCGCCGGAGGCGCCGATGCCGACGCGGCTCATCGATTCCGCACCGCCGCCGATCACCAGCTCATGCTGCCCGCTCATCACCTGGGCTGCGGCAAAATTCACGGCGTCCAAGCCGGAGGCACAGAAGCGGCTGATCTGCACGCCGGGCACGGCCTCGCCGAGGCCCGCCTTCAGCGCCGCAAAGCGCGCGATGTCGGAGCCGGCTTCGCCGACCGGATCGACCACGCCGAGAATGACGTCATCGACGGAATCTTCCGGGAGGTTATTGCGGTCCTTCAGCGCCTTCAGCGGCACGGTCGCGAGCGCGAGCGCGGTGACTTCGTGCAGCGCGCCGTCCGCCTTGCCGCGGCCGCGCGGGGTGCGGACGTGGTCGTAAATATAGGCATCTGCCATGGGAGCCTCCTGATTGCGGTTATTGGTTACGACCGCCGCGCGGTCGCTATCATTCGTGGGGCGGAAATCCTCAGAACGCTTCCGCGGGCAGTTCCATGATGGTGGCGCAGCCGGCCTGGATGCGCGCAAGATTGGCGGCGGTCTCCGGAAGCATCCGCTCCATGAAGAAGCGGCCGGTGACGAGCTTGGTCGAGAGATAGGGGGTTGCCCCGCTCTCGGCAATCTTCACCTGCGACACCTTCGCCATCTTCGCCCACATGTAGCCGAGAGCGACGAAGCCGAAGAGATTCAGGTAATCGGTCGCGGCGGCACCGGCATTGTCGGGCTTCGCCATCGCGTTCTGCATCAGCCAGGTGGTGGCCTGCTGGAGATGGCCGAGCGAAGCGGAGAGCGGGGTGATGAAGGGCTTCATCGCCTCGTCGCCGCCGTTCTCCTTGGCGAAGGCCATGACCTCGCCGAAGAACGCCATGATGGCGCGGCCGCCGTCGCGCGGCAGCTTGCGGCCTACGAGGTCGAGCGCCTGGATGCCGTTGGCGCCTTCATAGATCATGGCGATGCGGGCATCGCGCACGAACTGCTCCATGCCCTGCTCGGCGATGTAACCGTGGCCGCCATACATCTGCTGCGCCTGCACCGCGTTGGCGAAGCCGTAATCGGTCAGGAAGCCTTTCAGGACCGGCGTCATCAGGCCCATGTGATCGTCGGCGGCCTGGCGGTCCTTAGGGTCCTCGGAGCGGTGGGCGACGTCGCTCTTCAGCGCGGTCCACATCACGAAGGCGCGCGCGGCCTCGTTGAAGGAGCGGATCGACAGCAGCGTGCGGCGCACGTCGGGATGCACGATGATCGGGTCGGCCGGCTTGTCCGGCGCCTTGACGCCGGTGAGCGAGCGGCCCTGGATGCGATCCCGCGCATAGGCCACCGCGTTCTGATAGGCGACCTCGGACTGCGCGAGACCCTGAACGGCGACGCCGAGGCGAGCCTCGTTCATCATCACGAACATGCCCTGCATGCCCTTGTTCTCTTCGCCGATCAGCCAGCCGATGGCGTTGTCGTAGTTCATCACGCAGGTGGAATTGCCGTGGATACCCATCTTGTGCTCGATCGAGCCGCAGACCACGCCGTTGCGTGTGCCCACCGAACCATCGGCATTGACGAGGAATTTCGGCACCACGAACAGCGACACGCCCTTGATGCCGGCGGGCGCGCCCTCGATGCGGGCGAGCACGAGGTGGATGATGTTGGGCGCGAGGTCATGCTCGCCGGCCGAAATGAAGATCTTGGTGCCGGTAATCTTGAAGCTGCCGTCGGCCTGTCGCACCGCCTTGGTGCGGAGCATGCCGAGGTCGGTGCCGCAATGCGGCTCGGTCAGGTTCATGGTGCCGGTCCACTCGCCCGCCACCATCTTCGGCACGTAGGTCTGCTTCTGCTCGGGCGTGCCGTGGACGATCAGCGCCGCGGTCGCGCCCATGGTGAGGCCGCCATACATCGAGAACGCCATGTTGGCGGAGATCTGGAATTCGTTGACCGCCTGGCTCAGCGTCACCGGCAGACCCTGGCCGCCGAACTCGGTCGGGGCCGACAGGCCGAGCCAGCCGCCCTCGGCGACCTGCTTGAACGCGTCCTTGAACCCCTTCGGCGTGGTGACGCTGCCGTCATCGGCGCGCTTGCAGCCTTCGAGATCGCCCACACGATTCAGCGGCTGGAGCACCTCTTCGGCGAGCTTGGCGGCTTCGCCCAAAATGGCTTCGCGCACGTCGCTCGACGCGTCGGAGAAGCCGGCCAGATTGTCATAGCGGTCGATCTGGAAGACGTCGTTGAGCAGGAAGTTCACGTCTTCGACGGGGGCTTTGTAAATCGGCATGGCGTTCTCCCGGCATAGATTTGAAGTGGTGGAATTCTTTATGATTGGGCGGCAAGCTGTTCGGCCATCAGGCGATGCAGCATGTTGATCGCCTTGAGCGGCCGCACCATCACCTTGAAATGGGTGATGCGTCCCTCGCCGTCGAAGGTGATGATGTCGACGCCGTTGATCTCGAGGCCGTCGATCAGGGTCTTGAATTCGAGCACGGCGCCGCTCTCACTTGTCCACTCTCCGACATAGGTGAAGCCGGGACCGCCAAGCACCTTCTCGGCGCTCGCGAGATATTTGAAGGTGATGTCGCGTCCGCGCTGCGGCGAATGCACGACGGGGCTTTCGAAGACGGCGTCGGGATGCAGGAGGTCCCAGAGCGCTTTGCCGTCGTGGGACTTCATGAAGGCGTACCAGGAGTCGAGACCGGTCATTGTCAGAATGCCTCCCGTGGATAAAAGGCCTTGGCAAAAAACTCGAAAACAACCCCATGCACAGTAGCTATGAGTTTGATTCCGCTGGGTTTTCGGATCGGGTCTTTGGCCCCGGTCTTAGCCCCTCCATATGCACGTTGACGCATATGCACCAATACGCATAAAGTCAAGTCAATAGGTCGAGACCTCGAACGGGAGCTGGCGCAATGGCACTGGGCGACGCGATCCTCGCATGCCTGACGGAACGTCCGATGACGGGCTACGAGCTCGCCAAGACATTCGACTCCTCGATCGGCTTCTTCTGGAAGGCCGACCACCAGCAAATCTACCGCGAGCTCTCCAAGCTGCGCGACCGCGGCTACATCCAGGGCCGCGAGGTCGTGCAAACAGGCAAACCCAATAAACTGATCTATACGCTGACTCCCGAGGGCCGAACAGCGCTGCGGCACTGGGCCGCGCGGCCAAGCACGCCGCCCTCGATCAAGGACGACCTCCTGGTGCGGCTGCACGCGCTCGACAGCATCGACATCGAGCCCCTGCGCGCCGATCTGATGGCCCGGCTGGAGCACCATCGCGACCGGCACGAGAATTACGAGCGGATCCTCAAGAAGCGATTTCCGGAAGGCGCGGCGTCGGGCGTGCTCGACCTCGGTAATTTGCTCCTGCTTCAGCTCGGTGCCCGGCACGAGCAGATGGTGGCCGATTTTTGCGAAGAGGCGCTCGAGGCCCTGTCGGTCACGAGCGGCAAGGGCACCGTGGTGCCGCTGGAGGAAGGCAAGCGCGAGGGCAAGGACTAGACCGGCTTCGGTGGTGCTCGTCGCCTCTCCGGCTTGCGGAAGAGGTCGCGCCGAAGGCGCGGGTGAGGGCTCTCTCCTCTTGGGGGTTTTCGATTGCGGAAGCACCCTCTCCCCAGCCCTCCCCCGCAAGCGAGGGAGGGAGCGCACCTGCTCCTTGGGCTGGTAGGCCCCACCCAACTTTAAGACCCCGTCAACGAGTTCCTTAACCCGTTATTTACCGTAACAGACAAAAGTCGGTTTTCGAGGCAGACGACCCGCGCCAAATCCGATTGTCTTTGCAACCGGCACGCGAGGGAAGACTGGAGGCGCCGGGTGGGGCGCCGGAGTCGGAACCGGACAGAGTCATGAATTCGCGCGTATCGTGGAGTGTTGACGGTATCGATCCATCGGTCAGGGAGCGGGCCGAAGCTGCTGCGCATCGCGCCGGCATGTCACTCAACGATTGGCTGAACTCCACGCTCGGCGAAACTGCCCCGCCAAACTTTCGCGGACCTTACGACCAGCGTCCGCAAGCTCCGACCGTTCCGAGCCAGGCACCGAGTCAGGAAAGCCGCGAAGTCGCCGACATCCACCAGCGGCTCGACGCCATCACTCAGCAGATCGAGCGGATCTCGAAGCCCGCGCCGCGCCAGGACCCTTCACGCCAGGACCCTTCACGGCAGGACTCTTCGCGACCGGACGTCTCGCGCGAGCAGGGCGTGGCACGGCAGCTCAACGATGCGATCTCGCGCCTCGATGCGCGGCTGTCGCAAATCTCAAAGCCGCAGCACCCCCAACCGCAGCAGCCACAGGCCCCGCGCCTCGCTCCCGTCGACAGCCGCCAGCGCCAGGCCGATGCGGTCGAGCGTGCGGCAGCGCAGGTCTATCGCAACTCACCGCCCCTGAGCCCCGCTTCGTTCGACGTTGCCGTCGCCGAGATCACCGCACGCCAGAGCGAGCTCGACGGCTTTGCGACGCGGCAGATACCGCCGCGCGCCGCGCCCTCGATCGCGCCTGCGGCAGCTCCTTTCGCGCCCCCGATGGCGCCGCCCGCGCCTGCCTACGCTCCGCCGCCACCGCAGCCGGGGCCGGATTTCTCCGCGCTCGAGCGCCATCTGCTCAAGATCACGAGCCAGATCGAATCGCTCCAGCGCCCCGACAATACCGAGCAGGCGATCAACACGTTCCGCAGCGAACTTGCGGAGATCCGCAACGCCATCACCGAGGCGATGCCGCGCCGCGCGATCGAATCGATCGAGAACGAGATCCGCTCGCTGCATCGGCGCATCGACGAGACGCGTTCCAACGGCACCGACGGTCAGGTCCTGTCCGGCATCGAGCACGCGCTGTCCGACATCAAGCAGGTGTTGCGCACGCTGACGCCGGCCGAGCAGCTCACCGGCTATGACGAGGCGATCCGCAATCTCGGCGCCAAGCTCGATCTGATCCTGCGCGCCAATGACGATCCCTCGACGGTCCGCCAGCTCGAAGGCGCGATCTCGGCGCTGCGCGGCATCGTCTCCAACGTCGCCTCCAACGAAGCGCTGGCACGGCTCTCGGACGACGTGCAGCTGCTGTCGTCCAAGGTCGACCAGGTCACCCGCTCGTCCGGCTCCGGCGATAGCTTTGCGGTGCTGGAGCAGCGCATCGCGGCGCTCACCGCCGCGCTGGAAACGCGCGAGCGGCCTCAGCCATCCGAAAGCAGCGAGCATCTGGAAGATGCGATCCGCGCGCTGTCGGACCGTTTCGACCGCATGCAGGTCGGCAACGATTCGGCTTCGACCTTCGCTCATCTTGAACAGCGGGTCTCGTATCTGCTGGAGCGGATCGAGACCGCCTCCGATCCGCGCAACGGCAATTTGAGCCGCGTCGAGGACGGGTTGCACGACATCCTGCGGCACCTGGAACGGCAGCAAGCGACCTATTCCGCGCTGGCCGAGAGCCGCAGCTCCGCGCCGGCCGAATCCGGAATGGTCGATATCGTCAAGCGCGAACTCTCCGACATCCGCTTCAGCCAGGCCGAGACCAACCGCAGCACCCAGGATTCGCTGGAGGCCGTCCACAACGCACTCGGCCACGTCGTCGATCGTCTCTCGATGATCGAGGGCGATCTGCGCAATGTGCGCACCGCGCCGCCGGCCGCAGCGCCGCAGCCGATGCCGTTGCCGATGGCCGCTCCGATGGAGCCCGCGCCGATGGCGCGCGAGCCGCGGCCGCAGCAACAGCCGCCGAAATACGATCCGAAGCCGGAACTGCCCAATCCCGCCGCGGCGCAGGCGGCGCAAGCCGCCTTCGTCGCCGCGCCGCGCGAATTCCACGCCGCTGCACCCGCCGCGCCGCCGCCGATGCCGATGGCGCCCCCCGTTCCGCCCCGCGCGATCAGCGAAATCCTCGAGCCGCATACGGTGCCCACGCGGGCTGCGCTTGCGCCCGAACTGCCGCCGGATCATCCGCTCGAGCCGGGCACCCGGCCGGGTGCACGCGTCGCCACGCCGTCGGAGCGCATTGCCGCGTCTGAAAGCGCAATCAGCGAAATCCCGGCCGCGCCGAAGGAGCCGGTGTCGTCGTCGAGCTTCATCGCGGCCGCGCGCCGCGCTGCCCAGGCCGCCGCCGCACAGCCGGAAAAGCCGGCCCGCGGCGCCAAGGCAGGGGCCGATCGGTCCAAGGACAAGGGCAAGGACAACGGTAAGGACGGCGGTTCGACCATCACCTCGAAAATCCGCTCGCTGCTGGTCGGCGCGAGCGTGGTCGTGATCGTGCTCGGCACCTTCAAGATGGCGATGAATCTGCTCGATGGCGGCAGCTCGGCGCCGTCGCCGCAGGCAATGGAGAACTCGTCGAGCGCACCCGCGCCGCAGGCGGCGCCGCCGCCGGTCGAGAACAAGCCCGCCACGCCCGAGCAGGTCACGCCGTCGATGACATCGCCGACCCCGATCGGGCGGCAATCCCAGAACAATGCCGCGCCGGCGCCCGCCGCCGGTTCGGGCAATTCGGCCTCGGTTGAAATTCCGCCGGTGCCCGCCGTAGCCCCGCCGCCTGTCACCAGCGACGTCACCGGCGCGCTGTCGGGCACGAGCCGCGCGAAACTCGCGATGATCCAGGTGCCGCCGAGTGAAAAACTGCCTGACGGCATCGGCGGCCCGAGCTTGCGTACCGCCGCCATGAAGGGCGATGCGAACGCGGCCTACGAGCTCGGCGTGCGCTTTGCCGAAGGCAAGGGCGTGGCCGCGAATTACGACGAAGCCGCCAAATGGTACGACCGCGCGGCGCAGGCCGGCGTGGTGCCGGCGACCTTCCGCCTCGGCACACTCTACGAGAAGGGCCTCGGCGTGAAGAAGGACGCCGACATCGCCCGCCGCTACTACACCCAGGCGGCCGAGCGCGGCAACGCCAAGGCGATGCACAATCTCGCAGTGCTCGACGCCGATGGCGGCGGACATGGCGCCAATTACAAGAGCGCGGCGCAGTGGTTCCGCAAAGCCGCCGACCGCGGCGTCGCCGACAGCCAGTTCAACCTCGCCATCCTCTATGCCCGCGGCATCGGTGTCGAACAGAACCTCGCCGAATCCTACAAATGGTTCACCCTCGCAGCCGCCCAGGGTGACGCGGATGCCGCCGGCAAGCGCGACGATGTCGCCAAGCGGCTCGACCCGCAATCGCTCGCGGCCGCCAAGCTCGCGATTCAGACGTTCAGCGCCGAGCCGCAACCCGATGATGCCGTCAATGTCGCGACACCCGCCGGCGGCTGGGACAGCGCGCCGCAAGCAGCCGCAAAACCCGCGCCGAAGCCGGTCGCGAGCAAGCGCTCGGCGTCAGCGGTGCGTTGAAGCGAATTAGCATTAGATCAGACCAAAGGGGCCGCAGGCTCGGTGTACCTCTCCCGCTTGCGGGAGAGGTCGGCGCGTAGCGCCGAGGCTTTGTCCTCTTGGGGAGTCTTACTGCGGAGACACCCTCTCCCCGACCCTCCCCCGCAAGCGGGAGAGGGAGCGCACTTTCTCCGTAGCAATCAAGTCTCATTTGCCTCGCGGGCTAGCCGCGCCCATTCACCACGCCCAAAATTCCTGATCACTCCCGCCAGCGAATTCGGCTATTGAGGGACGCGGCAATCGATCCGTTTTCGCCGGAGCGTGGTCCTTCGATGCAGCTCTATCTCCCGATCGCCGATCTTCCGGTCAACGTCTTCCTGGTGCTGGCGATGGGCGCGGCGGTCGGCTTCGTCTCCGGCATGTTCGGGATCGGCGGCGGCTTCCTGATGACGCCGCTTTTGATCTTCATCGGCATCACGCCGGCGGTCGCGGTCGCTTCCGTCGCGAGCCACATCGCGGCCTCGTCCTTTTCCGGAGCCCTCGCCTATTGGCGGCGGCGCGCAATCGACCCGGCGCTGGCGAGCGTCCTGTTATGCGGCGGCGTGACCGGGACGGCGCTCGGCGTGTGGACCTTCACGCAGTTGCGCGCGCTCGGCCAGCTCGATCTGATGATCGCACTGTCTTACGTCGTGCTGCTCACCACCGTCGGCAGCCTGATGTTCTCCGAAGGCCTGCGCGCCCTGCTACGGACCCGGCGCGGCGCGGTGCCGCCACGGCGCACGCATAACTGGATCCACGGGCTGCCGCTGAAGATGCGGTTCAAGCGCTCCAAGATCTACCTTTCGGTGATTCCGGTCGTGATCGTCGGCATCGTGATCGGCTTCATCGGCGCCATCATGGGCATCGGCGGCGGCTTCATCCTGGTGCCGATCATGATCTATCTGCTGCGGGTGCCGACCTCGACGGTGATCGGCACGTCGATGGTCCTGACGCTGGTCACGATGCTGTTTGCGACCTTGCTGCACGCTGCGACCAATCACCTCGTCGACGCGGTGCTGGCGCTGATCCTGATGGTCGGCGGCGTCACCGGTGCACAGTTCGGCGCCCGCGCCGGCCAGAAGATCCGCGGCGAGCAGCTGCGGCTGCTGCTCGGCCTCTTGATCCTTTCGGTCGGTGTTCGCTTCGCCATCGAACTGGTGATCCGGCCCGAGGACCTCTTCACCATCCGCGAGCTGGGGGTGAACGGATGATGCGCGCAGCTCTCGCAGTCCTGCTTGTCCTGCTGCTCGGCTCCGCCGCACGCGCCGAGCGGCTGATCGTGTCGGTCTCCAACCATCGTGTCACGGTGACGCCGAACTATTCCGGCGAGGAGCTGGTGTTGTTCGGCTCGGTCGAGAAGGACGCTACCACGCCCGCCGACCGCAAGACCTACGATCTCGTCGTCACCGTGATGGGCCCGCGCGCCGATATGGTGACGCGGCGCAAGGAGCGCACCTTCGGGATCTGGATCAACACCGACTACCGTCAGTTCCTGGAGGTGCCGAGTTATCTCGCGCTGTTCGCCAACCGCTCGTTCGAGGCGATCACCTCGCCCGAGGTCGCGCGGCGACAGCAGATCGGGCTCAACAACGTGCGGCTGACCCAACGCGTCAGCGGCGACTACGCCGACGTGGTGCCGAACGACGCGTTCCGCTCGGCCTTCATTCGCCTGCGCACCGAGCGCGGGCTCTATCGCGAGGATTCGAGCGCGGTGACGTTCCTGACACCGACGCTGTTCCGCACCGGCATTCCACTGCCGGCGGAGGTGCCGATCGGCACCTACCAGGTCGAGATCAAGTTGTTTGCCGACGGCGCGTTCGTCGGCAAGACAGAGACCGCGTTCGAGATCGTCAAGGTCGGCTTCGAGCAGTTCGTCGCCACCACTGCGCGGCAGAACGGGCTGATCTACGGCCTCATCACCGCCGCGATGGCGCTGATGACGGGTTGGATGGCCTCGATCGTGTTTCGGAAGGATTGACTGCATTCTCCGTCATTGCGAGCGCAGCAAAGCAATCCAGACTGCCGCCGCGGAGGGATTCTGGATTGCTTCGCTTCGCTCGCAATGACGGCTGCGGTGCTAGCTACGGCGCCTGCACCACCGTCGGCACGCCGGGCTCCAGCAATCGCAGCCGCGTCCCGAAGCCGAGCGCGTCGAAGGTCTTGCGCAGATCCTCGCTGTTCTGGCGGAAATGGGCCCAGCCCTCCGTATGCACCGGCACGATCATCGCATCGGGGAAGGCGCGTGCGGTCTCGATGGTGTCGTTGGTGTCCATGGTGAGATGGAACGGCCCGCGCGTTTGCGCAGCGCCCGCGAAAGGCATCACCACGCCGCACTTGAATCGGCGTGCGACCTCGGCGACGCCATCGAACCAGGTAGTGTCGCCGCTGATATAGACCGAAGTTGTGTCGGTCCGGCTCGACGACACCACGAAGCCGATGACGTCGCCTGACAGCGGCTCGATGCCGGCCGGGCCGTGACGCGCCGGGGTCGCGGTGATCGTCAGCGAATTGCCGTCACGATCTTTCAGACGCGTCGTGCCCCACGGCACCAGGCCTTCGACATGCAGGCCTTCGAATTGGCCACCGAGGCGCTTGGCGCCGGCTTCTGTCGTCAGGACGCGCTTTGCATGCCTGAGATACTCGCGGCCGGAATTGTCGAGATTGTCCGAATGCTGGTCGTGGCTGAGCAGGACCGCATCGATCGGGCCGATTGCATCAGCCTTGAGCGCAGGGCCGATTGTCTTCTCCAGCTTCACATGCGGCAGCTGATAGGCGGTATTTGCGTCGTCGAAAGTCGGATCGGTGAGCAAGCGGAAGCCGTCGATCTCGATCAGCGCGGTGGGACCGCCGATCAGGGTAATGGAAATGGGCATAAGAACTCCTCCTACGACACAGGCTTCGCGGCAGGCCGCGTCACCAGATAGATCCCGAGCGCCACTGGAATGATTCCGAGCAGATCGCGGGCCTCGACATGCTCGGCGAGCACGAGATACGCGAACAACATGCCGAGCGGCGGCATCAGGAAATGATAAGCGCTGGCAGCCGTTGCGCCACACACTTTCAGGAGATGAAACCAGAGCCAGTAGGCGAGGATCGAGCCGCCGAGCACGAGGAAGGCGAAGGCGCCGATCAGGCCCGGCGTAACGTCGATGGCATGAACGTCGGCGAAGGTCAGCGCGACCGGCGTCAGCACGATGCCGGCGGCAAGATTCTGCACGCCATTGCCGATCCACAACGAGCCCCTCGGCGCGAGCAGCTTGAACAGGATCGTGCCGGCGACGATGGAGGCGAGCGAGGCCAGCGTGAACATGATGCCGTGCAGTGAGTCAGTGCCGACCGACAGCCGATGCCAGACGATCAAGGTCACGCCGACGATGCCGAGCAGCAGGCCGCTCGCCTTGCGCCAGGTCATGCCCTCGCCGAGCAGGAGCGCGGCGAGGCCCGCCGTGAACACCGGATTGGCGGACACGATCAGGCCGCCGAGGCCCGCCGAGACCGTTTGCAGACCGGTGTAGCCGAGCCCGAGATAGAGCGCGTTGTTGGCGATGCCGAGCACGGCGAAGATCGCGGCATCGCGCCAGGACAGCGACCAGTCGCCGCCGCGGATCAGCGTGGCACCGAGGATCAGGATGCCGGCAAGCGAGAAGCGCGCGGCGAGCAGGATCAACGGCGGGCAATGGGTCACCCCGATTTTGCCGGCGACAAAGGCGTAGCTCCAGAGCAGGCAGAACAGGCCGATAGCGAAGGGCAGCGTGTTGAAACGGCTGCGGGGGACGGCAAGCGAGGGGACGAGCGACATGTGGAATCTCCTGAGCCCTCGATCTAGGAACCCGGCTTGTCATTTGGAAATTAAATGATTAACTCACTGCCAGTTGATTTTCGAATGGAGACATCCATGCTCGATCTGGAGCTCCTGCGCAGCTTCGTCTCGGTGGTCGATTCCGGCGGCTTCACCCGCGCCGGGGAGCGCGTCCACCGCACGCAATCGACCGTCAGCCAGCAGATCAAGCGGCTGGAGGAGGATGTCGGCCAGGTGCTGCTGCACCGCGACGGCAAGGACGTGCGTCCGACCGAGGCCGGCGAGCGGTTGCTGTCCTACGCGCGGCGGCTGTTATCGCTCGCCGAGGAGGCGCGCGACGTGCTGAGCCAGCCCGACGGCGAAGGCGCGATCCGGCTCGGCATCCCCGAGGATTTTGCGGCATATCGGCTGGCGAAACTGCTTGGCGCATTCTCGCGCTCGCATCCGGGCCTGCGGCTCGATGTGCGCGCCGACCAGAGCAAGAACCTGTCGCGCGACCTCGATCGCGGCGAACTGGATCTGGCGCTGTTCAAGCGCGAGGCCGGTGCGAAGGGCGCAATTGCGGTGTGGCCGGAGCAGGTGCACTGGGTCACCAGCAAGAGCCATCCGATCCATGCCGACGTCGCCTCGGTGCCGTTGATCGGCTTTCCGCTCGGCTGCCTCTACCGCGCCGGCGCCATCCACGCGCTGGAAAGCGCGGGCCGCATCTGGCACATGTCCTACACCTCATCGAGCCTCGCCGGCATCCAGGCCGCCGTTGCCGCCGGCATGGGACTGAGCATCCTGTCGGAGATGTCGATCCAGGCGGATCACCGCGTGCTGACGGCGAAGGACGGCTTTGCACCGATCAACCGGACCGAGGTGGCGCTGATGGCCGCGCCCGGCGCCAGCCCAGCGACGCTACGGCTGGCGGATCGCCTTGCGGAGTTTTGCGATGACGTGCAGGCGAAGGCGGCTTAGCTGCACCGCGACGCCGCGATCGCGTGGACGCGGCGGTCGCCGAGCAGATGCGCGACAAAGCCATTTTTCGGAAAGATCTTTGCGAACGCGGCATCGCGGATGCTGAGGCCGCCGGCATAGGCGCCGAAGGCGGGCATCACGGCGCGCATCCCGTCGGACGCGAAGCAGCGGCGCTCCATCGAGCGGCCGCGCGCGGAGACACGGGCCTTGGGATGCAGATGGCCGGCGATCTCGCCGCACGCGCCGGTCGGCTCATGGCGGAAGGTGATCGGGCCGATCGCCACTTCGTCGGCGACGGTGCCGCCGAGATCACGCGGCAGCGCCGGATCGTGATTGCCTGAGATCCAGATCCAGTCGCGGCCGGCCTGCAAGCCGGCGACCGCGTCGCGATCGTCCGCCGACAGCCGTCCATGTGCAGTGCGATCATGAAAACTGTCGCCGAGCGCGATGACGATTCGGGGATTATGGCGGGAGATGACAGCAGCGAGCCGGCCGAGCGTCGCGATGGTGTCGTAAGGCGGCAGCAGCACGCCGCGCATGGCGAAGCTGGAACCTTTTTCCAGGTGCAGATCGGAGACGACCAGCATGCGCTGCTCTTCCCAGAACAGTGCGCCGGAAAGATCGGCCGCGAACGTCACGCCGCTGATGCTGACATTTGAAACGCGCATGTCCTCGATATCCCCTGAAACCAGCGCGCCTATCGTCACGTCCGAACCTGCTCTTATCCCATCGCCTCTTTGACGAGCTCGTCGGCGGCCTCCGCCAACAGCTCGTCTCCAGCTTCGCCATAGACTGACTCGCGGCCGATTTCCAGCATCACGGGGACGGCGAGCGGAGAGACACGGTCGAGTTCCCGATGTGTGATGCGGCCCTGGATGCGGGTGAGCATATCGCTGAGACGGCGCAGATCGAGCAAGCCGGTGGCGGCATCGGCGCGGGCGGCGCGCAACAGCACGTGATCGGCCTGGTGTTTTCGCAGGACGTCGTAAACGAGATCGGTCGAGAACAGCACCTGGCGGCGGCTCTTCTCCTCGCCGGTATGCCGGCGCGCGATCAGGCCGGAGATGATCGCGCAATTGCGGAACGTACGTTTCATAAGAGCGGATTCGGCGAGCCATGCTTCGAGGTCGTCGCCGAGCATGTCGGGATCGAACAGCGCGTCAAGGTCGATCCTGCCGTCCCGGATCATGAAGGACATGTCGCCGAGCGCCCAGACGGCGATCGCATATTCGTTGGCGACGAAGCCGAGCGGCCGGGCGCGGGCACGCTCCAGCCGGCGCGTCAAGAGCATGCCGAGCGTCTGATGCGCGAGACGGCCTTCGAACGGGTAGCAGACGATGTAATGCTTGTTGGCGCGCGCAAAACTCTCGACCAACAGCTCGCGCACGGCCGGCACGCGGGAGACGTCCTTTTGCAGTGACAGCCAGTCGCGCACCTGCTCCGGCAACGCGCCCCACGCGCGCGCGTCATCGAGCAGGCGACGCACGCGTTCGGCAAGATAGGTCGAGAGCGGAAACTTGCCGCCCATATAGGACGGCACTTTCGGGTCCTTGTCGTTGGCGCGCGAGACATAGACCTGGTCCTCGACCAGGGTCTCGTAGCGCACCACCTCGCCGCTGAACACGAAAGTGTCGCCCGGACTGAGGCCCTCGATGAAGGCTTCCTCGATCTCGCCGAGCAACCTGCCGCCGCGGGCGATCACGCCCGTTGACCCGCCTGCTTTTCCCTGGCCGCCGCCGCGCGATCGCACCAGCCGCACCTTCAGCATGTCGTCCTCGACGATGGTGCCGACATTCATCCGGTAGCTCTGCCGCACCTTTGGATTGGCGACGCGCCAGCGACCCTGCTTGTCCTGCTTGATGCGCGCGAAGCGCTCGTAGGTTTTCAGCGCGTAGCCGCCGGAGGCGACGAAATCGACGACGTCGTCGAAATCCTGCCGCGTGAGATCGGCGTAGGGCGCCGCGGTGCGCACTTCGTCGTAGAGTTCGTCGGAGAGAAACGGCTCGCCGCAGGCGCAGCCGAGCACGTGCTGGGCCAGCACGTCGAGCGCACCGGTGCGCAGCGGCGGCGTGTCCTGTGCATTCTCGGCGATGGCGTCAATGGCGACGCGGCACTCCAGCACCTCGAAGCGGTTCGCCGGCACCAGCACCGCGCGCGAGGCTTCATCAAGGCGGTGGTTGGCGCGGCCGATGCGCTGCATCAGGCGCGAGGCCCCCTTCGGCGCGCCGATATTGACGACGAGATCGACGTCGCCCCAGTCGACGCCGAGGTCGAGCGAGGAGGTGCAGACCACGCCGCGCAATTTTCCCGCCGACATCGCATCCTCGACCTTGCGGCGCTGCGCGACATCGAGCGAGCCGTGATGCAGGGCGATTGCAAGGTTGTCATCGTTCATGCTCCAGAGATTCTGGAACAGCATCTCGGCCTGGCTGCGGGTGTTGACGAAGACCAGCGTGGTCTTGTTCGCCTTGATCAGCTCGTAGATCTCGGGAAGCGCATGGCGCGCACTGTGACCGGCCCAGGGCAGACGTTCGCGCGTATCCATCATCTCGACCAGCGGCGGCGCCGCGCCGCCGGCGATGACGATCTCGGCCGCCGCTTCCTTGCCGCCGGGCTGCGGCACCAGGAAGCGCGCCAGCGATTCCGGCTCGGCCACCGTCGCCGACAGGCCGATCGCCCGCATCTGCGGCGCCAATCGCCACAACCGCGCGAGCCCAAGCGAGAGAAGATCACCGCGCTTGGAGGTCACCAGCGCATGCAGCTCGTCGAGCACGATGCGCTTCAGCGAGGAGAACAGGAACGGCGCGTCGTCGGAGGAGAGCAGCAGCGCGAGCTGTTCGGGCGTCGTCAGCAGAATGTCCGGCGGATAGCGCCGCTGCCGCTGGCGCCGCGACGTCGGCGTGTCGCCGGTGCGGGTCTCGATCTTGATCGGCAGCGCCATCTCGGCGACCGGCCGCTCCAGATTGCGTGCGATGTCGACCGCGAGCGCCTTGAGCGGGGAGATGTAGAGGGTGTGGAGGCCGCCGCTGCGTTGCAGGGTGCGGCCGGTGGAGACAAGGCTTTGCTTCGCGCCTGTCGTCGGTTCGACCGTCTGCATCGAAAGCTCCACCAGCGTCGGCAAAAATCCCGCCAGCGTCTTGCCGGCACCGGTCGGCGCGATCAGCAGCGCGGAACGGTCCTCGCGCGCTTTCTCCAGCAGCGCCAATTGATGTTCGCGCGGCGACCAGCCGCGGGCTGCGAACCACGCCTGGAAGCGGTCGGGCAACAGCGCGGCCGGCTCGGCCGGAGATTTGAGGATGCGAGGCGGCACGGCATCACAGGTAAGCCGTGGGGGTGGGTTCGTCGAGGGGTGGGTGGGCGGGATGCACCCACAGGCGTCATGGCCGGGCTCGTCCCGGCCATCCACGTTCTTGCCACACGGAAGCGAAGACGTGGATGCCCGGGACAAGCCCGGGCATGACGAGATTGTATAGAGCTATCGCCCTTCAACGCTCCGCGCATTCGCGGAGACCCCTACTCCGTCACCGGCTTGTCGGACACGGCCCAATCCTTGCCGTTGAAGGTCGAGATATAGAGCGTCTTCATCGGTGTGTAGTCGCCGGGCGTGTAGTTGTAATTGACGCCGTCGAGGAAGAACGGCGAGTGGAAGCCGTTGAGGTTCGCGGCCTGCTTGAGCACGCTTTCGCGCGTGAGCTCATCGCCGCAGCGGCGCAGAATCTCGCCCATGGTCACCGCCTGGCCGTAACCGGCATAGGCGATGGTGTTGTCGGGATCGACGCTCGGCAGGTAATTCTTGCGCAGCGTGTCGAACGCGATCACATCTTTATCGTTCTCCCAGGGGCCGGGGCCGGCATCCTTGGAATAACGGATCGCGACGATACCGGTGGCGTTCTCCAGCCCCGCGGCATTGAGGATCGAGCGGCCGGTCGATCCGGCCGACAGCAGCTGCAGCGGCTTCCAGCCGAGCTCGGCGACCTTGCGGATCGACTGCGATGACGCCTTGCCGGTGGAGATGTTGTAGAAGACGTCGGCGCCCGATTTCGAGAGATTGATGAGCTGGGAATCGACGGTCGGATCGGTGAGATCGTAGGTCTGCTCCATGATCACCTTTGCGGTGCCGCCGGAGTCTTCCAAAACCTTCTTGAAGGGCCCGAGGAAGTCGCGGCCAAAATCGTCGTTCTGGTAGAGAATGCCGACCTTGGCATTCGGCTTCACGCTGAGGACGTGCCGCGCCAGGATGCGCGCTTCCGTCGGATAGAGCGGCAGGCCCGCCATCGTCCATTTGAACTCTTTCGGATTGTTCCACTTGGAGGCGCCAGTGTTGAGCAAAAGCTGCGGCACGCCCTTTGAATTCAGGTATTTGTGCACAGCCGTCTGCGGCGCGGTACCGAGCGAGCCGTAGAGCGCCAGCACCTCCTCCTGCTCGACCAGGCGCCGCGTCGCCTCGACACATTTCGGTGCGCTGTAGGCATCGTCCATGGTCAGGAATTTGACCTTGCGTCCGTTGATGCCGCCCTTCTCGTTCAGCATCTGGAAATAGGCCTCGCCGATGCGCCCGAGCACGCCGTAGAGCGAGCCGGGGCCGGAATGCGGCACGGTCTGCCCGATCTTGATCTCGGTGTCGCTGGCACCGGCATCGTATTTCTTCTCCGCGGCCCAGACGTAGGGCGCGGGCAAGGTGGATGCCGCGATGGTCGCAAGCGCGGCGGCGCTGAAATCGCGCCGCGATGGATTCCTGGTCATTGTTTGTTTCTCCCTTGGCGCGCGCATTGTGCTGGCATCGCCGCACGGCTCGCAAGCGGGAAGTCGCCGCTTTGCGACGCAATGACGTCCAAAGCGTCGCGTATAGCGCCTAGACTCAAGTTTTCTCGGCGACCACGACGAGGCCACGCACCGGCTCGTTATTCTCGATGCGTGGCGAGGCCGGCTCCAATGTGAGGAGCTTGAGGCCGGCCTTCGCCAGCGCATCGCGCGCATATTCCGCCGAATGGGCATAGCGCAGGCCTTCGCCGAGAACGATGCCACTGCCGTCATGCGTCTCCAGCGTGAAGGCGAGCACGCCACTGGGCGCGAGCAGGCGCCTGGCTTCGCCGAGCACCGGCGCGAGATCGGGCAGATAGACGAACGCATCGGCAGCGACGACGAGGTTTGCACTCGCGTCACTCTTGGCGCGCAGGCCTTCGATCATGTCGGCGACTTCGAGCTCGGCATAGAGGGCGGTGGCTCGCGCCTCCTTGATCATGCCGGGCGACAGATCGATGCCGATGAAATGATCGACCTGCTTTGCGAAGGCCGCGGCCGCCAGCCCCGTACCGCATCCGAGATCGATGGCGCGCTTGAACAGGGCGGGCTTCTTCGCGGCCACGCGGGCAGCCACCACTGCCTTGAAGATCAGCGACGGTGCGCGATAGTCGAGATCGTTGATCAGGACGTGCTCGAAACGCGGCGCGTATTGATCGAACAAGGCCTGCACGTAGGCCTTTGGCATCTCGGACAATTGCGCGGCGCCGAGGCGTATCAGATGCAGATGAGCACCATGCTGATCGCTCGCGTCGCACTCGCGCGATTTTCGAAAGGCCGCAATGGCCTTGTCGCGCTCACCGAGCTGCACGCGGATTTCGCCGAGCGTGAACCAGGCCGAGGTGAAATTCGGCGCAAGCTCGATCGTCTGCTCGAGCAGGTCGGCGGCGGCCGGCAGATCGCCCTTGAGCTGGAGGTCGCGCGCGAACTCGAAGCGGCGGTCGGCCATGAGATCGCCGGAGGTCAGGAACAGGCGCAGGGGCATTGGGGGAACCAGAAAGCGAAGCGGGCGGGTGACTCGAACACGCGGTGGCGCAACCTATATAACAGGCATGCGTCCGCAAGACATCCTGCTGCCAGTCGCGAGCGGCCTGTGCTGTAAGCCCGGCGGCTTCCACATCGACCCCATCCGGCCGGTCGAACGGGCCGTGATCACCCACGGCCATTCCGACCATGCCCGCGCGGGCCACGGCGCGGTGCTGGCGACGCAGGAAACGCTGGACATGATGCGGCTGCGCTACGGCGATAACTTTGCCGGCTCGACGCAGGCGATCCGCTATGGCGAGGAGATCCGGCTCGGCGAGACCAGCGTGAAATTCCATCCGGCCGGCCATGTGCTCGGTTCGGCGCAGGTCGCGGTCACCTGCAACGACACCTGCATCGTCGCCTCCGGCGACTACAAGGACGCGCCCGACCCGACCTGCACGCCGTTCGAGCTCGTCCCCTGCGACGTCTTCATCACCGAGGCAACGTTCGGCCTGCCGGTGTTTCGCCATGGTGATGCCGCCGACGAGGTGAAGAAGCTGCTGGCGTCGGTGGCGCTGTTTCCGGAGCGCGCGCATCTCGTCGGCGCCTATTCGCTCGGCAAGGCGCAACGCGTGATCGCGCTGCTGCGCCAAGCGGGCTACGACGCGCCGATCTATCTGCATGGCGCGATGGAGAACATCACGCATTACTATCAGAGCCGCGGGATCGCGCTCGGCGAGTTGCGGCCGGTGAAGGGCGTGAAAAAAGCGGCGCTTGCCGGCACCATCACGCTGGCGCCACCATCGGCGACCTCGGATATCTGGACGCGGCGGTTTCCCGATCCGGTCACCGCATTCGCCTCGGGGTGGATGCGGGTGCGTGCTCGCGCCCGGCAACGCGGCATCGAGCTGCCGCTGGTGATCTCGGATCACGCCGATTGGGACGGCCTCACCGCCACGATCGCGGCGACCGGCGCCGGCGAGATCTGGGTCACCCACGGCCAGGAAGATGCGCTGGTGCATTGGTGCCAAAGCAAAGGCTTGCGGGCAAAGCCGCTCGATCTCGTCGGCTATGGCGACGAGGAGGAGACCGAGACACCGCTCGCTGACGAGGCCGAAGCATGAACCGCTTCGCCGAACTTCTCGACCGCCTCGCCTACGAGCCCGGCCGCAACAACAAGTTGCGGCTGATCACCGGCTATTTTCGCGAGGTCGCCGATCCCGACCGCGGCTATGCACTGGCCGCGCTGACCGGCGCGCTCAGCTTCAAGCACGCCAAGCCCGCGCTGATCCGCGACCTGATCGCGTCGCGCACCGATCCGGTGCTGTTCGGGCTGTCCTACGACTATGTCGGCGACCTCTCGGAGACGGTGGCGCTGATGTGGCCGAAGTTGCATGGTAACGCGCCGTCTTTTCCGGGCTACCCCTCTCCCCCGCCCTCCCCCACAAGGGGGGAGGGAGCGCAGTTGCGCGCGGCGCTGTCAGTGAGCACGACAACTGGTAGCGATTCCCAAAGTGATGGACGCACGAACCTAACCGTTCCCTCCCCCCCTGTGGGGGAGGGTCAGGGAGGGGGGTACTCCGGAAGAGATGGCGATGAGTCCCCTCATGCCCGCAACCACAACAACCCACCACCGCCGACACTGACCGAGGTCGTCACCACGCTGCGCACGCTCGGCAAGACCGAGCTGCCAAAGCAGCTCGAGCGCTGGCTCGACGAGCTGGATGAGACCGGCCGCTGGGCGCTGCTGAAGCTCGTCACGGGCGCGTTGCGCATCGGCATCTCTGCGCGCCTGGCAAAGACCGCGGCTGCCGCGCTCGGCGACAAGGACCCGCATGAGGTCGAGCTGATCTGGCCCGGTCTCGCGCCGCCCTATCTCGACCTGTTCGCCTGGCTGGAAGGCCGCGGCGACAAGCCGGTCAACCGCGATCCCGCGCCGTTCCGCCCTGTGATGCTGGCGCATGCGATCGAGGACACCGATTTCGCACCACTGGATCCGGCCGATTACATCGCCGAATGGAAATGGGACGGCATCCGCGTTCAGGCAGTCGCCGGCCGAGACGAACGCGGCCACATCACCGCGCGGCTCTATTCGCGCACCGGCGAGGGCATCACGGGCAGCTTTCCGGACCTCGTGCCCGCGCTGCGCCTGCCGGGCGCCATCGACGGCGAGCTTCTGGTCCTGCGCGAGGGACGGGTGCAGACCTTTAACGTTCTGCAGCAGCGGCTCAACCGCAAGGTCGTGTCTCCGAAGCTGATCAAGGAATTTCCGATTCACCTGCGCGCCTACGATCTGCTCGGCGACGACGAGAACGATCTGCGCGAGCTGCCGTTCGCGGAGCGCCGCGAGCGGCTTGAGACGTTCATCGCAAAGCTCGACGATCCACGCATCGATCTCTCGCCCACCGTCCCGTTTGCGAGCTGGGAGGCGCTGACCGCCGCACGCGCCGATCCCGCCGGCGCCGGTGCCGGCGACGACGCGGACGCCGTCGAAGGCGTGATGCTGAAGCGGCGCGATGCGCCCTATTTGCCGGGACGGCCGAAGGGCCAATGGTGGAAGTGGAAGCGCGACCCGCACATCATCGACGCCGTGCTGATGTATGCGCAGCGCGGTCACGGCAAGCGCTCGTCCTATTATTCCGACTACACCTTTGGCGTCTGGACCGCAGGCGCGGGCGGCGACGAGCTGGTGCCGGTCGGAAAGGCCTATTTCGGCTTCACCGACGAGGAGCTGTTGCAGATCGACCGCTTCGTGCGTCGTAATACGACCGAAAAATTCGGCCCCGTCCGCCACGTCGTGCACGAGGGCGACAAGGGGCTGGTGCTGGAGGTTGCCTTCGAGGGGCTGCAGCGCTCGCCGCGGCACAAATCCGGCGTCGCGATGCGCTTTCCCCGCATCAGCCGCCTGCGCTGGGACAAGCCGCCGCGGGAGGCCGATCGGCTGGAAACGCTGGAAAAGATGCTGAAAGCGGAGGCGGCAGAGGTTGATGCGTGAGGGGAGACGGAGATCGGCCCGAGCGCCGCCACGAAGGCAGCGCGCCCCCTCGCCCGCTTGCGGGAGAGGGTTGGGGTGAGGGTAGCTCCGCAGTGGGATTCCCCAAGAGGCGAGAGCCCTCACCCGCGCCTTCGGCGCGACCTCTCCCGCAAGCGGGAGAGGTTGCAGCGAGCCTGCGGCACGATCATCCCACAACCAAGGCGAACCCGCCCGCCCGAATTAAAATCCCGTAAGCCGATTGACGCGTCGTTGCGGGTTCCCCATGTCCCCCGCCGTGCCCTATGATACGGTCGAATCCGCCCAAGGAGTTTGAGATGGCCCACGACGTCAGAGATTTGCCGGCCGGCCGCACGGATGGCCTGAACCGCTTTCTCGGCGGCTCGCCGCTGGCAGTCGCGTTTCGCCTGGTCCTGCTCTCGATCCTCGTCGGCGTCGTGCTGGCGGCGATCGGTTTCGATCCCTGGAATATCATCACCAGCATTCGTCTCTTGTTCCAGCGTTTGTGGGATCTCGGCTTCGACACCGTGAACTGGCTGTGGCGCTACTTCCTGCTCGGCGCGGTCATCGTGATTCCGATCTGGCTGCTGATGCGCGTTTTCGGCGCGCCGCGCAGATAAGTCGTTAGTTTTGAGCATGATCTTGCCGGAAAACCGCTTCACACTTTTCCGGATCTTGCTCCAGGGAGCTAGCAGCCGATGCAATTGCGCTTTGTCGGCTGCGGCGACGCCTTCGGATCCGGCGGCAGGCTCAACACCTGCTTCCACGTCTCGGGGCGCGAGACTAACTTCCTGATTGATTGCGGCGCGTCGGCTCTGCCGGCGCTGAAGCGACTCGAGATCGACCGCAATGATATCGATCTCATCCTGATCACGCATTTCCACGGCGACCATTTTGCCGGGCTGCCGTTCTTTCTGCTCGACGCGCAATTCTCGCGGCGGACGCGGCCGCTCACGATCGCCGGACCCAGAGCCATCGAGACGCGGCTGCGTGCGGTGATGGAGGCTCTGTTCGAGCACTCCTCGAAGACGAAACAGCGCTTCGAGCTGTCCTTCGTCGAGCTCGCGCCCGAGCAGCGCCGGAGCTTCGGCGCGGTGACGGTGACGCCCTACCCCGTCGTGCACGGCGAATCCGGCGGTCCCTTCCTCGCCTATCGCGTCGAGGCCGAGGGCCGCACGCTGGCCTACAGCGCCGATACCGAATGGACCGAGACGCTCATTCCACTGGCGCATGGTGCGGACCTTTTCATCGCCGAAGCCTATATGTACGAGAAGGTGGTCAAGAATCACCTCAGCCTGAAGACCTTGGAACAGCACCTTCCCGAAATCGGCACCAAACGCCTCGTCCTCACCCATATGAGCGAGGACGTGCTGTCCCGCCTCGACGACATCGCCCATCTCGCCGCCGAAGACGGCATGGTGCTCGTGTTCTGACATGCACGCACCCGTTCATCCCAGAGTCGGCTCCCGCCAGGTGTTCGCCATCGCAGGTCCCGCGATGGTCGCGAACCTCACCACGCCGCTGATTGGCGTGGTCTCGACCACCGCGATCGGACGGCTGGACGATGCCGCGCTGCTCGGCGGCGTCGCCATCGCGTCCGTCATCTTCGATTGCCTGTTCTGGCTGTTCGGATTCCTGCGCATGAGCACGCTCGCCTTCACGGCGCAGGCGCTGGGCGCCGGCGAGACGCGCGAGCTGACCGCTATCCTGGTGCGCGGCTTCATCGTGGCCGGCCTGATCGGCGTAGCGCTGATCGTGCTGCAACTGCCACTGGCCGCCGTGCTGTTCAACCTGATGGGCGGCAGCGAAGGCGTCACGCGCGCGGCCAAAACCTACTTCGTGATCCGGATCTGGTCGGCGCCGCTGGCGCTCGCGAACTACGTCATCCTCGGCTGGCTGGTCGGCCAGGCCCGCGCCAATCCGGCACTCGCGCTCCAGGTCGTCATCAATCTCGTCAATGCGGCGGCGACGATCCTGCTGGTGCTGGTCTACGACACCGGCATCGCGGGTGCTGCGATCGCGGCGCTGCTGTCCGAAGCGGCCGGATTCGGACTAGGCCTGATCGTCTGCCGCCGCTATGCGGACAGCGGGTTCGCGGTGCCATACGCGGCCCTGTTCGACCGGGCCAAGCTGATGCGGCTGCTGGCGGTGAATTCCGACATCCTGATCCGCACCGCAGCGCTGATCGCCGTGTTCCTGTTTTTCACCGCCAAGGGCGCGCGGGCCGGCGATGTCACGCTGGCCGCCAATTCCGTGCTCAACAACTTTCTGCTGGTCAGCGCCTTCTTCCTCGACGGTCTTGCGAACGCAGCCCAGCAGCTCTGCGGCCGCACGCTTGGCGCACGCGACGCCAAGGGATTTGCGGATTCGACCCGGCTGGTGCTGCTATGGGGGCTCGGCTTCGCGTTGGTCGTGTCCGCGCTGTTCGCGCTGCTTGGGCCGAGCTTGATCGATTTCATGACGGCGAGCGAAGCCGTCCGTCGCGGCGCGCGGGAATTCCTGCCGTTCGTCGTGCTTGCACCCATTCCCGGCGTGTTCGCCTTCGGCTTCGACGGCATCTATATCGGCGCGACCTGGGCGCGCGAGATGCGCAATCTGATGCTGGCCTCGCTCGCGATCTTCCTCGCCGCATGGTGGGCGCTGCAATCGTTCGGCAATGCCGGACTGTGGAGCGCGCTGATTGCCTCCTACGTCTCGCGCGGCGGCTTGCAGGCCGCGCGCTATCCGGCGCAATTCAGGAAGACGTTTTCCAAGCCGTAGCCCGCTTGGCTACATCCCCGGCCAGTCTTCCGCCGTCAGCGTCGCGGCGTCGGCGCCGACGATCTCGGAGAGAGAATCCCTCCCGGTGCGCAAGAGCGTCGAGGTGAGGTCGCGCTTGATCTCGTCGACGAGGCCGAGGCCCTTGTAGATCAGCGACGAATAGAGCTGGATCAGGCTCGCGCCGGCGCGGATTTTGGTCAGCGCGGCGCCGCCCGAGTCCACGCCGCCGACACCGATCAAGGGGAATGCGCCCTCGACCCGCACATAGGTCTCCGCGACCATCCTCGTCGACAGCCGGAACAGCGGCCGGCCGGACAGCCCGCCCTGCTCCTTGGCGCGCATCTCCTCGCGCAACGTGCTCGGCCGCACGATCGTGGTGTTCGAGACGATCATGCCGTCAACCCGGCGCGAGCGCGCGACCTGCACGACGTCGTCGAGCTGGGCGAGGCTGAGGTCCGGCGCGATCTTGAGCAGCACCGGCGTGTCGCCGGCCTTCTGGCGCACCCGCTCGCGCGCGTCGATCACCCTGGCGAGGAGATCGTCGAGCAGCGCGCCTTCCTGCAAATTGCGCAGGCCCGGCGTGTTCGGCGAAGAGACGTTGACGGTGAAATAGCTCGCCACCGGCGCAAAAGTCTCGATCAGCTTGACGTAATCATTGACGCGGTCCGGCGAGTCCTTGTTGGCGCCGACATTGACGCCGACGATACCGCCATGCTGCGCGCGCGCCGCGAGCCGGCGCAACGCGACTTCCGCGCCGTCATTGTTGAAGCCCATGCGGTTGATAACGGCCTCGTCGCGCTCCAGACGAAACAGCCGCGGCCGCGGATTGCCGCTCTGCGGCTTCGGCGTCACCGAGCCGATCTCGACGAAGCCGAAACCGAGCCGCAGCAGCGCATCCGGCACTTCGGCGCTCTTGTCAAAGCCCGCAGCCATGCCGATCGGATTGGAAAAGTTGAGCCCGAAAGCGCGCACCGCGAGCTTGGGATCGTCAGCGCGCGGCTTGACCGGCGGCAGGAAACGCAGGCCCTGGATGGCGAGTCGATGGGCATCCTCCGGATCGAGCCAGCGCAACACCGGCAGCGAGAAAGCGTCGAAAGCGCGGATCACGGGGCAAGCTCCGGGACGTCGTGGCCGCCATCGGAGCGCGTGTTGAGGTTGATCACCGCGATCACCGCGCCGAAATCGAGCTCGCCATAAAGATGCGGAAACAGCTCCTCATTGCGCGAGCGCTCCCAGCGCAATTCGCTGCCGAGCGCATCGCCGTCAACCTCGACCAGGAACAGCGCGCGCTGCCCGAAATAATGCTTGCGCAAGGTCTCGGGAACCTGGGCCGCGGTGGAGAAATGGATGAATCCGTCGCGCGCATCGTCCGCGCTGCCGCGGTAGACACCCTGCCGTTCCGCCTCGCGCCAGGCCGAGGCCGGACAGATTTTGTAGATCTTGACCACCGCTTGCGGAGCCCTTTGAGTTTCTTGGGTTTTTTCGTCTCTTGCGGGTCTTAAAACCCGGGCGCGACCGTAATGGCGCCCCCGTCCGAACTCAAGAGTTAGAGCCATTTCCGGTCCGATGAAATCGAACCGGGACTCTAAATTCTTGTTTGACGCGCTTTCTTTGCGCGAACCGGCATCCACTTCGCTTGAGAACGCTTTCCCGCCCCCTTGCGCGAAAACCGGAAAACCGGTTGATTTGAGGATAGTTTTCCTGGGTTGCGACGGGCTGGACCTTCCATGGTCAGGCAGGCCAAAGCGCAGAGGATCCTCACTCACGACCAGATCTGGGTCGCACTGGATCGGCTGGCCGAGCGTGCCGGCTTGTCACCGTCCGGCCTTGCCAAGCGCGCCGGGCTCGACCCCACCACCTTCAACAAGTCCAAGCGCGTCACCGCCGACGGCCGCGAGCGCTGGCCCTCGACCGAATCGATCGCGAAAGCGCTGGCGGCGGCGGATTCGTCGATCGATATTTTTGCCAGGCTGGTCGACGACGAGGCCGGCGACGGCCGCTCGGTACCGCTGCTCGGCTTCGCGCTGGCGGGCGCGAGCGGCGCCTTCGACGAGTCCGGCTTTCCCATCGGCAAGGGCTGGACCGAATTTGCGCTTCCCATCGCCGAGGACAGCCGCAGCTTCGCGCTGCACATTTCCGGCGAAGCGCTGCAGCCCGCCTATCGCGACGGCGACGTCATCCTGGTCTCACCCGGCGCGCCGATCCGCAAGGGCGATCGCGTGGTGGTGAAGACAAGAGCGGGCGAGGTCACGGTGGCGACGCTGAAGCGCCGCACGGCAAAGGCTCTGGAGTTGCAGCCGCTCGATGCCTCAAAGGCCGAGCGCACGATCGCGGCGAGCGACGTGGCGTGGATCGCAAGGATCGTATGGGCAAGCCAGTGAGGGAGCGTTATGCGCCGCACACTCGGCGTCGTCCTGGCGAAAGCCAGGACCCATTACCCCAGGGAGCAGTAGTCACGAGAGGTGGTCACTCCGAATCTCCGTAACCACATCCGACGGTGGTTATGGGTCCTGGCTTTCGCCAGGACGACATTGTGGAGAGATCACGCAAACAACAAATTGGACACCCTCACGCACTCCGCGCCAGCGCGCCGTCGATCATGTTGATCGCGTTCTGCACGCCATACACCGCGACAAAGGAGCCGAAGCGCGGGCCCTTTTCCTGGCCGAGCAGCACCTGGTAGAGCATGTTGAACCAGTCGAGTGTCACGCCCGGACGACCGTCCTTGCCCTTCTTGACCTGGTCGAGGAAGGGCTCGCGGCGGCCGATCTCGTAGACGACGTTCTGGATGTCCTCCGGCGTTGCGTCCTGGGAAAGCTGCGACAGCGCGTCGCGCAGATCCTGGAGCGCTGCGCGCTCCGTCTCGGTCGGTTCGCGGAACGTCTTCGTCGGCGCCACGAAGTCGCGATAATAGTTGATGGCATAGCCGACCATCGCATCGAGCTTGGGATGCGTCTGCGGCGACACGCCCGGACGATAACGGCCGATAAAACCCCACAGCGTCTCGGCATTCTCCGCGTTCGACGACGACACCAGCGTCAGCAAGAGCTGGAACGTGACGGGCATATCGAACTTCGGCGGGTTGCCACTGTGGACATGCCAGACCGGATTGCCGAGCTGCTGCTTGGCGTCCTGCTTGGCAAAGCCGTCGATGAACTGCTGGTAGTCGTCGACGTTGCGCGGGATGACGTCGAAATACAGCCGCTTGGCCGCCTTCGGCTCGCGATACATGAACAACGACAGCGATTCCGGCGAGGCGTAGCGGAGCCATTCGTCGATGGTGAGGCCGTTGCCCTTCGACTTCGAGATCTTCTGGCCCTTGTCGTCGAGGAAGAGCTCGTAGTTGAAGCCTTCCGGCGGCGTGGCGCCGAGCGCCCTCGCGATCGCGCCGGAGAGTTTTACGGAATCGATCAGGTCCTTGCCGGCCATCTCGTAATCGACGCCGAGCGCGACCCAGCGCATCGCCCAATCGGCCTTCCATTGGCACTTGACGTTGCCGCCGGTCACGGGCGTCTCGACTTCCTGGCTGGTATCGGGGTCGACATAGGTCACCGTGCCGGCCGCAACGTCGCGGCGGATCATCGGCACCTGCAGCACGACACCCGTGGTCTTGCTGATCGGGAGGAACGGCGAATAGGTCGCGCGGCGGTCGGGTCCGAGCGTCGGCAAAATGATCGCCATCACCTTGTCGTAGGCCGCCAGCATCTTGAGCAGCGTCGCGTCGAAACGGCCGGACGTATAATGGTCGGTCGAGCTCGCGAATTCGTAGTCGAAGCCGAAATGATCGAGGAAGGCTCGCAGCCGCGCATTGTTGTGGTGCCCGAACGACGGGTACTCGTTGGAGAACGGATCCGGCACGCGCGTCAGCGGCTTGCCGAGATGCGCGGCCAGCATCTCCTTGTTGGGGACGTTGTCGGGCACTTTCCGAAACCCGTCCATGTCGTCGGAGAACGCGAGCAGGCGCGTCTTGATCTTGTTTTCGGTCAGCACATGGAAGGCGTGCCGCACCATCGATGTGCGCGCGACCTCGCCGAAGGTGCCGATATGTGGCAGGCCGGACGGGCCGTAGCCGGTTTCGAACAGCACCTCGTCCTTCGGGCTTTTCTTCAGCCGCGCGACAATGGCCTTCGCCTGCTCGAACGGCCAGGCGTTGGATTGTTCGGCGAGCGCACGCAGATCGCTCGGATTCGCGGCAAGATCGATAACGGACATCTAGGAGCCTCCGGGCCGCGGAAAATAGCGATTTCCGGGCAGAATGCAATTTTGCGAGACCGTGCAACCGCACGCACCGTCATTGCGAGCGAAGCGAAGCAATCCAGAATCTTCCCGCAGAAGCACTCTGGATTGCTTCGTCGCTGCGCTCCTCGCAATGACGACGAGGAGGCAGCGAAGTTAAAACGGGCTCACCGAGAAATACCGCAGCCACAGATCCGTGTAGCGGCCTTTTTCCCAGACACGGAACATCGCCCAGTTCAGGGCCTGGCGCAGCACGTCGTTGCCCTTGCGCACGGCGATGCCGATGCCCTCGCCGAAGAAGCGGCTCTCGACGAAGGGGCCGCCGGAGAAGGCGCAGCAATCGCCGGAATCGGAGCCGTTGATCCAGAACGCGAGCGAGATGGCGTCGCCGAAGATGAAATCGACCTCACCCTTGCGTAAAGCACTCCGCATAACGTCGTCGTTGGGATACGGGTGCAGCTCGGCGTCGGTGAACATCGCCTTGAGATAGGCTTCATGCGCGGAGCCGGCGATGACGCCGACCTTCTTGCCCTCGAGATATTCGGGCCGGATCTCCGGCATCACCGCGTCCTTGCGCGAGGCGAAGCGCGCCGGCACGCGGTAATAGGGATCGGTGAAGTCGACGCGGGCGCGGAGCTGCGGGCTCACCGCCATCGAGGCAATGATGGCATCGCCCCGGTTGGAGGCGAGCGCGTCCAACAGCGTCTCGAAGCGGCGCATCTGCACCGTGCAGGTGACCTTGATCTCCTCGCACAGCGCGCGGGCGAGATCGACGTTGAAGCCGGCCGGATTGCCGTCGGCGCCGGTGTAGTTGAACGGCGGATAGTCGGTCTCGGTCAGGAAACGGATCACGGTCAGACGCGCCAGGTCCGGCCGCTCCGGCCGCCGCCGCGGGTCCCAGAAGCCGGGCACGGCCTGCGGGGCCGCCTGGGGTCTCGCCTGCGGTGTGGCTTCGGGCACCGCGGAAGGCTGCTTGGCCGGAGTCTGGGCTTTTGCGCCGGACAGGCCCGCGAGCAGGCAAACGCCGACGACCAGCCCGGTCATCAAGCCACGGGCGGATTTGGACGATTTCGCCTGTTGCGATGGAGCCATCGGCTGAAAATGAACGAATTTCGTTGGGATCGGAGGGCCTTATAGCCCATCCCGCCGGGAACGCGAGCGCCGATTGCGGTTAGACAAGGTCCTTCAGAGATACCGCTTCAGCTCCACCGCGGCCTCTTCCGGCGTGCGCTTCAGGTTGAATGGCGAGACGAAGCGGCCGTCGCGGTCCATCAGATAGATCAGCGCGGTGTGGTCCATGGTGTAGTCGCCGTCCTTGGTCGGGACCTTCTTGGCGTAGACCCGGTAGGAGGTGATCACCTTGGCGGTCTCGGCGGGATCGCCAGAGAGGCCTTCGAGGTGCGGGTCGAAGCTCGACAGATAGTCCTTCATCGCCGCGGTCGTATCGCGCTCGGGATCGACCGAGATGAAGACCGCGTTGACCTTGTCGGCATCCTTGCCCAGCGCGCGCAGCACTTCCGAGATCTCGAACAGCGAGGTCGGGCAGACATCGGGGCAATGGGTGTAGCCGAAGAAGATCAGGGTCGGCTTGCCCTTCAGGTTCTTGTCCGTGAAGGCCTTGCCGTTCTGGTCGGTGAGCTGGAACGGGCCGCCGATCGCGGCCGGCTGCGCCACCTTGCTGACCCCGCCCATGGCCCAGAATACGATCAGGAGCCCGAGGACGAGGCTTGCAGCGAAGGCGGTCGCGATTACCAGCGGACGGGCGGCTGAACTCATGGGCGGAAAACTTCCTGTCGCGGGTCAGAAGCAGGCGGCAAAGCCAGTCCCGATCATTTCGAAGAACACCTGGCTGCCATAGTGGAACCAGAGCGCGAGCACGCCGAGCACGACCAGGCCGCCGACGCCAGCACCTGCCAACAGCAGCACGAACGGCGTCCGGCCGGCAGTGGGCGAATTGTCCGATACAGGATGGGTAGGGTGCAGTGGTTGAGCCATGACAACGATCGGGGCGAAGGCCCTGGTTCCCAGGCTTTCAGATAGGCTTTGGGCCGCCTGGGGGCAAGGCGCCGCTGGCGACCCAAAAGGATCCCGTCATGCTGAGGATCTCAGTGAAAGACCTGGCCCCGAGCGGACTCGAGCTGTTCCGCTTCCGGCAGAGACCGGCGCGACGGCGGCTTGATCGCCGAGGCCTGCGCGTCCAGGTAGCAGGGCTTGTACATGGCCTGGAGCTGTCTGCCCCTCAGGAACAGCATATGCGGGGTGAGGCCGCCGCGCTGATTGATCCAGCGTTTCACCTGCGACGGATACATCGCATAGAGCATCTGGGTCGCTTCGGAATTGGTGACGGCGCGGCCATTGGTGCCGAAATCCCAGGCGGCGTGGAAGCCCAGCGTCGCATGCGAGGTCACACAGATACGGTCATGCGGGATGGCCCCGAGGACGATGGTGCAGGCCGAGGCGCAGAGGCCGTCGATGATGACGGTGTCGCCTGATTGTCGCAGATCCTGGTATCTGTCGACGTAGGTTCCAATCCGGCCGCCGCGGTCATCTGCGATCCGGACCACCGCGTGAGAAGCCCCCATGCTCGCGATCAGGAGAACCGCCGCGAGCAACCCCGTCAGAAATTTCATTATCCCCCGCCCCAGTCGAATTCGAATCTGTGTGTCAGGTGGTGATGCCCTGCTAGGGTCCGTCGTAACCGCGGTTTTGTCTAGGCATGCCGGCTCGCTCAAAACAAATTCAAATCCAGTGTTGCGCCCGCGCTGCACTCGGGCGGTCTTTTTCCCGAGGTGGAACAAGTTAACGATGGCTTACGCGCCATACTCTTGATCTCAGTTGCAACCGCTGGCTTCAATCCGGGCAACTACAGGGGGAACCGATGGAGGGGAAACACTTGGCTAAACAGATGGCTGAAGAGACAGACGTCATCGTCGTCGGCGCAGGATTGTCGGGCCTCGTGGCCGCAACCGAAATCGCCGATGCGGGCAAGCGCGTGATCGTGGTCGACCAGGAGGGCGAGCAGTCGCTCGGCGGCCAGGCGTTCTGGTCGTTCGGCGGATTGTTTCTGGTCGATTCGCCGGAGCAGCGCCGGCTCGGCATCAAGGATTCCTACGAGCTTGCGCTGCAGGACTGGCTTGGCACCGCCGGCTTCGACCGCGACGAGGATTTCTGGCCGCGCCAATGGGCCGAGGCTTATGTGGCATTCGCGGCCGGCGAGAAGCGCGACTGGCTGCGTGCGATGGGCCATCGCATCTTCCCCGTGGTCGGATGGGCCGAGCGCGGCGGCTATGACGCGATGGGCCACGGCAATTCGGTGCCGCGCTTTCATGTCACCTGGGGGACCGGACCCGGCATCGTCGAGCCATTCGAGCGCCGCGCGCGCGAGGCCGTCAGAGGCGGCCGGCTGAGCTTCAGGTTCCGCCATCGCGTCGATGCGCTGTCCGTCACCAACGGCACGGTGGATGGCGTCAGCGGCGCCGTTCTCACCCCCGACAATGTCGAGCGGGGCAAAAGCTCGTCGCGCAATGTCGTCGGCGAGTTTGCGTTGAAGGCGCAGGCCGTGATCGTGGCGTCCGGCGGCATCGGCGGCAATCACGAGCTGGTGCGGCAGAACTGGCCGAAGCGACTCGGCGCGCCGCCGAAATTCATGATCTCCGGCGTGCCCGAGCATGTCGACGGCCGCATGATCGGCATCACCGAGACATCAGGCGCGCGGCTGATCAACCGCGACCGCATGTGGCATTATGTCGAAGGCATCCAGAACTGGAATCCGATCTGGCCGCGCCACGGCATCCGCATCCTGCCCGGCCCGTCCTCGATGTGGTTCGACGCCACCGGCACGCGATTGCCGGCGCCGCTCTTCCCCGGCTCCGACACGCTCGGCCAGCTCCAATACATCATGTCCACCGGTTATGATTATTCCTGGTTCATCCTGACCCAGAGCATCATCAAGAAGGAGTTTGCGCTGTCGGGCTCGGAGCAGAACCCCGATCTCACCGGCAAGAGCTGGCGGATGACCTTGCGCCGCGCCATCAACAAGGGCGCGCCGGCGCCGGTGGAAGCGTTCAAAAACCATGGTGTCGACTTCATCGTGCGCGACAAGATCGAGGATCTCGTTACGGCGATGAACAAGCTCGCTGGCAGCGACCTCCTCAAGCTGGAGCACATCAGGATGCAGATCGAGGCGCGCGACCGCGAGATCGCCAATCCTTACGTCAAGGATGCGCAGGTGATGAACATCCACAATGCGCGGCGCTATATCGGCGACAGGCTGATCCGCACGGCTCCCCCGCACCGCATCCTCGATCCCGCGCAGGGACCGCTGATCGCGGTCAAGCTCAACATCCTCACCCGCAAGACGCTGGGCGGTTTCGAGACCGATCTCTCCTCGCGCGTGTTCGGCGAGGAGGGCAGCGTCATTCCGGGCCTCTACGCAGTGGGCGAAGCCGCCGGCTTCGGCGGCGGCGGCGTGCACGGCTATCGCTCGCTGGAAGGCACGTTCCTCGGCGGCTGCCTGTTCTCGGGCCGCAATGCCGGACGCGCGGCGGCGAAGGCGGTGAGCTAGATCATGCGGCGGTGGATGCGCATCGCGGCGCTTGTTGCGGCATTGGCCGCCGCCTCGGCTGCGTCCGCCGATACGATCGACATCGACGGCGTGAAGCGGTCCTACACCGCGCAACTTCCGGCGAAGCGGCTTGTGCCGCTCGTGGTCGTGCTGCATGGCAAGACCCAGCGCGGCGCCGACATGATGACGCGGACGGCATGGCCGCAGGTCGCAAAGCGCGAAGGGTTTGCCGTGGTCTTTCCCGATGGCCTCAACCATGCATGGGCCGACGCGAGGACCAAGGCGGGACCCGCGCTCCGTGGCCCGCCCGCAGCCACCGACGACGTCGCCTTCATCGCAAAGCTCGTCGAGAAGCTGGTGGCGAACGGCACCGCGGACCCTCGCCGCGTCTATGTCACCGGCATCTCCAATGGCGGCGCCATGGCGATGACGCTGGTCTGCGCCCGCGCCGATCTGTTTGCTGCCGGCGCGAGCGTGATCATGAATCTCACCGACGAGGCCGCCGTCACGTGCCATCCGTCGCGGCCGCTGCCGATGCTGTTGATGAACGGTACGGCCGACCCGCTGGTCCCCTACGAGGGCGGCCGCGGATCGAGCTATTATGCCGCAGACGGGTTCTGGTCCACCGACGAGACGCTGGCGTTCTGGCGCAAGCTCAACGGCTGCGAGACCGACAACGCCGACATGACCGATTTGCCCGACAGGGCGCCCGCAGACCAGTCCACCGTCACACGGATCTCCTCGCGCTGTCCTGATGGGCACGACGTCGTGCTTTATCGCATCAATCGAGGCGGTCACCGCATGCCCGGATTTTCTCCGGATGCCCGCTTCCCGAAGGTCGCAGCCGGCCTGCTCGGGCCGCAGAACGGCGACATCGACGGCGCCGAGACGATCTGGACTTTTTTCAGCCAGTTTCCGTAGGGAGTGCATGCATCGACGGCGGCGCATGCGTGCTCGGGGTGGCACGGAGCAAGCCGCTGCGCTAGACAGGGCCGCCATTCAAAGGAGATCCCCAATGAGCATTCAGCGTCTTGAAGCCGGCCCGCGCATGAGCCAGGTCGTCGTGCACGGCAACACCGTCTATCTCGCCGGTGTCGTCGCCAACAACGCCGCCGGCGAAAGCGTGACCAAGCAGACCCAGGACATCCTGGCGACCATCGACAGCCATCTCGCCAAGGCCGGCACCGACAAGTCGAAACTGCTCTCGGCCACGATCTACATCACCGACATGAAGACGTTCGGCGAGATGAACGCCGTATGGGACGCCTGGGTCTCGCCCGGCAACACCCCGGCGCGCGCCACCGTCGAAGCCAAGCTCGCAGCGGCGCAATACACCGTCGAGATCATGGTCACCGCGGCGAAGTAAGCTTACGACAGCATTTATGCGCGGCTGAAGCGCGATGAAATATCATCGCGCTTCAGAGCGACCGCCGCAATCACGCCAACCGATACGCAGCCTTCGCATTCACGCCGAACGTCTTGTCGCGCACATGCGCGCCGAGCCTCATCAGGCACGCCTCCAGCGCCCCCTTGATCTCGCCGTAGCTGCCCGCGAGCAGGCACACCGGCCAATCCGAGCCAAAAATCAGGCGATCCTCGCCAAAGCATTTCGCGGCGTGCGCGACGAACGGAAACAGCCGCTCCGCATCCCAATCGTTCCACACCGCTTCCGTCGCCAGCCCCGAGACCTTGCACCAGACATTGCCGCAGGCCCCAAGTGCGGCGATGCGATCGGACCATTCGTTGCTTCCACCGTCTGCGATCGGCGGCTTGGCGGCGTGGTCGAGCACGAAGCGCGCCTGCGGGAAGGCCTGTGCGGTTGCGATCGCCGCCGGCAGCTCGCGGGTGCGGACAAGGAAATCGTAGGCGAGATCGTGTGCGAACACCGCCGTGAGGCCACGCTGGACGTCCTCGCGCAGCAGCCAGTCCGGATCAGCCTCGTCATGCACCTGGTGGCGGATGCCGACCAGCTTGTCCCCGCCGGGCGAAGCGCGCAGCCGGTCCAGCGTTTCACCAAGTGCAGCATCGGTCAGATCAGCCCAGCCGACGACGCCAACGACAAATGGGTTTTCATGCGCGATCCGCAAAAAATCCTCGGTCTCCTCCAGCGCGGAGCGGCATTGCACCACGATGCTCGCGTCGATGCCGTTCGCTTCCAACAACGGCGCGAGATCGGCCGGACCGAGGGCGCGGCGAATCGGCGTGAGCTCGGGCGCGTCCATCCAGGGATAGTCGGCGCGCGCCGGGTCCCAGAAATGCTGATGGCCGTCGATGATCATGCCGTACGCTCCGCTCGGCAATGGTGCGCGGACGTCGACCAGGTTTCGCGCACGCAGCTCCTGCCAGAACGCCGCCGGCACCGTCTTTTCCGACATCGCGATGTTGTCGGCAACTTCCGCGGCATTGCGCGCGCCCATCACGGCGACCGTCACGGCCGGATGGGCCATGCAGAACTGCAGCGCGGCGGCTTTCAGCTCGGTGCCGTGCTTGCGGCAGAGCTCGTCGAGTGCGAGCGCACGGGCAACGAGTGCCGCATCGGCGTCCTGATAGTCGAACTTCGCGCTCGAATGCGGATTGGCCAAAATGCCGCTGTTGTAGATGCCGCCGAGCAGGATGCCGGTGTTCTTCGCGGCGCAGCCCGGGAACAGCGCATCCAGCGCGCCCTGATCGAGCAGCGTGTAGCGGCCGGCGAGCAAGAAGCAGTCGACCGGAACGGCCTCTGCAAACCGCACCAGCATTTCCGACTGGTTCATGCCGGCGCCGATTGCCTTGACCGTGCCGTCGGCGCGCAGGCGCTGGAGCGCGCGGAACGCACCGGCCACGGCGTCGTCATAGTGATCGTCGGGATCATGCACCAGCAAGACGTCGACGCGGTCGAGCCCAAGACGCGCCAGGCTCTCCTCCACCGATCGCATCACGCCGTCATAACTGAAATCGAACACCGGCCGCTCGCGCGACGTGCCCTTGTAATGCGCGTCCTCGGCGGCAGCGCCATCGGGCGCACGCAGCAGGCGGCCGACCTTGGTGGAGATGGCGTAGGAGTCACGCGGCTGCTGCCGCAGGAATGCGCCAAGGCGTCGCTCCGCGAGGCCAAAGCCGTACAGCGGCGCGGTGTCGAAGAAGCGGATTCCGAGCGACCAGGCGCGGGCGATCGTCGCTTCCGCATCGGCATCGCTGACGGGGCTGAACAATCCGCCGAGCGGGGCGGAACCGAGGCCGAGTGACGTGACGTCGAGAGAGCCGAGCCGCGACCTTTTCATTCCCATTGCCTTCCAACAGCCCGCTTTCGAAAGTCCCGCTTCCGAAAGTATCGGTTCCAACAGCCAAGATCATCTCTCCCGCTTGCGAAAACCGCAAGCGGGAGAGGCACGCAGGAGCGCGGGGCTGGGGCCGCTCCTATTTCAACATCTGCGCAACGTTGTCCTTGGTCACGAGATCGAGGCCGGTATAGACGATCTCCGGCACCTTCTCGCCTTTCTTGATGGCGAGCAGCGTATCCATCGCCTTCTCGCCCATCTCCAGGGGACGCTGACCAACCAGCGCATTGGCATAGCCATCGCGCAACAGCTCGAGCTGCATCTTCAGCGTATCGGCGACCACAAGCGTGAACTTGCCGGAATCGATATCCTTCTTGTACCTGGAGGCGAAGGCCTTGAAGCCTTCGGGGGCGAACATCGGCCAGCCGCCGATGGGAACGATCGCGGCGAGGTCGGGCGTTGCAGTGCGCATGTCAGTCATCTGCTGAACCGCCAGCGCGGGATCGTCGTTGCAGAACGTCGGAGAGCCCGCGACTTCGGTCCATTTCGAGCCCTTCAGCGCCTCGCGGACGCCGTCGACGCGTTCGGCGAGGTTCTTGGCGCCGGGACCACCCGAGACCATGGCGTATTTGCCGCCGTCGGGCCGCAGCTTCAACAGTTGCTTGCCGAGTGCGACGCCGAACTCCTTGTTGTTGGTGCCGATATAGGCGATCCGCTTGGAGCCGGGTGCATCGGCATCGAAGGTGATGATCGGGATGCCGGCCGCGGTCGCCGCCTCGATCGACTTCGACATGGCCGCGACGTCGGCGACCGAGATCGCGAGGCCGTCGACCTTCTGAGTGACGAAGTCCTGAATGATCTGGGCCTGCGTCGCCGGCTCGTGCTCCACGGGCCCCTTGTAGATACACTCGATATTGCCGAGCTCCTTGGCACGCTTCAGGCAGCCGTCGCGCGCGAAGTCGAAGAACGGATTGTTCATCGCCTTGGGCACGATCACGAAACGGTAGTTCGCGGCAAACACCGGCGTTGCCATCATCGCGACTGCGATGCCGGCAAGAAGAAATTTCTTCATCGTCTCCTCCACCCTTCTCTGGCGCCCATCCTCTTAAGATCGTCCGGGAAGCGGACAGGCGGCATTTTCGTTGCCTTCCCGGAACGACGTCATTTCAGATCATCCGCGAACGGATGCGGTCGACCAGCACGGCCAGGATGATGATCACGCCCACCAGCGTCTGCTGCCAGTAGGAGCTCACCTGGGCGAGCACGAGGCCGTTGCGGATCACCTCGAGCAGCACGCAGCCGACGATGGCCCCTAACGGACCGCCGATGCCGCCGGCGAGATTGGCACCGCCAATGACGGCCGCGGCGATCACGTTGAGCTCGTAGGATGTCGCCATGTTGGCCGGCGCCGACCCAAGCCAGCCGGAGATGATGATGCCCTGGAGGCCCGCGGCGAGCGCGCAGGTCACATAGACCTCGATCTTCACCCGCACGACCGGGATGCCGGTGAGTTCGGCCGCCTTCTCGTTGCCGCCGAGCGCGAACACGTGGCGGCCGAAGCCCGTATGGTGCAGCACCACAGCCATCGCCAGCGCGAGGACCACGAGATAGATGAAAGGCACGGGCACGCCGAGCACGTCGCCCGAGGTGAGCGCGTAGAAATAATCGGCATCCGGTCCACCAGGAAAGCTGCCGCGGCCGTTGGAGACGACATAGCCGAGCCCGCGCACGATCGAGAGCATGCCCAGCGTGGTGACGAAGGGCGACAGCCCGAGCACGGCGATACAGAAGCCGTTGACGAGGCCGGCGAGCAGCGCGACGCCGAGGCCGGCGAGGATCGAGAGCAGCAGGATCAGGCCGGGAACATTGGCCAGCACGGTCTTGCCGTCGGCCGCCATGTGGACGAACAGGGAGCCTGCGGCCGAGCCGGGTGACGACAGCTCAGTCATCACCATCGAGGTGACCATGGCGGAGAAGCACATCATCGAGCCGACCGACAGATCGATGCCGCCGGTGATGATCACGAAGGTGACGCCCAGGGTGGCGATGGCGATGAAGGAAAAGTTCTTCGCCACGTTCTGGATGTTGCCTTCGGTAAAGAAATACGGGCTGGCGAAATGCATGACCACCAGCAGCACCGCCAGCGCCAGCAGGACATAGCCGGTCTGGGAGGCAAAGATGCCGCGCTGCCACCATCTGATCCGGCCGACATTGGTGAAGCTGATCGGGGATTCCAAGGGCATGGCCATCACGCCGCCTCCTTCGCGCCGGTGATCAGGGCGGTGACCTCCTCGGGGGAGGTCTGGTGGATCGGCTTGTCGGCCCGCTTCTCGCCACGGCGCATGACGACGACGCGATCGCACACCGCGAACACGTCGGGCATGCGGTGCGAGATCAGCATCACGGCAACGCCCTGTTCCTTCAGCCGGTGGATCAGGCCGAGCACCTGCTCGACCTGGCGGACCGAGATCGCGGCCGTAGGCTCGTCCATCATCACCAGCCTGGCGTTGGAGAGCCGCGTCCGCGCGATCGCAACCGCCTGGCGCTGTCCGCCCGACATCTGCTTGACGAGATCGTCGGGGCGCGTTTCAGAGCGCAGTTCGCCGAACAGCTCCAGCGCACGCGCCGCCATCGCCTTGTGATCGAGCAACGCGAGCGGGCCGAACCTGCGCTTCAGCTCGCGGCCGAGGAAGACGTTGGCGGCAGCCGTCAGATTGTCGGCGAGCGCAAGGTCCTGGTAGACGACCTCGATGCCGACACCGCGGGCATCGACGGGCCGGTTGAAATGAACCGCGCTGCCGGCGAAGCGGATTTCGCCGTGGCTGGGGCGGAAATTTCCGGCGATGATCTTGACCAGCGTCGACTTGCCCGCACCGTTGTCGCCCATCAGGCCGACGACCTCGCCGGGGAGGACCTGCAGGTCGACGCTGTGAAGCGCGCGGATTGCGCCGAACTCCTTGCCGATGCCGGTCAGTTCGAGGACCGGTGTCGCTTCAGTATTTGTCATCAGCGGCCTTCCTCAGACGTAGCGGTTGACCAGGGATTCCAGATATTCCTGCCGGCCCGAGCGCGGCTGCGGGTCGAAGCCCGGGCCGAGCGCGCGGTCGGCAAGTTCGGCGAGCGAGCGCTGGCCGCCAAGAATGGCGCGGCCCTCGGGCCCGGCCCATCCCTCGTAGCGTTTCGCAAGCGGCGCAGTGAGGGCGCCGGCGTCGAGCATGTCCGCGGCAGCGAGGAGGGCGCGCGCGCAGGCATCCATCGAGCCGACATGGGCATGGATCAAATCATCAGGGTCGATCGACTGGCGGCGGATCTTGGCGTCGAAATTCAGGCCCCCCGAGGTGAAGCCGCCACGGTTCAGCAGCTCGTGGAACACCAAAGCGAGCTCCGGCACGTTCATCGCGAACTGGTCAGTGTCCCAGCCGAGCAAATCGTCGCCACGGTTGATGTCGAGCGAGCCGAACACATCCAACGCCTCGGCAAGCGCAACCTCGTGATGGAAGGAGTGGCCGGCGAGGATCGCGTGGTTCTGCTCGATGTTGAGCTTGACGTCCTTCAGCAAATCGTAGCGCGCGAGGAAGCCGTAGCAGGTGGCGACGTCGAAATCATATTGATGCTTGGTCGGCTCCTTCGGCTTCGGCTCGATCAGGATCGGGCCCTTGAAACCGATCTTGTGCTTGTGCTCGACGACGAGGGAAACGAAGCGGCCGAGCTGGTCGAGCTCACGCTTGAGGTCGGTGTTGAGCAGCGTCTCATAGCCCTCGCGCCCGCCCCACAGCACGTAGTTCTGGCCGCCGAGCCGGTGCGTCACCTCCAGCGCGGCGCGGACCTGGCCGGCGGCATAGCTGAATATCTCCGGGTCCGGATTGGTCGCCGCGCCCGCCATGTAGCGGCGATGCGTGAACAAATTGGCGGTGCCCCAGAGCAGGCGCACTTTGCTTGAGGCCATCTTCGCTTCGAACAGGTCGGCGATCGCATTGAGGTTGGCGACGGACTCGCCGAGCGAAGCGCCTTCCGGCGCCGCATCGACGTCGTGGAAGGTGAAAAAGGGCACGTCGAGCAGGCGGAACAGCTCGAAAGCGACGTCGGCCTTGGCGCGCGCCTGCGCCATCGCATCGGTGCCCTGGTGCCAGGGCCGCAGGAACGTCTCGCCGCCAAAGGGATCGCCGCCCGGCCAGCACAACGAGTGCCAGTAGCAGACCGCAAAGCGCAGATGGTCCTCCATCCTGCGGCCATGGACGAGACGGTCCTTGTCGTACCAGCGGAAGGCGGGCGTGTTTCCCGCATCCTTGCCGGCGAAGGCGACAGGCGCGCTTGCATCGAAGAATTTCACTGACGCGTTCACTCAGGCACACTCCTTCAACGCAGGATAAAGCTCGCGCCAGCGGCGATAGGCCTCGTCATAGGCTGCGCTGACGGATGCGCGAGGCGTAAAGCTCGCAAGCCGCCGCGGACGGGTGCAAACCGCAGCAGCATCTTCGCCGGTGGCGGCGAGCCGGCCGAGCCGGGAGGCGCCGAGCGCCGCGCCGACCTCGCCTTCTTCGACGCGGTGGACGGGAATGCCGAGCACATCGGCGCAGATCTGCGCCCACAACGGCGAGCGCGAGCCGCCGCCGACGAGATCGACCTCGGAAAGCGGCCCGCTCGCCGCGCTCAGCGCCGCCAGATTGTCGCGCGCGGCGAAGGCGACGCCTTCGAGCACGGCCTGAACGATCTGGGAGCGGCCGGTCGCACCGCGCAGGCCGACGAAGGCGCCGCTGACGGCGGCATCGTTGTGCGGCGTGCGCTCGCCGTCGAGATAGGGCAGGAATTTGACCGGGCTCGGTCCATCGACGCGCTCGCCGAGCGGCGCCAGCAGCGCAGGCGCAGGCGTCTCCATCACGCCCGCGAGCCAGGCCAGCGACGCCGCAGCCGACAGCATCACGCCCATCTGATGCCAGCGGCCGGGCAGCGCATGACAGAACGCATGCACCGCCGAGGCCGGCGCCGGCGCGAACCGATCGGTAACGCGGAACACCACACCTGAGGTTCCCAGAGACAGAAACGCATCGCCCGGCGCGATTGCGCCGAGCCCGATCGCGCTCGCGGCGTTGTCGCCGGCTCCTCCGGCCACCGCGACATCCCGAGCCATGCCCCAGCGTTGCGCGTAGTCCGGCGCGAGCACCGCGCTGACCTCGCTGCCTTCGACGAGGCGCGGCATGTGGTGCAGATCGAGCCCCGTGGCATGCAGCAGCAGGGCCGACCAGCGGCGCAGACCGACGTCGAGCCACAGCGTGCCAGCCGCGTCCGACATGTCCTCGACCATCTCGCCGGTCAGGCGATAGCGCACATAGGCCTTCGGCAGCAGCACCTTTGCGATCCGCGCGAAGATTTTCGGCTCGTGCCTGGCGACCCAGAGCAGCTTCGGCGCGGTGAAGCCGGGCATGGCAAGATTGCCTGATATCGTGTGCAGCGACGGGCAGCGACGCTCCAGCGCGACGCATTCGGCGTGCGAGCGGCCATCGTTCCAGAGGATCGCGGGACGCAACGGCCGTCCATCCTCATCCAGCAGCGTCGCGCCGTGCATCTGGCCGGATAGCCCGATGCCGCGCACCTGCGCGACCTCACGCGGATGGCGGGCGGCAAGGTCGTCGACCGCGCCGATCGCCGCATCGACCCAGGCATCGGGATCCTGCTCGGACCACAGCGGCGCGGGATGCGACAGCGCCAGCTCGCGCGCCGCCGTCGCGAGAACCGCGCCGGCTTCGCTCACGAGCACCGCTTTCACACCGGATGTGCCGATGTCGATTCCGAGATCCACGCCATCCTCCCTGTCGTCTGTTGCGGTGCGCGAGCTCAGAGTCGCCTTGCCACAACGGGTCGTTTTGAATCCACTTGCCGCTAAGGCAGATTGTCCCGCATCACGATGTCGATCCTGATCTTCTCCTGTTCGCGCAAGATCGGCTCACCACGGGCGAGCGCGAGCAGCACGCGCACGGCGGCGCGCGCTTCGTGTCCGGGGTTTTGCGAGATCGCGGCATCCATCACGCCTTGCAGCAGCAGCCGGCGCGTCAGCGCGGTGACGTCGTGTCCGACGAATACCACCTGCCTGTCGCGACCGGCATCGCTCAGCGCCTTCTCGCTCAACGCGTTGGCCACGCCCTGCGTGCCGGCGCCGACGTTATAAAGGCCGACAATGTCAGCATGCCTGCCCAACAGTCGCGCCAAGACCTGTTCCGAACGCGCGTCCTCGTCGCGCCCTTCCAATACCGGCAGCACGCTGAGCCCGGGGAATTCCGACGCCATCACCTGGATGAAGCCAAAAATGCGCTCGGCATGGTCGCGCAGGCCCTGCGATCCCGCGATGATCGCGACCTTGCCCGACCTTTGTCCGACCAGCCGCCCGACCAGCGCGCCGGCGGTGCGCCCCGCGGCGATGTTGTCGATGCCGATATAATGGTGGCGGCGCGACGACGGCACGTCCGAGACCAGCGTCACGACCTTGGTCCCGGCATCAACGAGATCGTCGATCGCGGCGCGGACGCCGGGATGATCCAGCGCCACCACGGCGATGCCATCATAATCGTCCGAGAGCCCTTCCAGCGAAGCAGCGAGCACCGACGGATCGAACACGTCGGTTGCGACCATCTCGACGCTCAGCCGCCGGGATGAGAGCCAGGCCGACATCTCGCCGAGATAGGCCTCGATCTGCTGCATGAACGGGTTCGGTCCCGACGGAATCACGAAGGCGAAACGGCGGGCGCGGCCGCGGGCGAGCTCGGCCGCGGCGACATGCGGCTGAAAGGCGTTGCGCTCAATCGCTTCCTTGACGCGCCGGACCGTATCCGGCCGCACACCCGGACGATTGTGCAGAACGCGGTCGACCGTCGCGAGGCTGACGCCCGCCTGGCGGGCGATGTCCTTCAGCGTCAGCGCGGTCGTGGTGAGTGTCTCGGCCATGGCTGAAGGCTAGCAGAGGTTTTTTGAGGTACGCAACTCATTTTGAGGGGCAGCAGGCATTTTTCAGTCGCTGTTGCTAGGAACGGCCTCTTCGGTCGGCCGTTGCCGCCGCGTGCATAACGACATCACCCATGATCCCGGCGAGGGATTGAGCCCGACGCTCGAGCGCAACATCCAGGCGTTGGTCGAGCGCCGCCTCCGGGAGCGGCGCGCGGCCAGGGGGCAGGAAAAGCTTGCCGACGCCATCACGGCCTTCACCGGCAGCATGATTTTCGTCTACCTGCATCTCGCGGTGTTCGGCTTCTGGATCATCGCCAATCTGCATTGGCTGCCGGGGATCCCGGCCTGGGACGAGAGCTTCGTGATGCTGGCAATGATTGCTTCGGTCGAGGCGATCTTCCTGTCGACATTCGTGCTGATCTCGCAGAACCGCATGAGCGCAGTAGCGGACAAGCGCGCCGATCTCGATCTCCAGATCAGCCTGCTCGCCGAGCACGAGTTGACCAAGGTCGCCCGCCTCCTCACGCAAATCGCCGAGCGGCTCGATGTCCAGCCCGACTCGAAGCGCGATCTGGAGGAGGCAAGCCGGGACATCGCCCCCGAGCGCGTGCTCGACAGGATCGAGGAGACACGCTCCTGAGCTATCGGCCCGCCGACAGATCCAGGGTCAGGAACAGGCTGTTGGGATCCTCGACATAGCCCTGGAACGGGCCGCAGAGGACAAAGCCATGCGCCCGGTAGAGCGCGAGCGCCGGCTTGAAATAGTCCCACGAGCCGGTCTCGAGGCTGAGCCGCGCCATGCCGCGCGCGCGGGCTTTCGTGATGATGTGGCGAAGCATCTCACCGCCAAAGCCGCGCCGGCGCGTGGTCTGGAGCGTGTGCATCGACTTCACCTCGCCATGCTCGGCCGAGAGCGTCTTCAGCGCACCGACGGCGGCCAGCGTCTCGCCGTCCCAGCCGGTCCAGAACGCGACGTCGGACGCGCGGAGCCCGAAGAGATCGAGCGCATGGGCGCTGCCCGGCGCGGTCTGCGCCCGCGCGGCGGTGACGTGATGATCGAGCAGCGCGATGACGCGCGGATCAAAGGTGTCGCCGGTGCGGATCTGCATTGTCAGGTTCACTCCAGGATTTCATATCGCATCAGCACTTACATCTTCCCGTAGGAAGCGCCGCGGCGCGTGATGATGACGTAGCGATGTGCACGGCGATCGCGCCCTCCAGCATCAGGAGCTGCTGGGTGAAGGCATTGCGGCCCCACGGGCTGTACGGCACCCGCGTGCCGGCCGGCAGGTCGATGGCTGGCTGACGCCGGAGCGCGCCGCGAGTTCATTCAGCGTCATGCCGGCCTGCGTCCGAAGCGTCTTCAAGCGACGACCGATCGCGCGATCGCGCTTTTGCTGGTCCATTTTTTGTGGGTCCTGGCTTTCATCCGAACATGCCCCGGCGCGGTGACCGCAAGCCACCAGGCGAGAGAAGCTTAGCCGAGAGAGCAGCGGGTGCCGGTCACGATGGGCTAATATATTGGAAACTCACGCACTGCGCGATGTGCGCTTGCGCCTGTCAGGTCGATCGGAAGGAAAATCTCAATCGGAGAAGCCTGGAGCGGGCGAAGGGAATCGAACCCTCGTATGCAGCTTGGGAAGCTGCCGTTCTACCATTGAACTACGCCCGCGGACGCGCGGTAACCGACGCCCGCTCTGATTAGCCGAGACGGCGCTTCCCGCCAAGCGCTTTGGCGCGCCCGGCCGGACGCTTGTTAACGTCTCGGTAAGATTTTGGGTGCGCCGGATTGTGGCGGTGTTATGATCGCCTGTCTGGGGAGAGACGTGCACTGAGTGGGGCGTGTGCATGGTGGGGCGTGGCTACGCGATATTCGACACGACCATAGGGCGCTGCGCCATTATCTGGAGCAGCACCGGCGTGGTCGCTGTGCAATTGCCGGAGGCGCGGGAGATCGACACCCGCCGCCGGATTTTCCAGGTCCATCCCGAGGCGCGCGAACAGCGGCCGTCCGCGAACGCCGAGCTTGCGATCGAGGGCATGGTGGGCTTGCTGCAAGGCAACGATCCTGATTTTTCCGAGGTCAGCCTGGATGCGGGCGGCGTGCCCGACTTCAACCGGCGGGTCTACGAGTTCGCCTGCACGATTCCGCGCGGGGAGACGCGCACCTATCACGAGATCGCCAAGGCGCTGGGCGTCTCCGGCGCCGCGCATTCGGTGGCGCAGGCGATCGCGAAAAATCCCTACATGCTGATCGTGCCCTGCCACCGGGTGCTGGAGGCGGGCAATTACACCGACCGGCTCTCGCCCTATGGCGGGGTGATCTCCAAGCGGCGGCTGCTGTCGCTCGAGGGTGCTCATCCGGTCGCCAGCAAGACGCTATTCGAGGTGCTGCTGCCCGTTGCCCCGCCCCGTGCGCCCAGCTAAGGCGCGATTTTGATCGCACCTTAGCTTTGTTTTTGGTCATGATCCTGTCGAAAAACCGCTAACACTTTTCCGGATCATGCCTAGATAGGCGGGATGGATGCGACCACGCTGCTGACGACGCCCTCGATGACGGTCTCCGAGTTTCGCTGCGATGCGGGACCGGACGACGCGTCGTTTGCGGAGTGCCGCACCGGCCATTCCATCGCCTATGTCCGCGCGGGCAGCTTCGGCTGCCACTGCCGCGCCGGCTTCTTCGAGCTGGTGGCGGGCTCGATGCTGGTCGGCGCACCGGGCGAGGAATACACCTGCACGCATGAGCATGTCTCCGGCGACGTCTGCCTGTCCTTTTTCCTGGGCGAGGATCTGGTCGACGCCCTCGGGGGACGTCGCGACATCTGGCAGGTCGGCGCGACGCCGCCGCTGCCCGAGCTGATGGTGCTGGGCGAGCTCGCCCAGACGGCGGCAGATGGCAACAGCGATCTCGGTCTCGACGAGGTCGGTCAAATCCTCGCCGGCCGCTTCATTGACGTCGTCTCGGGCAAGGCGCGCAAGCCGACAACGCCCACTGCGCGCGACCGCCGCCGCGCCGTGGAAGCCGCGCTGTGGATCGACGCCAACTCGCATGCCGAGGTCGACCTCGAACAGGCCGCGCGGCAGGCAGGTCTCAGCCCGTTCCATTTCCTGCGGCTGTTTTCGAGCGTGCTCGGCGTCACCCCCCATCAATATCTGGTGCGCTCAAGGCTGCGGCATGCTGCGCGGCTGCTCGCTGACGACGACATCGCGGTCACCGACATCGCCTATGACGTCGGCTTCGGCGATCTCTCCAACTTCGTCCGCACTTTCCGCCGCGCCGCCGGCGTGTCGCCGACGAAGTTCCGTCAGGCTTCGAGGGGGAAGCGCAAGATTCTCCAAGAGCAGCTCGCCCTCAACTGACTAGGTTCGTCTCCGGCGCGCGCCAGTTGCGGCGCGCTTTGGAAATGGAGACGACCATGTACGATCACATCGGGTTGCGCGTTGCCGACCTCGACGCCGCCACGCGCTTCTACACCGCGGTGCTGGCGCCGCTCGGTTATGTCCTGTGTTCGAGCGGCGACGGTTATGCCGGCTTCGGGCCGAAAGGCGAGCCGGCGCTGTGGCTGCACCTGAACAAGGGACGGAAAGCCGATGGCGCGCATATCGCGTTTCGCGCCGGAGATCATGACGCGGTCAAGGCGTTCCACGGCGAAGGCCTGAAGAGCGGCGGCCGCGACAATGGCGGCGCCGGCCCGCGCAAGGATTACAGCCCGACTTACTACGCGGCATTTTTGATCGATCCCGATGGCAACAATGTCGAGGCGGTTTGCACGTGAGTTCTCTCCGTCGTTGCGAGGAGCTCTTGCGACGAAGCAATCCAGACCGTAGTCGCGGAAGCATTTCTGGATTGCTTCGCTTCCGCCTTCGCTCTGCGAGCTTCGGCGGACAAGCCGCTCGCAATGACGGTGTTTGTGGCGAACGCCTAACATAGTCAAGGACACTTTCATGGCCTCCATCCACAATGACATTCCCCTCCCCGCCTCGGCGCACGACGTCTGGGACGCGGTGCGCGATTTCGGCGCGCTGCATCAGCGGCTGGCGCCGGGCTTCGTCACCGCCTGCACGATCGACGGCGACGCGCGCGTCGTCACCTTTGCCAATGGCTCGGTCGCGCGCGAAGTGCTGGTCGATTGCGACGATGCGCGGCAACGGCTGGTCTACGCCATCAACAGCGAGCGGCTGAAGCATTACAGCGCCTCGGTGCAAGTGATTGCCGAGGGCGATGCGAGATGCCGCCTGGTCTGGATCATCGACATGCTGCCGAACGAGCTTGCAGCTTACGTACAGGGCCAAACCGGGGATGCCGTGATCGCCATCCACAAGGCGTTTCCGGCTTAGTTTACTTATTTGAGCATGATCCTTTCGGAAAACCGCTGCACACTTTTCCGGATCATGCCCGCAGCTGCGTGATCTTTTTCACAGACCCAGCCCTCGTCCGCCGTAACCATGGCGGCGTGCGTCCGGTTGGCTCCGCTCTCCCGGCGGCGCCACGCACGCGAGGAGCAGGCCATGAGAGGTGCGGACAAGGTGATCTGCCAGGCGGCCGCCGTGCTGCTGGTGTTGTCGATTTCGAGCGCCCCCGCGAAGGCGCAATTCCTCGGCGGCGGAGTTGCCGGCGGCGAGGACATGATGACCCGGATGGCGCCGATGCTGGAGATGATGAAGGCGAAGATGGGCAAGCGCCGCTTCGCCATGATGATGCAGACCATGGGCCCGATGATGAGCCGCATGATGGAGAATGGCGGCGGCGGGTTTAGCGGCCTCAACGCCGGTAATCTCGGCGGCGGTTTCGGTGCGCCCAATTACGGCGGCACCATGCCAACCGGAATGGGCGGCATTGGCGGCGGCGATATCATGGGCATGCTCGGTGGCGCTGGCGGCGGCGACATGATGGCGATGATCCCGCAACTGATGCGGCTCGCCAATGTCGGCGGCGGTGGCGGCCATCGCCGCCACAGACATCGCTAGTCCGCCGCGGCCGAAAGAGCGCGCCTGATCGCAGCCTTGCTCTCGCGCGGTCCCCAGCGGGTCAGCACCACGCTGGAGCACGAGAGCAGGCCGAGCACGACCATCGAGCTGGCGGCCAGCCAGAAGAAGTTCTGCGCGGTGGCATCGTGCGTCGACAGCCACCAGCCGACCGCCGCGATGTAGATCAGCCGCGCGGTCTGCGCCAGCACCGGGCCGATCACTTTCGCAGCCCCCTGCGACGAGAAATATATCGTCAAGGCCAGCCCGATCACGTCCAAAGTGTACAACCAAATTTGTGAGCTTGGGCCGCTGGCGAGCTTCAATTCATGCCGGAAAGCCGCCACACATTGTTGAACTATCTGCCTTCCTGTTACGCAGTATGGCAAGGCTTCGCCGATCGCGAGCCAAGCCCACAGGGGTTAGGGACACATGAGGAGCCGGGCGAGCTTTGGCGAGTGAGCCCGATTTTCTCATGAGGATGCGAATCTCTGCACGCCAATTTTTAATTTTCGGGCGCTGGCGCGCTGCGGGCGAGTCAAAAAACTGACTTATCCCACTTATCCAGCTGCGTTGCCCCTTGGATTTCGACTTGATCTGGCTCGAACTAGACTGATTAAGCTACCTTGGCACAACCCTGCCGACCAACGAACCTCACCTCAGCTTCCTCTGCGTCGGTAAGGATGGATAGGTGTATCGGCCGCGTGAGCTGGTCCACGTCTGTACATCGGCGAATTGCGTCTGCCATTTCATCCGTCGCGCACACCACCAGCAAATCAACATCTTCGGCGCTTGAAAACCGCTCCAATGCAGAGCCAAAGAGATACCAGCTCGCGTCGCCTACCTGAGCATTGGTCCTAACAGCGATTTCTTTTATAGCGGATACCAAATCGCTCATACTCATCGCTTGTTGAGCCTTCCCAAAAATTCACCGAATTTGAATGCTTCAGCACCCATTGCCTCTGCCGCTTGTACGGCTGCCGAAGTGACTGCACCATAGCTACTCATCTTCAACGCAGCATCGAAATGACCGTACAAATCACGCGCATTTCGCACGTCCTCGGCCGACATGTCGTAAGCATCAACGAGTACCACCGTGACGTCCGGCATCGCTCCGAAGCGACTGAGTGTGAAGACCTTATCGTATACTCTAGCTACCTCGCGAACTGCAGTGTGCTGATTGAATGCACGCTCGAAGAAGCTGTATTCTTTGTTTCGATATGAACTCACCGGTTCATCGCGGGACCCGCGCATCAACTCGCCAAACGTACCAAAGGCAGCAGGCGCACCATGAATAAAGTCAACTGCTGAACCCGTCCATATGGCCTTTGACGGCACATTCACAACAAACTCGGGTTGCCGGTCTGGACGCAGAAATAGCGGCTCGACGTGAGCTAGAGTTACTACGTCTGCAACGCCAATGGCTACGGCTGTAAATTTCGCGCCCCCTTTCCTCATAACAGAGAGAAAACCCGAACCAATCGGTACCGCGCTAAAATTCTCGTCGCTCTTACTGGCGATCCAACTCGCTATGCGTTCATCCCCACTCACGAATCAATCCTTCAATACAGTCGCCATTTCTGCGGGAAATTGAGCCGCGCCGTCTCTGCAATCCTCGATATGACGAGCCTCGAGATCATCAATATGCTGGCGAAATTTTTCTACAGTAACGTCTTCACCCGCACCTAAGAGGTGCCTGTTGGCATCGAGCTGAGCTAGCACTCTGCGATTGTTCGGAATTATCTTCTCCAGAACCTTGCGCTTCCATCTCTCCGCCGCCCCACTCTCCGGATTTTTTGCGGCATTGATATGAGGTCCATAGTCCTCGAAGATTTGCCGATTTTCCCGGAGCAGCGGTTGTATCGCAGCGAGCGCTTCGCCTCGACTGTTAAACCGCGTCACCCCAAAGAGTGCGCGCAGCCTTTCAGCATGACTTCGCTTCCACCGGAGAATAAGATCGTCAGGATATTCTTGTAGCGCCTTGTCGATGATCGTGTGGCACAACGAGCAAAGAAGGATGAGGTTGTCAAATGCTCCTCGCTCCGCTTTGCTTAGGCTTGCATTCGCCCTAGGACCATCATCGTTTGCGGCGAACACATGCGCCATTTCAGCGACGTGTATTTGCTCTTCTGGATACTCGATAAAGAGCTCTCGCGAGCACGCTGGATTTTGACAGTATCCGCCCGATGCCGCGAATAGCCGCCGCTGTGTGTGAGCGTTTGGGGATGCGGCCCCTCTAGAACAAGCCATTTTGCCACGTATACCGCACATTTGTTCAGGCCGCCAAGGTAGCAAGCAGCATCGACGCAATATAAAATTGTCTATGTTGACTGCCCGCCTAACGTCCCTTCAGCCTTGGTCGGCCTTCATTACTCATCCAGCATCAGGTTGCTCAAACCACAATGGCGGGCGAACGTTCAAACGCATAGTTTGGCCCCCAACGAGTCAAAACGACGCTCGCCAAGGAGAAGCTGGCCAGAACGACCATGGAACTTGCGGCAAGCCAGAAGAAACTTTGGGCGGTGGTGGCATGGATGGATAACCACCAGCCGCCCGCCGCGATAAAAACGAGCCGCACGGTCTGTGCCAGCACAGGGCCCAGTACTTTAGCGGCTCCCTGCGATGCAAAGTATAATACACTCGCGAGGCCAATGAACGCGTAGAACGGCGCCACCGTCGACAAATATTGATGGCTGGTGGCGCGCACGATCTCGCTGTCCGTGAAAATATTGACCCAGAGATCAGGGAAGAGCGCGACAAGGCAAGCAGGTGCGCCGACGGCGACGAAGGCGCTCGCGCCTGCGATCCAGGCGATGCGCCGGGCGCGGGCGATGCGGCCGGCGCCGACCGCCATGCCGATCATCGGCACCGAGGCGATGCCGAACGCGAACGCGATTGAGGTCAGCAAAAATTCCAGCCGCGCACCGATGCCGTAGCCGGCGAGAATCGCGGTGCCGAATTTCGCCAGCATGTGGGTGAAGATCGAGATCGTCAGCACCGATTGCAGCGGCGAGAAGCAGGCAATGGCGCCGACTTTGAGGATGTCGAAGAACATTACCCACTGAATGCGCAGGCCGCGCAGCTTCGGCGTAACGCGGGCGCGGCCGGAAAACAGGTACCAGCCCATCACGCAGATGTTCATGGAATAGGCGATCAGCGCGCCGGCCGCGACGCCGCGCATGCCGAGCTGTGGCACGGGGCCGAGGCCGAGGCCGAGCGTGCCGCCGAGCAATATCTGCCAGACCGCGGAATTGAGGATCAACAGCGACGGCAGCTTCATGTTGCCGGTGCCGCGCAGGACGCCCGCCATGGTGTTGAGCAGCCAGGGCAGCACGGCGCCCCCGAAAAACACCTGGGTGTAGGCAATCGCATGTGTCAGCACATCGCCGCGGCCGCCGAGCATTTCCAGAACGCGCGGCCCGAAGATCAGCATGCCCAGCATGAAGACGAGGCCGAAGCTGATGCCGATCAGCAGCGCATGCGCGGCGAGCGTGCCGGCGCGCTCGCGATCGCCGGCGCCGAGCGCACGCGCGATGGCGGAGGCCACCGCGCCGCCCATCGCGCCGCCCGACATCGTCATGGTCAGGATCACGGTCGGAAACACCAGCGCCATCGCGGCAAGCGCTTCCACACCGAGACGTCCGATATAGGAGGTCTCTGCAATCACGGTGCAGGTGCCGGCGGAGAGCGCGACCACGTTGGGCCAGGCCAGCCCGAGCAGCGTGCGCAGAATCGGGCCATCCAACAGCGCGCTCTTCACGGGGCGTGGAGACGGCGGCAGCGGACGCTCTTGTTCATCGACCGGGATTTCGGCGATGTCGGACATGTCCTCTCCGGGGCACGAGCGCCATTTGCGGCGCAGCAATGAGTAGGTGTGCCAATAAATTTATTCGCGCTCAGGGCGCAACGAGCGGCTTGTTAGCACACCACGCAGCGATTCCTCCTGCGTCAGATGCAGGCGTGCCCTGCGGCGTCGCGTTTCATGGTGGAATTACCCGATGCGCCAGAGCAACGGCGGGCGGCCGCCTGCGGGCGCGCGCAGGTGAACGCCGATGTGCCGCCCGCATCCTGCAGCGAGGCCCTCGAACAATCCCTCCAGCACCTTGGCGCAGGCGGGGTGACAGTCGGTGACGTCGTCCATCAACTTCCAGCTCTGCTGACGGATTTCGAAGGTGCCTTCGGATGGCGTTACCTCGGCCGCATCGCCCTGCGCGGCAAACAGCGCGTTGAGGAACGTCGCGAATTCGCTCGCCCCGCCACGGCCCATCGACAGCGCCGCAGCGACCTCATCGAAATATTGCATCCCTATCAGCTTACCCGCGAGATGCAGGAGATAGCCGGCATCCTCCGGACCGAACAGCTGCACCATCACGGGCGCGGCGGTGCGCACATATTCCATCGCATAGTTGCGGTAGGCTTTTTCGAGCCGCGGCTTTGGCCAACTCGCGACAGGAAGAGCCGGCGCGGACTTCGCATCGAACAATGGCGCTTCGAGATGCCGCGCGAATACGAGCCGCTGGTCGAGCTCGAGCGGTTGGTCGTATTGATGGTAATAGCCTTCGAGCCCATCCTGGCCATCGACGCTCTGCTTGGTGCAGACGAAGCCCAGGCGGAGATCACCGAGCGCGACACCGTTGTTGGCGTGCCAGCCGCGCAGCATCGCGCGCGAAACTTCGCCCGGCACGCCGCAGATCGCGGTGCCCTTCCAGATCCAGCGCGGCGGCGGATAGCGGATCCAGGCCTTGGTGTCGCTCTCATACATGTATTCGACGTGCACGCCGCCGATCCAGTTCGAGAGGTAGTGATATTGCGCAGCGGCGACGGCGGGCGGCAGATGGCTCAGCCCGAGCTTTTCCAGCCCCGGCAGGAAGCGCTCCTGCTGCTGGCGGCGGAACACGCGGAAGACGAACTCCGCCGCATCCGCCGTGCCGCGACGCGTGACGACGGTGAGGATCAGGCCGGTGAAGTAGGCGTGATAGAGATCGGCAACCGCGCGCCAGCGTTTCCATTGAGCTTCCTGCGCGGGGTCTGATGCGGCGGTCATGTTCGCTCCCGATCGTTATTTTGATCGAGTGTGTCACTGCATTGGGTGACGGACAACCTGAACCGCACGCAGGGCGCCCTGCACGGCGGCCCGCCAATTCCGCATCACGAATTTTGAGCGGGCTTAATTTTGCCCAGCCTTAATTCTGCCCAGCCTTGGCGGCGCGCTCGCGCTCGACGCGCTCGGTCACGTCGCGCGCCATGGCGACCGATCCCTGCACCGCGCCGCCGGCGTCCCGCACCAGCGCGAAAGTCATCTCGATGTAGAGCTTGCGGCCGCTCTTGTGCAGCGCGCGGGTCAGTGTCGGCTTGCCCGCAAGCTTCATCGCGCCGCTGGCAAACGCGGCCTCGAAGCCCTTCCAATGCGCGGCGCGCAGATGTTCGGGAATGATCAGGTCGAGATTCTGGCCCAGCGCCTCGTCGGCGGCGAAGCCGAACAGCGCGGCCGATGCACGATTCCAGCGCGTGATCGTGCCCGACGGATCGGAATAGATCAGCGCGTCGGCGACGTCGTTGACAATATGTGCGTCCAGTTGGGATGAATTGGTCATGTCAACACCTTGTGGCCCGGATGATCACTACACCCGAAAGTGCTTGCTCAGCTTCAGGCCCTGTGCCTGGTAGTTCGAGCCGATGCGCTGACCGTACATGGCGTCGGGGCGGGCCAGCATCTTCTCGTAGACGAGCCGGCCCACGATCTGGCCGTGCTCGAGGATGAAAGGCACTTCGCGCGAGCGGACCTCGAGCACGGCGCGCGATCCCAGCCCGCCCGCACCGGCATAGCCGAAGCCGGGATCGAAAAATCCGGCGTAATGCACGCGGAACTCGCCGACGAGCGGATCGAACGGCACCATCTCTGCGGCGTAATCGGGCGGCACCTGCACGGCCTCTTTCGACGCGAGGATGTAGAACTCGCCGGGATCGAGGATCAAATTGCCGTCGGGACGCGCCGCGATCGGCTCCCAGAAATCGTCAACCGCGTAGCCGGCGCGGCGATCGACGTCGATGACGCCGGTGTGGCGCTTGGCGCGGTAGCCGACAAAGCCGCCGCTCTTTTCGCCGGAGAGATCGACAGACACCGCGACGCCGCCGGTGAGATCGGCATCGTCGACGTCGACGAGACGCTCGGTCGCGTGCAGCGCCTCGAGCTCGTCGATGTTGAGGATGGCATCGCCGGTGCGGAAGCGTACTTGCGACAAGCGCGAGCCCTCGCTGACCAGCACCGGGAACGTCTTCGGGCTGATCTCGGCATAGAGCGGACCGTGGTAGCCGGCGCCGATCATGTCGAAGCGGCGGGTGCCGTCGGCGATCACGCGGGTGAAAACGTCGAGCCGGCCGGTCGAGCTCTTCGGGTTGGCGGCCGCGACGATTTCCGGCGGCAGCGCGAGGCTTTCGAGCAGCGGCACAATGTAGACGCAGTTGGTCTCCAGCACCGCGCCGTCGGCAAGGCTGAACTCGTGCAGCTTCAACTCGTCGATGCGCTCGGCGACGGTGGCGCCGGGGCCGGGCAGGAAGCTGGCGCGGACGCGATAGGCGATGTCGCCGAGGCGAAGGTCGAGGCTTGCCGGCTGGATCTGGCTTTCGACGAAGTCGTATGCGGGCAGGATGAGACCGCCCTCCGCCATCGCCGCGATCATGCGGTCGGGCAGGATACCATTGGCGTCGGCGGCAACCGTGAACGTCAACCGAGGGTCCTCATCAGGGGGGCAAATGCATCCCGACATGCGGGAAATACTAGCGTTTTACGGCTATCCGATGGACGTCTTGACGGAAAGGGCATTGCGGAATATGAGCATGACTTATCCCGTGGTGATTTGAGCCGGCCGGCTTGCAGCCACGTTAAACAAGTCGCTAAACAGGCCGGGGACCTCTGTGATCCCGGCCCGTGGAGATATTCCAGGCCGGTTTTTTTGTGACCATTTTCGATGGTCACGCAGAGGAGGTCCTATGTCGAAGTCCCCGGCGCCAACCGCACAATACCGTCCCGAAACCTGTCTGGTCCATTCCGGTACCCTGCGCTCGCAATATGGCGAGACGTCGGAGTCGCTGTTCCTGACCCAGGGCTACGTCTACAACAGCGCCGAGGAGTGCGAGGCGCGGTTCAAGGGCGAGGACCCCGGCTTCATCTATTCACGCTACTCCAATCCGACCATCCAGATGTTCGAGCGGCGCATGATCGAGCTCGAAGGCGCCGAAGCGGCGCGGTCGGCCGCGACCGGCATGGCCGCGGTGACGACCGCGATCCTGGCGCCGCTCAAGGCCGGCGATCACGTGGTGGCCTCGCGCGCGCTGTTCGGCTCGTGTCTCTACGTCGTGCAGGATTTGCTGCCGCGCTATGGCATCGAGACGACGCTGGTCGATGGGCTCGATCTCGACCAGTGGCAGCGCGCGGTGAAGCCGAACACCAAGACGTTCTTCCTGGAGAGCCCGACCAATCCGACGCTCGACGTGCTCGACATTCCCGGGATTGCCGAGATCGCGCACAAGGGCGGCGCGCGGCTCGTCGTCGACAACGTGTTCGCCACGCCGATCTGGCAGAGCCCGCTCGCGCTCGGCGCCGACGTCGTGGTCTATTCCGCGACCAAGCACATCGACGGCCAGGGCCGCTGTCTCGGCGGCATCATCCTGTCCTCGGAAGCGTTCATCGCCGAGCACATCCACAATTTCATGCGCCAGACCGGGCCGTCGATCTCGCCGTTCAACGCCTGGGTCCTGCTCAAGGGCCTGGAGACGCTGGGCGTGCGCGTGCGCGCGCAGACCGAGACGGCGGCGCGCATCGCGGACGTGCTGGCGAGCCATCCGAAGATTTCGCGGCTGGTGTTTCCCGGCCGCGCCGATCATCCGCAGGCGGCGCTGGTGAAGAAGCAGATGCGCGGCGGCTCGACGCTGGTCGGCTTCGAGGTCAAGGGCGGCAAGCAGGGTGCGTTCCGCGTGCTCAACGAGCTCAAGCTGGCGAAGATCTCGAACAATCTCGGCGACGCCAAGAGCCTCGTCACGCATCCCGCCACGACGACGCATCAGCGCCTGAAGCCGGAGGATCGTGCCGCCCTCGGCATCAGCGAGGGTTTTATCCGCTTCTCGGCGGGGCTCGAGCATCCGGATGATCTGATCGAAGATCTGACCGCGGCGCTGGAGAAGGCGTGAGGTGCTGGTCGTCCCGGCCCCCGTGCGCAATTGCGCACTAGGCCGGGACGACAATTACATCGGCCGGTACGTCCGCACGTCCGCCGGCACGTTCACACCGAGCTTGATCTGGCCGACGGAACGGATGATGTCGTCGCCGAGGAGCTGGGCGAAGCAGGCGTAGCCCCAATCGTTCATGTGCAGGCCGTCGGCGATCACAAAACTCTCGACCGGAAGCGATTGCTTTTCGTGCCAGTCGCGCATCACCTCGAAGCGCGGGAAGATGCCGACGTGACGGAGCTCGGCGACCTTGCCGAGCAGCTTCACCATCTTGCCGGCGCTCTCCGCGCGCTGGTTGACGGCGGGCGAATATTGCGGATCGACCAGCACGACGTCGGCATCGCCGGCGGCCTGGATGCGGCCGATGCCGTCCTCGACCATCTTCGCGGTCTCGCCGGGATCGAGATTGCGCAGCACGGCATTGGTGCCGACCTGCCAGATCACCAGATCCGGATGCACGTCGATCACCGCCTTCTGGAGCCGCTTCATCATCTCGGGCGCGTCCTCGCCGCCGACGCCGGCATTGACGACCGTGATGTCGGCGGTCGGATAATGCCGGTGCAGCTGCGCGGCAAGGCGATTGGGATAGTTGAACTCCGGCGAGCTCGCGCCGAATCCTGCGGTCGACGACGAGCCGAACGCGACGATGACGACGGGCTGGCCGGCGACGAGCTTGCCCGCGACATGCGGCAGCGTGCCCATCGCCTTCGCGCCGCCCTTCGGCGACAGGCAGGGGACGCGGCTGAAGATGTCGCCGGCGGATTTCGCGACCTGCTTCACCTTGTCGATGGCGCGCGCCGTGATGCCGCGCTGGTCGGGGGACGTCGCGGCGACGGTGGTCTGGGACGGTGAAGCGGAAGCGGGATTAGCCGATTGCTGCGGGGCCGGCGTTGCCTGCGCGGCCGGCTCCTGCGCGCGCGACTGCGATACAGGCGTTAGCAACAGCAACGCCGCCGCAGCGGGCGCAGCCAGCCATGCCGTCAGGCAAAAAGGGCGGAGAGAACTCATTAACGCTAGACCTCAATTTTGCTGCTGGGCCGGCTCCAGATGGGCAGCGTCGATGACGAACTGTGCCAACGCCCGGCCAAGGCAATCATGGACCTGTTTCGCCAGCTCAAGCCCGCGCGACGGGCTGAACAGGTCGAACTGCCCCTGATCATTCCACTGCCGCATGATCGCGAAACGATCGAACAGCGGGATATCGTGCTCCTGCGCCACCACCCGCATATTGTCGAGGTATGGTGGCACCGAGATCATGGTTTCGGTGCGCGGGCTGTACTGCAAATTCATCAAGACGACGTCAGCCCCTGCCTTTTGCAGCGCAGCAACCCCTTCGGTTACCGCGCCACGAAAATCATCGGGATCGATGGCTCGGATAGCATCGACAGTCCCGGTCTGCCAGATGACCAAAGTAGGCGTTTTTGCTTCCATCAGCTTAACGAAGCTGGCGGCCGCTTCCTCTGCCGTCTTCTTGCTCTGTATTTCTACGGAGACGTGCACGGTCTCGGACGGCGGCAGCTTGTCCTTCAGGATGGCCTGCATCCGCGCCGGATAGGAGGCGTCCTCGGAGGCTGGAATCGTGGTCGAGCGGCTGCCGATCACCAGGATTTCGAGCGGCTTGCCGGCCTTGACGGCATCGGCGACCTTGGGAAGCTGGCTTTCGCTGGTGAGCAGATAGGACGGCAATTCGCAGGCTGGAGGCGCGGCCGAAGCAGCAGGCGCAGCATCGCCCGCGCGCGCCTGAGGCGCGGCGAGACCACCGCACAGCAGGATCAGGCTCAGGAAAACCTTCGCCTTCATCAGCCCCCTCCCGCCATATCGGCGCTGCCGACGGCGCTTTTGGTTTTCGAACCGCTTTTGTCAGCCACGCGCTTGTACCACGAAATCACCCAGGCCATGGCCCACATGATCAGGATTCCCGAGAGACTAATCAGCGCATGCAGGGCTGGGCCGCCCGCGACCTCGGCCAGGATGAAATGGCCGGCAAAGGCAAGGAAGACGCCGAGACAGAATATCTCCAGGGAATGCGAGCCGCACAGGATCAGCGGCCGCAGCCAGCGCGATTTCAGGCCCGGCCAGTCCCGCGGCAGGACGCGCACGGTGATCGCGGCCAGCGCCAGGAAATGCGTGAAGCGCAGCACGTCGAGATCGGCCTTGTCGATCGGATACATCCACTGCTCGAGCAGCTTCGGCATGAATTGGGACAGCTGCGGCACATACCAGGTCAGCGTCACGTAGAATGCCGCGGCCAGATAGGCGATCGAGATCCACATCGTCACCCGCGAAGCCAGAATGCGCGACATGCGTCGCGCGCCCCCGAGCGCACACCAGGCACCGAACACGAACAGCAATTGCCAGGCGAAGGGATTGAACGCCCAGAAGCCGTTCGGATAGGCCGACAGATAGAGGTCGTATTCCCAGGTCACCGCGTAGAGCAGGACCGAGAGGCCGAGCGTCACGTCGGGGCGCCATTTCATCAGCCACAGGATCAACGGCAGCGCCAGCATCAGCACGATGTAGAGCGGCAGCACGTCCATGTTGACGGGACGAAAGCGCAGCAGCAGCGCCTGCACGATCGTGACGTCGGGCTGCTTGAGGAAATCCATGATGCCCATCTCTTCGGTGTAGAGCGGGTTCTCGAACCTGGTCGCGACGTAGGAGATTTCGGCAAGGAAGATCGTGAACAGGAAGACGTGGGCGACATAGATCTGCCAGACGCGCCGCAGGATGCGCGCGGTGGCGACGACGACGCCGGACTCCAGCATCGCCCGGCCGTAGACGAAGGCGGCGGTATAGCCTGAGATGAAGATGAAGATCTCGGTGGCGTCGCTGAAGCCGTAATTGCGGATCGTGAACCAGGTCAGAAGACTCGGCGGCAAATGGTCGATAAAAATCAGCCACAGCGCGAGGCCGCGGAACAGATCGAGTCGGAGCTCGCGCTCGCCGATGGCCGGCAGCGAAATAGCCGGCGAGGCCGTGCGCGGCCTGGCACCTGCAGGGTTGGCCTGCAGAGGCTTGGCGGTTCCCGCGACCGTCGATCCCGTTACTTGGTCGGCAATGGTCATCGGGGCCTAAAAACCCTTCCGCAAAATCGCGACTTGGTAAGGAGTGTACCGGTCCGGCCGTCATCTCGCAAAGCGACCGGATCACATGCAAGTACACTTGCAAATACACCTGGCAAATACACCTGGATGTGTACTTCCTTTCGAATTCTGGCGGGACGATGTCACCAAGGCCGCCTCCGGCGTTTGGTTCCCCGGCGGATTTCGGTATGATGGCAATCATGTACCGCGCCGTGACCCACCAGATCGAAGTGACCGTCGAGCCGAACTTTGTTCCGGAGCAGTCGTCGGCCGACCGCTCCCGCTATTTCTGGTCCTACACCATTGTCATCATCAATTCCGGCGACGAGACCGTGCAGCTCAAGACGCGACACTGGATCATCACCGATGCCACGGGCCGGCAGCAGGAAGTGAAGGGCGAGGGTGTCGTCGGCGAGCAGCCGACGCTCGCCCCCGGCGAACGCTTCGAATACACCTCCGGCGTGCCACTCACGACCGCCTCGGGCTTCATGACCGGCCGTTACCAGATGGTCAGCGCCAGCGGCGAACGCTTCGAGGTCGAGGTGCCGACATTCTCGCTGGACAGCCCGGACAACAAGCGGGTGTTGAACTGAGGTAGGCGGCGGCGCGGCCTTTTGGGGCGCGGCTTCGCCGATGGCGTCATGACTCTCGTGTCCCGGACGCGCTGCAACGCGCGAGCGTTGCTGCGCAGAGCCGGGACCCGGATGGCGACACGGTCCAATGCCTCAAGCGTCTTCCACGCCCGCCTCGGCCGGCGTGAAATCGTACACCGAACTGCAGAACTCGCAGGTCACGACGACCTTGTCGTCCTTGACCATGGCGGCGCGATCGTCGGACGAAAAGCTCTTCAGCATCGATGCGACCGCATCGCGCGAGCAGGAGCATTGTGCCTTCAGGACCAGCGGATTGAACACGCGCACGCCGCGTTCGTGGAACAGGCGGAACAAGAGCCGCTCGCCGGAGAGCTCGGGATCGATCAACTCGACGTCTTCGACGGTTTCGATCAGCGAGCGCGCCTCGACCCAGGCATCGTCTTCAGCGACGCTATGCACCTCGACGCCTTCGGGCGCATCGCCGGGATGCAGATCGGCCTGCCGCGCGCGCTCAGGCGCCTTCGGCAGGAACTGCATCAGCATGCCGCCGGCGCGCCAGCGATGCTTGCCGCCATCGTTCGAACGCCACTCCTCGCCGACGGCGAGACGCACGCGCGTCGGGATCTGCTCGGAGCGCAGGAAATATTCGTGAGCGGCGTCTTCCAGGCTGCCGCCGTCGAGCGCGACCAGGCCCTGGTAGCGGCTCATCTCGGGCCCCTGGTCGACGGTCATGGCGAGATGGCCGTGGCCCAGCAGCGCGCCGGAATCTTTGGCATCGCCGAGACGCGCGGCGTCGAAACGTGCGTAGGCTCGCAGGCGATCCGGCGCCATGTAATCGACGACCAAAAACGACACCGGACCGTCGGTCTGGGCCTGGAGGATGAAGCGGCCTTCAAACTTCAGCGCCGAGCCGAGCAGCGTGGTCAGCACGATGGCCTCGCCGAGCAGCTTGCCGACAGGCGCCGGATAATCGTGCCTGGTCAGGATATCGTCGAGCGCCGGACCAAGCCGCACCAGGCGACCGCGCACGTCGAGCGCGTCGACCTCGTAGGGCAGCACGGCGTCGTCGACCGGAACCGCGGATGGTGCGCGAACCGGGCCTTCGGGCCCGGTTTTCATGTCAGGGGATTGGGAAATCATGGCGCTCTATCTGGGGTCGGAGGGCGGAAATGTAAGGGGGCGCGGGCCGCGTGTTCCGGGCGCAGTTATGGTTACACGCGATACTGCAAGTTCGGTGTCGTCCTGGCGAAAGCCAGGACGGCGAAACAAACCGACTTCGCGTTCACCGCGCCCCGCGCCTACTTCACCGCGTCGAAGCACCAGGCCAGAATGCCCTTCTGCGCGTGCAGGCGGTTTTCGGCCTCGTCGAACACGACGGATTGCGGGCCGTCGATCACCTCGTCGGTGACCTCCTCGCCGCGATGGGCGGGCAGGCAGTGCATGAACAGCGCATCGGGCTTGGCCAGCGACATCAGCTGGGCGTTGACCTGATAAGGCTTGAGCACGTTGTGGCGATGCTCGCCTTCCTTGTCGCCCATCGACACCCAGGTGTCGGTGACGACACAATCGGCGCCGCGCACGGCGGCTTCGGCATCGCTGCCGAGCATGATCGGCGCGCCGGTCGCCTTGATGAAATCGCGCATCGCCTTTTTCGGCGCGAGCTCCGGGGGCGTCGCGACGTTGAGCTGGAACTTGAAGCGTTCGGCGGCGTGCGCCCAGGAGGCGAGCACGTTGTTGTCGTCGCCGGTCCAGGCCACAGTCCTGCCCTCGATCGGGCCGCGATGCTCCTCATAGGTCATGAGATCAGCCATCACCTGGCAGGGATGCGAACGCCGCGTCAGGCCGTTGATGACAGGAACGGTGGCGTTCGCCGCGAGCTCGAGCAGGGCATCGTGATTGAGAATGCGGATCATGATGGCGTCGACATAGCGCGACAGCACGCGCGCGGTGTCGGCGATGGTCTCGCCGCGGCCGAGCTGCATCTCCGCGCCGGTGAGCATGATGGGTTCGCCGCCGAGCTGGCGCATAGCGACATCGAACGACACCCGCGTCCTCGTCGAGGGGCGCTCGAAGATCATCGCCAGCGTCTTGCCTTCAAGCGGCCTGACCGGCTGATGCGCCTTCTGCTTCGCCTTCATCGCGGAGGACGCGGCCAGCATGCTCTTGAGCTCCGACAGCGGCAGCGCGTCGATATCAAGGAAGTGCTTCGGTGCTTTATTGGGCGACTTGCTCATCAGCTTGCCGCCCGCTTGTTGCCGGACAACGCGGTGCAGGCGCGTTCGAGCCGCCCAACGCTGTCCTCGATCTCGGCTTCGGTGACGATCAAAGGCGGCAGGAAACGTACGACATTGTCGCCGGCGCCGACGGTGAGCAGCTTTTCGTCGCGCAAGGCTACAACGAGATCGCCTGAAGGCACCACGGCCTTGATGCCGATCAGCAGGCCCTCGCCGCGCACTTCGCTGACGACATCGCTATGACGGTCGATCACGGAGGCGAGCTTCTGCTTGAGCAGCAGCGACATCCTCTGCACGTGGTCGAAGAAGCCGGGCTTGAGCATGACGTCGAGCACGGCATTCGCAGCCGAAATCGCGAGCGGATTGCCGCCGAAGGTCGAGCCGTGCGAGCCGGGCCCCATGCCGGCCGCCGCATCCGCGGTCGCCAGCACCGCGCCGATCGGAAAGCCGCCGCCGAGCGCCTTCGCCAGCGACATCACATCGGGCGTCACGCCGAGACGGCGGTGTGCGAACAGATCGCCGGTGCGGCCCATGCCGGTCTGCACCTCGTCGAACGCGAGCAGCAAGCCCTTGTCGTCGCAGAGCTGGCGCAGTGCCTTGAGGAAGGCCGGGGTTGCCGAGCGCACGCCGCCCTCGCCCTGGATCGGCTCGATCAGGATGCCGGCGGTCTGCGGACCGATCGCTTTCTTCACGGCCTCGATATCGCCATGCGGGATTTGGTCGAAGCCATCCATCGGCGGACCAAAACCTTCCAGATATTTTGCAGATCCCGTCGCGGCCAGCGTCGCCAGCGTGCGGCCGTGGAACGCGCCTTCGAAGGTGATGATGCGGTAACGTTCCGGATGCCCTTGGGAGAAGTGATGATGGCGGACCAGCTTGATCACGCCCTCCAGCGCCTCGGCGCCGGAATTGCAGAAGAACACGAAGTCCGCAAAACTCTCATGGCAGAGGCGGTTGGCGAGCTTCTCGCCATCCGGGCTCTGGAACAGGTTCGACATGTGCCAGAGCTTCGTGGCCTGCTCCTGCAACGCTTTGACCAGCGCGGGATGGGCATGGCCGAGCGCGTTCACCGCGACACCCGAGGTGAAATCGAGATAGCGCTCGCCATTGGTCGCAATCAGCCAGCAGCCTTCGCCGCGCTCGAAACCGAGGTCGGTTCTGGCGAAAACGGGGAGCAAATGCGGCGCTGCGCTGTTGGTCATGATGTCACTTGGATGTTGCGGACGGTGTGACGCGTGCATTGCGCAACGCACCATTGACCGGCCCGGAAAACGAAACGTGCCGCCTTTTCGGGGCGGCACGTTTCACTATCTTATGCTTGGGAAGACGGGTGTCAATGCCGCCCGGAAAGCCTCGCGAAACGCTGAATCCGTAGTCTTGCGGTGCTGATTTCGCGGATTTCACCACGGAACATGTGGAAGCGAGTCGGCGGACTCTTGCGCGGGAGTCACGCCATATTGTAGCGTTTGGATTGTCAGATACGACATCTCGTGCAGTGGTTCTGATCTCTAAGTCCTTATGTACCGGCGTAAACGTTCGGGCGTTCTAGTCACGCCCGGCGAGCCTTAAGGGATTCTGGCGGCACGGGTTTTTAAAGGCTTAGGCATTCGCTGCGAGGCGCCAGGATGGCAGGCCGGCAGCGAGGGAAAGGGTGCAATGACAGTTTTGACCTGGTCCGATGATCGCGTCGAGCAGCTTAAAAAGCTCTGGGAGGCCGGACTTTCGGCCAGCCAGATCGCGGCTGAGCTCGGTAATGTGACCCGCAATGCCGTGATCGGCAAAGTGCACAGGCTCGGCCTGTCGGGTCGCGCCAAGAGCCCTTCATCGGCAGCGCCCCGGCCGCGCAAGGCGCGCCCCGCGCAGCATATGATGCGGGTGACCCGCCCGATCTCGCGCGGCAACACCGCGCTGGCACAGGCCTTCGAGGTCGAAGTGGAGGCCGAACCGGTCACCTACGACAACGTGGTGCCGATGAGCCAGCGGCTGACGCTGCTCGAGCTGAACGAGGCGACCTGCCACTGGCCGGTCGGCGATCCCTCGACCCCGGACTTCTTCTTCTGCGGCGGCAAGGCGCTGTCCGGCCTGCCCTATTGCGCACAACACTCGCGCGTCGCGTATCAGCCGGCGTCGGATCGGCGCCGCGCACCGGTGAAGCCGAGCCCGCGCTGAGCTAGCGGATTTAGCTGACTGCAAGGGCGGCGCCGTCACACGATGACGCCTCGGCCCACTTGATGTCGTCCCGGACAAGCGTGCCAAAAGCGCGTGTCGATCCGGAACGACGGCGGAGCTTGAAGCGAGTTACGCCTGCTGCTCCGCCTTGGCAAAACGATCATCCAGCGCGTAGCCGGCGCCGCGGACGGTGCGGATCGGGTCCTGCTCGCGGCCGAGATTGAGCAGCTTGCGCAGGCGGCCGATATGCACGTCGACGGTACGCTCGTCGATGTAGATGTCGCGGCCCCAGACGCTGTCGAGCAGTTGCTCGCGCGAGAACACCCGCCCCGGATGCTCCAGGAAGAACTCCAGCAGGCGATATTCGGTCGGGCCGAGATCGATCGGCCGGCCCGAGCGCGCCACGCGGCGCTTGTCGCGGTCGAGCTCGATGTCGCCAAAGGCGAGCACGGTGGCGAGCCGCTCGGGGCTTGCGCGCCGCAGCAGGCCCTTCACGCGCGCCAGGAGCTCCGGCACCGAGAACGGCTTGACGATGTAATCGTCGGCGCCGGTCGCAAGACCCCGCACCCGCTCGCTTTCCTCGCCGCGCGCGGTGAGCATGATGATCGGGAGCTGCTTGGTCTCGGGACGGGTGCGAAGCCGCCGGCACAATTCGATGCCTGACAGGCCCGGCAGCATCCAGTCGAGCACGATCAAATCGGGAATGTGCTCCTTGAGACGGGTGTCGGCGTCGTCGCCGCGCATGACCGTCTCGACGTCATAGCCGTCGCCTTCGAGGTTGTAGCGGAGAAGCTCGGTCAGGGCTTCCTCGTCCTCAACCACCATAATGCGTGCGCCCATCTGGGTCGTTGCTCCCTAGGTGTTCGGTATCGAGGTGGCGAAGGTCGTCATATCGCCCTTCGGCCGCTTGTCGGTGATCGCCTGGCCCTCGATCATGTAGAAGACGGTCTCGGCGATGTTGGTGGCGTGATCGCCGATCCGCTCGATGTTCTTGGCGCAGAACATCAAATGGATGCAGAACGAGATGTTGCGCGGATCCTCCATCATGTAGGTGAGGAGCTCGCGGAACAGCGAAGTGCAGATGGCGTCGACTTCCTCGTCGCCCTTCCACACCGCCATCGCCGCCGGCAAATCATGTGCGGCATAAGCGTCCAGCACCGACTTGACCTGCTGCTGCACGAGGTCGGTCATGTGCTCCAGGCCGCGGAACAGCTTGAGCGGATGGAAATCCGTCTCCAGCGCCGCGACACGCTTGCCCATGTTCTTGGCGAGGTCGCCGATGCGCTCGAGATCGGTCGCGACGCGCATGGCGCCGACGATCTCGCGCAGATCGACCGCCATCGGCTGACGGCGGGCGATAGTGAGCACGGCGCGCTCCTCGATGCGCTTCTGCAGCGCGTCGAGCTCGGTGTCGATGGTGACGACGCGCTGGCCGAGCGGAACGTCACGGCGGATCAGCGCGTCGACGGAATCGACGATCATGCGCTCGGCGATGCCGCCCATCTCGGCAACCAGCCGGGTGAGTTCCTGGAGGTCGGTATCGAAGGCCTTTGCGGTATGTTCAGAACCCATGTCGCGTCTCCTCAGCCGAACCGGCCGGTGATGTAATCCTGCGTGCGCCGGTCGGTCGGCGACGTGAAGATCTTGTTGGTGTCGTCGAACTCGATCAGCTCGCCGAGATACATGAAGGCGGTCTTGTCGGAGACGCGCGCCGCCTGCTGCATGTTGTGGGTGACGATCGCGATCGTGTAATCCTCGGCGAGCTCCTGGATCAGCTCCTCGACCTTGGCGGTCGAGATCGGGTCGAGCGCCGAGCAGGGCTCGTCGAACAGGATCACTTCGGGCCGCACCGCGACGGTGCGGGCGATGCAGAGGCGCTGCTGCTGGCCGCCGGAGAGCGACAGGCCGGAGGCGTTGAGCTTGTCCTTGACCTCGTTCCACAGCGCGCCGCCGCGCAGCGCCTTCTCGACCCGGCCGTCCATCTCGGACTTTGATATCTTCTCGTAGAGACGGATGCCGAACGCGATGTTTTCGTAGATCGTCATCGGGAACGGCGTCGGCTTCTGGAACACCATGCCGACGCGGGCGCGCAGCAAATTGAGGTCCAGCCTGGGGTCGAGGATGTTGGTCTGGTCGAGCATCAGCTGACCGGTGGCGCGCTGGCCCGGATAGAGGTCGTACATCCGGTTGAAGATGCGCAGCAGGGTCGACTTGCCGCAGCCCGACGGGCCGATGAACGCCGTGACGCGGTTGGCGCCGAGCGTCAGGTTGATGTTCTTCAGCGCGTGGTGCTCGCCGTAATAGAAGTTCAGGTTGCGAACGGTCACCTTGGGGGGCGCCTCGGGCAGCACCGGCGCGTGGGACAGTCCGCCGGCCGCGCTCATCGACACGGAAAGATCACTCATTTTGCGGTCCTCTCGGCGCCAAGGATGCGCGCGCCAATATTCAGGGCAAGAACGGTCAGGGTGATGAGCAGCGCGCCGCTCCAGGCCAGCTGCTTCCAATAGGCGTAGGGGCTCTGCACGAAGTTGTTGATGGTGACCGGCAGGTTCGCCATCGTCTTGTTCAGGCCGAGGCTGAAGAACTGGTTCGACAGCGCGGTGAACAGCAGCGGCGCGGTCTCGCCGGCGACGCGGGCAGTCGCAAGCAGCACGCCGGTGATGAGACCCGATCGGGCAGCACGATAAGCGATGCGCTTGATCACCAGCGAGCGCGGCAGGCCAAGCGCCGAGGCCGCCTCGCGCAGCGCGTTCGGCACCAGCAGCAGCATGTCCTCCGTCGTGCGCAGCACCACCGGGATGACGATGACCGCGAGCGCGAGACTGCCGGCGATCGCCGAGAAGCCGCGCATCGGCACCACCACCGCGCCGTAGATGAACAGGCCGATGATGATCGAGGGCGCCGACAGCAGGATGTCGTTGATGAAGCGGATCACCGAGGTCAGCCGGTCGTTGCGGCCGTATTCGGCGAGATAGGTGCCGGCGAACATGCCGAGCGGCGCGCCGATGCCGACGCCGATCACGGTCATGATCAGCGAGCCGACGATTGCGTTGAGCAGGCCGCCCTCGTTCGATCCGGGTGGCGGCGTGTTCTCGGTGAACAGCTGGACATTGAGGCCAGCCAGGCCGTTGTAGAGCAGCGTGATCAGGATCAGCGCAAGCCAGGTGACGCCGAATGCGGTCGCGGCGATGCAGAGCCCGCGGATGACGAAGTCCTTGCGGCGGCGACGTGAATAGATCGGGTTCATGGCGTTAGTTTCCCGCCTTCTTTTCCAAACGCATCAGCATCAGCCGCGCGCCCGCGAGCACGAAGAACGTCAGCACGAACAGCAGCAGGCCGAGCAGGATCAGGCCGGACTGGTGCAGGCCGTCGCTCTCGGCGAACTCGGATGCGATCGCCGCCGAGATCGTGGTGCCCGGCGAAAAGATCGACGTCGAGATGCGGAACGAGTTGCCGATGATGAAGGTCACCGCCATGGTCTCGCCAAGCGCGCGGCCCAGCGCCAGCATGACGCCGCCGATGACGCCGACGCGGGTGTAGGGGATCACCACGCTGCGGACGACTTCCCAGGTGGTGCAGCCGACGCCGTAGGCGGCTTCCTTCAGGACCGGAGGCACCGTCTTGAACACGTCGACCGAGATCGAGGTGATGAAGGGCAGCACCATGATGGCGAGGATCAGCGCGGCATTGAATAGGCTGAGATAGGACGGGGGACCTGCGAAGATCCCGCCCAGCACCGGCACGCCGTCGAAGATCTTGATCATGAAGGGCTGGAACGTGTTGGCGAGGAACGGACCCAACACGAAGAAGCCCCACATGCCGTAGATGATCGAGGGGATGCCGGCGAGCAGCTCGATCGCCATGCCGATCGGGCGGCGCAGCCATTGCGGGCAGAGCTCGGTGAGGAAGATCGCAATGCCGAGACCGACCGGGATGGCGATCAGCATCGCGATGAAGGAGGTGACGAGCGTGCCGTACATCGGCCCGAGCGCGCCGAGCACCGGCGGATCGGCGGACGGCGCCCAGCGCTGCGTCCACAGGAAGGAGAGACCGTATTCCTTCATCGCCGGAAAGGCGCCGACGATCAGCGACAGGATGATGCCGCCGAGGATCAGAAGCACCGAGATCGCGGAGAGCCGCGTGATCCAGTAGAAGGTGACGTCCCCGACTTTGAACGCGCTCAAGGCCTTGGCGCGATCATACGGTCCGGCGTCGTCGATTATATCGCTCTGAACGGCCATCTCTGCCACGCCGATCCCCTGTACCAAATAGTATACGTTTTTTGTTGGTCCGTGCCCCGGATGCGATGCTGATCCGGGGCACAGTTGTGGGTCCCGGCTCTGCGCGGCAGCGTTTCACGCTGCAGGGCGTCCGGGACACGATCATCGCGAGCTTAGCTCTTGATCTCGGCAGCCCAGGTCTTCTCGACCAGGGTCACGACGCCCTCGGGCATCGGGATGTAGTCGAGCTCTTCAGCCGCCTTGCCCCCGTTCTTGAAGGCCCAGCGGAAGAACTTGATGGCTTCCTGCGAGGCCGCCTTGTCGGTGGCGTCCTTGTGCATGAGGATGAAGGTCGCCGCCGTGATCGGCCAGGACTTCTCGCCGGGCTGGTCGGTCAGGATGACGTAGTAGCCGGGAGCCTTGGCCCAGTCGGCGTTGGAGGCGGCCGCTTGGAAGGCTTCGACGGTCGGCTGCACCGGCTTGCCGGCCTTGTTGACGAGACCGGTGTAGGTCAGCTTGTTCTGCTTGGCATAGGCGTACTCGACGTAACCGATCGAGTTCTTGGTCTGGCTGATGTTGCCCGACACGCCTTCGTTGCCCTTGGCGCCGACGCCGACCGGCCACTCGACGGCGGTACCTTCACCGACCTTGCTCTTCCAGTCAGCGCTGGCCTTGGCGAGGTAGTTGGTGAAGTTGAAGGTGGTGCCCGAACCGTCCGAACGGCGGACCACGGTGATCGCCTCCGACGGCAGCTTCAGGTTCGGATTGAGCTTCTTGATCGCGGCGTCGTCCCACTTGGTGATCTTGCCGAGATAGATGCTGGCGAGGGTCTCGCCGTCGAACACCATCTCACCGGGCTTCACGCCCTCGATGTTGACGACGGGAACGATGGCACCCATCACCATCGGCCACTGGACGAGGCCGTCCTTTTCGAGCTGCTCGGCCTTGAGTGGTGCGTCGCTGGCGCCGAAGGTCACGGTCTTGGCCTGGATCTGCTTGATGCCGCCGCCGGAACCGATCGACTGGTAGTTCAGGCCGTTGCCGGTCTCCTTCTTGTAGGTGTCAGCCCATTTCGAATAGATCGGGAACGGGAATGTCGCACCGGCACCGGTGATATCGGCGGCAAAGGCCGCCGTCGTCGATGCGGCGACCAAGCCAGCAGCGACGATCGTTTTGAGGAAATTCATGTTGGTCTCCATGCAGGGGAGCGAAGCGCCATCCGCGCCCGATCGCGCTCCCCGTGCCGCTCCTTTAGGAGCGGACAGCTGAGCTTTTACGAAGCTTTCGTGACAGCTGGATGACGGAGACAAGCAATTGGAATCGCTTGTATTTCAGCTCTGGATCAAGGCCTTCACCTGGGGAAAACAGGCGGTAAAAGTGGCGCCCTGTTTGGGCACGCTTTCGATCAAAAGCCGGCCGCGATGGCGGTTAAGAATATGTTTCACCAGCGATAATCCGAGGCCGGTGCCGCCCTGCGAGCGGCTGTCACCGATATCGACCCGGTAGAAGCGCTCGGTCAGCCGCGGCAAATGCTCCGGCGCGATGCCGGGGCCGAAATCCCGGACCAGAACCCGGATTTCCTGAGTTCCATCAATGGCAGGACTGGACGTCAGCGACACGACGACACGACCACCGGAGGCGCCGTATTTGAGCGCGTTCTCGATCAAATTCTCGAACAGGCGGAGCAGCTCCTCGCGGTCGCCCGCGATCATCACCGGCGTCTCCGGCAGATGGGTCTCGACCTCGACCCGGCGTTCCCGCGCCAGCGGTTCGAGCCCGTCGGCGACCTGGAAGATGATCGGCAGCAGGTCGACCAAGGTGTCGGGCCGCACATGGGCCGACAGTTCCACCCGCGACAGCGACAGCAGATCGTCGATCAGGCGTGCCATACGGGTGGCTTGGTTGTGCATGATGCCGAGGAAGCGCTCGCGCGCCTTGGGATCGTCCTTGGCCTGGCCCTGGAGCGTGTCGATGAAGCCGGACAGTGCGGCCAGCGGCGTGCGCAACTCGTGGCTGGCATTGGCAACGAAATCGGCGCGCATTTCCTCGACCCTGCGCAGCGGCGTCTGGTCGTGGAAGGTCATCAGCATGCATTTGTCGGCGCCGCCGAAGGTGGTCGGCACCGGCACCGGCGTGATGGTCAGCTCCATCCAGCGATCGACCGGGACATGGTCGAGATAGGTCGCGCGCCGCGGCTCGGTAGTCGCGATCGACTCGCGCAGAGCGGTGATGATCTCCGGCGAGCGCAGTGCGAACTGGGCCAGCTCGTTCCGGCGCAGCGCCGGCGCGAGCTGGGCGGCTGCAGCGTTGAGATGGATGACGCGGCCGGCGCGGTCGAGCAGCACCGCAGGATCGGGCATGCCGGCAACGACCGCGGCCACCGCCGCGCTCTCGACGGGGTTGACGCGGCGGGTGTCTTCGCGCGAGGCGGCAGTATCGTGCAGGCGCCACGGGATCAGCGCTGCGGCCGCGATGCAGAGGAACACTGTCGCCGCCCGCATCACCGACAATTCGCCGAGCGAGACCACCACCGACAGCGCCAGCGCCGCGGCGATCAGGATGATGGTCGAGTGCCGCAGCCGGTCGGACCAGGGCCGGGCGGTGGGAGACGATGGGGCGTCGATCGCCATCGGGGCGGGCTTCTCCAAGGGGCTTGCGCCGGTCAGGCGCCGCTGTCGCTGCGCTTTCTCACATAAGCGGCTTCAGGCGCGGGGCCGGGGTCGAGCTTGAGCGCGGCCTGCTGCAAGCGTTTCGATCGTGCGCCGATGATAACCTCGCGAAACGTCAGCAAGACTACAGATATGACGAAGGGGGACAGATAATAGAGCACGCGGAACAGCAGCATGCCGCCCAGCAGTTCCTCGCGGTCCATCTGCCAGAGGCCGACCAGCATGGCGGCGTCGAACACGCCAAGGCCCCCGGGCGAATGGCTGGCAAAGCCGAGCAAGGTGGCCGAGACGAAGATCACCGCGACCACCACGAAGCCGAGATTGGGCTCGTCCGGAACCAGCACGTACATCGCGAGCGCGCAGAAGCCGAGATCGATGATGCCGATCGTGATCTGGAGCAGCGTCAGCGGGCCGCCCGGCAGCATCACGGTCCAGGGTCCGCGACCGACCATCCGCGGCTGGGTCCAGACCCAGACCACATAGGCGACCAGCCCGACGATGATCATCATCGCCAGCGTCCGGTTCAGCCAGGGCGGCAGCTGGTCGATCGCCGCGGCGGCCTCCGGATGATAGGAGATGCCGAGGCCCAGCACGGCGGCATTGCCAAGCCAGAAAGTCAGGCCGGCGAGGAAACAGATTTTTGCGACGTCGATCGCGTTCAGGCCGTAGGCCGAATAGATACGGTAGCGCACCGCGCCGCCGGTGAAGACGCTGGCGCCGACATTGTGGCCGATCGAATAGCTGGTGAAGGCGGCGAGCGCGTTGATGCGATAGGGCACGTGGGCGTGGCCGATCGCGCGCACGGCGAACAAATCGTAGAAAGTCAGGGTGAAATAGCCCGCAGCGACGAACAGCCCCGCCATCGCAATCTGGCTCGGCTCGGTGCTCTTGATCGCTTCAAGGACCTCGTTGACATCGATGCCGCGCAGCATGTGGTAGAGCACGTAGCAAGCGATGCCGATGACCGCGACGCTGATCACAACTCCAAGCTTATGCAGGATTTGCTTCTGGCGCAGAAACGACATCGCTCTGCGTATGGCTTCCAGCATCTAAACCTCGAACAACGCTTCAGCGGCCAGGGAGGCCGGCGAACAGGCGGACGACACGCAGGCGCTCAACGAATCTTCGCCGCCGGCTCCGGCATCGCGCAGGCCCCCTTCCTCTCCCCTAGCGCGTTTTCGGGCGGAGTGGAATTCGGCAATTCGAACAAAAACTCGTGCTTTCAGTATTTTAGGCAGGGTTACGGGCTCCTGGTGCACGGTTTGGCGCTTTCGGCGGTAAGACTGACGCGAATCTCCATGGCGATCCTGCGCAGTCGCCATGAAGTTTTGATGATTTCGACCGCACAATGTTCCGTCACGGCTTAAGCCGACGTCAATCTATGGGCCGCACCCACCTCTTGAAAGAGGGGTGACTTGAGCGCTTGATCGCGGTTTTCCGATGTGCCGAACGGCCGCGCAGCCCGACCCTGACTCCCGTGGTCAAGGGGGCACGGCAACATCACAGAGCGGCCGGCGGCGCGGTGCGCGAGACCACGCGGTCGCGCAGCCAGGCGCCGATGGTGCAGCCGACAAGGTAGCAGGCGAACATGATCAGGGCGAGGTCGAGCCAGTAGCCGAAACGGCCGGGGACCACATGCGCGAACGAGACGGCGACCAGGGCGGCCGCAAGCACGGCGAGCCAGCGCGCGGTCACTTTCGAGGTGCCGTTGCCGCGCTGGACCACCGAGATCCAGCCCATGCAAAAGCCGAGCAGTAGCGAGCCGATCAACCAGCCGAGATGAAACGAGACGAGATAGGGCATCGTTACCTCACCAGAAATTCGATGCGGCGGTTCTGCGCCTTGGCGTCTTCGGTGGCGTTACCGGCGACGGGCTGCGTGCTGCCATAGCCGACCGCGGTGAAGCGGCTGGCGGGCAGCCCGGCCTTGACCAGATAATCGATCACCGCCTGCGCGCGCTTCTGCGAGAGAGCCTGGTTGAAGGCGTCCTCACCGTCGGCATCGGTATGCCCGGCGACCTCGATATTGGTGGTGGGGCATCGCAGCGCCGTCTCGATCAGATGATCGAGAATGCCGGCGGAATCCGGATCGATGTCGGCGCGCTTCGCCCCGAAGCGGATCTTGGCCTTGGCCAGCAGCTCCGAGAACAATTGCTGGCACACGGTGCCGTCGACCGGGCCGGCCGCAGGTTTCACCGTGATTTCCGGCTTGTACTGCCAGTTTTTCGGGAAATCCTTGCCGAGGCCTGCCCGGATGTCGTTGGCGGCCCCTTCATAGAGCGCATCGCCCGACAGCTTTACCTCGCGGTCGGATACGACAAGCGTGCCGGTCGACAGTCGCGACAGCGCGCCGAGCGCTGCGACCACGGCGGAGTTGAAGGCGCCGGGCGCGCCGAGGCTGGCCTTGAGATTGTCGACGACCTTTTCGTTGAAGAATTTCCGCGACGCGCTGGTGACGATTGCCGTGTGGACATTGTTGTCGGGAACATAACCGGTCAGCGTCACCGTCGCGGCCACCGGATCCTTGTAGGCCTGGAAGACGTAGGGCGGCGCCTTGACGTCGTTGGCAGCAATCGAGAAGCCCTCGGGCAGGTTCTTGAGCGCGGCTGCGACCGCTTCGCGGCCGCCGAGGTCGCGCGCCATGCCCGACAGATTGACCTTGGTGTCCGTTATCGTGATCTTGCCGTCCTTGAGCTTGCCGATCTGGTCGAGCAGCAGCGTCGCAGCCGCCTCGAACCGCGGCGGCGCGCCGCGCGCCAGCCCCATTTGATCGGCCACCTCGACGCCGCCGAGCTCCTTGCGGGCCGCCTCGGTCAGACGGCCCTTGATCGACGGCAAGGGCGCGGAGCCTGACAGCGTCACCCGCACCACGTCGCGTTCGGCGTTCCAGACGAAGGGTTTGGCCTCGGGAACGAGGCGGGTCCGGTCGTCGACCAGGCGCACGCCGGGGACTGTCTCGACCGCCACCACGGCGTCGCGCCGCCCCTCCTCGGAAAACGCGTCCGCGGCCAGGCTGACGTCGCGGCCGTCCACCGCGATCCGGGTCTTGTCCAGAACGGTGTCCTTGAGGGCGGCCGAACTCCGGGCGGAAAGGTCCGCCTCGACCGGCAAGGTATTATTCCAGGCCGCAAATCCCCACATGACGGCCAGCGGGATTAACCCCGGCCACCATTTGCTGGCCCACCTGAAAAGCTTCTGCATTCGACGACCCGAACTCTGGAACCGGAGACAAAACAAACCCTTGGCAGGCTGTCAAACCGGAAATGACGCCCTTCCAAAGGCCCTGCATGGACAATTGGAATAACTTTTTCTTCAAGGGTTCTTCCGTAAGTTGAATCCGGAATGCCAGAGTCCGCCCGCCGGTCATGAAACAACTCCGAAACAACGTCATCCGCGCCGGGCTGGGAGCACTCTATTTCAGCGGGGCGCACCATCTGTTGCGCCCGCTTTTATCGGGCGTCGGCGCTATTTTCATGCTGCACCACGTGCGGCCGGGCCGCGACGCCGCCTTCCAGCCGAACCGGCATCTCGAAGTCACCCCCGAATTCCTGCGCGCCACGCTCAGCCATTTGCGCTCGCACGAGATCGACATCGTCAGCATGGACGAGCTGCATGAGCGGCTGGTGCGGGGCCGGTTCGACCGCCGCTTCGCCGCCTTCACGCTCGACGACGGCTATCGCGACAATCTCGACTATGCGCTGCCGGTTCTGCGCGAATTTGACGCGCCTCTGGCGGTCTATGTCGCCAGCGATTTCGCCGAGGGCACGGGGCGGCTGTGGTGGGAGGCGCTGGAAGCCGTGATCGCCAAGACCGAGCAGATCGAGGTCAAAATCGGCAATGCCGCGCTGCGGCTCGATGCGACGACGCCGGCCGCCAAGCAGGCGGCGTTCGACCGCGTGCACGACTGGCTCCGCGCATTGCCGGGCGAGCACGATCTCAAGCGCGAGATCGAAGCGCTCTGCACCAGGTACGGCGTCGATATGACCGCGTTGTGCCGCGGCCTCTGCCTGTCCTGGAACGAGGTGAAGCGATTTGCCGCCGACCCCCTGGTCACGATCGGTGCCCACACCATCAGCCATTGCAATCTCGCCAAGCAAAGCGAAGAGATCGCCACGCAAGAGATAGCCGTGAGCCGCGCGCGGATCGAGCAGGCGCTCGGCCGCAATGTCCAGCATCTTGCCTATCCCTATGGCGACCGCCAAGCCGCAGGCGAGCGTGAATTCGCCCTTGCGGCGACCGCCGGTTTCAAGACCGCGGTGACGACGCGGCCCGGTATGCTGTTCGCCGAGAACGCCGGCCACATGACCGCGCTGCCACGCGTCTCGCTCAACGGCAATTACCAGGACACGCGAATTTTGCCGGTGCTGACCTCAGGCGCCGCGACCGCGATGTGGAATGGCTTTCGAAGGATCGCGGCGGCTTGATCCAACCGCACACTCAGACCTCATCCTGAGGAGCGCTCCGAAGGAGCGCGTCTCGAAGGATGGGCCGCCCGCATCCTTCGAGACGCGCTGGCGCGCTCCTCAGGATGAGGGCGGAGCTGACGACGAGCTGAGTTGACTCCCCTCCCCACCCCGCTCACAACCAGCGCAAACCAAGGGAGGCATCATGTTCAACGATCTGTTCTCGCTCAAAGGCCGCGTCGCGCTGGTGACCGGCGGCTCGCGCGGCATCGGCAAGATGATCGCGGCGGGATTTCTCAGCGCCGGTGCGGCGAAGGTCTACATCACCGCGCGCAAGGCCGGGCCTTGCGAAGCGACCGCGAACGAGCTCACCGCGCAGTATGGCGGCGAGTGCATCGCGCTGCCGATCGACATCTCGACGCTCGCTGGCGCCGAGCTGCTCGCGAGTGAATTTGGGAAGCGCGAGCCAAAACTCGACATCCTCGTCAACAATGCGGGCGCCGCCTGGGGCGCGGAGTTCGACGAGTTTCCCGAGAGCGGCTGGGACAAGGTGATGAACCTCAACCTCAAGGCGCCGTTCTTCCTGACCAAGGCGCTGGCGCCGATGCTGCGCGCGGCGGCCTCGGCAGAGCGGCCAGCAAAGGTGATCAACATCGCCTCGATCGACGGCATTTTCGTTAATCCGGGCGAGACCTATTCCTACGCGGCGAGCAAGGCCGGGCTGATCCATTTGACGCGGCGCATGGCCGTGAAGCTGATCTCCGACCATGTCGTGGTCACCGCGATCGCGCCGGGCCCGTTCAAATCCGACATGAACCGCGCCGCGCGCGACCACAGCGACGAGGTCTCGACCCGCGTGCCCGCGGGGCGCATCGGCACCGACGAGGACATGGCGGGTGCCGCGATCTATCTCGCCTCGCGCGCGGGCGACTATGTGGTGGGCGCAACCATCGCGGTGGATGGTGGAATTGTTTACGCAAACCCGGGGATCAAGGGGAGCGGGTGGGATAGCTGAGGGTTGCCGCGAGGGCGGCATCCCCTCGCCTCATACTCGGTGTCGTGCCCCGCGAAGGCGGGGCATCCAGTACGCTGCGGCCTATCGGTTCTAGCCTCGCTGCCTCTGGAATACTGGATCACCCGCTTTCGCGGGTGATGACACCATTTGTATTGCGAGAGCGACAGACCCTGACCCCTACGACTCGATCTTCACGTACTCGAAATCGCCCGGCTTGTTGTCGATGCCGACCTTCGGCGGCGAGATCCAGGATGCGAACACGCCGGTCTCGGTGACGGGCTGCATCAGCGAGGTAATGAAGTCGCCGTCCGCGGTCGAGGGCAGCCAATCATCCTTGCGCTTGGCCCAATTGGCGTCGTCGATCAGGAGTCCGTCGGGCGTCGCGTGGATGGCCTTGAACTCGCCGATATGGCGGTGGAAAGCGACGTTGGGCAGCTTGAGCTCAAACTGATAGCCCGCGGTCGAGATCACCTTGTTCCAGCGCAGCATGCCCTTGACACAATCCTGGCTGTAATCGTCGCGCAGGCGCATGTTGAGCGCGGTCAGCGCCGGCTCGTCGACCACCTTGATCTCGCCGTCGATGAACTTCAGCACCGGATAGGTCGCGTTCTTAAGCTGGTGATCGTCGTCGATCTGGGTCTCGTGATAGCGACCCTTGATGCCGGTGTTGAAGGCGTTGGCCGCGTTGGTCGAGACTTCCGAGCCGAACAGATCAAGCGATAGCGTATAGTGCAGGTTCAGCTTCTTCTGGATGGTCGGCAGGTCGATCACGCCGAGCGCGCGGACTTTTGCGATGTCGGACGGATCAGTGATGCCGGCTTCGCGCATCGCATCGCAGGTGCGCTGCACGACGCGGGTGATGCCGGTCTCGCCGACGAACATGTGGTGCGCTTCCTCGGTCAGCATGAAGCGGCAGGTGCGCGACAGCGGATCGAAGCCGGACTGCGCCAGCGAGTGCAGCTGCATCTTGCCGTCGCGGTCGGTGAAGTAGGTGAACATGAAGAAGGACAGCCAGTCCGGCGTCGCCTCGTTGAAGGCGCCCAGCATGCGCGGCGAGTCGGCGTCACCCGAGCGGCGGCGCAACAAATCGTCAGCCTCCTCACGTCCGTCGCGACCAAAGTACTTTTGCAGCAGATAGACCATCGCCCAGAGGTGACGGCCTTCCTCGACATTGACCTGGAACAGATTGCGCATGTCGTACAGCGAGGGCGCGGTCTTGCCGAGGTGGCGCTGCTGCTCGACCGAGGCAGGCTCGGTGTCGCCCTGGATCACTATCAGACGGCGCAGCATGGCGCGATACTCGCCCGGGACTTCCTGCCAGGCCGGCTCGCCGAAATGCTCGCCGAACGGCACGACACGGTTCTCTTCCTGGGGCGCCAAAAGAATGCCCCAGCGATAGTCGGGCATCCGCACATAGTCGAACTTGGCCCAGCCCCGCGGATCGACCGAATAAGCAGTACGCAAATACACCAGCGACTCCTGGAAACCTTCCGGCCCCATGTCGCTCCACCAATCCATGTAGCCGGGATGCCAGCCTTCCAGCGCCTTCAGCACCTGGCGGTCTTCGGCGAGATTGACGTTGTTCGGAATCTTGGTCGAGTAGTCGACGTTCATGATGTTCATGCTCATGGCCGTGCTCCTTGCGATCTCTTGTCCCGGATGCAAGTGCGGCGCGAAGTGCTGCACTGCTGAGCCGGGACCTATTGTCCGGTCCGTAATGGGTCCCGGTTCTGCGCAGCGTCACTTCGTGCCGCAGCGCGCCCGGGACACGAAAGTCGTCACACCCGCGTCATATCGAATTTCGGCTTTTGGCCGCTCCCGTAGCGGCGCAGCGCGCCTTCCTCGCCGACCGCGTTCGGGCGCTGGAAGATCCAGTTCTGCCAGGCGGTCAGGCGCGAAAAGATCTTCGACTCCATCGTCTCGGGGCCGACGAAGCGGAGGCTCGCTTCCATGCCGGTGAGACTGTCCGGCGAAAAACTGGCGCGCTCCTCGAGGAACACGCGGACCTCGTCGTCCCAGTCGATGTCGTCGAGCGCGAAGGTGACGAGACCGAGCTCTTCGGCCTGCTCGGCGTCCAGAGCCGTGCCCATCGTGGCTTCCGCGCGTTCCACATCGGACGGATCGGCCTGGAAGCGCGACTGAAGCCGCGTCAGGCCATGGCTCATCGGATACGGGCCAAAATTCATCGCTGACAGTTCGATCGACGGCGGCGGGCGGTTGTCACCCTGGCGCGTGCCGATCAGCATGTAGGAGCGGTCGGCGGCGAAGACGAGCTCGGCGAGCGTGCCGGCAAAGCAGGAGCCGGGCTCGACCAGCGTCACCAGCGTGCGCGAGGTGACGTCGATGCGCTTCAAGACGCGCTTCCAGTAATGCCTGATCTCGTTGACCAGCCAATGCGCCTTGTTGGCTTCGAGGAAGGCATCGCAGGCGAGCACATGGGCGCGATCGCCGTGACTCTTGAACACCAGCATGGCGATCTCGAGCTCATTGATGCGCAGATGCAGGATCGCGTCGTCGATCTCGCGCGCGACCTGGAGCGGCCAGAACGCGACACCCTGCTCCATCATGCCGTCGATGTCGGCGGGCGGCGCGGCTTCAGGCGCCTTGATCGAGATCGTGGCGATGCGCGCGGCGCGGTCGATATCGACGGTGACAAAGCCATAGCGCAGGCTGGTCTCGTCGATGACGCGCTTGAGCGGGGAAAGAGCAATGCCCTTGCCGCTTCCGTTGCGCTTCGACGCAGCCGCAAACTCCCTGGCACGCTCGATGACCCTGCCTTCGAGCTTGCTGTTCGGCGCGATCTCGTCGACCAGCCGCCATTGCACGGCGCGCTTGCCCTTCACGCCTTCTTCGATGGTGCAGAAGAAATCGGCGTGGTCGCGGCGCACCTTGCGCTTGTCGACCACGCGCGTGAGGCCGCCGGTCCCGGGCAGCACCGCGAGCAGCGGCACTTCAGGCAAGGCAACGGCAGACGCGCCGTCATCGGCGAGCATGATGTAGTCGGTGGCGAGCGCAAGCTCATAGCCGCCGCCGGCGGCCGAGCCGTTCACCACGGTGATGAAGCGCTGGCCGGAATTCTCCGACGAGTCTTCCATGCCGTTGCGGGTCTCGTTGGTGAACTTGCAGAAGTTGACCTTGTGAGCGTGAGTCGAGCCCGCGAGCATGCGGATGTTGGCGCCGGCGCAGAACACGCGGTTCTTGGCCGAGCGCATCACCACGACTTTCACCTCGGGATGCTCGAACCGCAGCCGCTGGACCACGTCGGCAAGCTCGATGTCGACGCCGAGATCGTAGGAATTGAGCTTGAGCAGATAGCCCTCGAACAGGCCGCCGTTCTCGTCGACGTCCATGGTCAGGGTGGCGACGTCACCATCGACCGCGAGCTTCCAGTGCCGGTAGCGGAACGGTTCGGTCTGGAAATCGATGAATGTCGCGCCGCCTGCGAGGCGCCGATCTTCCCCGGCCATGGGCCACCCTTGAGCTTGTTTATGCGTTTTGGCTGTCGCGTTAGATGCACAATAATGCATCTTTTAGAGCGCGCCTAGCCCTTAACGGACCAGGCATGCACTTTGTTTCATGACACCCGCTGGGATCACGCGCCGGCGCTGAGCGCGATCCAGTCGGCTTTGGACAGCTGCGGCCTGCCGAGCTTGGCTAGAAGCAGGCAGTCAGCGCCAGGACCGGAAAGCGCTGCGCGAGTTCAGCGCGCGCATTGGATCACTCGCGTTCGAAGGCACATTCATCGATGTGCCTCCGCAACGTCATGCGGCGCGTACCTGGAGTCCCTGATCGTCGCGCAGGGCGGCTTTTGCAAATTGCTCAATAGCGTCAAGCGTCGCCCCCGGCGCTTCACGATGCGGGGAATGTCCCGCGTCTGAAATGACTTTCAAATCTACCGGACAATAACACTCTTCCTGCGCGATTTCGAGCTGACGCAATGTCCCATATTGATCATCCCGGCCTTGCAGGATCAGCAAAGGGACGCGGATGTAGGCGAGAGACTCGGAAATATCCCAGTCGCGGAATTTCGGATCGAGCCAGGCGCCGTTCCAGCCCTGGAAGGCGTTGTGGACGTCCTTGTGCCAGCGCGCGAGTTTTGCCTTCAGGTCGGTGGTCTCAAATGCCGTCTTGATGTCCGCAATCGACTTCACCGAGATGTCCTCAACGATGAAATGCGGCGCGATCAGCACGAGCCCGCTCAGGCGATGATCCTGATGCGCGCCGGCATAGATCGTCGCGATCGAGGCGCCGTCGGAATGGCCGAGCAGGAGGCCACGCTTGAAGCCGATCGCATCGAGCACCTTCGGCAGCACGTCCAGCGCCTCGCGATCCATATAGTCGAGCGGCCGCGGCAGCGCGACCTTGCTCGACTGGCCGTAGCCCGCACGCGAATAGACGAAGATGCCGGCGGAGGTGGCCTGCTGCAGCTTTTCCGGGAAGTCGCCCCAGAGCCCGACCGAGCCGAGGCCTTCATGCAGCATGACGATGGTCGGTGCGTCGGCGGTTTGCGGCGCGAGCCATTTGTATTCGAGGCTGGCGTTGCCGATGCTGAGGAAGCCGGTGGGGGTGAGGTTGGTCATGCGCATTTTCTTCCAGCAATGAGAACGAGACGTCTCCGCGCGCTCAGCTCGCCCCGTCCCGCAGCTTGAACCGCTGGATCTTTCCCGTCGCCGTCTTCGGCAAGGAATCCACCACGTCGATCCAGCGCGGGTATTTCCACGGGCCGATCTTCTGCTTGACGTGGTCCTTGAGCATCTCCTGCAAGTCCGTCGTCGTCGCGCCGGGACGCAGCACGACGAAGGCCTTCGGCTTCAGCAGCCCTTCCGGATCGGCTTCGGGCACGACGGCGGCTTCCAGCACGGCGGGATGCGTGATCAGCGCGCTCTCGACCTCGAACGGCGAGACCCAGATGCCGGAGACCTTGAACATGTCGTCGGCGCGGCCGCAGAAAGTGTAGCGGCCATCAGTGTCGCGAACGTATTTGTCGCCGGTGCGGGTCCAAGGGCCTTCAAATGTGCGGCGGCTCTTGTGGCGCTGGTTCCAGTAGCCCTCGCCGGCGGAGGGGGCATCGACCAGCAGCTCGCCGACCTCGCCGTCGGCGACATCCTGGCCGGCCTCGTTGACGAGCCGCACCGCATAGCCCGGCACCGGCTTGCCGGAGGAGCCGTATTTGATGTCGCCGGGCTCATTCGACAGGAAGATGTGCAACAGCTCGGTCGAGCCGACGCCGTCGAGAATGTCGACGTTGAAGCGCGCCTTCCAGCTGTTGCCGACGGATTCAGGCAGCGCCTCGCCGGCCGAGGTGCAGATGCGCAAAGACTTGCCGCCACGCTCGCTCTTCATCGCCTCGTCGTTGAGCATCGCCGCAAACAATGTCGGCACGCCGTAGAAGATCGAAGGATTGTAGCGGTTCATCAGGTCGAACATGCGCGCCGGCGTCGGCCGTTCGCTGTTGAGCACCACGGTGGCACCGACCGACATCGGAAAGGTCAGCGCATTGCCGAGGCCGTAGGCGAAGAACAGCTTTGCCGCGGAAAGACAAACATCGTTCTCGCGGATGCCAAGCACCTGGTTCGCGTAAGTATCGGCGGTCGCCTGCAGGTTCGAATGGATGTGGCGCACGCCCTTGGGCATGCCGGTCGAACCTGAGGAATAGAGCCAGAACGCCGGCTCGTCGGGATGGGTCGCGGCGGTCGTGAACCGGTCGCTCTCGCCCGCGAGCTCTTCCGCGAGCTGCTTGTGGCCGTTCGTCTTGGCGCCGGACACCACGACATGCTCGAGATCGGGCATGCGGCCGACGACATCCTTGATGACGGGATAGAGGGCCTCGGAGACAAACAGCACGCGCGCGCGGCAGTCGGCGAGGATGTAGGCGTATTGATCTGATGTCAGCAGCGTGTTGAGCGGCACCGGCACGATGCCGGCGCGGATCGCACCCAGAAACACGACGGGGAAATCGACCGTATCCAGCATGATCATGGCCACGCGCTCTTCGCGGCGGACGCCGAGCCGGCGCAGCATGTTGGCGGTGCGGCGGGTCTGGTGCTGGAGCTCGCCATAGGTGAGCCGGGAGACGGTGTCGTCGAACACGGTCTTGTTGCCGCGCCCCTCCTCGACGTTCCGGTCGAGCAGCCAGGTCACCGCGTTATAGGATCCCTCGCTCACGGACTTCTCCCCCGAATTTAGAATTATAATTCATAGAAAGACACTGTGGCGGCTTGCTGTCAATGCCAGCAGGCACTATGTTTCATTAATATGCGCCGCAGGACACCCGCTCAAGAAGGCCCATGATCCGTAGTCCATGACCGACAGTCCCGACGCCGAATCCCGATTTCTCGAACAGCTCGGCCAGCGCGTGCGCACCATGCGCGCGCTGCGCGGCATGTCGCGCAAAGTGCTCGCCAAGGTATCAGGAATTTCGGAGCGCTACATCGCGCAGCTCGAGAGCGGCAAGGGCAACGTCTCCATCGTGCTGCTGCGCCGCGTCTCCGACGCGATGGGCGCGCATCTGGAAGATCTGCTTCCCTCGGCCGATCCGACCCCGGACTGGCAGATGTTTCGCGATCTCTTGCGCAAGGCGACGCCTGCGCAGATCGCGCAAGCCAAGGATTTGCTCGCCGGCGGCAGCGCATCGGCGCCGCGGCGCGCGCCGTTCTGCGGCATCGCGCTGATCGGCCTGCGCGGCGCCGGCAAATCTACGCTCGGCAGGATGCTGGCGAAGAAGGTCGGCTGGAGCTTTGTCGAGCTCAACAAGGAGGTCGAGCAGCAGAACGGCCTCTCGGTGGCCGAGATCATCGCGCTCTACGGCCAGGAAGGTTTTCGTCGCATGGAGCAGGCGGCGCTGCAACAGCTGCTCGCGCGCAACGAGCTGATGGTGCTGGCGACCGGCGGCGGCATCGTCTCGGAGCCTTTGACCTTCGACCAGATCCTGTCGTCGTTCTACACGATCTGGCTGAAGGCCGAGCCCGAGGAGCACATGGCCCGCGTCCGCCGCCAGGGCGATTTGCGGCCGATGGCGGACGACCGCTCCGCCATGGCGGAGCTGCGCAACATCCTCTTGAGCCGCGAGCCGCTGTATGCGCGCGCGACGGCGGTGGTGGACACGGCGGGACTTTCCGTCGATGCCGCCGCGGCCCGTCTGATCGATGCGGTGCGGCCGGTGCTGCAAAACGAAGCGCGCAGCTTTGGGCTGCGCAGCGTGGCGCTGTAGGTCCGAACTCCCATGGCCGAGAGCGACGTCGCAATCTCGATGTTCGAGCGGATCGGCGGCAGCGCCACGATCGAGCGGCTGGTCGATCGCTTCTACGATCGCATGGACACACTGCCGGAGGCGCAGGTCATCCGCGCGATGCACGCCGCCGATCTCGGCGCGATCAGGGACGTGCTGAAGCGCTATCTCGCCGAATGGACCGGCGGCCCAAAACTTTACTCGATCGAGAAGGGCCATCCCCGGCTGCGCCAGCGCCACATCGGCTTCGCCATCGGCGATGCCGAGCGTGATGCGTGGATGCTCTGCATGCGCGGCGCGCTGGAGGAGACGGTCGTCGATGCTGCCGCGCAGCAAGACCTCGACAAGGCGCTGTCCGGCCTCGCCGACTGGATGCGCAACCAGCCGTAAAAGCGTCGATCAAGGCCGACGTGCGGCGTTCCGGGTACCGCTTCGCTGACCCGGACTATGAGACTTGCGACGCGACTAGATCGACCAGTAATTCGGATGCGGGTAAGGCCGCGAGCGGTCACCCCAGTCGAATTCATCGCCATCGACCTCGCAGGGGCCGCTGCTCAGTTGCTCCGGCGTCAGCTCGACCTGGAAGACCTGACGTCCTGGATCATATCTCAGTGCGCTCCACTGCAGAGGATAATGATGGTGGGTGCCGAGCAGCCCGCCGGTCTTGATCACGGCGTAGGCGACCGTTCCACTCACCTTGTCGAGCATCAACCGCTCGATCGTGCCGAGCTTGGTGCCGTCGCGCCCGTAGACAGCGACATGCTCCACGCGATCACTGGGAACCATGGTATGGTGCATGGCGTCCTCCCTGTTCTCTTTTTTGCCGCGCGCATTATAGCCTGCCAGTCAGGACGAGCGAAACCCACCTCTTTGCTCTCTGGGCTTTTTGCTCTCCTGGCCTCAGCTACAACAGCTGCGAACGCACCGACTCCGCACCGTCCCGCAACAGCGGCAGGAAGCGGCCGACCAATTCCTGCGCCGGCACGCGGTCGACATGAGCGCCCATGTTGATGGCAGCGACAATCACGCCGTCATAACGACGCACCGGGACCGAGATCGATCGGAAATGCGGCTCGGCCTCGCGATCGACCAGCGAATAGCCCTGCGCCCGGTCAGCAACGATGCGCGCGAGCAATCCCTTGGGATCGGTCTCCGTCTGCGGCGTCAGCGTCTCGCACTTCATCGCTTTCAGGCGCGCAACAAGCTCGGCATCATCGAGCTGGCCGAGCATGGCGCGGCCGACCGAGGTGCAGAAGGCCGGCAGGCGGTAGCCGATTTCGAGCCCGCCTGAGAACATGCGCGCCGGGCTGCTGCGCGCGATGAACACGACCTCATCGCCGTCGAGCACCGCGAGCGAGCAGATCTCGTTGGCCGCTGTCGCAACGCGGTCGAGCACCGGTTGCAGGACCGTGACGAGCTGGCTGGACCGCAGATACGATGCGGCCAGTGTCAGCACGTGTGGTGTCAGTGAAAACAGCTTGCCGTCGCCGGCGACGAAGCCGCCGCGCTGGAGCGTGAACAGCATGCGCCGCGCGGTGGCGCGCGGCAGATCGGCGGCGCGGGCGAGATCGCTCAGCGTCATCGGGCCGGCCGCGGTGCCAAAGCATTGCAGCAGGCGCAGGCCGCGATCGAGACTCTCGACGAAATCCGTCGCGCGTTCGTCGCTCTCGCTTCGCTTCAGCTTGGGCATGGCGTCGGGACATTCCTGCAAAATAGTGCTTGCTGCCGATCCAAGGCATGTCATAATTCGCCCATTCGTTCAATAGGCGAACAAACGCCACTCCACAAGGATGCACTCGCCATGATGAGCCAGGAGCAGAACGACCTGATCACCCGCACCGGTCCGAAGGACCCTTGCGGAAAGCTGATGCGGAGCTACTGGCAGCCGGCGGCACTGGTGGACGAGCTCGAAGGCCATCGTCCGATCCGTCCCGTCAAGCTGCTCGGCGAAAACCTGGTGCTGTTTCGCGACGAGACCGGACGCTACGGCCTGATCGATCGCCACTGCGCGCATCGCGGCGCCGATCTCGCCTTCGGACGGCTCGAACATGGCGGCCTGCGCTGCGCCTTCCACGGCTGGCTGTTCGACGCCACCGGGCAATGCATCGAGACGCCGGCTGAGCCGAAGGACTCAAAGCTTTGCCAGAACATTCGCCAGCGCTCCTATCCCGTGGTGGAGAAGAGCGGCATCCTCTGGGCCTGGCTCGGCGAAGGTGAGCCGCCGGCCTTTCCCGAACTCGATTGCTTTGTCGCGCCCGGCACGCACACCTTTGCGTTCAAAGGCCATATGGCCTGCAACTGGCTCCAGGCACTCGAAGTCGGCATCGATCCCGCGCACGCGTCCTACCTGCATCGCTTCTTCGAGGACGAGGACACGTCCACGGCGTACGGCAAGCAGTTCCGCGGCGCCTCCGCAGGCAGCGAGTTGCCGATGACCAAGATCCTGCGCGAGTACGACCGCCCGATCATCAATGTCGAGCACACCGAATACGGCCTGCGGCTGATCGCGCTACGCGAGATCGACGAGGAGCGGACGCATGTGCGCGTCACCAACCAGCTCTTCCCGCACGGCTTCGTCATCCCCATGAGCACGGAGATGACGATCACGCAGTGGCACGTGCCGGTCGACGACGAGAACTGCTACTGGTACGCGATCTTCACCAGCTACGCGAACCCGGTCGACAAGCAGAAGATGCGCGACCAGCGGCTCGAGCTTTACGAGCTGCCGGACTACAAATCGCGCAAGAACAGCAACAACGATTACGGCTTCGATCCGCACGAGCAGCAGACGGCGACCTATACCGGCATGGGCACCGACATCAACGTTCACGACCAGTGGGCGGTGGAGTCGATGGGCACGATCCAGGACCGCACCAAGGAGCACCTCGGCACGAGCGACAAGGCGATCGTGCAATACCGCCGCCTGCTGCGGCAGGAGATCGAGAAGGTCGCGGGCGGCGAGAAGCCGATGCTGCATCTCGACGAGAGCACCGCACGCAGCATCCAGGGTCCGGCGACCATGGACGGCATCGGGCCGACACGTGGCTGGGAGACCTACTGGATGGAAGCCGACGTCAAGCGCCGCCGCGGCGCGCCGTGGACGGCACCGGTGCCGAAGGAGACCGCGGACAATGTGCATCGGCTGACGGCGGCGGAGTGAGGCCTGGTGCAGATGTCTCCTTCGTCATTGCGAGCGAAGCGAAGCAATCCAGACTGTCTCCGCGGACGCATTTCTGGATTGCTTCGCTGCGCTCGCAATGACGGAGAATGTGGCAGGCGTCTTGCACCCGTCGTGCATCGGTGACTGAAGGAGCAAACATAGTGAGTTTCGTCGCGCGTCATGCGCTGTGGTCGGATGAGCAGAAGGACGCGGCGACGCGCATGCGCCGTCTCGTCGAGGAGAAAAATCTCGAAGTCATCCGCCTCGCCTTTCCCGATCAGCACGGCATTCTGCGCGGCAAGACCATCATCGCCTCGGAGGCGATTGCCTCGCTGGAAAGCGGCTGTTCGATCACCACGACCATGCTCGCCAAGGACACCTCGCACCGCACGGTGTTTCCGGTGTTCACGTCAGGCGGCGGCTTCGGCATGAAGGAGATGGAGGGCGCGGCCGACGTGCTGATGGTCGCCGATCCCACCACGTTCCGCGTGCTGCCATGGGCGTCGGCGACGGGCTGGGTGCTTTGCGATCTTTATTTCAATGACGGCCGTCCCGTGCCGTTTGCGACGCGCGCGCTTTATCGCAAGGCGCTCGACGAGCTTGGACGCCGCGGCCACGATTTCGTGGCGGGCCTCGAGGTCGAATTCCACATCTTCAAGCTCGACGACGCGCATATGCGCCCGGAGGATGCGGGACAGCCAGGCACGCCGCCCTCGGTGAGCCTGCTCAGCCACGGCTATCAGTACCTCACCGAGCAGCGCTTCGATCAGATGGAGCCGGTGCTGGAGATTTTGCGGCGTGACATCGTCGCGCTCGGGCTGCCCTTGCGTTCGGTCGAGGTCGAGTTCGGGCCAAGTCAGTGCGAATTCACCTTCGCGCCGAAGAAAGGGCTGGAGCCCGCCGACAATATGGTGCTGTTCCGCTCTGCCGTGAAGCAGATCGCGCACCGCCACGGCTATCACGCCACCTTCATGTGCCGGCCGAAGCTGCCGAACCTGTTCGCGAGCGGCTGGCATCTCCACCAATCGGTCGTCTCCCGCACGAGCGGCGACAACCAGTTCATGGCCAAGGAAACGACCAAGGAGGGCGGCGAACCGCTCAGCGCGTTCGGCCGGGCCTGGCTCGCCGGCCTGCTCGACCACGCCCGCGCATCGACAGTGTTCACCACCCCGACCATCAACGGCTACAAGCGCTACCGCTCCTATTCGCTGGCGCCGGACCGCGCGATCTGGGGCCGCGACAATCGCGGCGTGATGATCCGCGTGCTCGGCGCGGCCGGCGATGCCGCCACGCGCCTGGAAAACCGCATCGGCGAGCCCGCCGCCAATCCCTATCTCTACATGGCCTCGCAGATTCTCTCAGGCCTCGACGGCGTCGACCGCAAGCTCGATCCCGGCCCGTCCGCCGATACGCCCTACGAGACCAAGGCGCCGCTCTTGCCGAAGTCCCTGCGCGATGCGGTCAGCGCGCTGAAGGACGATCCGTTCTTCCGCAAAAAACTCGGCGCCGAGTTCGTCAACTATTACACCCACATCAAGAACGCCGAGATCGACCGCTTCCTGTCTGAGGTGACCGACTGGGAGCATCGCGAGTATTTCGAGGTGTTTTGACCTCGGCTTTCTCCCCGTCATTGCTTCGCTACGCACGTAACGACGGGAGAGAGCGGAGGCTCAAATTCCCAGATATCTGTGCTGCAGATCCGGTTCCGCCATCAGCTCTTCGGAGGTGCCGCTCCACACCGTCTTGCCGCGCTCGATGATGGTGTGGCGGTCGCAGATGCGGGCGAGGTGGTCGACGTTCTTGTCGACGACCAGGATCGACTGTCCCCGGCTCTTGAGCAACGACAGGCAGTTCCAGATCTCTTCGCGGATCAGCGGCGCCAGGCCTTCGGTCGCTTCATCCAAAATGAGGAGCTTCGGGTTGGTCATCAGCGCGCGGCCGATGGCGAGCATCTGCTGCTCGCCGCCGGAGAGCTGGTTGCCCATGTTGGAGGCGCGCTCGGCGAGGCGCGGAAACATCACGTAGATCGACGCCAGCGTCCAGGGATTGGCGCTGCCAAAGCGATCGGCGGCGGCCGCGACCAGATTTTCACGCACGGTGAGGTTCGGGAATATCTGACGTCCCTCGGGGACGAGGCCCACACCGAGTTTTGCGATTCGGTAGGACGGTTGCGTTCGCACTTCCGAGCCCGCGAAGCGGATGCTGCCCGCGCGCGCCGGCGTCAGGCCCATGATGGAGCGGATGGTCGTGGTCTTGCCCATGCCGTTGCGGCCCATCAGCGAGACCATCTCGCCTGATTTGATCGACAGCGACAGGCCGAACAGCACCTGGGACAGGCCGTAGCAGGTCTCGATGCCGTCGACCTCGAGCAGCGTATCAGCCGCCACTTTTTCAGACATGGTGCGTCACCACATGCGCCTCGCCGAGATAGGCGCGCTTGACGTCCTCGTTCGCCCGGATCGCGGCCGGATCGCCGGAGGCAATGACGCGGCCATAGACCAGTACCGAGATACGGTCGGCGAGCACGAACACCGCGGGCATGTCGTGCTCGACCAGCACGATCGAGACTTCCTTCCGCAGCTCCTGGAGCAGCTGCACCATGCGCTGGGATTCAGTGACGCCGAGACCCGCCATCGGCTCGTCGAGCAGCAAAAGCTTCGGCTTGCTTGCCAGCGCAACCGCAAGCTCGATCTGGCGACGCTCGCCATGGCTGAGCCTGGACACCAGGACATCGGCACGATGGGCGAGACCGACGCGGTCGAGCGCGGCATGCGCGGCATCGCGCAGGCCTTTTTCCTTGCGCGCATCGGCGAAGAAGCGAAACGAGGTGCCGGCATGCGCTTGCGCCGCGAGCGCGACATTGTCGGCGGCGGTGAAATCGAGCAGCAGCGAGGTGATCTGGAACGAACGCGCCAGGCCCAGCGCGCAGCGGCGATAGGCCGGCAAGTAGGTGATGTCGCGACCGCCGAGCGAGATGCTGCCGGAATGCGGCTCCAGATGCCCGGTGAGCTGGCTGATCAACGTGGTCTTGCCAGCACCGTTCGGGCCGATGATGGCGTGCAGCTCACCTGCCGCGACGTCGAGCGAGACGTTGTCCGTGGCAATGATGCCGCCGAAGCGGCGCACCAGCTTGTCAACGCGGAGCAGCGGTTCAGCCACGGTTGAGCCTCCCGAGCAGGCCCATGATGCCGCCGCGGCCGAACAGCACGACCAGCAGCAACAGCGGGCCCATGATCAGCGCCCAGTATTCGGTGAGCTGCGACAAGAACTCTTCCAGCAGCAAATATACCACCGCGCCGACGACCGGACCGAACAGCGTGCCCATGCCCCCGAGGATCACCATCACCATGAGGTCGCCGGAACGCGTCCAGTACATCACGGCCGGGCTGACGAAATCGGTATTGTTGGCGAGCAGCGCGCCGGCGAGGCCGCACATCGTGCCCGAGATGACGAAGCAGACCAGCTGGTAGCGTTTCGAGGGAAAGCCGATCGCCTGCATGCGCTGCTCGTTGGAGCGCAGGCCCTGCAAGACGAGACCGAAGCGCGAATTGGCGATGCGCCAGATCAGGAAGACCACGCCGAACAGGCAGGCGAGGCAGAGATAGTAGAACTGCGTGCGGTTCGACAGATTGATCAGCCCGGAGAAGTCGCTACGCTTGTAAATGGTGAGGCCGTCATCGCCGCCGTAACGCGCCAGCCCCGAGGCGACGTAATAGGCCATCTGCGCGAAGGCGAGCGTGATCATGATGAAATAGACGCCGCGGGTGCGCAGGGAGAGCGCGCCGATCACCAGCGCGTAGATCGCGGAGGCCGCGATCGCGACTGGAAACTGGATGAAGCCGCTTCCGACGCCTTCCTGCGCCAGCATGCCGACCGCATAGCCGCCGATGCCGAGATAGGCGGCGTGGCCAAAACTCATCATGCCGCCAAAACCCATGATGAGGTTGAGGCTCGCGGCCGCCAGCGCCAGGATGACGATGCGCGTGAACAGCGTCAGGATGAAGATGTTGCCGGAGGCTTGCGAATAGAGCGGCAGCAGCACGAGGCCCGCCAGCATCAGGACCGTGACGGCCTTGCTCACAGTGAATGTCTTCATCGACGGTTGGCCGGAAACAGCCCCTCCGGCCGCACCACCAGCACGATCGCCATCAGCAGATAGATCAGCATGGACGACAGCGCGGGCGCGGCGGTGGAGGCCGCAGCGCCGCTCAGCACCTGCCGCAACAGATTGGGCAGGAAGGCGCGGCCGAGCGTGTCGATCATGCCGACGAAGATCGCGGCCAGGAAGGCGCCGCGGATCGAGCCGATGCCGCCGATCACGATGATGACGAAGGCGAGGATCAAAATGTTCTCGCCCATCCCGATCTGCACGGTGAGGATCGGGGCCTGCATCAATCCGGCAAGGCCGGCGAGCGCGGCACCGAGACCGAACACCAGGGTGTAGAGCAGCTTGATGTTGATGCCGAGCGCGCCGATCATCTCGCGATTGGAGGCGCCGGCACGGATCAGCATGCCGATGCGGGTGCGCATCACGCCGAGATAGAGCAGGAGCGCGACCAGCAGCGCCACCGCGATGATGGCGAGGCGATAGGCGGGATAGTGAATGCCGGGCAGGATCGGCACCGGCACGGTGAGCCAGGCCGGGAGCGGCAGCGCAAGGCCGGCCGGCCCCCAGATCAGCCGCACGGCTTCGTTGAAGAACAGGATCAGGCCGAAGGTCGCGAGCACGTGGTCGAGATGGTCACGTCCGTAGAGATGCCGCAGCGCGCTCATCTCGAGCACGATGCCGAGCACGAGCGTCGCGCCGAGCGCCAGCAGCGCGCCGAGCAGGAAGCTGCCGGTCCAGGCTGCGAAGGTGGCGGCGAAATAGGCGCCCATCATGTAGAGCGAGCCGTGCGCGAGGTTGACGAGATCCATGATCCCGAACACCAGCGTCAGGCCGGCGGCGAGCAGAAACAGCAGCAGGCCGAACTGCAATCCGTTCAAGAACTGTTCGACGACGAGCAGCATCAAAACTCTTTCAGGCGCACGCAGGTTCGCGCCGATGTTCGAACACGGTCGCCATCAGTGAAAGAGTTCCCCCTGCCTGTACAAGGCGGAAAAATGGGTAATGGCAGTATCGTTCCGAGGCAAGAGCGATTTGACACCAAACATGCACTTTGTTGCATGCCGATGCATGCGATCGAGCGCCGCCGTGCAAAGCGCTGTGCACGAAGGCTGCCGCGCGGGATGGGTCAACCTGCCGCACCCAAACGATCACCCTCCCCCGTTGCCGAAGGAAGGGTGTGAAATTCGTCGCAACGTCAGGAAGGATGGCGCCTAGTGCGACGTCATCTGCCGGGGAAGGTCATCCGGTTCAGCGAGCACGCTGTTGGCCGTCGAGGCTTCCAGCGCCGCCATCCGGAACAGATAGGCAAGCGTCCCCAATCCGGTGTCTTCCGCCATCTGCGCCAGTTCGAGCGCCATGTCGGACATGTAGCCGAGATTCTCGTCCTTGGTCTGCGCCATGATCTGGCTGTTCCGCATCATGTTCGACATCTCAGGCGCTCTTTTGTTGCGCGGCGAGGCCGCAGAGGTTGGCACGGGCGACGGCGTCCAGACGCGGGCCGTCCTGTTGCACGATCGAAGGCATGCCGATGCGATCATGCAGGGCATCCAGCGTCTCCCGACGGATGTCGATGGTCGCCGCCATGGTCCATGCGTTCTCCACCAGAGCCGGCAGACCGAGCGGGGTCACGACGAAGCCGGCCTCATGAAAGCGCGGCAACCACCAGGTTTCCATGATCGCGCTGACTTGCGCGATCCCCTGACCGAGGCAGAACTCCTGCACCGCCGTCATCAGTTGCAGGTTGAGCGCGCCGTCGCGGCGATCGCGCACGACAAAGTAGCGCGACCATTCCCAGACCAGCGGATCCGCCGGACAGCCGCGCACCGCCGCCAGATGCGGGAAGACTTCGCTCATCATTGAAGACTTGGTAGTCGGGTAGAGCCGGTGACCGCCGATGACGCGCCGCCCCTCCAGCGCGAGCAGATAGACGGTATCCTCGTCGTCATAGGAATCGATCTCGCGGCAATCAGGTTTGCGAAGTGCCTCCCGGTGGCGCTCTTCGACGAAGATGTCGTGCCGCAGCCGGAAATGCTGCTCGAGCACGTCTTCGTAAAGGTGACGATTTACCGCAGAAATGGCGTGAATCATGAAAGCCCCCATTCGTCCTCAATGGGGAGCAGCGTCTGCGAAAAGAGGCAGGCTCGATATTGGGAAATTTCCCAGTACGTCGGTTAGGGATTGATGATCTTGTTGCGAATCGCCAGTGCAACCGCATGCGTGCGGTTGACGGCACCGAGCTTGCGCGCGGCGGTTGCAAGATGCTCTTCGGCGGTACGCTGCGTGATGTGCAGGATCTCGCCGATTTCCCAGGCCGACTTGCCCTGCGAGGCCCAGGAGATCACTTCGCGCTCGCGCGGGGTGAGGCGTGTCGACGAATACGGCGCCGGATCGAGCAGACGGCGAATGTGGTCGAAGCCGTACATCGCCATCAGGTGCAATGCCGGCTTGCTGCGGGCGTTGAGATCGAGATGGATGCCCCCGAGCGACACGGCGGCCTCATAGCCGGTGAGCCCGTGGATCGGCACGATGAAGCCGCGCGACATGCGGAAATCGCCGGCGCGGTTCATTACCTCCGCCGCGCCCGGATCGAGTTCGGCATCATAGGGCGCTTCCGACCATTCGAACGGGTTGACCGATTGTCGGCACATCCGCACCACCGGGTCGACGCGGTCGTAGTTGTTCTGTGTGTAGAGACTGAACCATTCCGCGGGCCAGCGCTTGGCGAGCACCATCTGTGCGAACCGCTGGTCGGGATTCGGCAACCCTGTCACGATGATGGTTTCGAAGCCGAAGCGCCCGAACGCCCCTTCGAGCGCGTTCATCGCGTCCGGAACCCTACGATAGGCCGCCAAGCCTTCAATGAAGTCGAGCGCTTCCCGGCCATAATCCACGGCGGACATCGGTGCGTTTCCTGACCCTTGTGCTCCGGTATAGCACGTCTTCGCGGGCTGCCTCAATTCACCGTTTCCGTAGTTGTCCGGTATCTCATTGACCTCGAAGCTTTGATCTACTTGTGGAAGACGGGACGTCAAGTTACACCTATGAGGTCTGAAGCGGGAAAACCACGATGGAAGACGAGGACATCGCCCTCAACAGCGTTCTCGGCCTGGAACTCAACCGCGTGTTTTTCGCCGTCCGTGAAACGGCGAACAAGCAGAAGATCATCGAGTTCGCGTGCGAGGTGCTGCAAAGCGAGCGCCCGGAACGACCCGGCAGCGTGTCGCCCGAAGGACCGTCGAGCTAAACGCGGTCACGGCAGCGCGGGCGCGCGCCGCCAATTCACGTTGTCGAACATTTGCCGCTGGATGACCTCGCGGCTCTCGTGAGATGATCGCGACCACGATTATCTTTCGGATGCCCAGGACATGATGACGCTGCGCCAGGTTGAAGTGATCCGTGCCGTGATGGTGACGGGCACCATCGGCGGCGCGGCGAAGCTGCTCAACGTTTCGGCCCCGGGGATCAGCCGCCTCGTCAAATACACCGAACGCTCGCTCGGCATCCGCTTCTTCCAGCGCCAGAACGGCCGCTATTTCCCGACGCCGGAAGCCGAGAACATCTTCGAGCAGATCAACGGCGTCTACAAGAAGGTGGACGACCTCTCCGAGCTCATCTCCAAGATCGGCCGCGGTGGATTGTCGGAGCTGCGCATCGGCTCGGTACCGAGCATCTCGCAGGTGATGGTGCCGCGCGCGATCGAGCGCGTCCGCCGCCGCTATCCCGACCTCGGCATCGACATCAACATCCTCAAGCTCGAGGAAGCCATCGACTATCTCCTGCTCGGCCGCGGCGAGTGCGTCGCGATGAGCTATCGGCTCGACCATTCCGGGCTCGACTTCATGCCGCTCGCCTCCGGCGAGCTCTATTGCATCGTGCCATCAGGCCATGAGCTCGCCGGCCGCAAGCAGGTTTCCGCGGCCGAGATCACCCGCTATCCGCTGATCGGCATCGATCCCAACGACCCTTACGGCCGGATCATGGCCGAGATCTTTGCGCGCAACCGGCTCGACTACAACATCACCATCCGCGCGCGCTTCGGTACCACGGTCTGCGCGCTGGTGAAGGCGGGGCTCGGCATCGCCATCATCGACCAGTTCACGGTCGCCCATGGCGGCTATCCCGGCATCGAGCTCTTGAAGATCACCGAACCGACGCGTTTCGACACCTACATCGCGGTGAAGCGCGGCGCGCCGCTGTCGCTTCACGTCGAGTATTTCATCGAGTCCCTGCGCGCCGAGATGCGCGCGGTGGAGCCGTCCCGCATCAACGGCAAGGCCATCCCTTCGCGCGGGCGCAAGAAATAACATTATGTTAGGTTTGCTAGATAAATGGGTAATTGTGTTAGGCAGGGGAAAGGCTATCGTCGCACTTGGAAGCCCCCTTGGAATTGCGCGGATTTCCCCGCTAATGGCCGGGACCGAACACTCCCAACGAGACGATAGCGAACCATGTCCGAGCGCGGATACGCCGCCAGCAAAAAACTCCTCACCGGCCTGATCGGCGCGCCGATCGCGCATTCCGCATCCCCCGCCATGCATGAGAGCGCCGCCGAGGCTCTGGGCTTGCGCGGCCACTACCAGCTCATCGAGGTCGCCGGCGCCGATGCGGCCGGGCTTCGCATGATGCTCGAGGGCGTGCGGCGGCTCGGCTTTGCCGGCGTCAACGTCACCTACCCCTACAAGGAAGCGGTGGTCCCGCTGCTCGACGAACTGGCGCCGGGCGCTGCCGCGATGGGCGCGGTCAACACCGTCGTCGCCCGGGACGGCCGGCTGACCGGCCACAACACCGACACCACCGGCTTCGCGCGCGCGGTGGCGCCACTGCTGGCGCCGTCCGGCAACGCCGTCGCCGTGATCGGCGCCGGCGGCGTCGGCAAGGCGATCGCGTTTGCGCTGGCGAGCCTGGACGTGACCGACATCCGCATCTTCGACAGCGAGCCGGCGCGCGCCGAGACGCTCGTCTCCCTGCTCGCCGCACAGGGCGTCGCAAGGCTGGCGTCGAGCATCGAGGACGCGCTGCACGGCGCGACCGGCCTCGTCAACGGCACGCCGGTCGGGATGCTGCCGAACCGCGGCATGCCGGTCCCGGCCACGCTGCTGCATGAAAAATTGTGGGTTGCGGATGCCGTCTACTCGCCGCTGATCACGCCGCTGCTCGCGGCCGCCCAAGCCACGAGCGCGCGGATCATGACCGGGCGGGAGCTCGCGATCTACCAGGCCGCCGACGCTTTCGAACTGTTCACGGGCCTTGCCCCATCGACCGAGGTCATGGGAGAGGCATTTGACGAGGTGATGGCGGCACGAAGCTCGGCCTATCACGCAGCGTAACCAAAGCGGCCGGACACAAGGCCGCGAACAACATCAACGAAAAATGGGAGGATAGACCATGAAATCGGCCATTCTGGCGGGCGCCCTGCTTGCCTTCGCGACTGCAACCAGTGTTCACGCCCAGGCGATCAAGCTCGCCGACGTCGCCGAGCTTTCCGGCGGCGGCGCAACCGTCGGCACCAACTGGAAGAACGGCATCGATCTCGCGATCGAAGAGATCAACGCCAAGGGCGGCGTGCTCGGCCGCAAGTTAGAGGTCACCCATGCGGACTCGCAATCCAACCCCGGGGTTGCGCGCGCGCAGGTGCAGAAGGCGCTCGACGCCGAGCCCTATGTGCTGCTCGGGCCCGGCTATTCCGGCTCCGTGAAGGTCACCGCGCCGCTCGCGGCCGAAGCCGGCATCGCGCAGATCATGGGCGGTGAAGCCGCCGAGTTGACGCAGGCCGGAAACAAATTCCTGTTCCGCACCTCGTTCGGCCAGCAATCCTCGATGCCGAAGGTCGCCAAATACATTCACGACGACATGAAGGGGAAGTCGGTCGCGGTGGTCTGGGTCAACAATGATTTCGGCCGCGGCGGTCGCGACGTCGTGGTCAAGGAGCTCGACCGGCTGGGCTCCAAGGTGGTCGCCGATCTCTCCACCGAAGCGGGCCAGGCGGATTTCGCCGCCGACGTCGGCAAGATCAAGGCGGCCAATCCCGACGCCGTGTTCGTCTACCTGAACGAGGAAGAGAGCGCGCGCATCCTGAAGGAGCTGAAGCGCCAGGGCGTCACCGCGCCGCTGATGGGCGAGACCACGCTGATCGGCCAGAAGGTGATCGAGCTCGCGGGCGATGCCGCCAATGGCGCGCGCGGCCATGTCGGCCTGACCACCGACGCGCCGGTCGACCTGATCAAGGCGTTTCGCGACAAGTTCGCGAAGAAGTACAATTACGTGCCCGACCATAACGGCCTGAAGGGCTATCTTGCGGTCTACATGGTGAAAGCCACGACCGAGAAAATGGGCAAAGTCGATTCCAAAGCCTTCGCCGACACGCTGCATGGTCTGACCATCAAGGCCGCGGACGAGCCGGGCATCCTGATGGACGTCACCTTCAGCGACACCGGCGACATCGATCGCCAGAGCTTTCTGGTCGAGGTGGTCGAAGGCAAGCAGGTCGTGAAGCAGGTGCTGCCGAAGGTGAAGTGAGGGCTTCTTTCTTCTCCCTCGCCCCGCTCTTGCGGGGAGAGGGAGTGATAGACATGAACGCGCTTTCACTCGGGCTCTAACGATCAAAGAGAACCCATGTCAAATCTGTTCGATCTTCTGGTCGCGGGACTTGCCACCGGCGCGATCTATGCGCTGGTCGCGGTCGGCTTCACGCTGCTGTGGCAGACCTCGCAGACCATCAATTTCGCGCAAGGCGAGTTCGTGATGCTGCCGGCATTTTTGATGTTGGCAGCAATGCATGCCGGCGCGCCGTTCTGGCTCGCGATCATCCTCGGCATCCTGCTCTCGATGCTGCTGCTGGGCCTCGCCTTCAAGATGCTGCTGGTCGATCCGATGATGCGCCATGGCGTGCTGCCGCTTGCGATCGCGACGATGGCGCTCGCGATCGGCATCAAAGAGGCCGTGAAGCAGTTCTTCAGCGCCGAGGCCTCACCCTTCCCCTCGATCGTACCGACCGGCGACGTCTCCATCCTCGGCCACGCCGTCTCGCTGCAAAGCATCGGCGTCCTCGTCCTCGCCATCCTTGCTGTCTCCGGTCTGACCGCGCTCCTGAACCGAACTTCTCTCGGCCACCAGATGCAGGCGGCGGCGCAGAACCCGACGGTGGCGCGCATCATCGGCGTCCCGGTCGAGCGCATGATCCTCCTGACCTTCCTGATCAATGCGTTTCTGGTCGCGCTCGCCTCGCTGTTGATCACGCCGATCTACCTTGCGAAATTTACATCGGGCGAGGTGCTGGGCCAGGCCGCCTTCATCGCCGCGATCGTCGGCGGGTTCAACCAGGTGCGCGGCGCAATCGCGGGCGGGCTCCTGATCGGCGTGCTCGACAATCTCGCCGCCGCCTACGTCTCGACGCAGTACCGCGCCGCCGTGCCGATGATCATCCTGATTGCCGTCATCCTGTTCCGGCCGCAGGGCTTGCTCGGCCGTGCCGAGGAGCGCACCGTATGAGCGCCTTCGCCAAACCTCTGAAGATCGCGCTCGGCCTCCTCGTCATCGCCGCGCTGATCGTCATCCCCATGAACTTCAACCGCTATGGCCTGTTCATCCTGAGCCAGTGGGCGGTGATGGCGATCGCCGCCATGGGCCTCAACCTCACGCTCGGCTATGCCGGCCAGGTCTCGCTGGCGCAGGGCGCCTTCGTCGGCATCGGCGCTTACGCGGCAGCGATCATGACCACGCATGGCTGGCCGCTGCCGGCGGCGATCGTCGTCGCGATCGCGTTGAGCTTCGCGGTCGGCTGGGTGCTCGGCTACCCCGCGCTGCGGGTGCAGCACCACTACCTCGCCTTCGTCACGCTCGCCTTCTCCACGCTGGCCTTCCTGGTGTTTCGCAACGAGAGCTGGCTCACCGGCGGCATCTACGGCATCTCCAACATTCCGCGCCCGCACATCTTCGGCATCCCAACCAGCAAGCCGCTGCCGTTCTACTATGTCTGCCTCGGCTCGCTCGCGATCGTGTCGCTGGCGGTGTGGTGGCTGATCCGCTCACCCTGGGGCCGCGCGTTCATGGCGCTGCGCGAAAATCCGCTGCGCGCGCAATCGCTCGGCGTCGACACGCGCCGCTATACGCTGATGGCGTTCGCGATCGGCTCGGCGCTCGGCGGCGTGGCCGGCGCGCTCTATGCGCCGCTGACGCAATATATCGATCCCGTGCCGTTCAACCTGTCGCTCTCGCTCGACCTCTTGATGATGGTGATCGTCGGCGGCGCCGGCTTCTTCCTGGGTCCGTTCCTGGGCGCGATGATCGCCGTGCTGCTGCCGGAATGGCTGCGCTTCACCGAGGGCTATTATCTGATGCTCTACGCGATCGCGGTGATGGGGCTGCTGATCTGGTCGCCGACCGGCATTTTGGGAATCCTGGATCGCTATCTGGCCGAACGCCGCACCAAGGCGGCTTCCGCGCTACGCGCCGTCGCAAAATCCCGGCTGGAGACGGTGCAATGAGCGCAGTCCTCGAAGTCACCGACATCAAGAAGAACTTTGGCGGCATCAGTGCCGTCGGCGGCGTCTCTTTCGACGTGCGCGAAGGCGAGATCCTCGGCCTGATCGGCCCGAACGGCTGCGGCAAGTCCACCTTGTTCAACTGCATTCTCGGCCAGCTCACACCATCAGGCGGCGAGGTCAAGCTCGACGGCAAGGTGGTCACCGGCCTGCGCCCCGCCGAGCTCAACAAGCTCGGGGTCAGTCGCACCTTCCAGCTGTTGCAGGTGTTTCCAAAGCTCTCGGTGCGCGAGAACCTGATCCTCGCAGGCCAGGAGCACCAGGGCAGCATGGCCTCGCGCCTGGTCGGCCGCTCCGATGCCGGACTGACGGAGGCCGCCAACCAGATGATCGGCTTTTTCAAGCTCGATCATCTCGCCGACGAGCCGGCCGGCGGAGTCTCCTATGGCCAACAGAAACTACTCGACGCCGCCATGGCCTTCATGGGTGGACCGCGCCTGGTGCTGCTCGACGAGCCCGCCGGCGGCGTCAACCCGTCGATGCTGACGGATTTGAAGGAGCGGCTGGTCGCGATCAACCGCGAGAAGAACGCCACGTTCGTCGTGATCGAGCACAACATGGAATTCGTGATGTCGCTGTGCTCGCGCGTGATGGTGATGGCGGAAGGCAAGGTGCTGGCGATGGGACGACCTGACGAGGTCCGCAAGGATCCCGCCGTGATCGAAGCCTATCTCGGACATTAGGGAGAGCCATCATGAGCGATCCGATCCTCTCGGTTCACAATCTCGTCGGCGGCTACGGCAAGATGACGATTTTGAACGGCACGACCTTCGCCGTGCCGCAGGCCACCATCACCACCATCATCGGCCCGAACGGCGCCGGCAAGTCCACCGTGTTCAAGGCGATCTTCGGCCTGCTCAAGCTGCGCGAGGGCAAGATCAGTTTTGCCGGCCGCGACGTCACCAATTTGAGCCAGCGCGCGCTGCTCAATGCCGGGATCTGCTACGTGCCGCAGGGCCGCAACATCTTTCCCGAGCTATCGGTGCGCCACAACATCGAGCTCGGCGGCGTTTCCGCGGGCAAGGGCATCGACCTGCAGAGCCGGATCGAGGCCGCGCTCGACCTGTTCCCGGCGCTGCGGCGGAAATCGACGCAGCAGGCTTCCACATTGTCCGGCGGCGAGCAGAAGCAACTCGAAATCGCCCGCTCGCTGCTGCTCGAGCCAAAGCTGGTGCTGATCGACGAGCCCTCGATCGGCCTGTCACCGCTGATGGTGCAGCAGACCTTCGACATCCTGAAATCCCTGCGCGATCGCGGCGTCACCATCCTGATGATCGAGCAGAACGCACGCTCGGCGCTGGAGATCTCTGACATCGGCATCGTGCTCGAACTCGGCCAGACCCGCATGATCGACAAGGCCGAGCGCATTTTGAATGATCCCCGCATCGGACAATTATTCCTCGGCGGCGCGATGGAGGACAACGCAGCATGAGTAAACGCTCGATCGCAACGGTCTCCCTCTCCGGCAGCATCGACGAAAAGCTCCGCGCCATCGCATCCGCCGGCTTCGATATGGTCGAGATTTTCGAGAACGATCTGCTGTCGTTCGGCGCAAGCCCGCGCGACATCGCAAAGCTCTGCGGCGACCTCAATCTCGAGATTTGCGCATTTCAGCCGTTCCGCGATTTCGAGGGCATGCCGGAGCCGCAGCGTTCGCGCAACTTTGCCCGCGCCGAACGCAAGTTCGACCTGATGCAGGAGCTCGGTACCGACCTGCTGCTGATCTGCTCCAACGTGTCCCCCAGCTCGCTCGGCGGCATCGACCGCGCCGCGGATGATTTTCGCGAGCTCGGCGAGCGCGCGGCAAAACGGTCCTTGCGCGTCGGCTACGAGGCTTTGGCCTGGGGACGCCACGTCAACGACTACCGCGACGCCTGGGAGATCGTGCGGCGCGCCGATCACCCCGCGATCGGCGTCATCCTGGATAGCTTTCACGCGCTGGCCCCCGGCTTTCCGGTTCGCGCGATGGCCTCGATCCCCGGCGACAAGATCTTTCTGGTCCAGCTTGCGGATGCGCCGAAGCTCGAGCTCGACATCCTGTCGTGGAGCCGGCACTTCCGCTCCTTCCCCGGCCAGGGCGATCTGCCGGTCGGCGAGTTCATGGCGGCGATCGCGGCGACCGGCTATGCGGGGCCGCTGTCGCTGGAGATCTTCAACGACCAGTTCCGCGCCGGCTCGGCCATGCAGACCGCGGTCGACGGCCTGCGCTCGCTGATCCTGCTGGAGGACCAGCTTGCACCGGATTGGCCAAAGTTCATCAGCGAGCCCCTGGCGCCGAAGGCCAAAAGTCGCGGTACGGGATTCATCGAGTTTGCCGTCAACGAGACCAAGGCCGGCGAACTCGCCCACCTGCTTTCGCAGCTCGGCTTCCGCAAGACCGGCAAGCATCGCAGCAAGGCGGTGGAACGCTGGTCGCAAGGCAAGGTCGAGCTCGTCATCAACTCCGAGACCGACGGCTTTGCGCATTCGCACTATGTCACGCACGGTCCCGGCGTCTGCGCCATCGCGCTCGAGGTCGACAATGCGGGCCTTGCCATGCAACGCGCCGAGACACTGAAGGCGCGCACCTTCTACCAGCCGGTCGGGCCGGGCGAACTCGAGATTCCCGCGATCCATGGCGTCGGCGGCAGCCTGCTGTATTTCCTGGATCAGGCCGGCAAGAACTGGGACACGGATTTCGAACCGATTGCGAGCGACGCCGGCGCGGACGCGCTGCTGGCCGTCGATCACATCGCGCAGTCGATGCCCTATGACGAGATGCTGTCCTGGCTGTTGTTCTACACCGGGATCCTCGACCTGACGCGTCTGCCGCAGATGGAGATCGCCGATCCCAGAGGGCTCGTGCAGAGCCAGGCCGTCATCAATGGCGACCAGAGCCTGCGTTTCGTGCTCAACGGCTCATCCGCCAATCGTACACTGCCGGCGCGCTTCATCTCGGAGTTTTTCGGCTCGGGCGTGCAGCACGTCGCGTTCACGTGCCGGGACATTTTTGCGGCGGTCGCGGAAATGCGCAAGCGCGGCGCTGATTTCCTCGATATCCCTGATAATTACTACGACGACATCGAAGCCAAGTACGATCTGGCACCCGAGCTGATGGCGCAGCTGCGCGCCAACCACATCCTCTACGATCGCGAAGGCGACGGAGAATTCTTCCAGGTCTACACCCACATCTTCGACGAGCGGTTCTTTTTCGAGATCGTGGAGCGCCGGGATTATCAGGGCTTTGGCGCGGCCAATGCCGGCATCAGGCTTGCCGCGCAGGCGCGCGAGGTGCGGCCTGCGAGCATGCCGCGGGTGTAGACTCTCTCTACGCCGTCATTGCGAGGAGCCCTTGCGACGAAGCAATCCAGAATCCCTCAGCGGAAAGATTCTGGATTGCTTCGCTGCGCTCGCAATGACGGGGAGAGAGCTGAGAGCCCCTCTCCCCGCGAGCGGGGAGAGGGAAAGCAGAGACCTCACTTCATCGCGCATTTGTCGTGGAAGCGATCCTGGTCGTTCTCGACGATGGTCGCGACCGTCTTCAGCGAGAGCTGCCCTTCGCCGTCCTTGACCACGTCCTGGAGATAGAAGTTCTGCACCGGGATGTGGTTCTTGCCGTACTTGAAGGGGCCGCGCAGCGACTTGAAGTTGGCCTTCTCCATCTCGGCCTTCATCGCGTCCTTCTTGCTGGTGTCGCCCTTGACCGCGACCACCGCGCTGTTGATGAGCTGGGCGGCGTCATAGGCTTGCGCGCCGTAATAGGTCGGGCGCAGGCCGGTGTACTTCTTGCGGTAGTCGGCGACAAAGCGCTTGTTCTGCTCGTTGGGCAAATCATTCACCCATTCCTGCGCGCCGGGCACGCCGAGCGCGTTCTCCTTCTGCAGCGGCAGCGACAGCTCGTCGACGGTGAAAGCCGTATAGAGCGGCATCGTGCTCTTCAGCCCGGCCTGCGCATATTGGTTGAGGAACTGCACGCCGGCCGCACCGGGATAGAACACGAAGATCGACTCGGCGCCCGAGGCGCGCGCCTTGGAGAGCTCGGCAGAGAAGTCGAGCTGGCTCGGCCACACCGTGTATTCCTCGCCCTTGACCTCGCCCTTGAACGTGCTCTTCACGCCCGCGAGCATGTCCTTGCCGGCGGCGTAGTTCGGGCCGATCAGGAAGACGCTCTTGACGCCCTTCTGGTTCATGTAAAGGCCCATGGCGGCCGGCGTCTGGTCGTTCTGCCAGGAGGTCGAGAACACGTAGGGCGAACAAAGATCGCCCGCGAGCTGCGACGGGCCGGCATTGGCCGAGATCAGGAAGGTCTGCGAATCCACCGCGGTCTTGAGCGAGGCCAGCAGCACGTTCGACCAGATGTAGCCGACGATGAAATCGACCTTGTCGGACTGCACCAGCTTCTCGGTCTTCTGCTTGCCGACATCGGGCTTCTGCCCGTCGTCCTCGTAGATCACCTCGACCGGCTTGCCGTCCATCTTGCGGCCAATGTGATCCAGCGCGAGCTCGAAGGAGTTGCGCATGTCGTTGCCGATCACGGCGGTCGGGCCGCTGAAGGTCGAAACGAAGCCGATTTTGATGGTGTCGCCGGCGGATGCCGGGTTTGCCAGCACCAGCGCCGCTGCGCCCGCCAGCCAGAATGCCGTCCTCATAGCCTCTCCCCTCCTTATTATTGAAGCCCGCAAACGGGTGATCGCCGCCCCGGGTCAATCTCTATTGAACGCAAAATCTGTCGAGCCGCCAATGGCTCAGCGCCTGCCCTGCACCATAATTCGCCCTAATCGTGAATGGCAAGAAATATAGTTCTACTCACTTCGGCGAGGGCTGCGGCGCTTTTTCGCGGGATATCGGTACACTCGATACACTTGGCCTATCCGGCGATTGATGACAGCTATTGGACCGCGACGCCCAATTCGCACTTAAATGAAAGAACAGAGCAGCGAGATTCGAGGGCGCATCATGACCACGACACCGCATCGCGTCGTCATCGTCGGAGCCGGCTTCGGCGGACTGGAGACGACCCACCGGCTGGCCGGCAGCCCGGTCGAGATCACGCTGATCGACCGCCGCAACCATCACCTGTTCCAGCCGCTGCTCTATCAGGTCGCGACCGCCTCGCTCGCCACCAGCGAGATCGCCTGGCCGGTCCGGCACCTGATGCGCGACCGGCGCGACGTGACGACGCTGTTTGCGACCGTCAGCGGTGTCGATGCCGACAGGCGCTGCGTGCTGATCGACGACGGCAGCGAGGTGCCTTACGACACGCTGGTGCTCGCCACAGGCGCGCGGCATGCCTATTTCGGCCACGACGAATGGGAGCAGTTCGCGCCGGGTCTCAAAACACTGGAGGACGGGACCACGCTGCGCCGTCACATCCTGGTGGCGTTCGAGCGCGCCGAGCGCGAGACCGATCCGGAAAAGCGCGCGGCGCGGCTGACTTTCGTCATCGTCGGCGCCGGCCCCACCGGGGTCGAGCTTGCCGGCACCATTGCCGAAATGGCGCACCACACCTTGCCCGGCGATTTCCGCAACATCGACACGACGAAAGCGCGCGTGGTGCTGATCGAGGCGGGGCCGCGCGTGCTGGCAGGTTTTGCCGACGACCTCTCGGCCTATGCGCAGGCCTCGCTGGAAAAGATCGGCGTCGAGGTCGTACTTGGCAAGGCCGTCACCGAGATCGACCGCGAAGGCGTGGTTTTCGGCGGCACGCGGCTCGATGCCAAAACCAAGATCTGGGCCGCCGGCGTCCGCGCCTCGCCTGCGGCTGAGTGGCTGGGCGCGCCGGCCGATCGTGCCGGACGCGTGCAAGTGGAGGCCGATCTCACCATCCCCGGTCATCCCGAAATCTTTGCGATCGGCGACACCGTTGTGATCAACGCCTGGGACGGCAAGCCTGTGCCCGGCATCGCGCCGGCCGCCAAGCAGCAGGGCCGTCACGTCGCGGACAGCATCAAGGCCCGGCTGCGCGGAGAGCCGACAGGCCCGTTCCGCTACAAGCACTCCGGCAGCCTTGCGCAGATCGGCAAACGGCTCGCGGTGATCGACTTCGGCAAGGTGAAACTGCGCGGCACCGTCGCGTGGTGGATCTGGGGCATCGCCCACATCTACTTCCTGATCGGCTTGCGCCACCGCCTCAGCGTCGCGCTGAGCTGGCTTTGGATCTACGCCCGCGACCAGCGCGCCGCGCGGCTGATCACGCAGGGAAGCAGCAAGGTGGTGTAGGGATCATCCTCTCGTGTCCCGGACGCGGCGCGGCATGAAATGACGCGACGCAGAGCCGGGGCCCAGACCTGTGGGCCCCGGCTCTGCAGCGCAGCGCTACGCGCCGCACTGCGTCCGGGCACGAGACCCTACTTCACCAGCTCACACCCGCCCTCCGCCAGCGGCCGAAACGCCTGCTCCGCGGGAATCGTCGAGACCAGCTTGTAATAGTCGTACGGATATTTCGACTCCTCCGGCTTCTTCACCTCGAACAGATACATCGGATGCACGACGCGGCCGTCCTGGCGGATCGTGGTGTCGCCGAACAGCTTGTCCTTGCCCTTGAACTTCTTCATCTCGGGCACAGCGTCCTTGGCACTGTCGCTGCCGGTCGCGGCGACCGCATTGAGATAAGCGAGCGTGGACGCATAGACGCCGGCCTGGTTGCCGCTCGGCATCTTGCCGTTCATGCCCGGCCGGGCGGCGAACCGCTTGGCGAAGGCGCGGGTGTCGTCGTTCATGTCCCAATAGAAGGCTTCCATGAGCTGAAGGCCCTGCGCGACCTTGATACCCATGCCATGGACGTCGTTGATGAAGAGCAGGAAGGCGACCAGTTTTTGTCCGCCCTGCTGTATCCCGAACTCGGCGGCCTGCTTCACCGCGTTAATGGTGTCGCCGCCGGCATTGGCGAGCCCGATCACCTCCGCCTTCGAGCCCTGCGCCTGCAACAGGAAGGACGCGAAATCGGAGGTGCCGAGCGGATGCTTGCTGGAGCCCAACACCTTGCCGCCATGCGCCTCGATGTATTTCTGGGCTTCCGCTTCGATGCCCTTGCCAAGCGCGTAATCGACCGTGAGGAAATACCAGTTCTTGCCGCCGCGCGACATCATCGCGGCCGCTGTCGTATTGCCGGTGGCCCAGGCGTCGTTGACCCATTGGATGGTGTTGGGCGAGCAGGCCTTGCCGGTGAGATCGGAGCTCGCGGTGGACGACGCCAGGAACGTCATGCGGCTGTCGCGCAGCAGCGTGTTGATGGAGAGACCAACGGCCGAGTTCGGCACGTCGACGATGGCGTCGACACCCTCGACATCGAGCCATTTGCGCGCGATGGCGTTGCCGACATCGGCCTTGTTCTGGTGATCGGCATAGACGATCTCGACCTTGATGCCTTTGCCGCCGCCGTTGAAATCCTCGGCAGCCATGCGCGCGGCCTCGACCGAACCCATGCCGTTTGTGTCCTGGAAGATGCCGGAGATGTCGTTGAGCACGCCGACGCGCACGACATTGTCCGAGATCTCGGCATTTGCCGCGCCGCCGATCAAGCTCGCAGCCAGCGCAAGTGTCCACTTCAAGTTCTTCATTGTTCCCTCCCCTGTCGTATTTATTGTTTTCGATGCCAGCAGCGTCAGGCCGGCGTGATGGTCACAGGCAGGCTGTCGAGCCCGCGCAGCGTGTTGTTGAAGCGACGTTGTGGAGCGCCGGTGATCTCGATCTTTGCGATCCGGCGGGCCAACGCCGCGAGCATTGTCTCGCCTTCGAGCCGCGCGACCAGCTGGCCGACGCACATGTGAATACCTGAGCCATAACCAACATGGCCGGAGGTGCGGCGGGTGATGTCGTAGCTGTCGGGCTTGTCCCAGCGCCGCGGATCGCGATTGGCGGCAGCCAGGAACATCAACACCTTCTCGCCCTCATCGATGGTCGCGCCTGACAGTTCGACCTCGCGCGTTGTTGTGCGGAAGAAGGTCTGCACCGGGCTTTCAAAACGAATGGCCTCCTCGAAAGCGTTGCGCGCCAGCGTGAAATCGTTGCGCAGGCGCTGCCACTGCTCAGGGAAGCGCGCGAGACAGTAGACCGCTGCCCCGACGGCGTTGACGGTGGTGTCGAGGCCGGCCGACAGCAGCGAACGCACCAGCAGCGGCGCTTCGGTGGCGGTGATGGCACCTTCGTCGACATGGGCGTGGATGCAGGCGCCGATCCCGCCGGGCGTGAGATTGTCGCGCTGGCACTGCTCGGTGACGTAGGCCTGGTGCGGCGCCGAGCGCGCGATCGCCTCCTTGCGCAACTGGTTCGGCGGGCCGAAGGCGTTGAACACCAGGCTCGCATAGGGAATGAGATTCTCGCGGCCCTCAGGCTTCAGCCCGAGCGCATCCGGGAAGATCGACAGCGGATAGGCCTCGGCGAGGTCCGTTATGGCATCGAAGCTGCGCTTCTCCAGCAGCGCGTCCACACGCGCTTCCGCTGCCGCGGCAAAGCGGTCGCGGAGCCCCTTCATCACCGTCGGCGACAGCACCTTTGAGAGCACGGCACGGGTGCGGGTGTGCTCGGGAGGATCGGCCTCGAGGATCAGGCTGGGCGGCCGCCACGGCGTCTCCTTCTTGAAATCGGAGAGACCGACACCGCGGCTGGAGCAGAACGTCGCGGGGTCGTTCAGCACGGCATGAACCTCGGCATAGCGCGCTACGCCGTAGAGTTTCCATTTGTCGAGATAAACGACCGGACCTGTCTCTCGCAGCAATTCATGCGTCGGATAAGGATCGGCGAAAAAATCCATGTCGAAGGGATCGACGTCGAGATGCGGGACGGCCGATGCGGCAGAGCCGGGTGCACTCATTGAAGTCCTCCCTCATTTTGATCTTGTGAAAGGGCCGCGCTTACCTTTAGGTCTCCGGACACGCCGCGAGACAGAATCCCGATATGCCGCCGTCTTCGACCAGAGCCCGCCAAAAACCTGCGCCCGCGGAGACGGGGCCGACGCTCGATCTCGATCGCTACGTCCCGGCGTTCATCACCTTCATCGCCAACAAGCTCTCGAATAGCGCCACCGCGTTCTATCAGCGGCAGTTCGGCGTCAACGTCACGGAATGGCGGATCATGTCGTTGCTGGCGATCGAGCCCGGCATTCCCGCTTCGCGAATCTGCCACGTCATTGGTTTCGACAAGGGCCCGGTGAGCCGGACGCTGGCGGGCCTCGAAAAGCGGGGGCTGGTGTCGATCCGCACCGACCCCAACGACGGGCGCACCCATTCGATCTCGCTGACGGCGAAGGGCCGCGCCGCCCATGACAAGGTGATCGTCGCGGCATTCGAGCGCGAGCGACGCCTGTTGTCTTGTCTGGGCAAGGACGAGCGCGAGGTGCTGATCGACCTGTTGCGCCGCCTGCACGAGAATCTCGGCGCGGTCACCGGCGGCACCGAGACCTGACGCGCCGCGCAGCGGGCGCGGACCCCTGTCACGTCCAGGCATGCGCCGGCACTCGCCCGCGGCACCCTCTCTGCCGAGCATTGCTCCCTCCGAGATCAGACGCGGCGGTTGCTCCAGCCATCATCCTTGTCCGGAACGGTTCGCACAAGTTAGTTGCTTAGGCAACAAAAGAATTCGGCAAAGATATTGCGGCAGAATCGCTGGCGTAATTGGGCTTGCCCAACTCTCGTGTCCCGGACGCGCTGCAGCGTGAAACGCTGCTGCGCAGCGCCGGGATCCATGCGACCGCGCGCACTGAGCGAGATAGGCCCCCGCTCTGCAGCGCACCACTGCGTGCTGCGCTGCGTCCGGGGCACGGGCCCAAACAACCGCTACGGACCAATCCACTCCCCCGGCGCATCGTCGTTCAACCGCGCCAGCGCTTTGGCGCGCAGCGTCAGCACGGCGCGCTGATTGATGTAGCCCTTGTCCGTAATCTCCCCGCCGTCCACCGACGGCGGCTCGGCGAGCAGCAGTGCGCGCGTGGCGTGGCCGGAGGAATTGGCCCCCTGCTGCCTCAGTTTCGCGAGACCCCGCGCGATCGCCGCTCTGACCTTTTCATGCGCGAGCACGTCGTTCGCACCTGCCGTCTCGGGCAAACCCGCGTGAACGCGGCAGGCGGCGATGTTCGGGAACACCAGGAAGCGCACCTCGTCGCCGCCATGACCGGTGACGATGATGTCCTGCGCGAGCGGCGCCAGCGCGGCGATGCCGGCGACGCGCAGCGTGCCGACATTGACCCAGGTGCCGGAATTGAGCTTGAAGTCCTCCGCGACGCGGCCGTCGAAGAACAGGCCGCGCTCGGGCCGCCCGGCGTCGGCGAACTTCACGGCGTCACCGATGAGATAAAAACCCTCTTCGTCGAACGCCTGCCTGGTTAGCTCCGGCGCCTTCCAGTAACCCGGCGTGACGTTGGGGCCGCGCACGCGCACCTCCAGCTTGTCGCCGGAGATAACGAGCTTCAATTCGGTGCCGGGAATCGGCACGCCGATATTGCCCGAGCGCTCCGCGAGGAAATGGCAGTCGGTCGCCAGCGGCGAGGTCTCGGTTGAACCCCACGCCGAGACCATCGGTATCGCGCGGCCAACGGTCTTGACGGAGAGCTCCTCGATCGCGTCCCATAGATTTTGCGGCAGCGCGGCACCGGCGTAAAACGCGAACTTCACCTCGCCGAAGAAGCGGCGGCACAGCGCCTCGTCGCCGCGCAGCGCCGCGATCAGCATGTCGAAGCCGCGCGGCACGTTGAAATAGACCGTCGGCATCACGCTTTTCAAATTGGCGAGTGACGTCGCAAAGAGGCCCGGCGCAGGCTTGCCGCCGTCGATATAGAGCGAGCCGCCATTGCGCAGCACGAGATTGAAATTGTGGTTGGCGCCGAACGTGTGGCTCCAGGGCAGCCAGTCGAGAATGACGAGATCGCTGCCAGCTTGCTCGAGAAAGGTCCAGGTCTGCGCCTTGGCCTGCTGGCTGGAAGTCAGCATGCGCTGGGTGTTGATCACGGCTTTCGGCGCACCGGTCGAGCCCGAGGTGAACAGGAATTTTGCGATCGTATCGGGCGTCACCGCGGCGAAGGCCGTTGCGACCTCGGGGCTCTCGGGCGTTGCCGCGATGGTGCCGAAGGCCAGCGCATCGATATCGTCTGCATTGCCGCTGATGATCTGCGCACGATGCAGGGGCTTGATCGCGGCCATCGCCGCCGCAAACGGCTTCACTGCTGAGACATAGATCGCGGCGGGCTCAAGCAGAGTGATCATGCTCTTGAGCTTGTCAAAGTCCTTTGACATCAGCGAATAGGCTGGCGAGATCGCCGCCGAGGGCACGCCGACATGCTGGGCCGCAAGTGCCAGCAGCGCATGATCGATGCTGTTGTCGGAGAGGATCGCTAGCGGATGCTCTGCGCTGAGCCCCCGCGCCAAAATCCAGGACGCCGCCGCGCGCACCTGGCGCAGCGCCTGCGCATAGGTAACGGTGGTCCATGGCGCCTCGGTGCTGCTGCGCTCCGCGAGGAAAATCGCATCGGGCCTCTGCCGCGCCCATTGCTCCAGCCAGTCGCCGATGCAGCGTGCGCCATCGCGCAAGGGGTCGGGCGAGCGCAGCACGATGCTGCCGTCGGCGCGATGCTCGGCAACGGTTTTGGGCGTCGCGAACAGGCTCGAAGCATCACCGCGTGGGGCGGCTGTCATGGTTTCCTCCTCGCCCGGAAGCCGGGATCGGCCGCAGCCTCGTCGCGGGCCGCGTTGGCCATAATGTTGGGCGTGGCAATTGTTGTCGTCAACAACAATCTTCCGCTGGCACGGCGAAGACGCTACAACAATGGCCCGGCAGGAGACCCGACGTGACAACCACCGCAGCCCAGACTTTCCCACGCAAGCGTGCGGCCAACGGCGCAACGCCGCGGAACGACGCGGACGAAATCGGCCTCGACGCACTGGTCGGCCACGCCGGTTATGCGGTGCGGCGCTTCCAGATCTGGATTTTCCAGGACTTCGTCAAAACGCTCGGCAATGTCGACATCCGGCCGACGCAATATTCGGTGCTGACGGTGATCGGCGCCAATCCCGGCCTGTCGCAGATGGCGGTGGCCAAGCGCCTCGGCATCGAGCGCGCGCGGCTTGTGCATCTGCTCGACAGCCTCGAACAGCGCAGGCTCGTGAAGCGGGTCAGATCGAAGACCGACCGGCGCTCCCATGCCCTGCACCTCACCGCGCAAGGCGAGACGGCGCTCGCGAAATTCAAGCGCCTCGCCGCGGAGCACGAGCGGCATGTCGAGGACAGGATCGGCAAGGAGAACCGGGAACGGCTGCTGCGGATCCTCGCTGACTTCACCTGACCCAGACTGCCCACTATTTATGCAAATGCCCCCGGCAGGGCGCTGGCACGACGGCCACCCGACCCTCGAAATATCCCTCAAGCCACTGATCCCCCGACAATATCCGGAGCACTCGTCCTGCCCGGATCGTGTACACAATGGCACATCGCTTGCTTCGATCCGGGTGAAGAGCCGTAGCCGGAGTTTTGTCGCCATGAGGGCTGGAATGGGTGCTGAGCAGCCTGAAACGATCGCCGCGATTGTGGCTGCGCATCGCGCGGGCACGCTCACGCCGGCGCAGACGGTCGCGCGCACCTATCAGCGCATCCGCGATCACAACGATCCGGCCGTTTTCATCAGCCTGCGCGACGAAAAGGACGCGATCACGGAGGCCGGGAAGCTCGCCACGAAGGATGCCGCCAGCCTGCAGCTCTATGGCGTGCCGGTCGTGGTGAAGGACAATATCGACGCGCTGGGATTTCCGACCACCGCGGCCTGCCCGGCCTTCTCGTATACGCCGACGCATGATTCGACCGCGGTGCAACGGCTGCGCGCCGCCGGCGCCATCATCATCGGCAAGACCAATCTCGACCAGTTCGCGACCGGCCTCGTCGGCGTACGCTCCCCTCATGGCATTCCTCGCAATTCGATCCGCGATGATCTCATTCCCGGCGGATCGAGCTCGGGCTCGGCCACCGCCGTCGGCGCCGGGCTGGTGCCGCTGTCGCTGGGAACTGACACCGCCGGCAGCGGGCGCGTGCCGGCGATGCTCAACAACATCGTCGGGCTGAAGCCGAGCCTCGGCATGATCTCGACCGCTGGCCTGGTGCCGGCCTGCCGGACGCTCGACTGCATCTCGGTGTTCGCACTGACCGTGGACGACGCCGCGTTGGCGCTCTCCGTGATGACTGGCCCCGACCAGGCCGATCCGTTCTCGCGCGATCGGCGGCTGGGCGCGATCACGCCGCTCCCGGCAAACCTGCGTCTCGGCGTGCCGCGCAACGGACAGCTGATCTTTTTCGGCGACAAGAAGGCGGAAGCGGCCTTTAGCGATGCGCTGAAGCGCTGGACCGCGCTTGGCGCAACGCTCGTCGAGTTCGACCTCGAGCCGTTCTACGAGACAGCGCGGCTGCTCTACGAGGGACCGTGGGTTGCCGAGCGCTATCTCGTGATCCGCGACCTGCTGGCGTCCGCGCCGGATGCGATCCATCCGGTGACGCGCGAGATCACCGTGGCCGGCGCGCGGCTGACGGCGGCGGAGACCTTCTCCGCGCTCTACCGCTTGCAGGGCCTGCGCAAGATCGCCGAACGCACGTTTGCAAACGTCGACGCGCTGGTGCTGCCGACGGCACCGACGGTCTATACGACCGCTCAGGTGCTGGCCAATCCGGTCGAGCTCAACAGCCGGCTCGGCACCTACACCAATTTTGTCAATCTGCTCGACCTCTGCGGTCTCGCGGTGCCGGCAGCGATGCGGGACGACGGCATTCCATTCGGCATCACGCTGCTTGCGCCCGCCGGCCACGACGCGTTGCTCGCGAGCATCGGGCGCGTGTTTCATGCGGCTACGGAGCTGACGCTTGGCGCAAGGGGCGTGGCGCAGTCTCCGCTCGCGCCGCTTGCCGCGACCAGCGTCGATGAAATTCCGGTCGCCGTCGTCGGCGCGCATCTGTCAGGCATGGCGCTGAACGGCGAGCTGAAAGCGCTGAACGGCCACCTGATCGAGGCGACTAGGACCGCGGCTGACTACAAGCTCTACGCATTGAAGACCACGCCGCCGAAGCCGGGCATGCTGCGCGTCGAAGCAGGCAAGGGCGCGTCGATCGAGCTGGAGATATGGTCGCTGTCGTCGTCCGCTTTCGGCAAGTTCGTCAACGCGATCCCCGCGCCGATGGCGATCGGCACAGTGCGGCTGGCCGACGGCCGCACCGTGAAGGGGTTTCTCGTCGAGCCGGAAGTGCTGGGCGACGCCCGCGACATTACGGACTATGGCGGTTGGCGAAAGTATATGGCGGAGAAGGCGACGGGATAGGTGCATCTCCTCATGGTGAGGAGGCGCGCAGGCGCCGTCTCGAACCATGAAGGCCACGCGGCTGCATCTCGGCCTTTCATCCTTCGAGACGCGGCCTTCGGCCGCTCCTCAGGATGAGGAGATCACACCGACACCGCGTAGATCTCGTACTCCCCGCGCACCAGCTCGATATGCGCGCGCATCGCGGCGGCGGCGCCCTGCTTGTCGCCGCGCATGATGGCGACGACGACGCGGTCGTGCTCGGCTTGCGATTTGGCGAGACGTCCGAGGTTGCGGAACTGGGCGCGGCGGAACGGCTGAACGCGGGCGCGGGTCGCCAGCGTGATCTCGGCGATATAGCCGTTCTGCGATCCCGCATAGATCGCGTTATGGAAGCGCTCGTTGTCCTCGTGGAAACGATCGGGATTGCCGGTGTAGCTCAAGACCCGCAGCTCTTCGTGGATGGCCTCCAGGCCGTGGCGCTCGACGGCAGACATGCGCTCGGCCGCAAGACCTGCACAGAGCGCCTCCAGCTCCGCCATCGCCTCGAACATGCTTGTCAGCCGTTCGAATGAAGGCTGCGCCACGACCGCGCCGCGATGGGCGCGCGCTTCGACGAGGCCGCTTGCCACGAGCTGGCGCAGTGCTTCCCGCACCGGCGTGCGCGAAACGCTGAAGCGGCGCGCGATGTCGGTTTCGTCAAGCGGCGCGCCGGGGGCAAGGGCTCCGCGCACGATCTCGTCGGCGAGCTGCAGGCGCAGCTCCTCGGCGCGCGTGACCTTCTGCACCGAAGGCGACGCCCGATCGACGCGCGGCACCACCGGCTCGGCCGGCAGTGTTCCCTGCGGAAGGTCGTCAAGCGTCATACGATCAGGTCTCTTTCGACTCGTCGATGATGCTGACATGGGCGGCGACGACGCGCCAGCCCTCCGGGAATTTTACCCAGGTCTGCATCTGCCGGCCGACCTTACCCGGCACCGTGTCGCGATAGAACAGGGTGGAGGCGACCGCGGTGTCGCGGCCATAGCTTGTGATCACGGTTTTCGCAGTGCGGCGGTTGAGGCCGACCGGCGAGCGCCCGGCTCGAAAGCCGGAGATCGCCTCATAGCCGTAGAGGTTCTCGCCGATGCCATAGCGCAGCGTGCGGGGATCGTTGCGAAAGAGCTCGCCGAGCAAGGCGACGTCGTTGGTGATCAGCGCCTGCTCGTAGCGGTCGAACGCGGCTTTGACTTCCGCGATCACGTCGGGGAGATCGATCTCCATCTCAAAATCCTTTTGGGCTGGGCGCGGCGACGACGCCCATCTTCTCCAACGCGTACGCGACACGCAACGCGATGTCCTCGCGCCAGGGCGCGGCGATGATCTGCACGCCGATCGGCAGCGGCTCGAGCGGCACCGGCACGGCGACCACGGGCAGGCCGATAAAGGAGATCGGCTGGGTGTGGATACCGATGTTGGCGCGCACCGGCAGCTCAACGCCGCCAAGGCTGAAATTGACCTGGCCGAGCTTTGGCGCGGTGCAAGGCGTCGCGGGGGCGAGCAACACGTCGACGGACTTGAAGACCTCGGCGAGTTGCGCGCGATACCAGCGACGGAATTTCTGGGCGCGGTCGACCAGCGGCGCCGGCACCATGGCGCCCGCGATCAACCGGTCGCGCACGGCTGGATCGAAATCGTTCGGCCGCTTGCGCAGGCGATCGAGATGCAGCGAGGCGCCTTCGGTGGTGCTGATGACATAGGCCGCGGCACGGGCGCGCGCGGCTTCGGGCACGTCCACCACGCGCGTTGCGCCCAGCGCCTTGGCGACGCGGCCGATAGCCTCGACGGCTTCCGGAAACAGATTCTGCTGGAAGTACCCGCCGGCGATCGCAATGCGCAGGTCCGAAACCGGATTGGCGAGCAGCGGCAGCGTCGGCTCCAACCCGCGCGTCGTGCAGGCGGCATCGTCAGCATCCGGGCCCTGCATCGCGTCATAGGCCAGAGCGAGATCGGTGGCGGAGCGCGCGAACGGGCCGAGATGATCGAGGCTCGCGACGAACGGAAACGACCGCGCGCGCGACAGCCGGCCATAGGTCGGCTTCAAACCAAAGATGCCGCAGAACGAGGACGGCACGCGGATCGAACCGTTGGTATCAGAGCCGAGCGCGATCGGCACCAGCGCGCCGCCGACAGCGCTGCCCGAGCCGCCGGAGGAGCCGCCGCTCATTCGCGTGGTGTCATGCGGATTGCGCGAGGGACCGTCATGGACATTCTCGCCGGTGAAGTCATAGGCGTATTCGCCCATGTTGAGCGCACCGACCAGCACGGCGCCGGCGGCCTCCATGCGCTCGATCAGCGTGGCATCGCGCGTGGCGGGCACGCGGTCTCGGTTGATCTTCGAGCCTGCGCGTGTGGCGAGGCCCGCGACGTCGAACAGGTTCTTCACCGCGAAGGGCACGCCGGCGAGCGGGCCGACGGACTTGCCGGCGGCGATATCGGCGTCGATCGCGCGCGCTTTGGCACGGGCGCGATCGGCGGTGATGTCGGTGAACGCATTGAGGATGGTGTCGTGCTGCTTGATGCGCGCAAGCGCTGCTTCGGTCGCATCGAGCGCCGACATTTTGCGGCCCGCAACCGCGCTCGCGATATCGGAAGCTGTCATCTCTGGCTTTGTCGTCATGGCGGCGTCAGACCGTGAACACGGGCGCCGGCTCGGTCTCGTCCGGCAGCGCGAATTCGTCGACGAGGCGGCCGAGCCGCAACGAGACTTCGAGGTTGGCGCGAATGGCCGGTCGCCAAGCGTCCTCGACCGGCAATGCCAGCGCCTGCGATACGGCGTCGATGTAATCGTCCAGCGGTTCGGCCATCACGCTCCCAAACAATCAGTGCACCGGCGACGGCGGATGCGGGATCGCCGTCAGCAGCTCCTTGGTGTAGTCGTCCTGCGGATCGCTCAAAACTCTGTCGGAAGAGCCTTCCTCGACGATTCGACCCGACCGCATGACAATGACACGATCGCACAACAAGCGCACCACATTCAAATCATGCGAGACGAACAAATAGCTCATACCTAGCCGTGCCTTGAGGTCCTGAAGCAGATTGAGGACCACGGCTTGCACCGAGACGTCGAGCGCCGCGGTCGGCTCGTCCAGAATGACGAGTTTAGGGTGCAGGGCGATGGCGCGGGCAATACCGACACGGGCCTTCTGGCCGCCCGACAATTGATGCGGGAAGCGATCGAGCAGATTGAGCGGCAGGCCCACCATGGTGGCCAGTTCCTCGCAGCGGGTGCGCAGCGCATCGCGCCCCCTGACGTCGCCGAGCTGCATGATGGGGTCGATGATGGCGCGTGCGGCGGTAAAGCGCGAGTTGAGGCTGTCGGTCGGATCCTGGAACACCATCTGGATACGGCTGCGTTGCGGCAGCCGGGCAAATCCCGCCGGCGCAATGCCGCCGATGTCCTCGCCGTCGAACTGGATCAGGCCCGAGGTCTGGTCCAAGAGCCGCATCACCATCATCGACGTGGTCGATTTACCGCAGCCGGACTCGCCGACCAGGCCGACGCTCTCGCCATGACCAATCGAGAAGCTGATGCCGTCGACCGCGCGGAACACATCCGGCTCGACCGGCGGCTTGCGGCCGAACAATTTGCCGAGCGTGGCAGTGGCGCCCTGGCGGGGATATTCCTTGACCAGCTTGTCGATGAGCAGGAGGGGCTGGTCGCTCTTCCTGGCCTCGTCTTGCCACGCCTGGTGGATGGCCGGGTCAGGCGCGGCCAGAACAGCTGAGCCCTCCTCCTCCGGCAACAGATCCCGCAAGCTCACGCCGAGCCGAGGCGTCGCGCGCATCAGCTTCTTCGTGTAGGGGTGCTGCGGGTTGGCGAAGATGTCGGCGGCCTTTGCGGTCTCGACCACCCGGCCCTTCTCCATCACCACGACGCGGTCGCAATAGGCGGCGGCCAAGCCGAGATCGTGGGTGATCAGGATGGTGGACATCGCCTTGCGCTTGGTCAGCTCGACGATCAGGTCCATCACCGCCTTCTGCGTGGTGACGTCCAATCCAGTCGTCGGTTCGTCCGCGATCAAAAGCTGTGGATTGCAGGCGAGCGCGAGCGCGATGACGACGCGCTGGCACATCCCGCCGGACAGCTCGAATGGATAGGCGTGATAGCGCTCGCGCGGGCGGGCGATCTTGACCTGCTCCAGCGCCTCGATCGCCTTTTCTCCGCGGTCCGAAACCATGGCCTGTTGCACATGGGTGCGCAGCACGTCCTCGATCTGGTCGCCCACTTTCCGGATCGGATTGAGCGCGGCGCGCGGGTTCTGGAAGATCATCGAGACTTCGCGGCCGCGCAGGTCGCGCATCTGGTCTTCGGTCGCGGCCTTGACGTCGATCCCGGAGAACATCACCGAGCCCTCGGCGATTCGGCCCGCCCGGTCGAGGATGCGCATCACCGCATACGACGTCACCGATTTGCCGGAGCCGGACTCGCCGACGATGGCAAGCGTCTCGCCCTTGGCGACGGAGATGTTGACGTGCTGCACCGCCTTGACGATGCCGCGGCGGGTGTTGAATTCGACCGTGAGGTCCTGGACGTCGAGCAGGGGCCGGGCGGTCAAGGGTGCCTCCCAAACAAAAACGTCGAAAACAACCCCATGCACAGTAGAATTGGATTGATTTCATTGGAGAATTTTGAGCGGGAATTTGCGCGTACTCCAGCCATCACGTCCTCCGCTGCGGGTCGACGATGTCGCGCAGGCCGTCGCCGAGGAGGTTGAAGCAGAACACGGCGACCATCAGCGCGAGGCCGGGGAACAGCGCGATCCACCATTCGCCGGAGACCATGAAGCCCGCGCCTTCGGCGACCATGATGCCCCATTCCGCCGTCGGCGGACGGACGCCGAGGCCGATGAAGGACAGGCCGGCGGCATTGAGGATGGCGTAGCCCATGGTCAGCGACATCTGCACGATCATGATCGGCATGATGTTGGGCAGAATATGCACGAGAAGAATACGGAATTCGCCGTTGCCGGAGAGGCGCGCCGCCTGAACGAAGCCGGCATTGCGGCGCACATTGGCTTCGGCGCGCGCGACGCGGGCATAGAGCGGGAAGTTCACGATCGCTGTGGCCAGGATGATGTTCTGCACGGTGTTGCCGAGCGCTGCGACGATGCCCATGGCGAGCACGAACAGCGGGAACGCCATGATGGTGTCGGCGATGCGGCCGACAATGCGGTCGGTCCAGCCGCCGAAATGGCCGGCGGCGATGCCGGCGAGCCCGCCCATCAAAAACACCAGCACGACGGAGGCGACCGCGATGAACGCATCGAGCCGCGTCGCCACCACGACCCGGCTGAAGATGTCGCGGCCCAATTGGTCGGTGCCGAACCAGTGCGCGGCCGAGGGCGGCTTCAACGACGCGGCGGTATCGGACGCCAGCGGATCATACGGCACCACATAGGGACCGAAGATCGCAGCAATGAGGATCACGATCAGCAGCGCGAAGGCGAAGCCCGTGACCTTGTTCTCGCCGAGCACGTAGCGGGTCTGCTCGAGCAGCGCGACGAGCCCCGAGGTCCGCGCGGGACCGACGGGTTCAACAGCAGGCGCAACAGAACTCATGAATGCTCCCTACCCTTCCAGCCGCACGCGCGGATCGATCACGCCATAGAGAATGTCGATCACGAGATTGAGCAGCACGTACATGACCGCCATGGTCAGCACAAAACCCTGCACCGGCGCGAAGTCGGACGAGATCAGCGCCTCGACCGCGTAGGAGCCGATGCCGGGCCATGCGAACACTTTTTCGACCAGCACGTTGGCGCCGAGCAGGAACGAGAACACCATGCTGAGCGTGGTGATGACGGGAAGCATCGCGTTCCGAAACGCGTAGGTGACGATGACGGTCGCGGGCGACAGGCCGCTGGCGCGCGCGGTGCGCACGAACTCCGACGACAGCACCGCCAGCATCGAGGCACGCGTCATGCGCGCGATCGGCGCCAGCGAGAAGATCGCAAGCGTCGTCGCCGGCAGGATGAGCTGGCTGCATGCCGAACGGAACGCCTCGAGGTCGCGCGCGATCAGGGTGTCGATCAGGTAGAAGCCGGTTACCGTCGGCGGTGCGCTATAGAACACATCGAGCCGGCCGAGCGGCGCGGGCGACCAGCCGAGCCGGAAATAGAAGACATAGACCAGCACGAGGCCGGTGAAGAACACCGGCAGCGAGACGCCGGCCGTCGTCGTGACGCGACAGAGATGATCGACCCATGAGCCCGGCCGCGTCGCCGCCAGCACGCCGAGCGGGATGGCGATCACGATCGAGACGACGAGGCCGAGCAGCGTCAACTCGGCGGAGGCCGGCAGGCGGTTGCGGATCTCGGCCGCGACCGGCTGGCCCGTCGTGAGCGAATTGCCGAAATCGCCATGGGCGAGGTCGTTGGTGTAGCGGAAGAACTGCTCGATCAGCGGCTTGTCGAGGCCGAGCTTTTTGCGGATCTGCTCGACGGCTTCCTTGGTCGCGGCGGGACCGGCGAAATACGCGGCAGGGTCGCCGGGCAGCGCGCGCGTCAGCAGGAAGGTGACGATGACGACCCCGATCAGCGACGGGATCGCGAACATCAGGCGCTTGCCGATCATGATCAGCATGACCCCTCACTCCTTCGCCATCGCGCGGTAATCCAGACGGCGGTGAAACCAGTATTGGTAGCCGCTGATGTTCTTCTGCATCGCGACGTTGACGAAGGGCTGGTACAGCGGGATGCGCGGGATGTCGCTGTAGGCGAGCTCGACAAAGCCCTTCACGTCGGTGTCGTAGGTCGCCGTGTCGCCGATAGCTGCCGCATTGCGTGCGCCGTCGATGAGCTTGTCCATCTCCGCCGACTTGTAGCTCATGGTGTTGAAGACGGAATTGTTGCCGTGATAGCACCAGTAGAAGAAGTATTCGGGGTAATCGAGCCAGCCCGAGAACACGTTGGTGAAGAGCGGCATCTCCTTCTTGTTCAATTCGGTGCGCCAGTTGGCGCCGGGCACCTTGTTGATGGTGGTCTTGATGCCGATCTGGGCCAGGCTTTCCTGCACCAGCACGCAGAGCGGCTCGTTGACGCCGGCGAAATTCAAATCGAACGAGATCGTGGTCTCGAAGCCGTTGGCGTAGCCCGCCTCGGCCATCAGCGCCTTCGCCTTGTCCATGTCGGTGTTGTATTTGTGCGGCTGCGGCCAGGCGACTTCGGTCGGCTTGTCCTTGGCCGCGCCGAACATCGGGTTCGCGAGCCCGAACATCACCGCGTCCATGATCTTCTGATAGGGAATCGCGTAGGCGACCGCCTGACGTACCTTGGGATTGTCGAACGGCGGCTTGGTGACGTTCATGCCGATATACTGGATGCCGTTGGAGAACGGCAGCGACACCACGTTGAGCTTGCCGCTCGCCTTCATCTCCTGAAAGTCCTTGAACGGCAGCTCGTAGGAGATGTCGGCGTCGCCGCGCTCGAGCAACGCCCGGCGGTTGCCGGCCTGCGGCACCATGCGCCAGATCACGCGCTTGATCTTCGGCAAGGGGCCGCCGACCCAATCCTCGTTGCGCTCCATGACGACTTCGGTGCCGGCGGTCCACTTCGTCACCTTGTAGGCGCCCGAGCCCGCGGTCTGCTGTTTTGTGAATTCGAGACCCCAGGGATCTTTTTCGCTGGCGTTCTTCTTCACCAGTTCGGAATTGATGATGCACGGCACGATCACCGCGAGATCGGGGATCGTCAGCTTGTCCTTCTTCAGGAAGTCGACGCGCACCGTGTAGTCGTCGATCACGACGAACTGCTCGGGTTTCGTCAGCGAGCCCGCGCTCATCTGGAAGGTCGGAAAACCGCCGACGCTCACCGCGCGATCAAGTGACCATTTGACGTCCTTCGCCGTCACAGGCGCGCCGTCGTGGAATTTGGCGTGCTTCTTCAGCTTGAAGGTGACCGACATGTCGTCGATCTTGAAGTCCTCGGCGAGCTCACCCCTAAACTTGTCGCGGTCGTAATAGGGCACGCCGCCGGGGCCGCTCTTCATCTCGTGGCTGATCAGGCGGTCGTAGCAATTCCACGACACCTCATAGCCGGGCACGTTGGTGCCGACGCCGTGGATGTCGAGATTGTTGGGGCCGCCTTCCGAGACGATCAGCAGCGTCTCCGACCGCGCATCGGCCTGGGCGGACGAGATCACCGGCGGCATGGCCGGAAGCGCCGCACCAGCGGCCAATCCGGAAACGGACTTGAGGAAATCGCGGCGCTTCATGAAACGGCTCCAACTCAAAAGTTTTTGGTTGGAACTGGATTCGCAAGGTTCGTGCCAAGGCTTAGCGAGACGTTAATCGAGGAATAAGATATTGTTAGTACGTGATAATATAGCTTTTCGGCCAAGCAGCCGCTCTCAATCAAGGTGCCAAGTCATTGCATACAAAGAAGCGTATTTGCACATAAAATAGACTGCCGTACTCCGCGCTCAACTCGTGGGCGTCATCCCGGCCAGATCAGGTCCTGCAACTCGACAAGATCGTTCGCCTGCTCCTGCCAGCCCTCGATGCAGATGTGGCTGTTGAGGTCGCTGGCGCGGTGGAGGAGCATCAGCGCCATCAGCCGGCGCTTGAGCGCGAAATCGAGCTTTGCATAACCAAAGCCTTCGAGCAGGTTGCGCACCCTCCCCGGCCGGCCTGCCGCCATGAACGCACTGGGGCCGAGCAAATCGTAATCACGCCATCCCGTCAGCACGTCGCCAAAGTCGAACAGGCCGGCGAGCGACCATTGATCGTCGCGGCAAGCGAGCAAGAAGTTCTCTGGAATGTATTCGCCGATCAGGATCACCGGCGGCGCGTCCATCGGAATGAGTTTTGCCGCGTCGCGCAGGAGATCGTCGAGGCCGGCGAGGAATTTCGGCGCAAGGCCCAGACGCGTGTGCCGCGCCTTGCAGCCCAGCATCTGGGCGCGCATGAAGTGGTCCCAGCGCGGCTGGATTTGCGCGAGCGGGCCGAGCGACGCGCGCTGCACGGACGCAATGGTCTCGCCGATCTGACGCAGCACGCGCTCCTTCTGCGCTTCGGCTAATTGCGGCCAGACCTCCGAGCCGAGCCTGCCGACAAGGCGCGTGATGATCAGATAAGGCCAGCCGTCGCGCTCGCCTTCCGCGACGATCTCGGGGATCGGCAAGTCAAGGCGGCCGGCAAGCTGCGTCAGCGAGCCGCGCTCGGAGACGAATTGCGCGCGAAGCAGCGGCGGGAAGATTTTCAGGATCAGCCGGTCACTGAGGCCGACCACGAGATTGGTGCCGGTCGCAAACACCAGCGGCGAGCCACTGTCGAAGCCATGGCTGCGGGCGATGTCGAGCGCGATCGGCAGCCATTGCGAGGAAGTGGAGCGCCAGGCGCGAAAGCTTTCTGCGTCGGCGAAGTGAGGTAGTTGCTCCGATGGACCATTCGTCATCCGCATGCGCTCACGCAGAACAGGCTTGAGTTGATCCGGTGCAGGCGCAGGACGCGGTGCACCTCTCCCGCTTGCGGGAGAGGTCGACGCGCAGCGTCGGGTGAGGGCTTTCCCCTCTTGGGGGTTCTCGATCGCGGAAACACCCTCTCCCCAACCCTCTCCCGCAAGCGGGAGAGGGAGCGCGCCTCCTTCGCGGCTGCCGAAAGGTCCAATCTCAAGACTCTACCGGTCCGGGCTGGCGCGCTCGAACTGGCGCAGCAGCTTGTTGCCGCGTTCGACCGCGGAATCGAGCGCACCTTGCGCGCTCTTGTGGCCGGCAAAGGCCTGCTCCAGCTCGTCCTCGATCGCGCCGCGGATCAGCACGAAGGAGCCGAGCCGGATGCCCTTCGAATTCTCCGTCGGGGGATGCAGCGTGATCTCCTCGAACGAGATCGCCGAGCCCGGATTGCGCTCGTAAAAGCCCTGCGCGCGCGTCAGCTCGAAGGCGGCGCGGGTAACAGGCAGATAGCCGGTGTTCTGGTGCCAGGCGGCCTGAACGCCGGGCTGCGACAGATAGGCGAAGAACCGCGCCACACCCTTGTATTCCTCGCGCGGGCGATCGCGCAGCACCCACAGCGTAGCGCCGCCGATGATCGAGTTCTGCGGCGCGCCCTTCACGTCGGGCCAATACGGCATCATGCCGTAGCCGATGTCGAATTTCGAATTCGCCTTGATGTCGGCCCGCGTCGCCGAGGAGCCGATGAAGATGCCGCATTCGCCGTTCTGGAAGCGCGGCTCGGCCGATTGGCCGCGGCCGCTATAATCGAACAGTTTTGTCTTTTGCCATTCGACAAGTTGGGCAACGTGTTTGACGACGACCGGATTGTTGACGGTCAGCTCGGCATCCAGCGCGGCAAAGCCGTTGGCCCGGGTCGCGAGCGGCAGATTGTGAAACGCCGAAAAGTTCTCGACATGGATCCAGGACGGCCATGACGTCGTGAAGCCACACGCCGCGCCGCGATCGCGCAGGCGTTTTGCAGCAGCGCCGAGCTCCGGCCAGGTTTTCGGCGGCGTCTCCGGATCGAGGCCCGCGTCGCGGAACATGGTCTTGTTGTAATAGAGGATCGGCGTCGACGAATTGAACGGGAAGGACAACAGATTGCCGGCCGCATCGGTGTAGTAGCCGGAGACGGCGGGAAGGTAATCGCCCAGCGAGAACGGCTCGTTCATGTCCCGCATCAGGCTGAACACGGGATAGATCGCACCCTTGGCCGCGGTCATGGTGGCGGTGGCGACCTCGTTGACCTGAACGATCGCGGGCTGGCTGCGCGAGCGGAAGGCGAAGATCGCTGCCGTCACCGTCTCGGTGTAATTGCCCTTGTAAGTTGGCACGACGCGATAATCCGGCTGCGAGGCGTTGAAGTCGGAGGCGAGCTTCTCGAGCTGCCGGCCGAGCTCGCCGGACATGGCGTGCCACCACGCGACGTCGGTGGCGGCACGCACCGGCGCGGCCAATGAGAGAGCCGCAAAGGCGGCGGCGATCTGCAAAAGGCGCGATGCTGAAGTCACGATGGCTCTTCCCGTGCCGCACGACGAAAGGCGGCTGTCCCTGCTTAAGGCGCGGCATTTGCGGTTTCAACCGGGAATGCGCGCCGGCCGCGCCGCACAATCACGCCGCTGCGCCGGGCGGGATGGCCTTCCCCCGACCATCTGCTAGATTGCATTGAACCTTTTCCTCCCGCCATAGACTCCACCACTGAGGGGTTGAGTGTGCCAGTGTTGAACCGTGCCGAACGCTCGCGGACCGGGGTGGTTTTCGTCGCGCTTGTGGTCGCCATCTGCGCGACGAGCGCCGTTGCGCGTGAATTCCGCGCGGCCGACACCCAGACCGAGGATTATCCGACCGTGCAGGCGCTGCGCTACATGGGCGCCCTGATCGCCGAGCGCAGCGGCGGCCGGCACGATATCCTGATCCGGTCCATCGAGCACATGCGGAAGGTGCTGGACGGCCCTATCGGCAGCGAGACTCTCGGCGGTTTCGGGCCCTGCGGCTTGGTCGGCCTCGCCCTCTGCGATTCCGGCGCGCGGTCGATCTACAACGGCCTTCGCCCGGTGAAGAGCGTGGTCTACGCGAGGACCGTCGACGATCCCGCCGCGACCGCGCTGATCGAACGCATTCGCAAGGTGGAGTAAGGCCTCTTGCCTGGGCTTGGACACAGCGAGCACGCAGACAGGCCGCCCGGCCCGATCGGGCGGCTGCGCGCGCGGCTCCTCGGTGCGCTCCGGGCGGTGCCGATCCGCTGGCGCATCCTGTCGATCGCGGCGCTGAATTCCGCCGTGGTGGTGGTGCTGGTCGCGCTGATCTGGAACGGCTCGCAGGTGCTCGGCTCGGCCTGGGACGACGTGCGCCAGGTGCGCGAGTCCGACCGGATTCTGGCGCTGCTCGAAAGCGAGACAGGGCGGCTGCACAATCTGATCCACCGCTACATCAACCAGCCGAGCCCGGATCTGTTCGCCGAGATCCTGCTGCTGCGCGAGGCGGTGCTGGGTACGCTGACCAACCGCGCCGCCAACGACCCGATGCTGTCGGGCTCGGTCGAGGAACTGGAGCGTACCACCGACCGCTTTCTCAATGGCTTTGGCGAACTGCGCAGCGTGCAGGTCACCATCGCCAGGACCTACGAGGATCAGGTGCAGGGACCCGCCAGGGACATGGCGGGCCTCTACTCCATCATCGAAGGCGCGACCGGCCATCGCGACGCGCTGATCTGGCCTTCGCTCGGCAAGTCGCGCGAGGCCTTCACCGCGATGCTGGTCGCGGCCAATTCCTACTATCTGTCGCTGTCACCGGCCGCAGCCGACGAGGCGCGGCGCAACACCGAGACGATCGAGACAACCATCCCGGTCATGATCGATCTCGCCGAAAACGAGCTCCAGCGCATGGCGCTGCAAAAGCTCGGGACCCGCACCGCCGCGCTGCGCGAAGGCTTTGCAAAGCTCTCCGAGCAGCTCACAAGCCGCACCGAGCTGCTGCGCAACACCATCGACGCCAACCAGGCCGAGGCGATCGGCGCCATCGACGACCTCTCCACCAAGATGCGCCAGCGCGAGCAGAAGGCGCAGGAGACGTTCGACCGGACGCTCGCGGACATTTCGCGGCGTGTTCTTTCCATCGCCGTGATCTTCCTCGGCATCATCCTCACCGCCGGCGTGCTGATCGCGCTGTCGATCCGGCTGCCGCTGCAGCAGATCATGGCCGCGATGCGCGCGATTACGCTCGGCGACCTCGGCCGCGAGGTGCAGGGCACACGCGCGCGCGACGAAGTCGGCGCCATGGCGCGCGCGGTGGAAGTGTTCCGCGAAAACGCGATTGCCAAGCGCGAGACCGAGGACGAGTTGCGCGCGTCCAAGGAGAAGGCCGAGAGCGCGCTGCTCGAGCTCAACACCGCGCAGCAGAATCTGATCGATGCCGAGCGGCTCGCAGCCCTCGGCGGCCTCGTCGCCGGCGTCGCCCACGAGGTCAACAACCCCATCGGCATCAGCCTGACGGTCGCGTCCAGCTTTGCCCGGCGCACCGAGATCTTCGAGGCCCAGCTCAAGGGCGAAGGCGGCCTGCGCCGCTCGCAGCTCGAAGAATTCGTGCAGTCCTCGCGCGACGCCTCGCAGCAGCTCGTCGCCAACCTGCAGCGCGCCGGCGAACTGATCCAGTCGTTCAAGCAGGTCGCGGTCGATCGCTCCCATGCCGAGCGGCGGCAATTCTCCTTGAGCGAAGCCACCGACCAGATCATCGCGAGCCTGCGTCCGGTGCTGAAGCGGTCGCCGATCACGCTCCATGTCGACATGCCCGAGGGGCTGCTGCTCGACGGTTATCCCGGCTCCTACGGCCAGATCCTGACCAACCTCTTCCTCAACGCCGCCAACCACGCCTTTGCCGACGGCCGTGCCGGCACGATCACGATCTCGGCGCGGCCCCGTGGGGCCGACGACGTCGAGATCATCTTCACCGATGACGGGGCCGGCATGACCTCCGACGTGCAGCGCCAGGCCTTTGACCCATTTTTTACCACAAGGCGCAATGAAGGTGGCACGGGACTCGGCCTCCATATCGTCTATAACCTCGTCACCCAGCAGCTCGGCGGTCGCATGATGCTGGAATCCAAGCTGGGACAAGGCACTACATTTCGCATTATCATGCCCCGGGTCGCCAGGGGCGGCGCGCAAAGCACAGAGACTGACGGGACTTCTCAATGGCCGAACCGGACGATGTCCTCCACCTGATCGACGACACCGGTACCGCGTCGGAGGATGTTGACGCCCGGAAATGGAAGATCGCCGTCATCGACGACGATCAGGCCGTGCATGACGGCACCCGCTTCGCGCTGTCGGACTACAGTCTCAACGGCCAAGGCCTGGAGATCCTCTCTGCCCATTCCGCGGCGGAAGGTCGCAAGCTGATGGCCGCGCACAGCGACATCGCCGCCGTGCTGCTCGACGTCATCATGGAAACGGACGTCGCCGGCCTCGACCTGGTCGAGTACATCCGCAACGAGCTCAAGAACGAGACCGTGCGCATCATCCTGCGCACCGGGCAGCCCGGCCAGGCGCCCGAGCGGCGCGTGATCGTGCAGTACGACATCAACGACTACAAGGCCAAGACCGAGCTCACCGCCGACAAGCTGTTCACCTCGCTGACCGCGGCGCTGCGCTCCTACCAGCAGCTCGAGCGCATGCTGCAGACCCGGCGCGGGCTCGAGATCATCATCGACGCCGCCTCGACGCTGTACGATTTCAAGTCGATGCAGCGGCTCGCCGAGGGCGTGCTGACCCAGCTCGCCTCGCTGCTCAATGTCGATTGCGCCGGTATACTGGTTTTGCGCGACAATGGCGGCGTCGACCCCAAGCTCTCGGTGCTCGCCGGCAGCGGCTGCTACAGCCGCTTCATCGGCATGACAACGTCGAAGGCGCTCGACCCCGAGCTGCGCCAGATGGTGGAGGACGCGTTCCAGCGCCGCAAGAACGAGTTCGCCGACCACCGCAGCGTGATCTATTTGCGCACCGGAAGCGGCCGCGAGGTCGTTGTGCTGCTCCAGGCCGAGCGCGAACTGTCGGAGACCGACCGCTCGCTGGTCGAGATCTTCTCCAGCCGGCTCTCGATCGCCTTCGACAACGTCATCCTCTACCAGCAGCTCCAGGCCGCCAACACCCAGCTGGAAGACCGCGTCGCCCAGCGCACCCGCGCGCTGATGCAGGCCAACCGCCGCCTCTCGGCGCAATGGCTGCGGCTGCAGCGCGCCAACGGCTTCAAGAACGAGATTCTCGGCACCGTCGCGCATGATCTGAAGAACCCGCTCGGCGTCATCCTCGGCCGTACCGAGATGCTGAAGGAGCTGATCTCGACCGGCGCGTCGTCGAGCGGCGTGGTCGCCCAGGTCGATCACATCCGCGATGCGACGAAGCGCCTGACCACGATGGTCGACCATCTGATCTCGGACGCGATGGCCGATGCCTTCGACATCACCATCCGCCGCGAGCCGGTCGACGTCGCGGCCCTGGTCAAGGAGGTCGCCGAGGCCAACCAGCCGCTCGCGGTCAACAAGCAGCAGGCGATCAGCGTCATCGCGCCAGCCAACATCGTCACCATGTGCGACACCGACCGCATCCGCGAGGCGATCGACAATCTCATCAGCAACGCGATCAAATACTCACCGATCGGCGGCAAGATCGATGTCGCCGTCAGCCATGAGGGCGGCGACACCATCGTCCGCGTCAGCGACGAGGGCGCCGGCCTGTCGCCGGAGGATCTCGGCCGCCTGTTCGGCCGGTTCCAGCGGCTGTCCGCAAAACCGACCGCCGGCGAGAGCTCGACGGGGCTTGGGTTGTCCATCGTCAAGCGTATTATCGACATGCATGGCGGCGAAGTGACCGCCGAGAGCGAGGGCCCCGGCAAGGGCTCGACCTTCACCATCACCCTCCCCGCGACAGAAATCCCGTGATTTCAAGACCATGACCCAAAGCCAGCACATCATGATCGTCGATGACGAGGCCCCGGCCCGGGAGATGGTCGGCGATTACCTCAAGATGCACGGCTTCACCGTGACGCTGTGCGACGGCGGCAAGTCGTTGCGCACCGCGATCGACGGCAGCATGCCCGACCTCGTCGTGCTCGACCTCAACATGCCCGAGGAAGACGGGCTCTCTATCATCCGCGACCTCAAGAGCCGCATCAACGTGCCGGTGATCATGCTCACCGCGACGGCGAGCCCGATCGACCGCGTCGTCGGCCTCGAGCTCGGCGCCGACGATTACGTGGCAAAGCCGTGCGAGCTGCGTGAGCTGATGGCGCGCATCCGCTCGGTGCTGCGCCGGAGCACGCCGGTGAAAGCCGTGGCGGCGGAAGCGGCGGCTGCGAAATCGGACAAGGAGCAATTGGTACGGTTCGGGACAAAGTGGCTCGATCTCGAAGCGCAGGCCTTGCGCGACGACGAGGGCAACGAGCATCCGCTGACCGCATCCGAGTTCGGGCTGTTGAAGGTGTTCGCGGCCAACCCGAAGCGCGTGCTGTCGCGCGAGCGCCTGCTGGAATTGGCCAACGCGCGTGACGCCGAAGCCTTCGACCGCGCCGTCGATCTGCGCATCATGCGCATCCGTCGCAAGATCGAGCCCGATCCGACAAAACCCGCCGTGATCCGCACCATCCGCGGCGGCGGCTATTTGTTCTCGCCGGTCGGGGAGAAGGCTTGAGTGTCGTCCTCGCGAAAGCCAGGACGACATCGGGGTTGAGGCGACAGCGAACGCAAAAGCCCGAAATACGTTCCCGGCGCCGCCGACCCCCCACCCCCGTATTTTCCGTATATTGAAATTCCACGCTTTTTTGCCTCGAATGTTTCGTCGCACCATGCCCGACGAAACAATTTGGCTGCGCACGAAACCATTTTCCTCTTTTCGTGCAGACGTCCCGAAACGTTGGCTCATTAACACTTTGCTCGAAGGAAACGCCGCTCGGTTGCGGCGCTACGGGGAGCCAAGTCAATGCCGAACGTCATCGCTATCAACGCCCAAGCCAGCCAGAGCATCATCGCCGCTCAGGCGACCTCGGACGACATGCTTCTCGAAAGCATTGCCGACGGCAACCGTACGTCCATGCACATCCTTTATTGCCGTCACAGTGTGCGCGTCTACCGCTTCATCCTGCGGATCGTGCGGGACGCCACCACGGCGGAAGACCTCGTCAGCCAGGTGTTTCTGGATGTGTGGCGGACCGCCGGCCAATTCCAGGGCCGCTCGCAGGTCTCGACCTGGCTGCTCTCGATCGCCCGCTTCAAGGCGCTGACCGCGATGCGCCAGCGGCGCTTCGAGGACATCGACCAGGAAGACGTGCGCCAGATCGCCGATGGTTGCGACACGCCCGAGACCTCGCTCGACCGCAGCGATACCAGCGCCATCCTGCGCGCCTGCGTTCAGAAACTGTCACCCGCGCATCGCGAAATCATCAACCTCGTCTACTACCATGAGAAGTCGGTGGAGGAGGTCGGTCAGATCATCGGCATCCCGCAGAGCACGGTGAAGACCCGCATGTTCTACGCCCGCAAGCAACTGGCCGAGTTGCTTAAGGGCGCCGGCGTCGAGCGTTTCGCTGCCTAAAGATGAATTATTTCAAAGAGATAGGGCCTCGCCAATGGCCCTATCCCGGACACGGAAGTGTTACCGCGGACGAAACAATTGAAACAAAGCACAACATCAGGCGGAAAAACTTCCCTCCTATAAAGCTCGCATACGGTTTCGTTAAACCTCCCAAGACCTCTGACGACCCGGACGGGATGCCCCCCTCCGGGTCGTTTTGTATTTGGGGATGGGCTTTCGCCGCGCCCGGCGGGTGAGGGCTGCCTCCTCTTGGGAAGTCCCATTGCGGAAACACCCCCTCCCCAACCCTCCCCCGCAAGCGGGAGAGGGAGTGCACCGTGGTCGTGGCCAGGACCGCCCGTCACGAACGTGTGACGGCGCGTAACGTCTGACACATCCATCCCGAACAGCCCTCGTGACCTCCATCACGAGTGCCCCATGCTCGAACTCACCTTCGCTCTCCTTGCCGGCGTCCTCACCATCGCCGCGCCCTGCACGCTGCCGATGCTGCCGATCCTGCTCGGCGCCTCGATCGGGCGCGCGGGGCACTTGCGGCCGGCGATGATCGCGCTCGGCTTCGTCATCTCGTTCTCGGCGACCGCGCTGCTGCTCGGTGCAATCACGCGGCTGTTCGATTTCGATCCGAACGTGCTGCGCGAGGCGGCATCGATCCTGCTGCTCGGCTTCGGTCTGTTGATGCTGTGGCCGGCGCCGTTCGAATGGCTGTCGATCCGGCTCAATGGCTGGCTCGATCTCGGCAATTCCAGCGCTACGCAGCGCGAGGGCGCGCTCGGCGGGCTCTTGCTCGGCACCACGCTTGGCCTGGTCTGGACGCCCTGCGCGGGCCCGGTGCTCGGCTCGATCCTGACGCTGGTCGCGACCGCGAAGAATTTTGGCTGGGCCGGCACGTTGCTGGTGGCCTACGCGATCGGCGCGGCGATGCCGATGCTGGCGATCGCCTATGGCGGGCAGGCCGCGACCACGCGGGTGCGCAGCCTCGCCCGCATCTCGCCACGGCTTCAGCAGGGCTTTGGCGTCGTGGTGATCGGCTTCGCCCTCGCCGCCTATTTCCAATACGACACGCTGATCGTGGCGTGGCTCACCGGCTTTTATCCCACCGGCCAGATCGGCCTGTGATCATCGCGCATCGCAACCGAAGGACTCATCCATGACTTTCAAACTGCTCGCCGTCTCCGCCGCACTGATCGGCATCGCTGTGACCGGCGCCGTCATCCCCGGCATCTGCGACGAGGCCGCGCGCGCCGCGCCTGTCGTCACCGCTGCCGCCAGCCAGGAGGCCGCGCCCGACTTCGCCGGCATCAACAACTGGTTCAACTCCAAACCGCTGAACATTGCCGATCTCCGCGGCAAGGTCGTGCTGGTGGACTTCTGGACCTATGGCTGCGTCAACTGCGTCAACACGCTGCCGCACGTCACCGAGCTCTATGCGAAATACAAGGACAAGGGCCTCGTCGTGGTCGGCGTGCACACGCCGGAATTCCCGTTCGAGCGCTCGGCCTCGAACGTCCAGTCCGCACTGAAGCGCCACGGCATCACCTATCCGGTGGCGCAGGACAATGATTCCAAGACCTGGAACGCCTACCGCAACCGATATTGGCCGGCGCAGTACATCATCGACCAGAACGGCAAGATCGTGTTCCAGCACGAGGGCGAAGGCCGCTACGACGAGATTGATCGCACCGTGGCAAAGCTGCTGAACGCCAATAGCTGATGCCCGGGCTACGGCGGTCCCGCCCTTGTTGCTTGACTCCACGGACCCGTCCGTGGAGTTTCGCGGCAACGCAATCAGCCGCCCGCGATGGACGACGCCAGCACCAGCACCGACATTCGCCTTCGTGAAGGCGCCTCGATCGCGCAGCGGCTGGTCATGGCCGGCTTTGCGGCCGCCGTTGCGCTGTGCTTCACGCCGGGCCTGTTCACGCACGACACCCTGGAAGTGATCATCTCCGTGGTCGCGCTCCTCGTGGGAGCAGCGTTCGTCGGCGTCATCATGCTGGCGCCGGCGGTGGTGTGGATCATCACGGCGGACGAGATCTTGATCGGAGAACAGCGCCCGTTCGGAAAACTCCGGACGCGGGTCGTCGCCAAAGACGACATCAGGGGATTGCAGGTTCCCGGCAGCAAGAGGGCGAAAGCCCGCTTTCGGCTCGCCTTCACGCTGGCCTCCGGGGAGCGCCTGACATCCCCGCCGATCGCCGATGTCACCCACGTGCACGACACGGTGGCGCGGATCGCCGCACAATTCGACGTTCCCGATGTCGAGTCCCCCGTCAATCCGCTCGATGCCAGCAATCCCGAGATGCGTCTCGGCGACCCCCTCGAGCCGTTTTCCACGAGGGACATAAGGATCGTCGCACTGATCGTCGTCGCGCTATGTACCGTTCCCTACGCCTACAGGCTCTGGCGTGGCCTGTCGCCCGGGCCGGTCGACATGATGCTGCTGCCGGTTGGCGCGATTGCCGCTTTCGCCGTGCACAGATACGCCAATCTCGTGACCGGCGCTTTCTGGATCATCCGCCAAGGCGATATCCGCGTCGAACGCCTGTGGGGCGACGGCACGTTGCGCGCCGACCATATTGAAGGGCGCCAGGTGAAGACGATCACGGTCGAGCGCCGCGGCCGGTCGGAAGACGAGCACTGCATCGTTGTGATCCGGTTGCTCTCAGGACAACGGTTTCGCAGCCCGCGCATCGGTTCGCGGCCTGAGGCCCGGGCCGTAGGCGCCGAGATCGTCCGGCGCCTCGGGATCGCGGCTGAGAGCAATCAGATCCAGTGACAAGGTTGCCCTTCGGCTCACGTGATTTGGCCGCGTGCTCGCTCTAACCTCTCCCGCTTGCGGGAGAGGTCGGCGCAGAGCGCCGGGTGAGGGTTCTCTCCTCTGGGGGAGTCTTCCTGTGGAGACACCCTCTCCCCGACCCTCCCCCGCAAGCGGGGGAGGGAGCACATCGCGCCCAGCTCACTGCTTTTCGCGCCATGCCCCGTTTGTGGCATTGCCCGCGCTCCGTCAAAAAACCAAAGCATTCTCGTGACATACCAGCCGGGCGCAGCATCAACTTGCCATGAAGCTGCCCCTGGGTTCAGATGGTTTCTGATGATTTGCGCTGTGGCAGCGGGGAGAGCTTGAAATGACGGATATTCGTCGCCTGACCGGGATGTTTGTGGCTGCGATCGGCCTGGTCCTGGCCATCCCGCATGCCTACGCCCAGCAGCCCGACCGCGGCGACGAGCCGGGCCTGGTCGCCGACGATGCCTACCAGCTCGATCCGGAATGGCAGAAGCAGGTCGTCTACTTCCGCACCACCGAAGCGCCCGGCACCCTCATCATCTCGACCGCCGAACGGCATCTCTATCTGGTGCAGCCCGGCGGTCGCGCAATCCGCTACGGCATCGGCGTCGGCCGCGATGGTTTTCAGTGGCAGGGGCTAGTGAACATCACCAACAAGAAGGAGTGGCCGGACTGGACGCCACCGCCGGAGATGATCCAGCGCCAGCCCTATCTGCCGCGCTTCATGGCCGGCGGCCCCGGCAATCCGCTCGGTGCGCGCGCCATGTATCTCGGCACCACCGTCTACCGCATCCACGGCACCAATCGGCCCGACACGATCGGCACCAAAGTGTCCTCGGGCTGCTTCCGGCTCGTCAACCACGACGTCGCCGATCTCTACGATCGCGTCCCTGTCGGCACCAGGGTGGTGATCCGGCAGAAGCCCGAACTCTGATCTTCCCGCTTCGTCAAAATTCCTTTTCCCGATATTTTCGAGAGAGCAACATGATGCGCACTTTTCGAGGCGGCCTGCTGATCGGGCTCGCAGTCGCCGTGCTGGTCGCCGTCCTGGCCATCATCTATGAATTCTACGACACCCGCACGCTGAAGCGCACCGTGCGCCGCGGCGAAGTGCTGTGCGGCGTCAACAAGGGCCTGCCGGGGTTTTCGATCCCCGACGACAAGGGCAACTGGACCGGCTTCGACGTCGATTTCTGCCGCGCGGTGGCCTCCGCGATCTTCAACGATCCGAACAAGGCGAAATTCGTCGCGCTCGATGCCAGCGAGCGCTTCAAGGAATTGCAGAGCCGGAAAGTGGACATCCTCTCGCGCAACTCGACCTGGAGCATGGCACGCGAACTCGAATATGACCTCTATTTCCCGGCGGTCGCTTATTACGACGGCGCAGGCTTCATGCTGCCGCGCGCGCGCAACAAGGAGACCGCACTGGACCTGACCGGCAGCAAGGTGTGCGTCCAGACGGGGACCACCACGGCGCTCAACGTCGCGGATTACTTCCGTGCGAACAACATGAAGTACGAAGAGATGAAGTTCGACAAGCTGGACGACGTCGTGAAAGCCTACGATACCGGCAAATGCGACACGCTGAGCGCCGACGTCTCCCAGCTCTACGCGCTGCGGATCAACCTGTCGAAGCCCGGCGACCACATGATCCTGCCGGACATGATCTCCAAGGAGCCGCTCGCCCCCGTCGTGCGCCAGCGCGACGACGACTGGATGATGATCGTGAAGTGGACGCTGTACGCGATGATCAACGCCGAAGAGCTTGGCGTCTCCTCGGAGAACATCGACGAGGCCCTGAAGTCGAAGAAGCCGGAAGTGATGCGGCTGGTCGGCACCGAGGGCAATTACGGCGAGCAGCTCGGCCTCACCAAGGACTGGGTCGTCCGCATCATCCGCAACGTCGGCAATTACGGCGAGATGTACGAGCGCAATATCGGCGAGAAGTCCAAGCTGAAGATCCCGCGCGGGATGAACCAGCTGTGGAATGCCGGTGGCGTGCAGTACGCGCCGCCGGTGAGATAAGGAGCTCTATCCGCCGTCATTGCGAGCGGAGCGGGGCTCGCGCCACATCCTCATTCGTCATGCCCGGGCTTGTCCCGGGCATCTACGTTTGAGGCACATTAAGAACGTAGCTGGCCGGGACAAGCCCGGCCATGACGACCTACGTAACGGGTGGCGCTCTCTCCCCCTCATCCTGAGGAGCGCGGAACGCGCGTCTCGAAGGATGCAGGCCCTAGCCGGGCCTTCATGGTTCGAGACGCCGCGCAAGAGCGCGGCTCCTCACCATGAGGAGATGGAGTTCAATACCCTCTTGCCCTTGCCAACTGCTCGGTGTGGTAATTGGCGTCCCCGAACAATTCCTCGCACACACGCGCGCGCTTCATGAAGAAGCCGATGTCGAACTGGTCGGTCATGCCCATGCCGCCGTGCATCTGGACGCCTTCTTGCACCGCGCGCGCGGCGGTGGTGCCGGCGCGGGCTTTTGCCACTGCTACGGCTGAGGCGGCCTTGGCAACGTCCGTATCCAGCGCCTGAAGCGCCTTCATCGTCGCGGCGCGGGTGATCTCGATGTCGACATAGAGCTCGGCGGCGCGGTGCTGCAGCGCCTGAAATTCGCCGATCAGCTTGCCGAACTGCTTGCGGCTCTTCAGGTACTCGACGGTGCGGTTGAACACCTCTTCGCTCAAGCCCACCATTTCGGAGGCAACTGCGCCGCGGCCGATATCGAGCACGCCGTCGAGCAGCGCGGCACCCTGGTCAACTTCGCCGAGCACGCTGTCGGCATCGACTTCGACATTGGCAAGCTCGATGCGCGCCGCATTGTGCGCGTCGACCATGATGGTGCGCTCGATCGCAACGCCCTTGGCCTTGGGGTTGACCAGGAACAGCGTCAGCCCCTCGCGCTCGCCAGCGGCGCCCGCGGTGCGCGCGGCGACGATGAGGAGGTCGGCGACATGGCCGTCGACGACCAGCGCCTTGGCGCCGGAGAGCCTGAAACCGTTGCCGGCGCGCACCGCCTGCAAGCTGGTTTGAAGCGGGCGGTGCTTTGCGCCCTCGTCGACCGCGAGCGTCGCGAGCAGCGAGCCATTGGAAATCTTCGGCAAATATTCCGACTTCTGCGCGGCATTGCCGCCACGGTTCAGCGCCGAGGCCGCGACCACGCTGGTGGCGAGGAAGGGCGACGGCATCAGCGTGCGGCCGATCTCCTCCATCACCACGCCGGCCTCGACATAGCCGAGGCCGCTGCCGCCGAACTCTTCAGGCACCAGCAAGCCGGCAAAACCCATCTCGGCGAAGGAATGCCAAAACTCCCTGGAGAAGCCGGTGGGGTCTTTGCTGTCACGCAGATGGCGCAGATGCGACACCGGCGCCTTGTCGCTGATCAGCCCGCGCGCGCTGTCGCGGAGCATCGATTGTTCTTCGGTAAGGACGAGGGCCATGGCGGGCTCCAACAAAGTGCGGTTCGGCGGAATTCGGTGGTGACCCTCATGGTGAGGCGACGCGTCAGCGCCGTCTCGAACCGTGCAGGCCATCCTTCGAGACGCGGCCTGACGGCCGCTCCTCAGGATGAGGACTTCGCTTACGCCCCCGGCAGATCGAGGATGCGCTTGGCGACGATGCCGAGCATGACCTCCGTCGTGCCGCCCTCGATCGAGTTGGCCTTGGTACGCAGCCAGGCGCGTGGCCGGGCGCCTTGCTTCGAACGCTCGCTCTCCCATTCCAGCGCATCGACACCGCCGGCCGACATCAGAATTTCGTAACGGCGCTTGTTGAGCTCGGTGCCGTAATATTTCATCGCCGAAGAGAACGCCGGATGCGCCTGACCCGCCTTGGCGAGGTCGACCGCGCGCTCGGCGCAGGCCGCGAGCGCGGCCTCGTCGACGTCGAAGCTGGCGATCCGGCCACGCAGCATGGGATCGTCGAGCCGCCCCAGCGCATCGGTGCCGACGGAATCCGCCGCGATCTGGCCGAGCGGACGACCGACGCCGCGCTCGCCCATGCCTGATATCATCGCGCGCTCATGCTGAAGCAGATATTTTGCGACGTCCCAGCCGCGGTTGACGGTGCCGACCACATGCGATTTCGGCACGCGGACATTGTCGAAGAAGGTCTCGCAGAACGGCGAGTAGCCGGAGATCAGAAGGATGGGCTTGGTCGAGACACCCTTCGAGGTCATGTCGAACAGGATGAAGCTGATGCCGTCGTGTTTCTTTGCCGCGGAATCGGTGCGCACCAGGCAGAAGATCCAGTCGGCATAGTTGGCATAGGACGTCCAGATCTTCTGGCCGGTGATGACGAAATCATCGCCGTCGCTCTCGGCGCGGGTCTGGAGCGAAGCGAGATCGGAGCCGGCGTTCGGCTCGGAATAGCCCTGGCACCAGCGGATCAGGCCCGCGGCGATGTTGGGCAGATGCTCCTTCTTCTGGGCGTCGTTGCCGTATTTCAGAAGCGCCGGCCCGAGCATCCAGATGCCAAAACTCGACAGCGGCGGCCGCGCGCCCAGCTTGGCCATCTCCGCGCGCAGCACCTTGTGTTCGGCAGCGCTGAGGCCACCGCCGCCATATTCCTTCGGCCAGTCCGGCACGGTCCAGCCCTTGTCGCGCATGCGCTCGAACCAGATGCGCTGCGGCTCGGATGCAAACTTTGCGTTACGCCCGCCCCAGAAGACGTCGGTGTCGGAGGTCGCGGGCTTGCGCATTTCCGGCGGACAGTTGGCCTCGAGCCAGGCCCGTGTTTGCTTGCGGAATGTTTCGAGATCGGCGTTTTCAGCATCGCTCATGGGCGTTTCCATCAATCAAAAACGACTTGTTATCGGCGACTCTGGGCCATCGCCTCGTGGAATTCAACCACTTCCGCGTCCCGCATCGGCTATAGTCGCCGCGACGGCGAAGCTTGAAAAGAAAGAGGAAACAACAATGCGCCTGAAGCTTCTTTCGCCTGGCGAAATGAACGAGAGCCAGCGGCAGACCTATGACGAGTCGATTGCCGGCAAACGCGGCAAGCCGCCGGCACCGATGATGGCCTGGCTCAATAGCCCCGACATGGCCCGCCACGCCACGCGACTCGGCGAGGTCCTGCGCTACGACACGATCTTCCCCGCAAAACTTTCGGAGATCGCGATCCTGGTGACAGCGCGGCACTGGACAGCGCATTACGAGTGGTATGCGCACAAGCGCCTGGCGCTTGCAGGCGGCATGAAGCCCGAGATCATCGACGCCATTCGCGACCGCCGCACGCCCGTCTTCGACGATCCCAAGGGCAAGATGATCTACGACGTCGCGAAGTCATTGCACGAGGGCCACGGCGTCGAGAAGGGCCTCTATGACGAGGCGGTGAAGGTGCTCGGCGAGCGCGGCGTCGTCGAGGTCATCGGACTGTGCGGCTATTACACAATGGTGTCGATGACGCTGAACACGTTTGAGTTCGAGTTGCCGGAGGGCGAGGACCAGGAGCTGGCTTGATTGCCGATTCGGAAACGCTGGGTTTCGGGATAGCCCCGTAGCGCTGTGCCGAGGCTCGCCTTATGTGGAATTCACCAATGGAGCAGCCACATGTCGCAAAGCCCAGCCGTCCATGCCGGCACCAGGATCGGCCACGTTCACCTCAAGGTCGCCGATCTCGATCGCGCGCTCGGCTTCTATTGCGGCGTGCTCGGCTTCGAGCTGATGCAGCGGATGGGCTCCGGCGCGGCCTTCATCTCGGCCGGCGGCTATCACCACCACATCGGGCTCAATACCTGGGAGAGCAAGGGCGGCTCGCCGCCGCCTGCGGGCACGACCGGGCTCTATCACACCGCGATCCTCTATCCGACACGGCCCGCGCTGGCGGATGCGCTGCACCGCGTGCTCTCGGCCGGCATTGCGCTGGACGGCGCCAGCGACCATGGCGTCAGCGAGGCACTGTATTTGCGCGATCCCGACCAGAATGGCGTGGAGCTGTATCGGGACCGGCCCAGGGAGCAATGGCCGTTCGGGCCGGACGGAAAGCTTGCGATGGTCACGAAGCGGCTGGATGTCGAGGAGCTGCTGAAGCAGCGCGAGGCTTAAACTCCACTCTCTCCCCGTCATTGCGAGGAGCGAAGCGACGAAGCAATCCAGAATCTTTCGGCAGTGGCAGTCTGGATTGCTTCGCTTCGCTCGCAATGACGGAGTGTGTAGAGACGCTGTCGGGCCCTACGACGTCTTCACATGCGGCCTGCCTCGCACCATGATCAGCGCCGCCGCCACCACTTCCAACACGATGCAGAGATAGAACGGAAGCGCATAGCCGCCCGAAAAGTCGCGCAGGAAGCCGACCACGCCGGGGCCGAACGCATAGGTCACCTGGTTGATCGCGGTGTTGAGGCTGATCAGCACGCCGAACGAGGCGGAGTCGAATTCCTGCTGCACGATCAGCGACGGCAGCGTGATGAGATTGCCGACGGAGAAGCCGAACAATGCGCAGGCGGCGATCAGCACGTAATCATTGTGCAAATTGATAACGACGAGAAGCGCCACGGCCTGGCTCAGGAACGACAGCGCGGAGGCAAGCCGCTGGTTGAGGCGGTCGATCACCAGCGAGAACAGCACCCGGCCAATCACCGCCATCGCCGTCAGCACCGCGACGGCCACAGCGGCGCGCTCGCGTCCGATCACGGGATCGAGGAACGAGATCAGGTGCACGATGAAACCGACCTGCGCAAACAGCACCAAAGCAAAGGCAATGGTCACGGTGAGGAAGCCGACATCGCGCAACGCCCCGGCGCGGATCTGCGCCGAGGATTGCGGCTTTGCTTTCGTCGCGGCACGCCGACCATGGAGATCGGGCGGACGGCCGACGACAATCAGGATCACCGGCAGGAGCAGCGCCAGCATGGCGCCGGCGACGGTAAACATCGCGCTGGCGAAGCCGATATGGCCGATCAAGGTCACCAGCAGCGGCACGCCGACAATGCCGCCGAAGCTTGCGCCGTTCAGCGCCAGGCTGATCGCCATGCCGCGCTTCTGGTCGAACCACAGGCTGATCGTGTTGGTGATCATCGCCAGACTGGTTCCGGCCCAACCGAAGGCGAGCACGGCGTTCGCGAGATAAAGCTGCCACGGCTCGCGCACCGCGCCGATCGCGACCGCTGCGACCGACATCGCCAGCGTGCCCGCGATCAGGCCGAGACGCGGCCCGTACTTGTTGACGGCCTCGCCGACGAAAACGACGAGCAGCGCGCCGAACAGATAGAAGAACGTCGTGCCAGATGAGATCAGCGAGGCCGACCAGCCGTGCGCGCGCTGGAGCTCGGCGACATAGACGCTCTGGCCGTAGAAGCCGAGGCCCCAGCCGAAGGTCGCGAGGAGGAAACAGACCGCGACGATGCGCCAGCCTTCGTAACTGAGAGAGGATTCGTCGATGGATGCATCATGCCGGGGATTGTCGAGCATTTGCGCTTGTCCTTTGTTCCCCCGCGAGCGCCGTGCTTCACGCCCGCCTGTTCATGACGAGCATCATGTAACAACCCAAGCCCCGAAAATCACTTCGACCCGGGTCGAACTATCAACGCTGCTCACAGCCTCCTGCCACCTTAAATCGCATCCGGGAGCTCACCCATGGCCGCGTCCAGCCGCGCCTTGCGGCGGCGGGCAAAGGAGGCGAACGAAAGCACGGCGAGGCCGAGCAGCACCGGCGGAAACACCACCATGTTGACCGCGGACCAGCCGTAATTGGCGAGCAATTGGCCGGACGAGAACGAGCCGATCGCCATCATGCCGAACACCAGAAAATCGTTGAAGGCCTGCACCTTGTTGCGCTCCTGCGGCCGGTGCGTCTCCAGCACCAGCGCGGAGGCACCGATGAAGGAGAAATTCCAACCGATCCCGAGCACGATCAGCGTCGCCCAGAAATGCATTGCGGTGATGCCGGACAGGCCGATGCCGGCCGCACCGGCCTCCAGCAGCAAGCCGGCGGCAACGACCTTCGGCGCGCCGAAGCGCGCGATCAGCGCGCCCGTGAAGAAGCTCGGCCCGTACATGGCGACGATGTGCCATTGAATACCGAAATTGGAATCGGAAAGGCTCAGGCCGCACAACTTCATGGCGAGCGGCGCCGAGGTCATCACCAGATTCATCATGGGGTAGGAGATGACGCCGCACAGCGCTGCCGCGATGAAGCGTGGCTGGGTCACGATGTCGAGCAGCGGCCGCCCGCCGTGCAGATCGGCCGGCGCCGGCTTCGGCATGTCGACCCCGGCGACGATGCCCATCGCGACCAGCGCGACCGCGGCCTGAACCAGGAAGCTGAAGGCGAACAGATAAGGCTGCCAGACGTCCATGGTCCATTGCACGAGCTGCGGACCGAGCACGCCGGCGAACACGCCGCCCGCCATCACCCAGGACACCGCCTTGGGCCGGTACGCCGCGCTGGCGCCGTCGGCGGCGGCGAAGCGATAGGATTGCGCCACCGCGCCGTAGAGACCGCCGAGGAAGGTTGCGACACAGAACAGCGCGAACGAGGCGTGCAGGATCGCGAACGAGCCGAGCAGGCCGGTGAGCGTACCCAGACCCGTGCCGATGATGAACGCCCAGCGGCGACCGAAGCGGCGCGAGATCGCGCCGGTCGGCAAGGTGCCGGCCGCAAGCCCCAGCACATACATCGACAGTGGCACGGTCGCGAGCGACATGTCGGGTGCGAGCGTCGCACCGACGATCGAGCCGGTGGCGAAGATCACCGCCGAATTGGCGCCGGTCAGCGCCTGAGCGGCGGCAAGGCGCACCACATTGGCGCGCACGCGTGCGTCGGCGGCGATCTCATTGGCTGCAGTCACGTCTAACATCAGCATTTCCGCCCCAAGAGGCTTTCACGGGGCTTTCAGGGACCCTGTTGATTCCAGGCACTATGGCGGGGCGCGCGAGGGCGGGCAACCGGCGCAAACGGGCGCAGGCCATGCCTCTGACGCAATCGGGCCGATGATAATGGGCCGCGCTCTTGACGGCTTGCGCTCGATCAAATCCTATCCGCCGCGATCTCAGGAGTTTCGTTCATGTCCGTCGACGACAGGCCTACGCTCAGTGCTCCCGACGACGATCCGTGGCTGTGGCTGGAGGAGATCGAGGGCAAGCTGGCGCTCGATTTCGTCGCGCGGCAGAACAGCCTGACGCTCGACGCGTTTGGCGGAAAGGCTTTTGGGCGCGATCGCGACATCCTCGCGGCGATCTACGATCGTCCCGACAACATCCCCTATGTCAGCCGGCGCGGCGACGACCTGCACAATCTCTGGAAGGACGCGACAAACCCGCGCGGCCTGTGGCGGAAAACTTCGCTTGCGGAGTTTCGCAAACCGCATCCAGCGTGGGAGATCATGCTGGATGTCGACCAGCTCGCCGCGCGTGAAGGCGAGGACTGGCTGCTGAGCGGCATCACCACACAGCCGGGAAACTCGCGGGCGATTTTGAGCCTGTCGCGCGGTGGCAGCGACGCCGTCACCTTGCGCGAATTCGACATCGACACCAAGAGTTTCGTTGAGGACGGATTTGCGCTGCCGGAAGCCAAGGGCGGCGCCGATTGGCTCGATGCCGACACGCTGCTGCTGTCGAGCGCCCATGGCGAAGGCATGGCGACGAGTTCGGGATATTCACGGACGGTTCGCCTGTGGCGGCGCGGCCAGCCTGTCGATCAGGCGCAAATGATGATCGAGACCACGGCCGATCATATGGCCATGTCCGGCATGGCCGACGACACCGCCGCGGTCCCACGCAGCTGGTTCGTCGACCAGATCGACTTCTTCAATCATGCGATCTGGCTGCGCGATGCAGACGGCACGACGACGAAGCTCGACCTGCCGACCGGCATCTGGATGCAGGCACATGGCGACTGGTTCGCGATGAAGCTGCGCGAAGCCTGGTCGATCGAAGGGAGAACCTATGCCGCCGACACCGTGCTCGGCATGTCGCTCTCGGCATTCCTCGCCGGCAGCCGCGATTTCGCGGTCCTGTTCGAGCCGGAGCCACGCCGCGCCCTGCAAGGTCTGTTCTGGGCCGGGGGCAGACTGGTGCTGTCGATCCTCGACGAACTCCAGCCGCAATTCGAGATATGCACGCCGTCCGCCACGAGCTGGAGCCGCGAGTCACTCGGCGGCCTGCCGCAGATCGGCGTCGTCGACATCTGGCCACTGGACCGCCATCCCTCCGAGAGCAATGGCGACCTGCTCGCCAATGTGCAGGATCCGCTGACGCCGCCGTCGCTGCTGCTGATGGAGCGCGGCGCCGCGAGCCCGATTGTGTTGAAGCAGGCGCCGAAGATTTTCACTGCCGACGGCCTCGTGGTGACCCAGCACGAGGCGATCTCGATCGACGGCGAGCGCATTCCCTATGTCCTGACCGGCCCCGCTGGCGAGAGCGGCGATGCGCCGGTCTATATGAGCGCCTATGGCGGCTTCGCCCATTCGGTGAAGCCGTATTACAACGCATCGCTCGGCAAGCTGTGGCTGGAGCGCGGCGGCACGACGGTGCAGGCGAATTTGCGCGGCGGCGGCGAATTCGGCACACGCTGGCACGATGCCGGCCGGCTCGCCGGCAAGAAACTGTCGCACGACGATTTCGCCGCGGTCGCCGCCGATCTCGTCCGCCGTGGCGTGACCAAGGCGAAGCGCATCGCCGCGCAGGGCGGATCGAACGGCGGCATCCTCATCACCAACATGCTGGTGCGATACCCCGAACGTTTCGGCGCGCTGTTCTGCACGATCCCGCTGATCGACATGCGCCGCTACACAAAGCTGCTCGCCGGCGCGAGCTGGATCGCGGAATATGGCGATCCTGACAAGCCGGAGGAGTGGGACTGGCTGAAGACGTATTCCGCCTATCACAACGTCAAAGCCGACCAGCCTTATCCGCCGATCCTGATCGCCACCACGCGGCGCGACGACCGCGTCCATCCCGGGCATGCGCGCAAGATGGCGGCAAAGCTCCAGGCGATGGGTTATGAAGCCTGGTTCTACGAACCGGAAGCAGGCGGCCACGGTTACGGCAAGGACAACAAGGAGCGCGCCGGCTTCGAGGTGCTCGGCTTCCGGTTCTTGAAGAACAAGATCGGGTGGGAGGACGGCGAGGCGTGATCGCCTCTTGCCCGAGTTCAGCGCACGCCGCCCAGCAAGTGGTGCATCTCTCCCGGTTGCGGGAGAGGTCGGCGCGTCCCGGGCGATGCGAAGCATCGTCCCGCGCGCCTGGTGAGGGTTTTATCCTCTAGGAGGTACCCCGTTGCGGAAACACCCTTTCCCCAGCCCTCCCCCGCAGGCATAGGGGAATCGCATATTGCACCGCTGCTGCAGGCGAGGTGGAATAACGACTTCCTCCTCTCCGTCCTCGCCCATATGCGATAGCTCTACCCCGCGCGGCGAGCCGGAGCGGCGGAGAATTTAATTTGATTTGCATTAAAATTATGTGTTATATATTTAATTCAGCTATCTTATTTATTCTATGACATTAATTAATTCGATGAGTACCAAAACCATGCGACCAGGCCGATTAATCACGCCATTGTAGTTGTTATTGAAAGAGGCGTGATGCATGCGCCGCCCAATTGATATTGCGCCGAGGAACGGAGAAGACATCTGGGTGGAAGATGCGGCCGGGGCTGTTGAGGCCGCCCACTGGTCGTGCGAGGAGGGCAAATGGGTTTGGACGGACGGCTCTCCGATCGACATCGCGCCGACCCATTGGTATCCCGCAACCGAGGATGTCGATCCAGAGGATGAGCCGTCAGGCAGTTCGCTCGCGGCGGCTGTGATCTTGATCGTCGCAATCTTCGTGGGAGCAACCCTGCTCGGTGTGTTCGAGCCATTCAACGCGCGAACGGTTCAGGACGCGACGCGCATCGACAGCGAAAGTGTCGTCAGCCTCGGTCGGCAGGCGGAAATCGCGACCAATTCGCAAGCAGCATCTCAGCCAGAAACGATTGGAGCCCCGGTGTTGGCGGTGCCGGCAAGCACGGGCGGGCAGCAGCTCGTCGACGATTCTCCCCGCAGTGATCCACTCGCCAGCGAACTGGCCGGGGCGCGCAAGGAGCTTGACGAGGCGGCCCAGCGCACGCAGGCGGCTGAAATGGCCACGGAGCAGCTGCGGCAATCGCTTCAACAGGAGCAAGCTCACAGCGCCGCGCTCGTGGACGAACTCGCCGGAACCCGCAGCGAGATCGAGACGCGTAAACAACAATCGCGCGACGCGGAGGCTGTCGCTGCGCAGCAGAGAGATGCGGCGGCTCAGGACATCGCAGAACTGCGACGGTCACTGGAGAAGGAGCGGGACAGGAGCGCCGTGCTCGACAAGCAGGTGAACGCCGCGCAAGCAGCGACCGCGACCGCTGTGCAACAACGCCACGAGGCACAGTCACGCGCCGCGGCACTCGCGAGTGAACTTGCCGGAATACCTCGCGGACCGCTCACGCCGGATGGTGCGGCAGCTGAGCAAAGCGATCTAAAGGGACAGGAGATCGCGGAATTACGGCAGTCCCTGCAGCAGGAACGGGAAAGGAGCGCCGTCCTGATCGCAGAGGCCAAAGCGGCGCGAGCGGTAACGGCCGACGCCGAACAACAACGCCGCGCACTCGAAGAAGCCAGAGCGCACGCCGCTGCGCTGGCGAGTAAGCTTACCGAAATGCGCCGTGAAATCGAAAGCCGAAACGTGCATTTGCGTGAGGCGGCCGATGCGGCCTCGCAGCAGGAACAGGCAGCGGGCCGAGAGATCGCCGATTTGCGGCAGTCGCTGCAACAGGAGCGGAGCAGGGCTGACACCAGGGAGAGGGACCTCGCATCGGCGGGGCGCCCCGATGAGCGCGGCCCGGAGCAACCACCTGTAGGCTCAATCTTGCCGACGACGCAGAACGTGAAAGTGACCTCAGCGGAGCCGCTGATAGTTTCAGAGCAAAACGAGGTGGAGGCCAGATTGATCCCGCGCGCCAGGGAATTGCTCGATCAGGGAAATATTGGTGCAGCGCGAATTGTGCTTGAGCTCGCGGTTGAGAAGGACATTGCACGAGCAAGTTTCATGCTCGCGGAGACATATGATCCTGCGGTTTTGTCGGCCTGGGGTACCTATGGAACGCGCAGCGAAGCGATCAAGGCGCGAGAACTCTACGCTAGGGCACAGAGAGGCGGCATTCGCGAGGCCAAGGAGCGGCTGGATGCGTTGCATCCCTGAGTCTTGTTGCAGAACGAAAGGCTGCGATGGTGATCGAGAAAGGAACGACATGAACAAGGTGCCAAGATCACTCTCGCTGCTGCTGGTCACCGCGCTGGTGTCAATGGCCATTCTGCTTCAGCCGGCCTGCCTGAAAGCACAAACTGGGAAAAACTCCACGGGCGATGCACAATTCGTCCGACGGACACTCCCGCAAGTGAACGAAAAAGACCGAATGAACGCCTGGACGGTTGGCCTTGCCGGCGGCCTGCTCGAGGGCGCGCCGATCCGTCTCGCCGCAGAAATGGCCCGGGTCGTTGACGACGGTGCAGACCTGCATCTGCTCCCGATCGTCACCCGAGGCGCCACCGACAATCTTAATGCGCTGCTCTATTTGCGTGGTGTCGATACCGCCATCATCAATTCCGACGCGCTCGATGAATACAAGCTTCAGGTACCGCAGATCCAAAGTCGCATCACTTATCTGCTCAATCTTTTCCCGTCTGAGCTGCACATTTTCGTGCGACCGGAGATCACAAGCCTGCAGGATCTTGCCGGCAAGAAAGTGAACTTCAATACCCAGGGCACTGCAGCCGCCTATTCAGGACCGCTGATCTTTAGCCGTCTCGGCATCGAGATCGACAAGGCGTTCATTCCGCATCAAGTTGCCCTGGAGCAGATGCGCAAAGGAGAGATGTCGGCCGTCGTGTTCATCACATCGAAGCCCGTCGACGCCTTCGTGCGCGGCCGCTGGGAGGCGGGCTTCAAGTTTCTCCCTGTCCATTACGACAGGAAGTTCGAGGACTATTATCTGCCCGCGACCTTGGACGCAAATGAGTACCCCAATCTGATCAAGCAGGGTGAGCGGGTCTCGACCATCGCGGTGCCGACAGCACTTGTTGCGTTCAACTGGCCGCCGCGCTCGAACCGCTATCAACGCGTGGCCCGCCTTGTCGAGTACCTGTTCTCGCGCGTCGATCGCCTGCAGGCGCCGGGCTTTGACCCGAAATGGCGGTCGATCAATCTCGCGGCAACCGTCCCCGGTCTCACCCGCTTCCAAGCCGCGCAGGAATGGCTAGACCGCAAAGCGCGCAGCGCACAGGCGCCGCCATGAAGGCTGCTGCTCCTCCACTCGCCGTCGCCTTCAACATTGCCTGCGGAATCGCGTACGCGCAAAGCACGAGCGATTCCATGGAAACACTTGGGGCATGTTCGGCGACGAAGCGATCAGCGCAGCTGGAGTGTGTGCAAGATTTATCACCTAAGGGCCCACCGCTTGGCCGACGCGGGGCGGATGATAGCTGGCTGGTCAGCGAGACCACATCGCCGGTCGACTATTCACCGATCGTCACCGCCACCATCTCTTCTGTCAGCGGCCCGAACGGCGCCGCGATGCAACTCGCTATCCACTGCCGCAAAGGTCGCACGGAAGTCATGATCGCGGGACCGGCGCTCTCACGCGGCGCCAACGAATATGCTGTCTCTTATCGACTCAATGCGGATCCGCCAATTCAACTTGCGGCCGCCTCGCCGTCGTTCGGGTCTGGAATCGCTTTGGGAGGCGATGCCGTGCAATTGCTGAAGTCATTGCCCGATGACGGTAGCATCATTGTGCGTCTTTCCAGCCGCACCGGCGCAGTGCAAGAGGGACAGTTCCGGCTCGGCGGATTCAAGAACGTGCGTGAAAAAATGGCGGCTGCGTGCAAATGGCCACATAGCGTCGCCAGACCAGGAGGGTGATGGTCATGGAGCGGGGAGAAACAAGATGATCAGTCTGAAGTCGGCAATCGCAGTCATCAGCGGCTTGGCGATGATGTTGCTGGTCGGGCCAAACGTCCAGGCCGAGTCGGACAACCATATGATCCCGCAGGCGAGTGAGAGCGTAGCGAGCAATCAGAAACACCCGAGCGGACACAGGCAGGCGAGAAAGCCGGCGCAGAATCAAACAATTGACCGGGCCCCCGCGAGTGAGACGCGGCTGGCTCAAGCAACAAAACCCGAGATCGCCAATAAGTCGCATCGGCTGATCCTGCAAGTGAATTCCAACGAACCCGCGATGATGAACTTGGTACTCAACAATGCAACCAATGTCGCGCAATACTACCGCGAGCTCGGTGAGGCTGTGTCGATCGAGGTCGTCACCTTTGGCCCCGGCCTTCACATGCTGCGCGATGACACTTCGCCGGTAAAGCCGCGCATCGAGGTGCTCGCGATGAGCCATCCCGAAATTTCTTTCAAGGCCTGCGGAAACACCCAGGAAAATATGCGTAAGGCGGAGAACAAGGACATCAACCTGATTGCTCAGGCGACGGTTGTTAAATCCGGCGTCGTCCGCGTTATGGAGCTGCAGGAGCAGGGCTGGAGCTACATCAAACCGTGAGGTCACGCGAAAACACCAGCGTCAGATTATTCGCCGGCATGTCGATCGTATCGACGAGGCGAAGACCTGCGCCGCGTGCGAGGCTCTCGACGTCGCTGATGTCGCGCACGCCCCAGTCGGGATTGCCTTCACGCAAGGATGTGTCGAACACGGCATTGCTGAGCGCGGTGTGCTTGCCGTCGCGCTTGAAGGGGCCGTAGAGCAACAGCTTGCCGTCGGCCCGCAAATAGCGGCCGGCGCCGGCGAACAGGCCCTCGGCGACCTCCCATGGCGCTATGTGGATGACATTGGCGCAGAACACGGCGGCAAGATTTGTCGGCCCCTGCCCGCCCGTCATCTCCGGACACCAGTCGGGATCCGTGAGATCGATCCGCAAGGGCGAGCGGATGTTTTGCAGGCCGGCATGAACGCGCCAGGCCTCGATGCTCTTGAGGTGGCGCTGGTTGAGATCGCTGGGCCACCAGATCAGGCCGGGCGTGTGGCGCGCGAAGTGGACCACGTGCTGCCCGGTTCCGCTGCCGAGCTCGACCACGTCGCCGGTGCAGCCGGCAAGATGCTTTTCCAGTACCGCCCAGAGCGATTCGTGATTGCGATGAAACGCGGGTGCATCGAGGCGGCCATCCGACTCGACCCGCCCGCCGTCCCTGCCAAATTCGACGACATATTCAGCCAATTGAAGTCCCCGGAAAAGAAGAAGCAGACGAAAACGCGATCAGAGCCAAGCGCCCGAGAAAAAAAGACTGGCCCAAACAGGCCTTACGGACGAACTAGCTCCTTAAGTTGCAATGCAGAAGATATTAACTCCATTTTGCGGCCTGCATAGTCTTGATTGTCAGAACGAGCCGGGTGTGCTTTTGAGCACTATCTTTGGTACACCAGATCATGTTTCGGGACGACGCCTTGACCGCCTTTCCCTGCAAACCCGCCCTGCTCGTTGCGCTGACCGCCTTGGGGCTCTTGGCGGCCGCGACCCCGGTGCGGGCGCAATCCGCCGTGATCGAGGGCCAGAAACTCGCTTTCGACCGCGGCAAGGGCAATTGCCTGACCTGCCACGTCATCAAGGGTGGCGACCTGCCGGGAACGATCGGGCCGGAACTGAAGGACCTCAAGGCCAAGTACCCCGATCGCAACGAGCTGACCGCGATCATCTTCGACGAGACCAAGCGTAATCCGCAGACCATGATGCCGCCGTTCGGCCGGAACCGGATTTTGACCGAACAGGAGATCAGCGCGATCGTTGATTTCCTGCAAACCCTGTGACCGCCGGCACGCCAGGAGACCTGAGATGACCGCACTCACCGGCCCACGCGCGACGCGGCGCCTGATCCTCCAGGGCGCGGCCTCGGTCGCGCTGCTCGGCCTCGGCAATCTGCCGTTCGCTCCCGCGCGCGCCGCGGCCAACGACAAATATCCGGAAGAGGCCTTCAGGCAGAAGAGCGAAGCGGACGCCATCAAGGCGCTCTACGGCAGGACCGCCGAGCCGTCCGACAAGGTCAAGCTCGACGCCCCCGAGATCGCCGAGAACGGCGGCGTCGTGCCGATCTCGGTGACGACGACGCTCGACAAGGTCACCTCGATCTCGTTCTTCGTGGCCGAGAACCCGAGCGCGCTGGCCGCGAGCTACAAGATTCCCGAAGGCACGATCCCTGGTGTCGCCAACCGCCTGAAGATGGCCAAGACCACCAACGTCGTCGGAATCGTGGAGGCCGACGGCAAGCTCTACAGCGCGACCAAGGAAGTCAAAGTCACCGTCGGCGGCTGCGGCGGCTAAGCGAGGAATTTCGACATGGCATCCAGCATTCGCGTCCGCGCTACCGCCAACGGCGACATCACCGAGGTTCAGGCGCTGATCCAGCACCCCATGGATACCGGCTTCGTCAAGGATGCCAAGGGCGAGTTGATCCCCGCGCATTACATCCAGGAGCTGAAGTTCGAATGTAACGGCAAGGACGTCTTCGTCGCCGATTGGGGCACCGCCATTTCCAAGGACCCCTACGTCAAGTTCAGCTTCAAGGGCGCCAAGAAGGGCGACGATCTCAAGATCTCCTGGACCGACAACAAGGGTGGGTCGGACACCACCACCGCGAAGATCGCGTGATGAAGGCCCCCATCTCTCTCCTGCTTGGCTCGTTGAGTGCCGCGCTCGTCGCGTTCGCCCTCGCCTCTCCGCGTGTGGTCGCGGCCGACAAGGTCGATCCCGTTGCCGATGCGAAAACGTTCCAGAACTTCTTCTTCCAGAAGTTTCCGACCGTGAAGCACGAGGATTTCGTCAACGGTCCTTATTCCATGAACGAGGACATGAAGCGGCAGTGGCAGGAGAAGGAGGAATTCCCGCCTTACGAGTTCGCGCTCGACGCCGGCAAGGAAATGTTCGCGACCCCGTTCAAGAACGGCAAGACCTATGCCGATTGCTTCCCGAACGGCGGCATCGGCGTCCGCCAGAACTATCCTTACTTCGACGAGAAGGAAGGCAAGGTCGTCACGCTGGAGCTGGCGCTCAACCGCTGCCGCGAGGCCAATGGCGAGGCGCCCTATTCCTACGTCAAGGACGAGATGGCCTCGCTCACGGCGTACATGGCCTTCACCTCGCGCGGCAAGCCGATGGACATCAAGATTCCCGATGATCCCCGCGCGCTCGCGGCGTTCGAGAACGGCAAGCGGTATTTCTACACCCGCCGCGGCCAGATGAATTTCTCCTGCGCGAGCTGCCATGTGCAGAGCCCGGGCGAGCGCATCCGCGCCGAGATCCTGGCGCCGGCGCTGGGCATCTTGAACGCGATGCCGATCTACCGCTCCGAATGGAGCGGCATGGGCACGACCACCCGCCGCTTCGTCACCTGCAACAGCCAGACCCGCGCGGTTCCACTGGAGCCGCAGGCGGATGAATATCGCGACGTCGAGTATTTCCTGTCCTACGTCGCCAACGGCCTGCCGATATCAGGTCCGGGAGCGCGGCCATGAAGCGGTCACTTCCTCTCGCCATGCTGCTCGCCTTGGGCCTCGCGCCGGCGGCGCGCGCGGCAAATGAGGCGGATTACAAGACGGCCTATTCCGCCGCCGAAGCCGCATCGAAGGAGGCCGCCAGCTTGCGCCACCAATGGACCGTGACCGTCTCGGCGCTGGCCGCCGCGAAGAAAGCGGGCGATGGCGGCGATTTCGACCGCGCCGTCGCCGCAGCCAAGCAGGCCGAGGCGCTGGCGAAGGCGTCGATCTTCCAGGCCATTTCCGAAAAAGAAGCCTGGAAGGCGATGGAAATCCGCTAGACTGTTCGCTCGTGCAACAGCCTTGCGACCATTAGAGGGCGCGGAGAATTTCTGGATGGCGATCCGCCGCCGCGATTTCCTGAAGAATGCTGGCCTCGCCGCCGCATCGCTCAGCCTGCCGCGGCTTGCGCGCGGAGCCGAGGCCGCGAGCATTTACGACCTCGAACGGTTCGGCAATGCGCGCGTCCTTCACCTCACCGACACGCATGCGCAGCTCAATCCGGTCTATTTTCGCGAGCCCAGCGTCAATATCGGCATCGGCGAGATGGCGGGACGGCCGCCGCATCTGGTCGGCCGCGCCTTCCTCGACCATTTCGGCATCCGGCCCGACAGCGCGGATGCCTATGCCTTCAGCTGCTTCGAGTTCGAGAAGTCCGCAGGCCGCTTCGGCAAGCTCGGCGGCTTCGCCCATCTGAAGACGCTGATCGATCGCCTGCGCGGCGATGCCGGCGAAAAGCACTCCGTGCTCGTTGACGGCGGCGATCTCTGGCAAGGCACGGGGCTCACCAACATCATGCAGGGCCGCGACATGGTCGAGGTCGCAAACCTGCTCGGTATCGAGGCGATGACCGGGCATTGGGAATTCACCTATGGCGAGCAGGCGCTGCGCGACAATCTCGGGCGCTTCAAGGGCGAGTTCCTGGCGCAGAACGTTTTTCTCACCGAGGAAGCCGCATTCAACGACGCGCCCGCCTTCGACAAGGCGACGGGGCGCGTGTTCAAGCCCTCGGTGATCAAGGAGCTAGGCGGCCATCGCGTCGCGATCGTCGGCCAGGCCTTTCCATACGTGCCGATCGCGCATCCCAAACGGTTCGCGCCGGACTGGACCTTCGGCATCCGCGAGGAAGAGCTCCAGAAGCATGTCGATGGCTTGCGCGGCACCGACAGGGTCGACGCAGTCATCCTGCTGTCGCACAACGGCATGGACGTCGATCTCAAGCTCGCGAGCCGCGTCACCGGCATCGACGTCATTCTCGGCGGCCACACCCATGATGCGATCCCGCAGCCGATCGCGGTGAAGAACGCGAGCGGCACCACGCTCGTCACCAACGCCGGCTCCAACGGAAAATTTTTGGCCGTGCTCGACCTCGCGCTCGACAAGGGCAAGGTCAGCGATATCAAATATCATTTGCTGCCGGTCTATTCCGAGCTGTTGAAACCCGATCCCGGGATGGCCGAACTGATCGGCCGGTTGCGGGCGCCCTTCGTCACCGACTGGTCGGAGAAGATCGCAACGCCCGACCGCCTGCTGTATCGCCGCGACAATTTCGCCGGCCCGGTCGACGAGCTGATCTGCACCGCGCTGCGCAGCGAGCTCGATGCCGAGGTCGCGCTGTCGCCGGGCTTCCGCTGGGGCGTCACCGCGCTGTCCGGCCAGGCGCTGACCATGGAGGATTTGCTTGCGGAAACCGCGATCAGTTATCCCGAGACCTATGTGCAGGAGATGACCGGCACGCAGATCAAGGACGTGCTGGAAGACATCTGCGACAATCTCTTCAATGCCGATCCCTATTACCAGCAGGGCGGCGACATGGTGCGCGCCGGCGGGCTCAGCTACACCTGCACGCCGACGGCTGCGATCGGCAGCCGCATCTCCGAGCTGAAGCTCAATGGCGGCAAGGCGGTTTCCGCAAACCACCGCTACAAGGTCGCGGGCTGGGCCTCCGTCAACGGCCAGCAAGGCGCGCCGGTGTGGGAGGTCGTCGCCAAATATCTGCGCTCGGGCCGGATGTTACAGGAGCGGCTCGGCTCCGGCGTTACGCTGAAAGGCGTCGAGGGCAATCCAGGTATTGCAGGACAGGGATGATGCGATCGCAGATCTTATCCGCGATGCTGCTGGCGCTGCTCGCCTTCGCTGCCACGCCGCTCGCTTACGCACAGCAGGTGCCACTCCAGGACAAGCCGTTCGCGGAGCACAAGGTCGTGTTGCAGCTCTCCGATGGCGATGCCAAAAAGCAGGCGCTGGTGCTGAGCGTCGCCAACAATTTGCTGAAGGCCTACGACCCCGACAAAATTGCGATCGAGGTGGTGGCGTTCGGTCCCGGCATCGATCTGCTGTTGTCAGGCGGCGAGCGCCGCAAGCAGGTCGAGAGCCTGATCGCGCAAGGCGTACGCTTCGACATCTGCCTCAACACCGTCGACACGATCGAGCGGGAGACGGGCAAGCGGCCGGAGTTCATTCCCGCGGCGACACCGGTGCAAGTCGGGGTCGGGCAGATCCTGTTTCTCAGCGAGAACGGGTATACATTGGTGCGGCCCTGAGCCTTTTGTCGGGGCAAAACGCGCGGCACACTCGGTGTCATCGCCCGCGGTGGGCGATCCAGGACTCCGACACCGCGAGGGGTACGGAAAGGCCGCGGCGCCTTCGCGGGGAATGACAGCGGTGGCTGAGGTGACGCCCACCCGCCTATCGCGGGAATAAAAATCTTCTAAATTACCTTACTTAGACAGTCAATTACTTCTCCTTTTGGCCCGAAGTGTAGTAGAATTTCGAGGTAGTTCACGCCGGGTCTTGCCATGATCTTCCGCCAGCTCTTCGACAGTGTTTCGGGTACCTACAGCTATCTTCTGGCGAGCCGCCCCGGCGGCGAGGCGCTGATCCTCGATCCCGTGCTGGAGAAGGTCGACCGCTACTGCCAGCTGCTGCGCGAGCTCGACCTCAAGCTGGTCAAGGCGGTGGACACGCATCTGCACGCCGACCACGTCACCGGCCTCGGCGAGCTGCGCGACCGCACCCATTGCATGACCGTGATGGGCGACCAGACCAAGGCCGACGTGGTGGCGATGCGGGTTGCCGACGGCGACAAGGTGACGATCGAGGGCCTGTCGCTCGACGTGATGTACACGCCCGGCCACACCGACGATTCCTATTCCTATCTGATGGGCGACCGCGTCTTCACCGGCGACACGCTCCTGATCCGCGGCACCGGCCGCACCGATTTCCAGAACGGATCTTCGCGCGCACAATACGAGTCGATCTTCAATCGGCTGCTGAAGCTGCCGGACGAGACGATGGTGTTCCCGGCGCATGACTACAAGGGCGACACCGTCTCCACCATCGGCGAGGAGAAGCGCTACAATCCGCGGCTTCAGGTGCGCTCGGTCGACGACTATATCGAGCTGATGGCCAATCTGAAGCTGCCCAATCCGAAGATGATGGACGTCGCAGTGCCCGCCAACATGCATGTCGGCCTGCATCAGGAGGAGCTCGAGAAAGAGGGCCGCGCGCTCAGCGCCGTCGAGGCGATCCGCTCGCTCGGCCGGCCCGACATCCTGCTGGTCGATTTGCGCGAGACCAATGAGCGGATGAAGCACGGCATGCTCGAAGGCGCGCTGCATACGCCCTATCCATCCATTGAAGACAGCCTCAAGCCCGGCGGCATGCTGCGCGAGGTCGCGGCCGCCACCGGCCGCCGCGTCGTGTTCTTCTGCGCCTTCGGCGAACGCTCGGCGATGGCTGTGGCCGCCGCCAAGGAGACCGGGCTCACCAACACCGCGCATATCGCCGGGGGGATCGATGCCTGGAAGAAGGCCGGCGGGCCGGTGATGCACTGACGGCGGCCTCGCCGCCATTCTTGAGATAGATCAGGAACCGCCCATATAGTCGGGCTAGGACGGATGCAGCATCACCATCCGGGAGCAGCCATGGCCAAGATCGGCAAGCCGAGCGAGCCGCCAAAGACGAAGACCAAGACGGCCGAGAACAAGGCAAAGCAGCCTCCGCCCCCGCGCGAGATCGACGACGATTACGAAGACGGCGATTTTGCTACACCGAAGCGTGATCGCCATGGGAATGACGATGAGCCGTTGTGAGGGGGTGATGTTCGCCCTACGACCGCTGAATGATCGAGATCGCAGCCAGTCACCTCTGCTACCTGCCATGCGCCTGCGTTCATGGACAAATAACCGCTGTCCCCGATAGTTTGCGCGTCTCCAAGTGACGTGAAACGGAACTGCAATGGTTGACGTTCTTGCCGCACCGCAGCAAGGCAAGGCGGACAGCGCGCTACGCACGCTGACCGGAATTTCGATCGCGCATTGGGTCAGCCATTTCCATCTGCTGGTCCTGCCGATGCTGTTCCCGTTCCTGAAAAGCCAGCTCGGCGTCGGCTATGTCGAGCTCGGCTTCGCGCTTACCGTGTCCGCCGTGGTATCGGGGCTGACGCAGGCGCCGACCGGCTATCTCGTCGACCATTTTGGCGCGCGAAAGATCCTGCTCGGCGGCCTCACCCTCGGCGGGGCCGCGCTGATCCTGCTCGGCCTGCACCTGAGCTACACCTCGCTGATCGCCTGCGCCGTGCTGCTCGGGCTCGCCAACAGCGTCTACCATCCCGCCGATTACGCCATCCTCGCCGAGCACATGGACGAAGCGCGGATGGGCCGTGCGTTCTCGATCCACACTTTTGCCGGCTATTTTGGTGGCGCGGTCGCACCCGCAATCGTTGCTGCGCTCGTCACGGTGTCTGGCGGTGGCGGTGCGCTGATCGCATCGGGCGCGATCGGTGTTCTGGTCGCGCTGTTGCTGGTGACCATGAACATTCCCGATGCCGGCGCGCACAAGTCAAAGCCGGGCAACGAGAACGCACCGAAGCAGGCCGTCATCACGCCGGCGCTGATCACGTTGACGGCGCTGTTCATGCTGCTCAGCCTGTCGGTGGCCGGCATCAACAATTTCGGCGTGGTGGCGCTGATGAGTGGCTATGGCGCGACCTATTCCGCAGCCAATGTCGCGCTCACCGCGTTCCTCGGTGCAAGCGCCGTCGGCGTGCTCGCGGGCGGCTTCCTTGCCGACCACACCGAGCGCCACGGCTATGTCGCCGCCGCCTGCTTCGCTGCGAATGCGCTGATCGTGCTGCTGATCGCGCTGGTGACGCTGCCCGGCTGGATCCTGACGGCCGCGATGATGATGGCGGGCTTCCTCTCCGGCGTGATCGCACCCTCGCGCGATATGCTGGTGCGCAATGCAGCACCTCCCGGCGCGGCAGGCCGCGCCTTCGGCATCGTCTCCACCGGCTTCAATCTCGGCGGCATCGTCAGTCCGCTGTTGTTCGGCTGGATCATGGACCAGAGCGCGCCGCATTGGGTGTTCGGGGCGTCCGTGATCTTCATGCTGGCGACGGTGGTGCTGTCGCCGTTCACGGAGCGGAAGCGAGCCAAGACGTAGCTACAACGCCAGGACGACAAGAAACAACAACAACCGGGAAGAAACACCATGAGCAACCCTGATCTCGTGATCCGCGGCGGCACGGTCGCGGATGGAAGCGGCGGCGAGCTGTTCGAGGCTGACGTCGCCATCACCGGCGGCAGAATCAGCGAGATCGGAAAGGTCGCTTCAAAGGGACGGGACGAGATCGACGCGCGCGGCAAGCTCGTCACGCCGGGCTTCGTTGACGTTCACACCCATTACGACGGCCAGGTCACCTGGAGCCAGGACATGACGCCGTCCTCGCAGAACGGCGTCACCACCGCGATCATGGGCAATTGCGGCGTCGGCTTTGCGCCGTGCAAGCCCGCCGACCACACCCGCCTGATCCAGCTCATGGAAGGCGTCGAGGACATTCCCGAGCCTGTCCTGAGCGCCGGCATCCCCTGGGCATGGGAGAGCTTTCCGGATTACATGGAATGGCTCTCAAAGCGCGATTTCGACATCGATGTCGGCGCGCAGCTGCCGCATGCGGCGCTGCGGGTCTATGTCATGGGCCAGCGCGGGGCGCGCCGCGATCCTTCAACGGCGGAAGACAACGCGGCGATGGCAAAGCTCGCGGGCGAGGCGGTGCGCTCGGGCGCGCTGGGCTTCTCGACCTCTCGCACCCTCAACCACCGCACCTCGACCGGCGATTTCACGCCGACGCTGAAGGCCGGCGAGGACGAGCTCACAGCGATTGCGGGCGCGATGCATCGTGAGGGCCGCAGCGTTCTGCAATTCGTGCTCGATCTCTCCACCATCGACGAAGACTTGCCGATGATGCTGCGGGTGGCTGACACCACGAAGTGCCCGATCTCGTTCTCGATCACGCAGAACGACAAGGCGCCGCAGCGCTGGCGCCAGACGCTGGACGAGATCAATGCGGCAGCGAAGCGTGGCCTCTCGATCACCGCGCAGATCGCCGCGCGGCCCGTCGGCCTCCTGCTCGGGCTCGAGCTGTCGCGAAACCCGTTCCAGACCCATCCGAGCTACAAGGCAATCGCGCATCTGCCGCTGAAGCAGCGGCTGGCGCGGTTGCATCAAAGCGAGGTGCGCGAGGCAATTTTGAGCGAGACGGCGACCGCGACCGACGATCCGCTGTTCTTCCGTCCCAACTACGACAAGATGTTCTTGCTCGGCGATCCCCCCGATTACGAGCAGCCGCCGGAGAACGCGCTGGGCCCGCAGGCGCGCAAGCAGGGCCGGCAGCCGGAGGAGCTCGCCTATGAGGCGATGCTGTCGGACGACGGCCGCGGCATGCTTTACGTGCCGTTCCTCAATTATGCCGACGGCAATCTGGACGCGACGCGCGAGATGCTGATCGATCCGCAATCGGTGCCCGGCCTCTCCGATGGCGGTGCGCATTGCGGCATCATCTGCGACGCGAGCTTTCCGACCTATCTGCTGACGCACTGGACACGTGACCGCAAGCGCGGCGAGAAGCTGACGATCCCGTTCGTGGTCGCCGCGCAATCGCGCAAGACCGCGCTCTCGGTCGGCCTCACCGATCGCGGGCTGATCGCTCCCGGCTATAAAGCCGACGTCAATGTAATCGACTATGACCGGCTGCATTTGCATCCGCCGAAGGTGCATTACGATCTGCCGGTCGGCGGACGGCGGCTGTTGCAGGATGTCGATGGTTATGAGGCGACGATCGTGTCGGGCATGGTGACGCGACGGCAGGGCGAGGCCACGGGAAGACGGCCGGGGAAGTTGATTCGGGGTGCGCAGGGGATGCAGTAGCGCTAAGGCGCGGAGGCGCTGCCTCTATCTCCGGTGTCGTCCCGGCCTAGTGGGCAATTGCGCACGAGGCCGGGACGACAGTGTTGGTTGGAACGAGCAGCGCGCTCCTTACGTCGCCGACACCGCGCTCTTCAGCGGCGCAGCTTGCGGGGCTTCACTACCGGTCAGCCTGGCCCTTTCCGTGTTCGGCCAGAGCAGAAGCAGCCCGAGCAGACCGGAGCCGACCATGACCGCCGCGTTGATGGTGAAGCCGGTCATGTAGCCGTCGAGCATGCTGCCGGAGCGCTGGATCACGGCGCCCATGACGTTCGGCGCGATGATGCCGGAGAGCGTGTAGAGCGCGCCGTAGATCGCGAGGATCGCGCCGCGCTGCGACGTCGGCGTGAACTCGCCGAGCATCGGCGGGCAAACGACATAGATTGCGCCGCACAGGCCCGAGCCGACGACGAGTAGCGCGATCTGCAAGCCAGCGCCCTGCACATGCGGCATCGTCGCCAGGATCAGACCGCCGATGATCAGCGGCACCGAGCCGAGCACGCCGCGCGAAATGCGCGTGGTATAGCCGCGCGCATTCATCACCTGCGAGATCCAGCCCGTGAGAATAACGATTGTGGCGCCGAACACCCAAGGCAGGATCGAGACGAAGCCGGCCTGGCTCTGCGTGAACCCAAGACCCTTGACGATGAATGGCGTGAACCAGGTGAGGCCGAGCGACAGCGCCCAATAGGCGCCGAAGGTCGCGATCACGCAGCCGAGAAAGGTGCGTGAGGTCAGAAGGCGCAAGTAGGGGATTTTCGGTTGGGTCGCTGCCAGAGCCTGCGTATCCTCCAGCGGGCCTTCCTGGCCGAACGCGAGCCAGGCACAAACCCACATCAGGCCGACGACGCCGAGCGCGCCGAAAGCATAGTGCCAGGAATGGTTGACGATGATCCAGTTCAGCGCCGGCACCGCGAGGATTACACCGAAGGCCGAACCTTGCGACAGGATCGCGGTCGGCAGCGTCCGCTTCTCGTCGGGGAACCATTTGTAGATCGCGTGCGCGGCGACCGAGAAGGCGGGGCCTTCGCCGGCGCCCAGCACGATGCGGCAGATCAAGAACGTGGTGAACGAGACGGTGCCGACCATCGGAAACTGCGCCAGCGCCCAGACCACCGCCAGCGCGAGCAACACCCAGCGTGTCGGCACCTTGTTGACGATGAAGCCGACTACGATGGCGGAAATCGAGAACAGGAAGAAGAACGAGGAGCCGAGCAGACCAAACTGCTCCGGCTGGAGATTCAGGTCTGCCATGATCGGCACGCCGGCGAGGCCGACGACGATCTTGTCGGCGAAGTTTACCAGCATGAACAGAAACAGCAGAAAGGTGACCGTCCAGGCTCCCTTTGGCGTCCCCGTCGTCTTGCCCGCCACCGCTGCCGTTCCCTGAGCGCTCATGATTCTCCCCCCGTCGTCTTTTTGGCACTTTTTTGATTTGACCGTCGTGGGAGCTAACAACGGCTTCGAGACCAACGCAACCCGGCATTTCCGGAGCAAGTGTGCTACGCAGCAATTCCGCTAATTCCGTCCGGCGCCATTCATCGTGCTGAGCATTCGAAACCTCTCCAAGACGTTCTCTTCGGCCGGCGAGCCGGTCCATGTGCTGCGCGGCGTCGATCTCGACCTCAAGGCCGGCGAACGGGTCGCGCTGACCGGCGAATCCGGCAGCGGCAAGAGCACGCTGCTGCACCTGATCGCGGGGCTCGATGCCGCCGATGGCGGCACGATCCGGCTGGAAGGCACCGAGGTCACCAAGCTGTCTGATGCGGGGCGTGCAGGCCTGCGGCGCGATCGGATCGGCCTGGTGTTTCAGCAATTCAATCTGATCCCGTCGCTCTCGGTCGCGGACAATCTCGCCTTCCAGGCGCGGATCGCCGGCCGGCATGATGCAGCCTGGTCCAGGGAGCTGATCGAGCGGCTCGGGCTCGACAGCCTGCTCAAGCGTTATCCAGAACAATTATCAGGCGGACAGCAGCAACGGGTCGCGATCGGCCGGGCGCTGGCGACAAAGCCCTCGCTGCTGCTGGCGGACGAGCCGACCGGCAATCTCGACGAGGCCACCGCCGAGGATGTGCTGGCCCTGACGCGCGATCTCGTCACGCGCACCGGCTGTGGCTTCCTGATGGTGACGCACAGCCTGCATCTGGCTGCGACACTCGATCGCCAGGTCATCCTGCATGCAGGCCGGATCGCATGAGGCGCGCGCTCTGGATCCTCGCCGTGCTGCTCAGCCATTGGCGGCGCCACAAGATGCAGTTCGCGACGCTCCTGATCGGGCTGATTTCGGCAACCGCGCTGTGGAGCGGCGTGCAGGCGATCAACCAGCAGGCACGCAACGCCTATGACCGCGCCGCGGCGACCTTCGGCGGCGCGCGCACCGCGATGCTGGTCGCACCTGATGCCGCGACCTTTTCGCAGGAGCTGTTCGTCAAGCTCCGCCGCGCCGGCTGGCCGGTTTCGCCGATGCTGGAGGGACGGGTCCAGGTCAACGGACGCTCGGTGCGATTGCTCGGGATCGAGCCAGTGACGCTGCCGGCGGATGTCGGCAACGCGCCGCGCCTCGGTGCTTCGGATCTCGGCAGCTTCATCGCGCCGCCGGGCCAGACGCTGGTGGCGCGGGAGACGCTGAGCGATGTGCAGGAGCAGGAAGGCGCGGCACCACCGATCAGCAACGGCGCAAAACTGCCGCCGCTGCGCGTGCTGCCGCAGCTCGTGCCCGACGTGCTGGTGGTCGATATCGGCGTGGCGCAGCGGCTGCTGAACAAGCCGGACCAGATCTCGCGACTTCTGATCGGCAAGCCGAAGGGCAAGCCCGCGCCATTGGCGAGCGTCGTCGGCGACCAGTTGCAGCGGGTCGAGCCGAATGCGGAGACCGAGCTGGAGCGCCTCACCGACAGCTTTCATCTCAACCTCACCGCGTTCGGCCTGCTGTCGTTCTTCGTCGGTCTCTTCATCGTCAATTCGGCCGTCGGTCTCGCCTTCGAACAGCGGCTGCCGATGCTGCGCACGCTGCGGGCCTGCGGTGCCTCGGCGCGACTGGTCAACACCGTGCTGGTGGTCGAGCTGGTGGCACTGGCGCTGGTCGCCGGCCTGATCGGGCTGGTGTGCGGCTATTTCATTGCCGCCGCGCTGTTGCCCGACGTCGCGGCGTCGCTGCGCGGGCTCTATGGCGCGCAGATCCCGGGACAGCTCACGCTACGCTCCGAATGGTGGCTCGCGGGTATCGGCATCAGCATTGCCGGCGCGCTGGTCGCGGCCGCGACCAGCCTGATCAAGGCGGTCAGGATGCCGGTGCTGGCGACCGCGCAGCCGCGCGCCTGGCAACAGAGGCAGCGCCGCTGGCTGATCCTGCAGAGCGGGGCTGCGTGCGCCGCGTTCGCGGTCGCGCTGCTGCTGCTCCAGTACGGACAATCGCTGATCGCGGGCTTTGGCGTGCTAGCAGCACTGATGCTCGGCGCGGCGCTGATCCTGCCGGCCTTCCTCGAACTCATCCTGCTCGTCGGTCAGCGTTGCGCGCGAAAACCGCTCGCGCTGTGGTTCTGGGCGGACAGCCGGCAGCAGCTCTCCGGGTTGTCGCTGGCGCTGATGGCGCTGCTGCTCGCGCTCGCCGTCAATGTCGGCGTCTCCACCATGGTGGAAACGTTCAGCCGCACTTTCGTCGGATGGCTCAACGGGCGGCTCGCAGCCGACGTCTACATCAGCGCCTCCGACAATGCGAAAGCCGTCGCGATCCGCAACTGGCTGAAGGAGCGCCGCGATGTCCAGGCGATCCTGTCGGGCGGGCGTGCCGAGACGCAAGTGCAGGGCCAGCCGGTGGAGCTGTTCGGCCTGCCCGACCACGCGCTCTATCGCGAGCGCTGGCCGTTGTTGGAGGCCGCGCCGCGCGCCTGGACCCAGCTCGTGCCCGGCAATGCCGCCTTCATCAGCGAGCAGCTGAGCCGCCGCCTCAACGTCCGCGTCGGCGATGTCTTGGAGGTGCCGGCGCCGGGCGGGACCTGGGAGCTCGACATCGTCGGCATCTATGCCGACTACGGCAACCCCAAGGGCCAGCTGGCGGTGAATGTCGCGGCGCTGATCCGGCAATTTCCGCAGACGCCGCAGACGCGGATCGGCCTCATTGTCGCCAGGGAGAATATCCCCGGCCTGATCGCAGCGCTGCAGAAGCAATTTGCGCTCGACGACCGCAGCGTCGCCGACCAGGCGACGGTGAAAGCGGAATCGATCCGCATCTTCAACCGCACCTTTGCGGTCACTTCCGCCTTGAATGCGTTCACGCTCGGCGTCGCCGGGATCGCGCTTCTGACCAGCTTGCTCACGCTGGCGAACTCGCGCCTGCCGCAACTCGCGCCGCTCTGGGCGATCGGCATCACGCGGCCTCGCCTCGCCGCGATCGAATTGACCAAGACGTTGTCGACCGCGCTGTTCACGTCGCTCTTGGCTGTGCCGCTCGGACTGTTGGTGGCGTGGTGCCTGATCGCGATCGTCAACGTAAAAGCGTTCGGCTGGCGGCTGCCGTTCCACGTGTTTCCGCTGCAATTGGTCGAGCTGGTCGCGGTCGCGCTGCTCGCCGCGTTGCTTGCCGCCCTGCTGCCGATGATCCGACTGGCACGGATGCAGCCGGCGAACCTCGTCAAGGTGTTTGCCAATGAACGCTGACAGGATTTCGCGGCGCACTTTCGCCGGCGGCATCGCCGCGCTCGCGGCTGTTCGCCGCGCCAGCGCGCAAGGTTATGCCGGGCTCGGCGAGACGGCCGACGGCTTTGCGAAGGTAACGCCCGGGAAAACGTTCGCCTTTCCGAACGATCACGGGCCGCACCCGGAGTTTCGTATCGAGTGGTGGTATCTCACGGCGAATCTCGTCGATGCCGGCGGCGCGGCTTGCGGCCTGCAATGGACGCTGTTCCGCCAGGCAGCGCAGCCGGGACCGCAAGGCGAGGGCTGGGCCAATCAGCAAATCTGGATGGCGCATGCCGCGGTGACGCGCGCCGACACCCACCGCTTCAGCGAACTGTTTTCGCGCGGCGGTGTGGGCCAAGCCGGCGTCACGGCAAAGCCGTTTGCGGCCTGGATCGACGATTGGGCGATGAACGGATCCGAGCGCATCGGCGACCGAACCCTGGCGCCGCTGACGCTGAAGGCCTCGGGTGCCGATTTCAGTTACGCGCTGACGTTAGAGGCCGATCGTCCCTTGATATTGCAGGGCGATGGCGGCTATAGCCGCAAGTCGGAGCGCGGGCAGGCCTCCTACTATTACAGCCAGCCGTTCTATCGCGCCCGCGGCACGCTCACCATCGACGAAAAGACGCTCGATGTTTCCGGCCAGGCCTGGATGGACCGCGAATGGAGCAGCCAGCCGCTCGACACCGACCAGACCGGCTGGGACTGGCTGTCGCTGCATCTCGCGTCGGGCGACAAGCTGATGCTGTACCGGCTGCGCCAAAAGAACGGCAAGGATTATCCGTTCGGCAACTGGATCAGCGCCGCCGGCGACTCGCAAATGATCGCGGGCAACGACATCCAGATGAGTCCGAAGGCGACCGCCGAGGTCGCGGGACGCAAGCTGCCGGTGGAATGGCAGATCGCGATCCCCTCGCGATCGTTCTCGATCCTCTGCAAGCCGCTCAATCCAAAAGCCTGGATGGGGACCGGCTTCTCCTATTGGGAAGGGCCGATCAGCTTTGCCGGCACGCATGACGGCGTTGGCTATCTCGAGCTGACCGGGTATTGAACCGGAACCTCTTCAAAGGGATTAGCGATGTATCACCTCACCGGTCTCGTCACGCTGCTGGCGATCCTGTTCTACTTCTTCACAGCCATGAACGTGTCACGCTCGCGCACCAAAACCAGCGTCAAGGTGCCGGCAATGTCGGGCCATCCGGATTTCGAGCGCGCGTTCCGAATCCAGATGAACACACTGGAATGGATGCCGATCTTCCTGCCGGCTCTTTGGCTGTTCGCGATCTATATCGGCGACGCGATCGCAGCGGGAATCGGCGCGGTCTGGATCGCCGGTCGTATCGTCTATTTCATCGGCTATTCGAAGGCCGCCGCAAAACGCGGCCCGGGCTTCATGATCCAGGGCATCGCCGCCATTGCGCTGTGGGCGGGGGCGCTGGGAGCGTTGGTGCTGCGGCTGGTGTAGGGGGCGACAGCGTGAAGTAGCATGGGCCCCGGCTCTGCGGTGCACCGCCGAGAGGCGCTGCACCGCGTCCGGAACACAAGAAGCCTACTTCGTCAGCGGGCAGCCGCTTTCCTTGGCGGTGAAGAACGCCTGATCGCCCGGAACAACCGCGAGCTGCTTGTAATAGTCCCATGGCTTCTTCGACTCCGAGGGCTTCTTGACCTCGAACAGATACATGTCGTGGACCATGCGGCCGTTCTCCAGCACCTTGCCCTTGGCGAAGGCGTCGTCGACCGGCAGCTCCTTCAGCTTCTTGGAAACCGCTTCAGTATCCTTTGTGCCGGCCGCCTTGACCGCCTTGAGATAGCTCAGTGTCGCGGAATAGGTGCCCGCGTGGATCATGCTCGGCATCCGGGCGGTGCGCTTGAAAAAGCGTTCGGAGAAGGCGCGCGTGGTGTCATTCTGATCCCAATAGAAGCCTTCGGTCAGGACCAAGCCTTGTGCCGCCTGCAGGCCTAGACCGTTCACCTCGGCGAGAGTCATCAGGAGACCGGCTAGCTTCTGGCCACCCTGCACGATGCCGAACTCGGCCGCCTGCTTGATCGAGTTGGTCGTATCCTGGCCGGCATTGGCGAGACCGACGATCTTCGCCTTCGAGCTCTGCGCCTGAAGCAGGAAGGAGGAGAAGTCCGAAGAGTTGAGCGGCACGCGCACTGAGCCGACCACCTTGCCGCCATTATGGATGACGATCTCGCTGGTGTCCTTCTCGAGCGCGTAGCCGAACGCATAGTCGGCAGTGAGGAAGAACCAGGTGTCGCCGCCGGCCTTGGTCAGCGCGCCGCCGGTGCCAACCGCAAGCGCATGGGTGTCGAAGGCCCAGTGGAAGCCGTAGGGCGAGCATGCAGCGCCGGTGATGCTCGAGGAAGCCGCACCGACCACGATGTCGATCTTCTTCTTTTCCTTCGACAATTCCTGCACGGCCAGCGCCACCGACGACGTCGTCAGTTCCGTGATCATGTCGACGTTGTCGGTGTCGTACCAGCGCCGCGCGATGGAGGTGGCGAGATCAGGCTTGTTCTGGTGATCAGCGGTGATCATCTCGACCTTCTGGCCGAGCACTTCGCCACCAAAATCTTCGATCGCCATCTTGGCAGCTTCGACCGAGTATTTCCCGCCGTAGTCGGCATAGACGCCGGACTGGTCGTTGAGAATGCCGATCTTGACGCCTTGCGCGAAGGCTGGCGCCGCCAGCAGCAGGGCAGAGGTTGCGACGGCGGCCAAAAGTGCTGATTTCATTCGTTAGCTCCCAGCAGTGTTCTGTTTTGAAATCGCGCAGATATTAGTGAAGAACCCCGCGCCTGCCCATCCATTGCATGTTGGTCGTTAGTATGAAGGGCGGCACCATAATGCGCCGTCATCCAGGCTTTCGCAGGGACGACGCTGTGGGAACATCACGCCACGACCTCGGACTTCTTCTCGTTCTTCCCCTCCGCCAGATTCCTCACCACCACGTAGAAGATCGGCGTGAACAACAGGCCGAACAAGGTGACGCCGATCATGCCGAAGAACACGGCGACGCCGACGGCCTGCCGCATCTCCGAGCCCGAGCCGGACGATATCACCAGCGGCAGCACGCCGAGGATGAAGGCAAAGGACGTCATCAGGATCGGCCGCAGGCGCAATCGACAGGCATCGATCACGGCTTCCAGCCGCGGCTTGCCCTCCTTCTCGATGTCGCGGGCGAACTCGACGATCAGGATCGCGTTCTTTGCCGCCAACCCCACCAGCACGACAAAGCCGATCTGGGTGAGGATGTTGACGTCCTGCCCCATGATGCGCACGCCGATGGTGGCGGCCAGCAGGCACATCGGCACGATCAGGATCACCGCGAACGGCAAGGTCCAGCTGCCATATTGGGCGGCGAGCACGAGATAGACGAACAGCACGCAGATCGGGAACACCAGCAGGCCCGCATTGCCGCCGGTGATTTGCTGGTAGGAGAGGTCGGTCCATTCGAAGGTGAAGCCGCTCGGCAAGGTATCGTCCGCGAGCTTCTTGACGGTGTTGAGCGCGGTGGTCGAGCTCACGCCCGGCGCTGGCTCGCCTTGGAGCTCGGAAGCTGCATAGAGATTGTAGCGAGCGACGCGGTCAGGGCCGGAAACATCCTTGAAGTCGACCACGCTGCCGAGCATCACCATGTCGCCGGAGGCGTTGCGCGTGCGCAGCCGCGCGAGGTCGCTGGGCTCCTTGCGGAACGGGAAATCAGCCTGCGCAGTGACGTGATAGGTGCGGCCGAACAGGTTGAAGTCGTTGACATAGGTCGATCCGAAATAGGTCTGGATCGTGTCATTGATGTTGGCAATGGGAACGCCGAGCTTCTGCGCCTTGGTGCGGTCAATGTCGACGAAGAGCTGCGGCGTGTTGGCTGAGAACGGCGAGAACACCGTCGGAGCGAGCAGCAAGGGCGATTTGCGCGCCGCGGCGACGAGCTCGTCGGTGGCCGCGGCGAGCAGCTCAGGCCCGCGGCCCTGGCGGTCCTGGATGCGGATGGTGAAGCCGCCGCCGGTGCCGATGCCGGGTACGGCCGGCGGCGGAATCACGATGATGAAGGCCCCCTGAATCGTGGCCAGGCGCTTGCGCAGCTCGATCGTGATGGCGTTCGCAGACAATCCCTTCTTCATCCGCGCCTCGGGCTCGTCGAACACCGGGAAGAGCGCCGCCGCGTTGCCGGCCTGCGTGCGCGTGGCGCCGGAGAAGCCGGCGAAGGCGGCGACGCGGACGATGCCGGGCGTATCCAGCGAGATCCGCTCGATCTCGCGCACGACCTCGGTGGTGCGCGCCAGCGAGGCCGCGCCCGGCAATTGCACGGAGATAATGACGTAGCCGCGATCCTGCGCCGGAATGAAGCCCTGTGACGTGGTCGCGATCAGCCAGCCGGCGCTGCCGATCAGTACGACATAGATCAGGATCATCACCACCGAGTGCCGGATCACGAAATTGGCGAGGCCGGCATAGCCATGCGCGAGACGGTCGAACACGCGATTGAAGACGCCCGTGAAAGCGTTCCAGCCACGTGCGAGAAGGTTCCAGCGCGCCGGCGGCCGCTTCTCCTCGTGCGGAACGAGCAGAAGCGAGGCCAGCGCCGGCGACAGCGTCAAGGAGCAGAAGCAGGAGATTGCGGTCGCAACCGCAATGGTGACGGCGAATTGCTGAAAGAATTGTCCGGAAATACCGCCCAGGAACGCGGTCGGGACGAATACCGCGCACAGCACCAGCGCGATCGACACCAGTGCGCCGCCGACCTCCTCCATGGTCTTCAGCGCGGCGTCGCGCCGGCTTATGCCGTGCTCGAGATGTCGCTCGACATTCTCGACCACCACGATGGCGTCGTCGACCACAATGCCGACGGCGAGAACGAGACCGAACAGCGTGAGATTGTTGATGGAGAAGCCGAGCGCCGCCATCACCGCGAAGGTGCCGACCAGCGAGACCGGAATCGCGATGATCGGAATGATCGCGGGTCGCCATCCCTGAAGGAACACCAGCACCACGATCACCACAAGCAGCATGGCCTCGTAGATGGTCTTGATCAGCTCATGGACGGACTGCGCGATGAACTCGGTCGGGTTGTAGCCGATATTGTAGTCGAGGCCTTTCGGAAAGGTCTCCTTCAGCTTCGTCATCGTGTCCGAGATCTTTTTCGCGGTCGCGAGGGCGTTCGATCCGGGCCGCTGCGTCACCAGCATGGCGACCGCCGATTTGCGCAACAGGAAGCTGTTGGTGGAGTACGCCAGCGCACCGAGCTCGATACGCGCGACGTCGCGCAGGCGCACCGTACGGCCGTCGGAGCCGGCCTTGATCAGGATGTCCTCGAACTGCTTCTGGTCTTTCAGGCGCCCGGTGAAGGTGAGGTTCGGCTGGAAGGCGCGGTCGGAAATCGGCGGTTCGGCGATCTGGCCGCCCGCGATCTGCACGTTCTGCGCGCGGATCGCGGCGAGCACTTCGGCTGAGGTCAGGCCGAGATTGGCGATTCGATCCGGGTCGAGCCAAAGCCGCATCGAATAGTCACGCGCACCAAAAATCTGGATGTCGCCGACGCCGTCGATGCGCAGCAGCTGGTCACGGACCTGGAGCAGCGCGTAATTGGAGATGTAGAGCTGGTCGAAGGTATCGTCGGGCGACAGCATGAACACGACCATCAGGATGTCGGGCGAGTTCTTGCGCGTAGTGACGCCGTTGCGCTGCACTTCCTCCGGCAGGCGAGGCTGCGCGATCGCGACGCGGTTCTGCACCAGCACCTGGGCCTTGTCGAGATCGGTACCGAGCTTGAAGGTGACGGTGATGGTGAGCTGGCCGTTCGAGGTCGCCTGGCTGTAGAGATACAGCATGTCCTCGACGCCGTTGATCTCCTGCTCGATGGGAGCTGCGACCGTGTCGGACACGGTCTGCGCGGAGGCGCCGGGATATTGCGTGGTGACGACGACGGTCGGCGGCACCACTTGCGGATATTCGGAGACCGGCAGCGTGGTATAGGCCAGCGCGCCGACGATCAGCAGCACGATCGACAGTACCATCGCGAGGATGGGCTGGTTGATGGAGAGACGGCCGAGATTCATGATTTGTCACCCGGCTTGCCACCGGCCGGCGCAGTCTGCGGCGCGACCTTGGCGCCGACACGGGCGCGCTGGATGCCGTTGACGATGACGCGATCGTCGGGCTTCAGGCCTTCACGGATCACACGCAGGCCTTCATCGAGCGGCCCAAGCGTCACAGGACGTGCCTCGACGGTGTCATCAGACTTCACCACGAATACGATCTTGCGGGACTGGTCGGTCGCGACCGCGACGTCCGGAATCAACAACGCCTCATAGGGCGCGCTGCCGATCAGCCGGACGCGGCCGAACTGGCCGGGCAGGATCGAGAGATCGGTGTTCTTGACCACGGCGCGGCTGCGCAACGTGCCGGTCGAGACATCGAGGCGGTTGTCGAGGAAGTTGATCGAGCCCTCATGCGACGGTTTGGTCTCGCCGGCGAGCGTCACCTGCACGGGGTTCGCAGTATCGCGCGAGCTGGGGCGGCGACCCTCGAACCACAGCTTGCTGTATTTGATGAAGGTCGCCTCATCCATGTCGAAATAGACGTAGATCGGGTCGAGCGTCACGATCGAGGTCAGCAGCGTCGACGAGCCGTTGTCGCTGCCCTGCACGAGATTGCCGGGGCTGACGAGATGGCGGCCGACGCGGCCGGTGAGCGGCGCAGTCACATGCGTGAACTCGATGTTGAGTCGCGCGGCCTTGAGTGCGCCTTCGGCCTGCGATACCGCGGCGTGTGCCCCCTGCAAGGCCTGGCGGCGCTGGTCGACGACCTGCTCGGAAACCGCGCTGGTCTGAACCAGGCTCAAGCCACGGTCGAGCTCGCGCTTGGCAAGCTCCACCTTGGCGCGTGCGTCGGACAGCTGGCCGTCCGCCTGCTCGGCCACCGCCTCGAACGGACGCGGGTCGATGACGTAGAGCAGATCGCCCTGATGCACGATGGCGCCGTCCTGGAACTCGACGGAGTTGACGAAGCCGCCGACGCGGGGGCGCACCTGCACCTCCTCCGTCGCCTCGAAGCGGCCGGTGAATTCGTCCCAATCGGTGACGGTGCGCTTGACCGGCTGGGCGACGGTCACCGGCGCGGGCGGCGGTGCACCCGCCTGCGACGTCGGCTGGCCGCAACCGGCGAGAGCGAGTACCGCAACGAGAAGCCCGGCGATCGCGCGAGGTCGAGGCGAAACGAGATCGTGCGTTTTGACAAACTGCTCGCTTCCGTCCGGTCCACTCATTCCAGGTCCTCGCCTAAAGCCGCGGAAAAGGCAGGGTACGCCTCTACCCGCGGGCGCCACAAGATGGGTCGCAATGATGAACTGTTCAAGACCATCGCACGCGCAATGCTCGGAAGAATGCCCTGGCCGGATGGCGGGTTGACACGGACATAGCGGGCTTCGCACGCGATGATTAGCGGGCGGGATGCGAATGGAGCTATTCGCCGGGCTCATCAATGGCAGGAGGCGGTGCGTCGAAGGTGTCACCCTCCGCTGGAGGTGGGAGCGGGGCCAGCGTCTTCGCACATGACGGCCGGAGCCGGCTCGGCTAGATTACCCCCAGAAAACAAGACGAATTGTCCGGGGAGGACAGGCGTGCACCAGGGACGTGTCGTTTACGGCGCGATCGAGGAGGTTGTGTTCGGCCACCCCGCCGCCGACGCTGTGGTCGCGCAGATGGACCGGCTGGGGACGCGTCGCGCCTTCCTGATGGTGTCGGGCACGCTCAACCGGCAGACCGACGAAATCGCCAAGATCAAACAGGCCCTGGGCACACGCTGCGCGGGCGTCTTCGATGCCATGCCCGCGCACACCCCGCGCGAGGCGGTGATCGCCGCCACCAATGCGGCGCGGGAAGCGGGCACAGACCTGATCGTCACGGTGGGCGGCGGCTCGGTCACCGACGGCGCCAAGGCGGTACAGCTTTGCCTCGCCAACGGCATCGACGATATCGACGGCATCGAGCGTATCCGCGTGCACAAGGGCGTCGCGCCCGAGATGACCGCGCCGACTGTGCGCCAGATCAGCGTACCGACCACGATCGCAGGCGGCGAGTTCAGCTCCATCGCGGGCGTCACCGACCGCACCACGCATGTGAAGCAGATGCTACGGCATCCGCTCGCGGTGCCGCGCGCGACCATCCTCGATCCCGCCATCACCGTGCACACGCCGGAATGGCTGTTTCTTTCGACCGGCATCCGCGCCATCGATCATTGTGTCGAGGCGATCTGCTCGCGCGAGACGCACCCTTATGCCGACGCACAGTCGGTGAAAGGCCTCGCGATGCTCGCCGACGCGCTGCCGCGGGTGAAGGCTGACCCGTCCGACCTCGACGCGCGGATGGATGCGCAGATCGGTACCTGGCTGTCGATGGGCGCGCTCGCCGCCGGCGTGCCGATGGGGGCAAGCCACGGCATCGGCTACGTGCTGGGCGCGACCTTCGACGTGCCGCATGGCTACACCTCCTGCGTCATGCTGCCGGCGGTGATGCGCTGGAATGCGCGCGACAATGCCGAGCGCCAGATGATCGTCGCAGCCGCGATGGGCTTTCCCGGCCGCAAGGCAGCCGATGTGCTCGATGCCTTCATCCGCTCGCTCGGCATGCCGCGCAGCCTCGCTGAGGTTCACGTCTCGCCGGAGCATTTCGACGCCATCGCGGAGGCTGCAATGCGCACGAACTGGATCCCGCGCAACCCGCGCAAGATCGACGGCCCTGCGCAGTTGCGCGAAATCCTGCTTCTTGCCGCATGATCTAAAGCCGGAGGACTGATGTACCCAGGTTACCATGCCCGCCTGCGCCCGCTCCAGCCCGCCTTCATCATGGCGGCGACCGGCGAGGCCGTCACCTATCGCGAGCTCGAAGCGCGCAGCAACCGGCTGGCGCATTTGTTTCGCAAGCACGGCTTGAAGCGGCTCGACCACTACGCGATTTTCATGGAGAACAATTCCCGCTACCTCGAAGCCTGCGGCGCGGGCGAGCGATCCGGGCTGTACTACACCTGCATCAACTCGTTCCTGACGCCGGGCGAGCTCGCTTATCTCCTCGTCAACAGCCAGTCGAAAATCCTGATCACGTCGGTTGCGAAGCTCGATATCGCCCGCGAGGCGATCAACGCCTGCCCCGAGATCAAGCTGTGCGTCGTTGCCGACGGCCCGGGCGAGAGTGAGCGCATCGTCGGCCTCGCGGAGGTGACCGCCGATCAGCCGACGGCGCCGCTCCACGATGAATGGCTCGGTACCGCCATGCTGTATTCATCGGGCACAACGGGGCGGCCGAAGGGCATTATTCGGCCACTGCCGGACGAGCCGCCGAAGCACAATCTGCCGCTGTTCGATTTCCTGACAAAGCTCTGGCAATACCGCGAGGGCATGGTCTACCTCTCGCCGGCGCCGCTCTATCATTCGGCGCCGCAGGCCGCCGTGAACCTCACGATCCGCATGGGCGGGACCGTGATCATCATGGAGACGTTCGATCCCGAGCGCTACCTCCAGCTCATCGAGCAATGGGGCATCACCCACACCCAGCTGGTGCCGACGATGTTCTCGCGCATGCTGAAGCTGCCGGAGGGGGTGCGAAAGCGCTACGACCTCTCCTCGCTCGAGATCGCGATCCACGCCGCCGCGCCCTGCCCGGCCTTGGTCAAGGACGAGATCATCAAATGGTGGGGACCGATCATCCACGAATATTACGGCGCGACCGAAGGCCTCGGCTTCACCGCCTGCGACAGCGCGGAATGGCTCGCCCATCGCGGCACCGTCGGCAAGGTGCTGCTTGGCGACCTCCACATCCTCGACGAGAACATGAAGCCGTGCCCCACCGGCACCCCGGGACAGGTCTGGTTCAGGACGGCCACGCCATTCGAGTATTTCAACGACCCCGAGAAGACCAAGGAGGCGCGCTCGGCCGATGGCAGTATGAGCACGGTGGGTGACGTCGGCTATGTCGACGAGGACCGATTCCTTTATCTAACGGACCGCGCCACCTTCATGATCATCTCCGGCGGCGTGAACATCTATCCGCAGGAATGCGAGAATCTGCTGATCACCCATCCGAAGGTCGCGGACGCCGCGGTGTTCGGCGTGCCCAATCCCGATCTGGGCGAGGAGGTCAAGGCGGTGGTGCAGCCGATGCCCGGCGTCGTGCCGGACCCGGCACTCGCCGAAGAGCTGATCGCCTTCTGCGGGGCGTCGCTGTCGCGGCAAAAGGTGCCGCGCTCGGTCGATTTCGAGAAGGAATTGCCGCGGCTGCCGACAGGGAAGCTGTACAAGCGGCTGCTAAGGGACCGGTATTGGGGGAACAAGGCGTCGAGGATCGTGTGAACCCCGATGTCGTCCCGGCGTTCGCCAACGACGCCGGAGGAACTTCTCTCACATTGTGAGAGGAAATCGCCTGCGGCCTTCCGTCATCCGAATTGTCGAGAGCGTGGGCGGCCTTGCCGGTTGCCTCCCTCCGCGCGCGTCGCTATCGTCCGTTCAAACAGGCCGCGAAAGGCCGAGGTCCAGGGAGGACGAGGATGCGGAGCGTACGAGCGCTCGCCGCAATGGCGGCGCTATCTTTGCTGGCGTTTTCGACGATTGCATTGGCCGGCGAGCCCAAACAGGGCGGGATTTTGCGGATGTACCACCGCGACAGTCCCGGCAATGCCTCGATCCACGAAGGCGCGACCTACTCGCTCAATGTTCCCTTCATGCCGGTGTTCAACAACCTCGTCATCTACAAGCAAGACGTGGCGCAGAACAGCATGGACACCATCGTGCCCGAGCTCGCCGAGAGCTGGGCCTGGGTCAACGACAACAAGACATTGACCTTCAAGCTGCGCGCGGGCGTGAAGTGGCACGACGGCAAGCCGTTCACCTCGGCTGACGTCAAATGCACCTTCGACATGCTGATGGGCAAGTCACAGCAGAAGTTCCGGCAGAATCCGCGCAAGAGTTGGTATGAACAAGTCAACGACGTCTCCACCAACGGCGATCTCGAAGTCTCCTTCAACCTGAAGCGGCCGCAGCCTTCGCTGCTGGCCCTGCTCGCCTCGGGCTACACGCCGGTCTATCCCTGCCACGTCTCGCCCGGCGACATGCGCACCCATCCGATCGGCACGGGGCCGTTCAAGTTCGTCGAGTTCAAGGCCAATGAATCGATCAAGCTGACCCGCAATCCGGACTATTGGCGCAAGGGCCGGCCCTATCTCGACGGCATCGAGTTCACCATCATCCCGAATCGCTCGACCGCCATCCTCGCCTTCGTCGCGGGCAAGTTCGACATGACCTTCCCGACCGAGGTCAGCATTCCGCTGTTGAAGGACGTCAAATCGCAGGCGCCGAACGCGGTCTGCGTGGTCGAGCCCAACAACGTTGCGACCAACATCATCGTCAATTCGTCCGCGCCGCCGTTCGACAACATCGACATCCGTCGCGCCATGGCGCTGTCGCTGGACCGCAAGGCGTTCATCTCGATCATGTTCGAGGGCCAGGGCGACGTCGGGGGCACCATGGAGCCCGCGCCGGCCGGCCTCTGGGCCATGCCGAAGGAGATGCTCGAGAGCATTCCGGGCTACGGCCCCGACATCACCGCCAACCGCGAAGAAGCCAAGAAGCTGATGCAGAAGGCCGGCTACGGCCCCGACAAGCACCTCGCCGTCAAGGTCTCGACCCGCAACATCCCGGTCTACCGCGATCCCGCGGTGATCCTGATCGACCAGCTCAAGAACATCTATATCGACGGCGAGCTCGACGTGGTCGAGACCGCAAACTGGTTCCCGAAGATCGCGCGCAAGGATTACATGCTCGGGCTCAATTTGACCGGCAATGCCGTCGACGATCCCGACCAGTCGTTCTACGAGAACTATTCCTGCGGCTCAGAGCGCAACTACACCAATTACTGCAACAAGGAGATCGAGAAGCTGTTCGACGTGCAGTCGCAGGAGACCGACCTCAACAAGCGCAAGAAGCTGGTGTGGGATATCGACAAGAAGTTGCAGGAGGACGTCGCCCGCCCGATCATCTTCCATGCACGGACCGGCAGCTGCTGGCAGCCTTATGTCAAGGGCGTGACGGTGATGTCGAACAGCTCGTATAATGGATACCGGTACGAGGATGTCTGGATGGACAAGTAGCGCTAGCAGCGGACGGGTTCGACGGGAGGCGATGCATGTTTGCCTATCTGGTGCGGCGCCTGTTCCTGATGCTCGTGACCCTGTTCGGGATCTCGGTCGTCATCTTCTTCCTGCTGCGCATCGTCCCCGGCAACATCGTCGACATCCTGTTTGCCGCGGCCGGCTATGTCGATCCCGCCGACAAGGCCAGTCTGGAGAAGGAGCTCGGCATCGATCAGCCGCTGGTGGTGCAATATTGGCACTGGATCAGCGGTTTTCTGCGCGGCGACTTTGGCTACTCCTATGTTTCCGAGAAGCCGGCGCTTCAGGAGATCCTGCCACGGATTCCGATCACCGCACGGCTCGCCGGGCTGGCGTTGTTGTTCTCGGCGTCGATCGGCATTCCCTTGGGCGTCATCAGCGCGGTGAAGCAGGGAACGAGGCTCGATTACGCGTTGCGTGTGGTGAGCCTCAGCGGATTGTCGCTGCCTTCGTTCTGGCTCGGCCTCTTGATCCTCACCGCGTCGGTGGCGATGTTCGGCCAGATGCCGATCTTCAACCCGAATCCGGCGACATGGCTGGAAGCCTTCGCAACCTATGCCGTGCCCGCCGCCGCCGTCGGCTTCCGCAGCGCGGCACTGACCATGCGCATCACCCGCTCCTCGATGCTGGAGGTGCTGCGGCAGGACTATATTCGCACCGCGCGCGCCAAGGGCGCATCGGATGCCGCCGTGAACTATCAGCATGCGCTCAAGAACGCGATTCTGCCCGTCATCACCGTGATCGGAATCGAGGCGGCGTTTCTGATCGGCGGTCTCATTGTCACGGAGACCGTGTTCAACATCCCCGGCGTCGCCCGCTTCCTGGTCGAGGCGATCCGCTGGCGCGACTATCCGATCGTGCAGAACCTCGTGATGCTGATTGCGATTGTGGTGGTGAGCGCGAATTTCATTGTCGACATGCTCTACGCGGTGTTCGACCCGCGCATCCGATTCACGGATTAGGAGATCAGTTTGGCCGCGATCGACTATGATGTTGAACTGAGGCGCGCTGGCGCCTACGCGCCCGGCGGCTGGCGGCGCGTGCTGTTCCTGGCGCAGCGGCACGTGCTGGGCGCGGCTGGGCTCGTCATCATGACCCTGTTCGTGTTCACCGCGGTCTTCGCCGACTTCATCGCGCGTTATGATCCCCTGACGATCGACGCCGCCCGGGCGCTGGGCCGCCCAAGCCTGTCGCACTGGATGGGGACGGATTCCTTCGGCCGCGACGTCTTCAGCCGAATCATCCATGGCGCGCGAATCTCGCTGGCGGTCGGGATCGGCTCGACTGCGCTCGGCGGCACCATCGGCGTAATCGTCGGGCTGACCTCCGGCTATCTCTCCGGCTGGGTCGATCTGGTATTCCAGCGCGTCTCCGACGTTCTCCAGGCGTTACCGCTGCTGGTCCTGGCCCTGATCATGACCGCCGCGCTGGGTCCCTCCTTGCCGAACGTCATCATTGCGATCGCCATTCCACTGATCCCCACCGTGTCGCGCGTCATCCGTGCCAACACGCTGGCGCTGCGCGAGCTGCCGTTCATCGAGGCCGCCAAGTCGATCGGCATGAGCGAGGTGCGGATCGCGCTGCGCCATGTGCTGCCGAACACGCTGGCGCCGCTGATCGTGCTCGCGACCGCCCAGCTCGGCTCGACCATCCTCACTGAAGCCTCGCTCTCCTTCCTCGGTCTCGGCATTCCCGAGCCTTATCCGTCATGGGGCCGCATGCTCTCTGAATCCGCCGCCGAATACGTCCGCACCGCGCCATGGCTGGTGATCTTCCCGGGCATCGCGATCAGCCTCGCAGTGTTCGGCGCCAATCTGTTCGGTGACGCCTTGCGCGACATCCTCGATCCCCGGCAGCGCGGCTGATGGCGGACAAATCCGATCTCGTGCTCGATGTGAAGAACCTGAAGACGGTGTTCTTCACCAACTCCGGCCTGTTCAAGGCCGTCGATGACGTTTCCTTCACGGTGAGGCGCGGCGAGACGCTCGCGATCGTCGGCGAATCCGGCTGCGGCAAGAGCGTCACGGCCCTCTCCCTGATGCGGCTGGTGCCGGATCCGCCCGGCCGCATCGTCGGCGGCTCCGTCACGCTCGAAGGCACTGATCTTCTGGCGCTGGACGAAGCTGAGATGCGCGCGATCCGCGGAAATCGCATCTCCATGATCTTCCAGGAGCCGATGACCTCGCTCAATCCGGTGATGCGGATCGGCGACCAGATCGTCGAGGCGGTGCGGCTGCACCGGAACATGTCGAGCAAAGAGGCCCGCGACATCGCGATCGAGATGCTGCGCCTGGTGCGCATCCCCGAGCCGGCTCGGCGCGCGCGGGAATATCCGCATCAACTCTCAGGCGGCATGCGCCAGCGCGCCATGATCGCGATGGCGCTGGCGTGCCGGCCGGCGCTGCTGATCGCGGACGAGCCCACCACCGCGCTCGACGTCACCATCCAGGCGCAGATTCTGGCGCTGATCCTGGACCTTCAGAAGGAGCTCGGCACCGGGCTCGTGCTGATCACGCATGATCTCGGTGTCGTCGCGCAGACCGCGCAGCGCGTCATCGTGATGTATGCGGGTCGGAAGGTCGAGGAAGCCAGCGTCGAGGCGCTGTTCGCCGCGCCAAAGCATCCCTACACGCGCGGATTGATGGCCTCGATACCGGCAGTGCCGGCGCCGGGCGTCGCCGCGCAGGCACGGCTGAACGAAATTCCCGGCACGGTTCCGTCGCTGGTGCGACTGCCAAAGGGTTGCGCCTTCGCGCCGCGCTGCACGCTCGCGATCAAGCGCTGCGAGGCCGAATATCCGCCGCTCATCGATTGGGGCGGCGGCCATCTCGCGGCCTGCTGGCGCGCGGCCGAAGTGGCGGAGGTGGCATGACCGAGGCGCTGCTCGAAGTCACTGACCTCAAGAAACACTATCCGGTGCGCGCCGGCGTGTTGCGTCGACAAATCGGCACAGTGCATGCGGTCGACGGCGTCTCATTTTCGGTTGGCACCGGTGAGACGCTCGGCCTTGTCGGCGAATCCGGCTGCGGCAAGTCGACGGTGGCACGCAGTGTGCTGCGGCTGGTCGAGCCGACCTCCGGCCAGATCCGCCTCGACGGCGAGGACATCACTCGCCTCTCCAAGGCTGCGCTGCGGCCGCACCGTCGTTCGATGCAGATCGTGTTCCAGGATCCGTTCGCGTCGCTCAATCCGCGCATGACCGCAGGCGACATCGTCGGCGAGCCGCTGCTCGTGCACGGACTCGCGACCGGCAAGGCACTGGAGGCGCGTACCGCAAAGCTGTTCGAGCAGGTTGGCTTGCGGCCCGACCAGATGCGCAATTTTCCGCACCAATTCTCCGGCGGCCAGCGCCAGCGCATCTGCATCGCGCGGGCGCTCGCGCTGGAGCCGCGGCTGATCGTCTGCGACGAGCCGGTCTCCGCGCTCGACGTCTCGATCCAGGCGCAGGTGATCAACCTGTTGATCGATCTGCAACGCGAGCACGGCTTCTCCTATCTCTTCATCGCGCATGACCTCGCCGTGGTCGCCCATATCAGTCACCGCGTCGCCGTGATGTATCTCGGCCGCATCGTCGAGATTGCCGACAAGGACGAGCTGTTCAGGAACCCGCGCCATCCCTATACGCAGGCCTTGCTCGCCTCCGTGCCGATCGCCAACCCACTCGCCAAAAAGCTCGCGCCGCTGGTCGACGGCGATGTGCCAAGCCCGGTCAATCCGCCGTCCGGATGCGCCTTTCACACCCGCTGCCGGTTTGCGATGGAGCGGTGCAAGACGGAGCGGCCGGCGCTGGTGGGTGCGGGCGACGGGCACCAGGTGGCGTGTTTGCTCAATGAAGGGACGGGGCGGCCGAACGCGATCCCGTAGGGTGGGTCAGCCGAAGGCGTAACCCACCGCTTCTCGTACCGCGATAAAAGTGGTGGGTGACGCTTCGCTGACCCACCCTACGATAACTGCGCTCGCCGCTCGAACTAAATCCCGATCTCCGCCACGATCCTGCCCGTGGTCACCTGCTCGCCCTCGGCGACGTCGATCGCCGCGACCACCCCGTCGATGCCGGCCTTGTGGACGTGCTCCATCTTCATCGCTTCCAGTGTCATCACCGGCTGACCGGCGGTGACGCGCTCACCCGGCTTGACCAGCACGGCAACGACACGGCCGTTCATGGCGGCACGGACTTTTCCGTCGCCGCCATTTGTTGCAGCGGCTTTCGGCGCGGCGAAGGTGAGATCGGTCGCCGCGAGCGGGATGCCGCGGTACTGGAGGTAGAGCCGGTCGCCGTCGCGCAGGAATTTTGCGCTGTCCATCACGCCGTCATGGCGAAAGCGGATCACGTCGAGGTCGAGCTGATCGACCTCGAACTTGTCCTGCCGGCCGTCGATGGCAACGGTGTAGCTGCCATCGCGCTCCCGGGTGACTTCGAGCTCATGCGTCTGGCCGGCGATATCGATCTTTGCCGGTAGCGGAAACGTTGCCGCGAGGCTTCGCCCACTGCGCCACGACGGTGCCTGCGGGCTCGTGACGTAGAGCAGAAGGCCCGCAAGCGCGGCGCTGAATGTGCTACTCGCAACCGGCCCCAGCAATTCGTCGCGATGCGCACCAATGAACGCCGTGGTCGCTTCGCCCTTGGCAAAGCCGGGATGGCGCAGGCATGACATCAGGAACGCCTGATTGGTGGTCACACCGAATCCGGTCAGTTGCTCCAGGCCGACGATCAGCCGCCCCCTCGCCTCCTCGCGTGTCGCCCCATGGCTGATCACCTTGGCGATCATGGAATCGTAGAACGGCGGAATCTCAGAGCCCGATTGCAGCGCATGCTCGACGCGAATGCCATCCGGCACCTGCCAGCGCGCCATGCGCCCGGACTGCGGCATGAAATCATGCGCGGCGTCCTCCGAGCACAGCCGCACCTCGATCGCGTGGCCTGTGAAGCGAATGTCCTGCTGCTTCACCGGCAATTGCTCGCCGCGCGCGACGCGCAGCTGCAGTTCGACGAGATCGAGCCCGGTGATCGCCTCGGTCACGGGATGCTCGACCTGGAGGCGCGTGTTCATTTCCATGAAGTAGAACGCGCCACTCGTATCGAGCAGGAACTCCAGCGTCCCGGCGCCCTCGTAACGCAACGCCTTCACCGCGGCGACCGCGACCTCGCCCATCTTTCCACGCAACTCGGGCGTGACCGCGGGCGACGGCGCCTCCTCGATCAGCTTCTGGTGCCGCCGCTGTACCGAGCAATCGCGCTCGCCGAGATGAATGGCATTGCCGTGGCTGTCGCCGAACACCTGGATCTCGATATGACGGGGATTCTGGATGGCGCGTTCGAGAATGACGGAGGGATCGCCGAACGCCGCCTTTGCCTCGGACCGTGCACTGCGCAGGGCATCGCCGAAGGATGCAGCGTCGGTGACGAGCCGCATGCCGCGGCCGCCACCGCCGGCGACCGCCTTGATCATCACGGGGAAGCCGATCTTTTTGGCTTCCGCCAGCATGACCTCGTCGCCTTGGTCGGCGCCCTGATAGCCGGGCACGCAGGGCACGCCGGCCTTGTTCATGATCTCTTTGGCGCCGGCCTTGTTACCCATCGACTCGATCGCCTGCGGCGAGGGGCCGATGAAGACCAGGCCGGCATCCTTGCAGGCCTGCGCAAAATCCTCGTTTTCGGCGAGGAAGCCATAGCCGGGATGCACTGCATCCGCGCCGCTGGCTTTTGCGGCCGCAATGATCGCGGGGATGTTGAGATAGGACTGCGCCGGCAGGGCTTCGCCGATGTGCACGGCCTGGTCCGCCTGCCGCACATGGAGCGCATCGCGATCCGCATCCGAATAGACCGCGACGACGCCGAGGCCGAGCTTCCGCGCGCTTCGCATCACCCGCAGCGCGATCTCGCCGCGATTGGCGACCAGAACCCGAGAGAACGGCCGGTGCTGCACTGATCCGTTCCTCATGGGCGGGCCACCGAGAATTGCATGCGCTGGGGCGTGCGCGCATCGCCCTCGCGGCAGATCGCGAGCACCTCAGACAGGGCCGCCCGAGTGTCGCGCGGATCGATCACGCCGTCGTCGAGCACGCGCGCGCTGGTCGAGAACACGTCCATCTGGCCGTCGAACACGCCGATGATCTGCGCCTTCATGGCATCGAGCTTTTCTTTCTCGACCGGCTTGCCGCGGCGAGCTGCGGCGGCTTCGGTGACGATCGCCATGGTCTCGGCGGCCTGCTCGCCGCCCATCACGGCAGTCTTGGCGTTGGGCCAGGAGAGGCAGAAGCGCGGATGGAAGCCGCGCCCGCACATGCCGTAATTGCCGGCGCCGAACGAGGCGCCGCAATAGATGGTGATCTGCGGCACCGTCGCCGACGTCACCGCCTGGATCATCTTGGAGCCGTGCTTGATCATGCCGGCTTCTTCGTAGGATTTGCCGACCATGTAGCCGGTGGTGTTGTTCAGATACAGCAATGGCGTGCGGGTCTGGCAGCAAGCCTGGATGAAATGCGTCGCCTTGTTGGCGCCGGCGGGATCGAGTGGGCCGTTGTTGGTGATGATACCGATCGCCTGGCCCTCGATGCGGGCATGGCCGCAGACGGTGGCCGGGCCGTAGTTCGGCGCCATCTCGGTGAAATCGGAATCGTCGACGATGCGCGCGATCACTTGCTTCATGTCCACGGAGCGCTTGTGGTCCATCGGCATGATGCCGAGCAGCTCTTCCTGGTGGTAGCGCGGCGGCTTGAACTGTGCTGCCGCCTTGCCCGGCCGCTCCCACTCCAGCGCCGCCATGATCTCGCGCGCGATGCGCAGGGCGTCGCGGTCATCCTCCGCGAGATAGTCGCCGAGACCGGAAACCTGCGTGTGCATCTCGGCGCCGCCGAGTTCCTCCTCGGTCGCGATCTCGCCAGTTGCAGCCTTCAGCAGCGGCGGACCCGCGAGGAAGGCGCGAGTGCGGCCACGGACCATGACGATGTAATCGGACAGGCCGGTCTGATAGGCGCCACCGGCGGTCGAGGAGCCATGCGTCACGGTGACGACGGGCAGCCCGGCAGCCGAGAGCCGCGCGAGATTGCGAAAGATGTTGCCACCACGGACAAAGTCTTCGACGCGGTAGCGCAGGAGATTGGCACCGGCGCTTTCGACCAGCTGGAGATAAGGCAGCTTGTTCTCCAGCGCGAGCTCCTGCACGCGTATCGTCTTGTCCAGGCCGTAAGGTTGAAGCGCGCCGGCATCGATGCCGGAATCGTTGGCGCTGATCATGCAGCGGATGCCCGAGACGAAGCCGATGCCGGCAATGACGCCGCCGCCGGGCACGCTCTTGCTTGGATCCGGCACGTCGAACATGTAGCCGGCCAGCGTGGACAGCTCGATGAAGGGCGCGCCGGGATCGAGCACCAATGCGACGCGCTCGCGCGGCAGCAGCTGGCCGCGCTTGTGAAAGCGATCTTTCGCCACGGCAGACGCGGCACGCGTGCGCTCTTCCAGCGCTCGCATGCGGTCGATCAGGCCGAGCATGCCGTCGCGGTTGGCGTGATAGGCGGCGCTGCCGAGGGAAACTGTGTTTTCGAGAATGGACATCACTCTATCCTGCTCGTCATTGCGAGGAGCGGAGCGACGAAGCAATCCAGACGGCTTCCGTGGAGAGAATCTGGATTGCTTCGCTGCGCTCGCAATGACGGTTGAGGCGATAACTTACCTGTTCGTCCCAAAAATCTTCCGCGCTTCCGCCGGGCTCGCGATCTCGCGGCCCGCGCGCCGGGCGCAGGCGGCGATGGCTTCGATCAGCTGGCCGTTGGACGTCACCTTCTTGCCGTCGGCGAGATAGAAGGCATCTTCGAGACCGGTGCGCAGATGGCCGCCGAGCTCGGCGCAGCGCTGATGCAGCGGCCAGATCTCTTCGCGGCCGATCGCCGTGACCTGAAAATGCGCCTCGGGACGCTTCAGCTTGATCAGGATCGGCAGCAGATCGGGATCGGACGGCATGCCGGAGGCGACGCCCATCACGAAATTATACTCGAGCGGACCCTTGTACATGCCGACCTGGGTGTACATCCCAACGCAACGCACGATGCCGACGTCGAAGCATTCGAATTCGGGGATGGTACCGACCGCGTTCATGACGTCGAGATAGTCCTTCACCTTCTCGACCGCATTGTCGAACATCATCGGCGGCCAGGCCCAGCTATTGTCGGCTTTCACCTTCAGATAGTTCAGCGAGCCGGCATTGCAGGCGGCGATCTCCGGCCTGGTCTCGCGGATGCAATCCAGCGCTCCACTGTAGTTCGGCCCAGAGACGCCGGAGGTGTGGTTGATGATCACGCCGGGGCAGGCTTCGCGGATCGCCTGCTGGATCTCCTTGCTGACGCTGACCTCCCAGGACGGCAGATGCCCCTTGTCCGGCGCCTGCTGGCGCAGATGGATGTGCATGATGGACGCGCCGGCATCGAACGCAGCCTTGGCCTCGCGCGCCATCTGCTCGGGCGTCACAGGCACGTTGTGCTGCCTGGGGTCAGTGAGCACGCCGTTCAGCGCGCAGGTGATGACGGCCTTGTCGCTCATGCCTTGAATGTCTCGCAGGTTGATAATTCAACGTTTGCGATCATGTGATGGGCGGCATGCGGCTTCTTGCGCGGAGAAGCTAGCTAAACGCTAGCTGTCGTAGGGCGGGCAAAGGCGCCCTGGCGCCTGCCCACCATCTCTCCACACCTCACGAAGGTGGTGGGCACGCTTCGCTTTGCCCACCCTGCAAGAGCGAGCTAGTTCGCCTCCGCCAGCCTCACCGTCTCGCTGCTGCGATAGATCGCTAGATCCCGCGAGCCGACGAAGATCGCGCGCGGCTTCAGGCCGTAGAAGCGGCGGATCGAATGGCTGAAATGGGTGCTGTCGGGATAGCCGATATCCTGCGCGAGATGGGCGAGGTTGAGGTCCTGGTTGGCGAAGTGCAGCAGATGCCGCGCGCGCTTCCAGGCGCGGAAGGAGCGAAACGAGATGCCGGTCTCTTCCTTGAACAGATGCAGGAAACGCGAAGCGGAAAGTCCGGCGTCCGCCGCGCATGTGTCCGCCGTCACGGGCTCGCCCGTGAAGCGGCCGATGCGCGCCACCGCACGCGTCACGCGCGGGTCGAGCACGCGCCGCGGCAGCGCTTCGCCAAAACACATCTCGTCAAATTCGGCGGTGGTGATGTCGCCGTAGCGGCGCTCTCGCAACAACGTGTAGGCGGCGAGAATCTTGCGGGCGTAGACAGCCTGGTCGGGTCCGGTGAGCCGCGCGGCCAAGGCCTCGATCACGCCATCAGGCATGCTCTCCGGCTCCAGCGTCACGCTGATCGCCGTGCGGTAGTCGCTGGCAATGGAATGCCGCTGGTTCGGCAGGGTGACGAACAGCTCGCCGGTGGCGAGGACTTCGTCGAGCGTCAGATGCAGGCTACCCTTGACCGCGACATAGACGTGGCAGCAGCCGGGCGTCCGCTTGCGGGGGCGGCCGAGCAGGCCGGCATAGAATACCCGCTCCGGCGTGATCAGCATCAAATGGTCGGATTCGCGACCGTTATCTTCCATTGGGATCCTCCTCGCGCGGCTCTTTGGCCGCTGCGGACGGAGGTCACCTTAGCGGAAATTTGGGCGCTGTCACGGCGCGGTAGCGCTGTCATGGAGCGTAAAACATCGGCGTTCCCGGACGTCCAGAGGACGAACCCGGAACCGGCAAGCAACAATTTCGTCCAGGCGACGGAGCTACGCCCTCACACGCGCCGCGATGTTCTGTTCGACTCCAGCCTTCTGCTCCGCAGCAACCGCACGTTTGAATCCATCGCGCTGCTGCAAGCACGCCCAATAAGCTGCGACATTTGGCCCAAAGTCCTTGGCGAGCCCGATGTTGCTGGCGAGGCGGAGCGCATAACCAATGACAATGTCAGCGGCGGTGAAGCGACCCGCGCACAATGTTTCGGCATTGGCGGTCGCGGCCTCGACGGCGCGCAGCCGGCCCAGGAACCACTTTGCATAGTCGGTAGCGACCTGCGGATTGCGGCGCTCCTCCGGCTCGAGCTGGGTGTATCGGAGCACCAGCGTCTGCGGGAAGGTTAACGTGGCGTCGCTGAAATACATCCAGTTCAGGAAGGCGCCATAGGCGGGATCTTCCGGCCCGACCATCAGCGGCGTCGGCCCGTGCCTGATACCGAGATAGTGGCAGATGCCGGAGGACTCCGTCATCTTCGTCTCGCCATCGACCATGAAGGGAATCGTGCCCAGCGGGTTGAGCGCGAGATACTCCTTGGCGAAGACCCGCGGCGGGAACGGCAGCATCTTCACTTCGTAGGGAAGTCCCATCTCCTCCAGCATCCAGAGTGGACGGAAAGAGCGCGCTGCGTCGCAGTGATAGAGCGTGATCATCAAGAGCTTCCTTTGCTGCCGGGCAGCGTGCCCATCATCTTGCACAGGACCATCAGCATGACCTCGTCCGCGCCGCCGCCGATCGAAGTCAGGCGGCTGTCGCGATAGGCACGGCTGACCGGCGTCTCGTTGGTAAAGCCCATTCCGCCCCAATATTGCAAGCAGGCGTCGGTAAGTTCGCGGCCGAGCCGCCCGGCCTTCAGCTTGGCCATGGTCGCAAGTTTTGTGACATCCTCGCCCGCCACCAGCGCCTCGCCAGCGCGGTAGATCAGCGCGCGCAGCAGCTCGACCTCGGTCTGCATCTCCGCCAGCTTGAAGTGAACGACCTGGTTGTCGAGGATGGACTTGCCGAAGGCCTTTCGGTTGCGGGTGTATTCGATGGTCTCGTTGATGATGTATTCGTGCGCCTTCAGGCAGGCCGCCGCACCCCAGAGGCGCTCCTCCTGGAACTGGATCATCTGGTAGGTGAAGCCCTTGCCCTCCTCGCCGATCCGGTTGCGCCTGGGCACGCGGACATTGTCGAAGAAGATTTGCGCGGTGTCGGAGGAGCGCATGCCCATCTTGTCGAGTTTTCGCGCGACAGTGACGCCCTTGGTCTTCATGGGCACGCAGATCAGCGACTTGTTGCGGTGGACGGGCCCGTCGCCGGTGTTGGCGAGCAGGCAGATCCAATCGGCCTGGGTGCCGTTTGTGATCCACATCTTGCCGCCATCGATGACGTAGTCGTCGCCGTCGGTGCGCGCATTGGTCTTGATCGAGGCCACGTCCGAGCCCGCGCCGGGCTCTGAGACGCCGATGCAGGCTACATAGTCACCGGAGATCGAGGGTACCAGGAATTCGCGCCGCACCTCGTCCGAGCCGAACCGCGCCAGCGCCGGCGTTGCCATGTCGGTCTGCACGCCGATCGCCATCGGCACGCCGCCACAGGTGATGGCGCCGAGTTCCTCCGCCATCAACAGCGCATAGGAATAGTCGAGGCCGGAGCCGCCGAATTCGACCGGCTTGTTCAGCCCGAGAAAGCCGAGGCTGCCCATCTTCTTGAACAGCTCGTGCGCCGGGAAGATGTCGGCCTTCTCCCATTCATCGACATGAGGATTGATCTCATTGGCAATGAATTTTTGTAAGGAACGGCGGATCTCGTCGTGGTCGGCGGTAAACAGCATTTTTGTCAGCTCAGCTCTCGGTATCTCTGATGTGCTCGTCATGGCCAGCTTGTCCCGGCCATGACGGAGGAGACATTCACAACCCCATTTGCCGGCTGGCGAGATCCTTCATGATCTCCTCGGTGCCGCCGCCGATGGCGTTGACCTTGACCTCGCGGTAGATGCGCTCGGCCTTGATACCGCGCATGAAGCCGGCGCCGCCGAAGATCTGCACGGCTTCAGAGGCGCAGAACGCCATGGTCTGCGTCGCCTGGTTCTTCATCATACAGATTTCGGCGACCGGGCTTTCACCCTGCTCCAGCCGCCAAGCCAGCATCTCCAGCATCGCCTGGGAGGCCGCGACCTTCTGCGCCATGTCGACGATTTTGTGGCGGATCACCTGATGCTGCGCGAGCGGCTTTCCAAAAGTCTTGCGCTCCTTGGCGTAGGCAATCGCTTCGTCGAGGCACACGCGCGCGAAGGCGGTGCAGCCCGCCGCCATACCCATGCGCTCGCCGTTGAAATTATGCATGATGATCTTGAAGCCCTGGCCTTCCTCCCCGATCAGGTTTTCCGCCGGTACGCGGCACGCGTCGAAATGCAGGGTTGCGGTGTCGGAGGCCCACCAGCCCATCTTCTTCAGCTTTGTCCGCGCCAGGCCGGGCGTATCCCCCTCGATCAGGAGCAGGCTGACGCCGCCGGCACCCTCGCCGCCGGTGCGCACCGCAACGGTCAGATAGTCGGCGCGCATCCCGGAGGTGATGAAGGTCTTCTCGCCGCTCACGACGTAGTGATCGCCATCGCGCCGCGCCTTGGTCCGGAGGCCCGCAACGTCAGAGCCGCCGCCTGACTCGGTGATCGCGAGCGCGGAGATTTTCTCACCCGCGAGCACCCGAGGCAGCACACGCGCCCTAACCTCAGGGCGCGCCGCGCGCGCGATCGGCGGCGCACCGATGGTGTGGCTCATCAGGCTGGCGCTGATCCCGCCGGCGCCCGCCCGCGCCAGCTCCTGGCTGGCGACGATCTTCATGAACTGGTCGGCGGCGATCCCGCCATATTCCTCGGGGAATCCGAGCCCCAACAGCCCGATCCCGGCCGCCTTGCGATAGAGCGCGCGGGGGAATTCGCCGGCCTCGTCCCACTCGTGGGCGAACGGCGCGATCTCCTTGTCGACGAAGCGGCGCATCATCTCGCGAAAGGCATCATGCTCGGCGGTATAGAACGGGCTTTTCATCGCACTCTCGCCTTGCTGGCGGATTCGTCTCGTCCACCATGGCCGGAACCCTGGCGGCTCACTTGCGCGGAGTGGCTGACGGGGGCCGCCCCTTTGAGGAGGGTCTGCCTCTAGCAACTCAACGCAAGACGATTTTCACCGCTCGCGCGCCAACTCCTGATCAAAAAAAGCGTGATGCACAAACTCCGGCTGGCCCTAGGGCCACGCCGGGCATGGTGCAGAGCAATAGGGACGCAGGCGGCACCAGACCGCCGAGGGAGGAATTTTTGGCCGTTCGTTACTACGACTGGATCGTCCATCATGGCCGCCGTACGCCGAACAAGGTTGCGGTGATTGATCTCGCGAGCGAGCGGCGCTTCACCTATGCGCAGCTGGATGCGCGTATTTCTCGTCTCGCTTCATTTTTGCGTCATACGCTGAAGGTCTCGCGCGGCGATCGCGTCGCGGTGTTGGCGCTGAACACGACCGATACGCTGGAGGTGCAGTTTGCCTGCGGCCGGCTCGGCGCGATCTTCGTGCCCCTGAACACCCGCCTCACCGTTCCCGAGCTTCAGTTCATTACCGGCGACTGTGCGCCGAAGGTGATGATCCACGATACCGATCTGGCCGAGACGGCGCTCGCAGTGGCGAGACTGTGCGGCGTCACCAGCAGCCTGCTGCTCGGGCCCGGCGGCTCTTACGAGGCCGGCATCGCGGCGGCAAAGCCGCTCGAGGCAATCGAGGAGGTCACGCTCGATGATGTTTCGACCATCATGTACACGTCGGGCACCACGGGACATCCCAAGGGCGCGACCATCACCCATGGCATGACCTTCTGGAATTGCGTCAATCTCGGCGGCCCTGCCTGCATCGGGCCGTCCTCGGTGCTGCTCACCGTGCTGCCGCTGTTCCACACCGGCGGCCTGAATTGCTACACCAATCCGGTGCTGCATGCCGGCGGTGCCGTGATGATCATGCGCGCCTTCGATCCCGGCACGGCGCTCGGCCTGATCAACGATCCCGCGCGGGGCATCAACGTGTTCTTCGGCGTGCCCGCGATCTACCAGTTCATGGCGCAGCATCCGGCGTTCGCGACCACCGATCTCGGCCGGCTGATCGTCGGCGGTGTCGGCGGCGCTCCGATGCCGGTACCTCTGCTCAAGGTGTGGGAGGCGCGCGGCGTCGCGCTCCAGCAGGGCTACGGCATGACCGAGACCTCGCCGGCCGTGCTCGTGCTCGATCGCGAGGATGCGGCACGGAAGGCCGGCTCCGCCGGCAAGCCGGTGCTGCACACGGAAGTGCGCATCGTGCGTCCTGATGGCAGCGACGCCGATGTCGGCGAACTCGGTGAACTCTGGGTCAAGGGACCGAACATCACGCCCGGCTACTGGAACAAGCCGGAGGCGAACAAAACGTCGTTCACCGACGGATGGCTGCACACGGGCGACGCGACGCGCGTCGATGAAGAAGGCTTCTACTATATCGTCGACCGCTGGAAGGACATGTACATCTCCGGCGGCGAGAACGTCTATCCGGCCGAGGTCGAGAACGTCCTGCATCAGCTCACGGCCATCGCGGAAGCCGCCGTGATCGGCGTGACCGATGCGCAATGGGGCGAGGTCGGCCTCGCCATCGTCGCGGTCAAGCCTGGCCAAAAGCTGACCGAGGCCGATGTATTCGCGCATTGTGCGGCGAATCTGGCGCGTTTCAAATGCCCGCGACAGGTTCACTTCGTCGACGCGCTGCCTCGCAACGCCACCGGAAAGATCCACAAGCCGACGTTGCGCAAGGAGTTTTCGGTGGCCTCGGAGGTCGACAAGAAAGCCGCCAATGCCTGATCAAAGCGCCCTCTCACGGGCGCTTTTCTTTTTCGACGTGCCTGCTCCAACCCAGAAGAAACCCCAAGGGATTTTAAGGAATTTTCATGAACAAGAAACTCTCCCTGCTTGCCGCAACAACAGCGTTGGCGCTACTCACAACCCAAACCGCGTATGCGCAAAAAGCGTACGACACCGGTGTCACCGACACCGAGATCAAGATCGGCAATGTCGAGGCCTATTCCGGCCCGGCTTCCGCCTACGGCGTCATCGGCAAGACTGAGGAAGCCTATTTCAAGATGATCAACGATCAGGGCGGCATCAATGGCCGCAAGATCAACTGGATCTCCTACGATGACGGCTACTCGCCGCCGAAGACCGTTGAGCAGATCCGCAAGCTGATCGAGAGCGACGAGGTCTTCCTAGTGTTCAACGCGCTGGGCACGCCGACCCAGACCGCCGTGCAGAAATATCACAATTCCAAGAAGGTGCCGCAGCTGTTCCTAGCCACAGGCGCCAGCAAGTGGAACGATCCGAAGAGCTTTCCCTGGACCATGGGCTTCCAGCCCAGCTACCGCGTCGAGGCACAGATCTTCGCCAAGTATATTTTGAAGGAGAAGCCGGACGCGAAGGTCGCGATCTTCTATGCCAATGACGATTTCGGCAAAGACTACCTCGCCGGCATCAAGGACGTGTTCGGCGACAAGGCATCGAAAATGATCGTGGCGGAAGAGAGCTACGAGACATCGGAGCCTTCGATCGATGCCCATATCGTCAAGCTCAAGGGCACCGGCGCCGATGTCTTCGTCAACATCGCGACCCCGAAGTTTGCGGCACAGGCGATCAAGAAGATCGCGGAACTGGAGTGGAAGCCGATGCATCTGATGACCGACGTCTCCGTGTCAATCGGCGCGGTGATGAAGCCGGCCGGCCTCGATGCATCCGAAGGAGTATTGTCGGCCGGCTATCTGAAGGACGCGTCGGATCCGCAGTGGAAGGACGATGAGGGCATGAAGAAGTTCATGGTCTTCGTCGACAAATACATGCCCGGTGCAAACATTTCGGACGCTAATCTGGTGTACGCCTATGCCGCGGCCCAGACCATGGTGCAGGTGCTGAAGCAGTCGGGCGACAATCTGACCCGTGAGAACGTGATGAAGCAGGCCGCGAGCCTCAAGGACTTCGTCCCCGACACGCTGATCCCGGGCATCAAGATCAACACCTCGTCCACAGACTTCGCGCCGATCGAGCAGCTCAAGATGTGGCGGTTCAAGAAGGGCCAGTGGGAGCTGTTCGGCGATATCATCAGCGCCGAGACGGGGGGCTAGTTCAGCCTCCCCTGGTACGAAGCTATCGAATAGCGGCCGAAGGGCCGCTATTCTTTTTCGGCGAACGGCGATGCACTTCCAGAGCTTTCGACCTCGAGCACGTCCTGGCCGACATCGATCGCCACGATGGACAGGCCAAGGCGACGCGAATCTCCGACACCCCTGAGCACGGGGCATGACCACGCGAGGGTAGCTATGCCGGTCGGCGGAAAATCGACACTCAGCGTGTAGCTGTCGCTGCCGGTCACGACCGCTTCGGGATCCACTGGGGCTCCGTCGAGATAGAAATGCGTTCCGATCCTGTCCAGCGGCGCACGAAGCGCAGGGCTCCGAAGGCGGACGGTGTTGTGGCCCGGCTCTCCCTTGATCCGCACGGCAGCCTGCGGCTCGCTCCAGCGGAATGTGTGACCGGCGGAAAACTCCTCGGCATGGAATCCGATCTGCGCGAGAACGTGCTGCCCTACGGGTCCGGCGACGGGTCCGGCCTGCCGGCGCATGCGATGAATGCAATCGAGTCTCTGAACTCGTATCAGTGCGGCGATGTAGCGCTTCATCCACCGGCCGATCGCTTCACTGGACCCGACGCGCTTCAGCGCGGTCAAGACCGCGCGCGCGTGTGCGGCCACGAGACGCGCTGCTGTGCGCGCGCCGAGATCGCCGAACAGAGCCGACGCGGCCCAGCGCCAAAAGGCGCGCAGTTTCTCATCGGGCCGCTTCCAGCCCCGTCCCCCGAGGCTGTCGCGCACAAGCGCGTTCAATGCATTGCGGGCGAGCGCGGCATCGGCCTCGCCCTGACTGGTCCATTCGATTGGAACCTCGAGCAGCTCGCTGCCGGGATCGTTGCGCGCCTCGCTGAGATAGCGGATCTCGCCTTGCACGAAATCAAGTGTGAACGTCTTCAGTTCCCCGATCTCACCGATATAGTAGTGGTGGAAGCGCGCCTCCTCGAGATAGCCGATGGCGTACCCCCTCGCATGATACGCGGCGGCGAGCACCCATTCGGCGAAATGGCCGAGCTCCTCGCGCAGGCCACCGCACTCCCGGTAGACGTCGCGTCGCGTTACGAAGCACTGATCCAGCACCTTGCGCCAGGGATGTTGCTTCATGCCGAACTCGATATCGGCCTGGTACATGGCGGCCTCTGCCACGGATAAGCGGTTATGGCAGATCGGGATCGAACGGCAGGAAAAGCCGGCCCAGTCGGGATGAGCATCGATGGCGCGAATGCAGAGTTCGATCACGTCGGGCTCGGGCCGGCAGTGCGATTCCGTGAAGAACAGATAGCTGCCGCGCGCCTTCGTCGCGCCGAATGCGCAGAGCCCGATGTCGTGTTCGGAATCGGTGAATTCGAAACAGGCCTTGCCGCCGGCCAACGCCTTCAACTCATCGAGGGCCGTGAAATCCGGCGGCACGACCAGGATGATCTCGAAGAGTGATTTGTCGGCGGTCTGCGACGTCCAGCCGAGCCAGGACAGCTCCCACTGCCCGCGATGATATTCGAGCGGGATGATGACGGAGAACAGCGGCGATTCACCGCCGTATGGTGCGGGCACGTCCTGCATGCCTTCCTTCATAGACGCTTGCAATGCCATTCCGGACTATTTCTCGCGAACTATACCGACAGGAACAGCGCGAACGATTCTTCCACTGTTCGGCGCAGATGCTTTTGGTACAGTTCATGATTGGCATCGCCGGGCGCGACCCGTCCCAGCGAGGGCTTTGCGAAGTTCCGGAGCGGCACGTAGGCGATCGGCGCTGCGATCGGCGTCAGCTGCGAGCCGGGGTCGGCGCGGAGCGTCGATATGATTCCGTACATCTCACCCGCAACAGTCGGCCGCGACACCGTGATCACGCGATGCTGGCCGTGCTTGATAATGACGAGATAGATGAAGCCGGACTGATGCGGCACCGCGACCTCGCCGGTGTGCTCATAGGCGGCATCGGTCCGCTCACCCTCGCGGAATACCAGTGAAGAGACCTTCGGCTCCCAGGCGATCTCGGTGTGGTAGGCGAAGATTGCGTCCTTGTCGCCGAACGACGGGCGCAGCGTGATGTAGACGTCCTCGATCCAGGTCACCGCGCGATGCGCATAGGAGCCGAGGCTGTCGGGTGCGACATCGCTTGCGGCCGGAGGCGTCACCGCGACGGGGCTCTTGCGCAAGGAGACGCCCAGCGCCTGCTCCAGCCGAACCGTAGTCGCCAGCGTGAACGGCCGCCGACCGCCGAGTACCTTCTCCAACGTCGACAGGCTGAGCTTGGCCTGCTCGGCCAGCGCCTGCCGCGAGATCCGGCGTCTGGCGAGCTCCTCGCGAATGGTCTCCGCAATCTCGCGGCTCTGCTCGTCCGAAAGCTGCTTGTCGGCGAATTTGTCTTGCGTCTGCATCGTGGCCCCGCTCCAGGACGGCCATTCTAGCAGGGCGGACAAACCAGCACAAAACCACACTTGGCTGCCGCAGAGGCGGCCAATGCGGGCCAGCCGCGGCGGAACATTGCCGATCATTCTGCTCGCGAAATCGGGCCGTCCCGGCGGATGCTGAGAACCAGCAAACATGCTCCGGGAGCAGGCCAAATGGACACCTACGACACGACGGACAGCGACGAACACCCTATGCTGGGGCGGCTGATCAAGCTCGGACTGTTTCTTCTGGTGCAGGGCATCGCGGTGGCGCTGGTCGCCTTCGTGGCGCTGCTGGTGAGCTTCGAGCCGGGCTGGTCGGCGACGACGGAGCAGGCCAGCCTGCTCCAGCCCGGCAACGCCAAATCCGGGTCTCTGCTCCTGAAGGAGGACGGCGCCTACTCGGAAGCGATCCGCCTCGGCATCGACGTCGACATCACGGTATCGGGCCCGACGCTGCGCGCTCGCGTCACCCAGGTTTTCCGCAACCCGACCAAGGACTGGGTCGAGGCGACCTATGTCTATCCGCTCCCCACCGGCGGTGCCGTCGATACGCTGAAGATGGTGGTCGGCGACCGCGTCATCATCGGCGACATCAAGGAGCGGCAGCAGGCGCGCGTGATCTATGAAGAGGCGCGCCGCGCCGGCCGGAAGGCCGCGCTCACCGAACAGGAGCGGCCGAACATCTTCACCAACTCGGTCGCCAATATCGGCCCCGGCGAAACCGTGCTGGTGCAGATCGAATATCAGGAGCCGGTGCACCAATCCGGCAACGAATATTCGCTGCGCCTGCCGCTGGTGGTCGGACCACGCTACAATCCGACGCCGATCGTCCAGAGCGTCGACTTCCGCAACGACGGCTCCGGTTGGGGCGCGACGAATTCGGACCCGGTGCCGGACCGCGACCGTATCTCCCCGCCCGTGCTGGATCCCGCCAGGAATGCGCCGGTCAATCCGACCAGCATCAGGGTGCGCCTGAATGCCGGCTTTGCGCTCGGCGAGGTCAAGAGCCCGCACCATAACGTCAAGGTCGCGAATCCGGACGACACGACGCGAATCGTTACGCTTGCCGACGGTGCCGTGCCTGCCGACCGCGATTTCGAACTGACCTGGAAGCCGGCCGCTGTAAAGGCGCCGTCGGTCGGTCTGTTCCGCGAACGCGTCGGCGACGCCGATTATTTACTCGCCTTCGTCACTCCGCCCACCGCCGAGCAGGCAACGCAGAAGCCACTGCCGCGCGAAGTGGTCTTCGTGATCGACAATTCCGGCTCGATGGGCGGCACGTCGATCGTCCAGGCCAAGGCGAGCCTCACCTACGCGCTCTCCCGTCTCCAGCCGACCGACCGTTTCAACGTCATCCGTTTCGACGACACCATGGACGTGCTGTTTCCGGCCTCCGTGCCGGCGGATGCCGCGCGCGTCGGTGAAGCCACCTCGTTCGTCAGCGCGCTGCAGGCGCGTGGCGGCACCGAGATGGTGCCGGCGATGCGGGCCGCACTGACCGACAAGCTCGGCGATACCAGCATGGTTCGCCAAATCGTGTTCTTGACCGACGGCGCGATCGGCAACGAGCAGCAATTGTTCGAAACGATTACGGCGATGCGCGGCCGCTCGCGCGTGTTCATGGTCGGCATCGGGTCCGCGCCCAACACCTATCTGATGACGCGCGCCGCCGAGCTCGGTCGCGGTGCCTTCACTCATATCGGCTCCGTCGAGCAGGTCGAGGAGCGCATGCGCGGCCTGTTCGCCAAGCTCGAGAATCCGGCCGTGACCGGCCTCAGCGCAAAGTTCTCCGAAGCAAAGGCCGACGTCACACCGGCGATCATTCCCGACGTCTATCGCGACGAGCCGCTGGTGCTGGCGGCAAAGCTCGACAAGCTCGCAGGCTCGGTCGAGATTAGGGGCCGCGTCGGCGACCGTCCATGGTCGGTGACGCTGCCACTGCAAAATGCAGCCGAAGGCAAAGGCCTGTCGAAGCTCTGGGCCAAGCGCAAGATCGACGACGCCGAAGTGGCGCGCACCCTGCGCGAGATGACTCCCGAAGACTCCGACAAGGCGATCCTGGCGCTGGCGCTCGACCATCAGATCGTCACGCGGCTCACCAGCCTCGTCGCGGTGGACAAAACGCCGAGCCGTCCCGAAGGCGAGCCGCTCAAGCTCAGCGAATTGCCGATCAACCTGCCGGCCGGCTGGGATTTCGCGAAGGTCTTTGGCGAACGACCGCAGGTCCCGACGCAGCTCCGCGAACGTCACGCCGATGCGCGCAACCAGACGGGCACGAGGCGGCCGACGCCCTCCGCACCGGATGCGATCCGCCTGCCCAAGACCGCAACCTCGGCCGAGTTGACGATGATCGCAGGCCTGATGCTGGTCGTGCTCGCCCTGATCCTGTTCGTGTTCAACCGACGTCAGACCTTGCTCACTGACGTCGCTTGAGAGAGGAGCCCCCCGATCTCCTCTGTTAGCGCGCGCGGCTGCCCGTCCCACACCAACGGCCGCGCGCGCCTTTTTTGAACACGCCGCCTCAACCGAATTCGTCATTGCGAGCGAAGCGAAGCAATCCAGAAATCCCTCCAGGGACGCAGTCCGGATTGCTTCGTCGCTTCACTCATCGCAATGACGGGAAAATTTGCCATGCCTCGCTTCATCTCTCCCCTGGTTCTCGCGCTGATCGGCGTCATCCTGTTCGGCGACGGCGCCTATATCCATGCCAAAGCGTGGCTCGCGCAGGTGCTGCTGGAGCACGCGTTCGACCGGAGCGTTGCGACCGGCGAGGTGGTCAAGCCATGGTCATGGGCCGATACCTGGCCGGTCGCGCGGATCGAGGTGAGGCGGATCGGCGCCAGCGCGATTGTGCTGGAAGGTATCAGCGGCCAGGCGCTTGCTTTTGGGCCCGGCCATATCCGCCAAACGGCTGACGCGGGCGAGCGTGGTGTTGCCGTATATGCAGCGCACCGCGACACTCATTTCCGTTTCCTGCGGAATGTCACCATTGGTGATGTGATCGATGTCACACGCAGTGACGGTAAACGCTTTCGCTATCGCGCGGATTCCTCCGCTGTGGTTCGCTTCGATGCCTCGGGCATCGATCCTGCGGCACGGGATGCCGAACTCGTGCTCGCCACCTGTTGGCCGTTCGACGCCGTCACGTCCGGTCCGGAGCGCTACATCCTTCATGCCACCTTGATCGGAGCTGCCGCCCCATGACGGGCAAGGCGTTGCGATATGCCGAATACATTCCGCAAGAGAAGATGTTCTGGCGCAAACGCGTGTGGGACAGGATCGGGCCCATCGACGAGAGCTTACACTACGCGATGGATTGGGACTTCATCCTGCGGGCGCAAGCCGCGGGATTCAAATTCGTACGCCTGCCGCGCTTTCTCGCCTGCTTCCGAATCCATGATGCACAAAAGACGGCATCCACCTATGCGGTCGGCGTCAGGGAGATGGGCATCCTGCGGCGGCGCGTTCTCGGCTTCGATCCGACACAGATGCAGATCCGGCGCGCCATCGCTCCCTATCTCGCGATAGCAGCTGGCCTCTCACTACGCCTGCAAGCTCGCGATACTGAAATACTGAACGACAACGCGGATCGCGTTCCGAGCGCGTCGATCACCGACGCTTGATGCATCGCTCATTCCATCGCGCGGCATTAACACGCTTACGGTTGCCACTCCGAACAACTCCCCATAGAACAGCGTGACGCGCCGCCAAGAACAACAACAGGTGAGGTCACGCCATGGAAGCCCCGGTGTCTGCTGCGTCCGTTTCTCCGCGCCCGTGGTCTCCACCGCCCGATGCGAACGACATCGTCAAGGGCATCCACGCCATGCTGCACCCGCACAACATCGTGCTGGTGGGCGCGACCGACAAGCCCGGCAACTATGCCGAGCGCATCTGGAACAATCTGGTCAAATACGGCTACGAGGGCGGGCTCTATCCGGTCAACACCAAACGCGACAGCATCTGGGGCGTCCCCTGCTACAAGGACTTTGCCAGCCTCCCGGAAAAGCCCGATCACGTGCTGGTGCTGGTCCCGGCGCGCTTTGCCGTGCAGGTGATCCGCGACGCCGCCGCGGCCGGCGCGCGTTCGGCCACCATCGTCACCTCGGGTTTCAGCGAGTTGCAGGATGAGGGGAGCCAGAAGCTCGCCGCTGAACTGCAAGCGGCCGTGCGCGAGACGGGATTGGCGGTCACCGGCCCGAACTGCCTCGGCAATTTGAGCGCCGGCGAAAAGCTCTTCACCAATATCGACGACCGTATCGTCACCATGGAACAGGGCGCGGTGGCGATTGCCGGACAATCGGGCGCCATCGTCATGGCGATCCGCCAGGCACTGGAAGATCGCGGCGTCGGGGTCGGCTACATGGTGACGACCGGCAACGAGGCCGGGCTCGAGACGCCGGACCTGATGCGTTATTTCGCCGAGGATCCGAGCATCAAGGTGATCGTGGTCTACCTCGAAGGCGTGCGCAACACCAAGGCATTCCGGGACGCCTGCAAGGCGGCGCGCGCCGCGAGCAAACCGGTGATCGCGCTCAAGCTCGGGGCGTCCGAGGGTGGCCGCGCGGCGGCGATGGCGCACACCGGCGCGCTCGCGGGCTCGATCGAGACGTTCGACGCCATCGCAACGCGCGAAGGAGTCATCAGGGTCGGCGGGCTCGACGAGTTGATCGAGACCACGGAATGCTTCGTCCATGCCGCGGTGCCCGAAGGCGACCGGCTTGCCGCAGTGACGCTATCCGGCGGTAAGCGTGGCATGCTGCTCGACGCCTTCTATGCCGCAGGCCTGAATTTTGCGCCGCTAAGTCCGCACGTCGGCTCCGAGCTGGCAAAAATGCTCGGCCCAGGCTCGATCGTCGGCAATCCGCTCGACGCCGGCTTTGCGGCGGTGGTCGATCCCTCCGTCTACATGAAATCGATCGAGCTGATGATCGAAGACCCCGATATCGATATCGTCATCGTCGATGCGGAGCTGCCAAAGGCGCCGCACGAGCTGCGCGAACGCAATCTGCGCATCGTCAACGAAATGGCGAGCCGGGCCGGCAAGCCGGTGATCTATATCAGCGCGATGTCGATCGGCTTCACCGAGTTCACCAAGACCCTGCGCAAATCGCTGCCGCATCTCGCTGTCATGCAGGGCATGGATCGCGCGGTGACCGCGATCAAGTCGCTGCTCGACTACGCCAAGCTTCGCAAGGAAGTGCCCGATATCGTCTCGAGCTCGAAGCCTGCCGCGCGTGCCATGCTGGAGAAGGCGCTGAAATCGGCAACCGGCGCCGCGCTCGACGAGGTCGCTTCCAAGAAGCTCCTGAAGGCCTATGGCATCCCGATCTCGAAGGAGGCAATCGCACAGACGGCAGCCGAGGCCGTGAAGATCGCCAAGCAGATCGGCTTCCCTGTCGTGGCCAAACTCGTCAGCGCCGAGATTCTGCACAAATCAGACATCGGCGGCGTGGTGCTGAATCTCAACAACGCGGCCGAGGTCAAAAAGGCGTTCGCCGACATCACCGCGCGGGTGAACAAGCTGAAGGGCAAACCGAAGCTTGACGGCATTCTGATCGCGCAACAGGTCAAGGCCGATCTCGAGCTCGTGGTCGGGGCCTCGCTCGATGCCGAAATGGGTCCGGTCGTGCTGTTCGGCACCGGCGGCATCGACATCGAGCTGATGAAGGACGTGGCGCTCGCCGGTGCGCCACTGGACGAGGCCGAGGCGCGGCTTCTGATCGGCCGCACCAAGGCCGGCATCAAGATGCGTGGGTATCGCGGCAAGCCGGCCTTGCACGAGGCCTCCGCGGTGAAAGCGCTGGTCGGCCTGTCCAATCTGATCGCGGACGCCGGCGACCGGATCGCCTCGATCGACGTCAATCCGTTCCTGATCAATGCCAAAACAGGCGTCGCCGTCGATGCCCTGATCGTGCTGAACAATGCTGCGGCCAAACGCGCCACCGGGCATTGATGTCGCGTAGGGCGGATTAGCGCAGCGTAATCCGCCAATACTTGCGACAAACGCGAGAGGAAGTGGCGGGTTACGCTTCCCTAACCCGTCCCACTTAGGATTACGGCCGCAGCATCATCCTTCCAACTTCCCCGCTTTGGCCGTAAAATCACCCTGCATGGCACGCGCGAGCAATCTGGTGATCGGAACGGCGACGCTGGCGGTGATCGCCGTGGCGTTCGGCGGCCTGCTTGGCGTGCAGAAATGGCGCACCGCCCAGAGCCGCAGCCAGTTGCGCGTGGTGTTCGAGGGCGGTTCGGCCAGCGGACTGCGCCGCGGCGGGCCGGTCAATTTCGACGGTGTTCCCGCCGGCCAGATCCTGTCGATCAAGCTCGACAATCCCCGCAAGGTCGTGGCGCTCGTGTCGCTCGATAATGCAGCGCCGATCCGCAAGGACACTGTGGCCGGCATCGAGTTCCAAGGCCTTACCGGCGTCGCCGCGGTGTCGCTGATCGGCGGCGCCCCCTCCGCTCCGCCGGTGCCGCTCGACGCCGACGGCATCCCCGTGCTGACCGCCGATCTCAGCGACGCCGAATCCATCGTCAACACCCTGCATAGTGTCGATCGCACCATCGTCAGCAACGCCCCGGCGATCAAGGAGGGCCTGCGCACGTTCGAGAACTACACCGCCGATCTCAGGAGCAAGGGCGGCGAAATCGATTCCGTCATGGCCAAGGTCGACAGCGCTTTCGCGGGCTTCGACAAGGCGGTCACAAAGATCGAGGGCGTAGTGCCCGGCTTCGCCGATGGCAAGGCGGATGAGCTGTTCGAAAAGATACAGGGATTGCACGAGCTCGCCGACACCATGAGAAAGAAATCGGCGAATTTCCTCGAGGACATCCGTCGCTCGCTGCTCGACGTCAGCGAGGCCGCCAACAAGATGAGCGGGACGTCCGCCCCCGCCGCCGCCCCGCGCCCGCCGCGCAAGCCTACGCAGCAGAAGCGGTAAAGCCTACCAGGCGTAGCGAACGACACCTTTGCCGGCGTAGGAGCGGGTGACGTTCGAGAACTCGCCCTCGAAGGTCGCCGACGCAGACCAGCCGTTCATCCAGCTCATCTGCACCGCCGCTGTGGTCAGCGCGGAATCGTGCGCCTGAGCGGCGCCGTTCACCACGAATGCCGATCCCGGCAACGTCTGGAAGACCGCACCGACGGTGCGATCCGGATTGTAGTCATGCGCCCAGGCGACGCGGCCGCGCAGAGTCATCAGGCCGCCGGCCGCGGCGAATGACTTGTCCGCGCGCAGGCCGAGCTCGGTGCGGGTGCTGGTCACGTCGTTGGCGGCATAATTCAGCGCGAAGACGTTGCTGCCGACCACCGCGAACTCTGAATAGCTCGGAAGGCTGAACACGGTGGCCTGGAGCGCCGCATAGGGCGTGAGGCCGATCCACTGCGAGGCATGGCGATAGCCGCCCTCGATACGGCCCGAGAGCGCGTTGGCGTTGAACTGCGCACGCAACTGATCGACACCCGCGGCGGTGACGATGCGGTTGGTCGTGACGTCCTGCCAGCCATAGGCCAGCGCGGCCGTGATATAGGCTGGTCCGGCGGTATGACGCACGAAGACGCCGGCCTGGAACAGATCGGAGCGGCCCCAGCCGAGCCCGTTGACGTTGAAGCCGGTCGCCCCGCCCGCAAGCGGCAAAGCCGGCGATCGTCGACGGCGAGAAGCGGTAGTCGAGGCCGACGGCGGTCCCGTAGACGCTGCTGCTGGTGTTGTTTGAGCCGAGGCCGGCATTGCCGTCGCTGGTCTGCGAGCCACCATAGCCGGCAGCCCACACGTCCCAACGTTGTTCGAAATTCGCCGGCGGCGCCTTGCGATAGATCGAGGCAAGGGCGTCGCGTGCGCTCTTGCCGGTCGCGGCATACGCGTTCGCGCTCGTCTCGTCGGCGAAGGGCGTCGCACCCGGCGTCCCGCTACGCCCCGAGCCAAACACGTCGGTGAGCAGGCCGAGGAACAGGTTCATCGCGCTGAAGGTCGCCTGCTGCGAACCCGTCGCCGGCTCGCCGGAGGCCTGTGTCAGGCCGGCCGGGCCGAGGCCCGCGAATTCCGCTTGCAGAAAGCCGTTCGCGTTGAAGAAATTCTGAAGCGTGGTGGCGACGTTCTTCTGATTGACGTTGAGGGCGTATTTCGCGCCATAGTCCAGTGTGAAATTGAGATAGACAGTGCCGGCAGGATCTACGGTCGTCGTACCAATCAGGCCGCCGGGAGCGGCGACACCGGCAAAGTTATCGGTGGCAGCGCCGGAAAACTGCATGATCTTGTATTGCGGCAAGATGGTGCTGCCAGCGTACAGCGAGACGCCGACGGTGCCATTCAGGCCGGCGTTGCCGAAAACATTGGCAAAGCTGGCGGTGGTTCCGCTACCGACCTGCACGAGGTAGAGCGCGCCAGACTGGAACGCGAGGTCACCGAGAACCGCCATGCTCGAGCCCGGCCCGCCGTCGCCGGGCGCATAGATGCCGCCGGCAGCAATGGTGGTGTTACCGACGATCCCGGCGCCGAACAGTGCGCCGCCCGCCTTCACGGTGGTCAGGCTCGATTGGGAGATGTCACCATCGACTCGCAGGATGCCGCCATTCACCGTCGTGGTACCGGTGTAGGTATTGGTGCCGGAGAGGATCAGCGTTCCGCTGCCTACTTTTTCAAGAGAGCCGGAGCCGATGAAACCGCACCCGCAGGGATCGTAGTCGCCGATGACCCCGTCGACCAGCATCGAGCGATTATTGCTACCGACGGCGAGCGTGTTGCCACCGCCGATATAGTAGGTGCCATTGCCTTCGATCGAACCGGCCGTGATGCGTCCGTCACCATGCGGGCCGAGGCTGATCCCAAAGTCAACGATGCCTGTGCCGGTGGTGATGAAGCGCGCGTTGCCGCCTGTGGAATTGTCGTAGAACTTGGTCGCGCCGCCATCCTTAGTGATGATGGTGGCATTGCCGGCCGTCGACAATGCGCCGAAAGCGGTCTGGCCGTCGACATCGTTTATGATTGTTGCGTTGTCGGCGGTCGCGGTGCTTCCCGGCACGGCGCCGAAGCTCGTGCCGCCAAGGTCCTTGTTCACGATGGTCGCCGAGCCCGCCGAGGCTTGATCGATGAATGCGGTGATGCCGCCACTCTGGTTGGTGATGCTGGCCGAACCTGCATTGGTCCGGCCAAAGAAGCCGATCGAGCCATCATTGGTGATGGTCGCCCGGCCGGCCGTGGCGGTGTCGATTCCGGTCCCGAACGGATCGCCAAAGTACAGCCGGCCGTTGTTGGTGATGATCATAGAGCTGGCGGAGGTCGCGTTGAGGAACATCGTCACGCCAGACAATCCGTTCAGGAGCGACGTGATGCCCGACGTGTCGGCATTGACGACATTGAAGAGACCGTCGTTGACGACGGCACCGATGATGCTCGCGGTGTGGGTCGCGTCGCCAAGCTGCAACGCCGCGCAAGAGCAGATGAAAGTGTCGCCGGCATAGGTGTTGGCGCCGAGCAGCGCCAGGATCCCGGGCCCTTGGACGTTGATCCCGCCGCTACCGGTGATGCGCGAGGCGAGCACGGCCGACGGATCCGCCGTGCCGGTGACATCGTTGGTGAAAATCATGGTGCCGCCCGAGGCCAGCCGGAGGTCGCCGCCCTGGATGGTGTAGACCGAATTGTCGGCGGTGAGGTCGAAACCCACGAGACCAGTGAGCTGGACGCCACTTGGCGCGACCGTCACGGTGCCGGCCGTGGCCGGTGTCGAGACTCCCGAGTAGCCGAATATCGTGCCGGCTGACGCAGGATCGTAGGCGCTGCTGGTCGAACCGAAGGCGTCGCTCCAATTCGTGATGGTCGTGTCCCACACCCCGCCGCCGCCGTTGATGGCACCGTTCGGAGTGGTCTGCGATCCGTTGAAGACCTGCTGCGCGCCGGCGGGGTGCATCGACAAGCAGAGGCCGAACAGAACCGCAACGACGGACGACCCGGCAGCACCCATGCGCAGCCGGTTCTGTCCGCCCGACTGCGATCGAAACTCCACCTCAGCGCCCTCGTTAGCGGCGCCTCAGCCGCGCCGCCGGCAAACTAAGCGACTAGTTCCCTCCATCAAACTACGGAATCCGCGGAATAGCTGTCCGAGGTACAATTTGGGTTGATTCAGCAGATGATGTTGCAACCGCGCCACGGTTTTGCACCATAAATTCGCATTCCACACGCGTGGTCCTGCGTCAGAATGTCTACGCGCGTGTACGGCCGTTCACATTGATGGTTGGCAGCCCAGAGCGACGTTCGTCGCCAGCCATGACGTCTTCAACTTCAATCGGCATAGAGGCGCGGAGATGGTATCTCCGCGTCCCTGCCACACCACCCGGCATGCGGGTCCGCACCGGGCGGTTCGATGGGCTTAGGTCAACTGGCAAGTTTGGGGACTCCCAGCCGTTTGAAGTGGTTGTTCGGCAGCGCGGTTTGCACACCTGCGCGAGGCTTCGTCCGGCACTGCGCCGGGTCAGCTCGCGCACGCGCTGTTTCATGCGCGCGATGGCCTATGGCGCCAATGGTGACGTCGAGATAGTGCTGCTTGCCGGCACCAGCGAGCTCGGCCTCACCACCCGCGAAGGCGAGGTGCTGGCCTGGCTCAGCAAAGGCAAAACCAACCGCGACATCGCGCAGATTCTGGGCTTGAGCCCGCGCACGGTCGACAAGCATCTGAAGCAGATCTACGCCAAGCTCGGCGTGGAGAACCGCACCGCCGCGGCGGCGATTGCGACCAATGCGACGCGGCGGAATTCGTAGTCTTGCTACGAATGAGGTGAGACGTTGCTAGTCGAATAAATGGCGTCGTCCGCCGCTAGCACAAGCTATCCTCACCCATACACAAACGCCGCGTCATCCAGATCCGTCTTCGGGATTTCGTCCTTCTCGGTCCAGTAGTCCTGGCTGTGCTGCCATTCCGGCTTGTCGCCGCGCTTCGGCAGCAGGTCCATGTTGCGCATCATGTAGCCCGGGTTGAAGTTTTCCGGATCGATCCAGGGCAGGATCGGCATGTTGTGGTCCTCAGGGCGCAAGCTCACCTCGACCTTCTTCGCGCCCTTCCCCTTCATGTGTCCGAGCAGGCGACAGACGAAGTCGGCGACGAGATCGACGCGCAGCGTCCAACTGGCGCGGAAATAGCCGAACACCCAAACCAGGTTCGGCACGCCCGTAAACATCATGCCGCGATAGGTCACGGTGTCGCCGAAGGCAAGCGGCTTGCCGTCGATCTCGAAGGCAATGTCGCCGAGCGCTGCGAGATGGAAGCCGGTCGCGGTGACGATGATGTCCGCTTCCAGCACTTTGCCCGATTTGAGCTGGATGCCGTTCTCGACGAAGCACTCGATCTCGTCGGTGACGACGGACGCCTTGCCGCTGGCGATGCCCTTGAACAGATCGGCATCGGGCACGAAGGCGATGCGCTGCCGCCACGGCCGGTAGCTCGGCGTGAAATGTGTGTCGACATCGTAGTCCGGACCGAGCACCGCGCTGATCTGGCCGATCAGCTCCTGCTTCACCTGCTCTGGTTTTGACAGGCAAAGCTTGGTGAACGCGTCCTGCTCGAACAGGATTTTGCGCCGGACGATCTCGTGGATCCATTCCTCGTCGACCTGAAGCCTGCGCAGCTCCTCCGCAATCTCGATTGCGTTGCGGCCGAGACGAAAATAGGTCGGCGACCGCTGCAGCATGGTGACATGCGCGCATTTGTCCGCGATATTCGGAACCAGCGTTGCGGCCGTCGCTCCCGAGCCGATCACGACGACCTTCTTGTTCGTGAGGTCGATATCTTCAGGCCAGGTCTGCGGATGAACGATGCGGCCCTTGAAGCGGTCCGTGCCCTTCCATTCCGGCGTGTAGCCTTCCGAATGGCGGTAATAGCCCTGGCACATCCAGAGGAAGTTCGCCGTGAAAGTTTTCGATTCGCCGGTGTCGGTCGTCACCGCCTCGATGGTCCAGAGATTCTGCTCGCTCGACCAGCTCGCCGAAATGATCTTGTGCTTATAGCGGATGTGGCGGGCGATATCGTTGTCGTCGATCACCTCGTTCATGTAGGTGAGGATTTCCTCGGCGGTTGCGATGGGCGGTCCGACCCAGGGCTTGAAGCTATAACCGAAGGTGTGGAGATCGCTGTCCGAGCGGATGCCGGGATAGCGATGCGTGGTCCAGGTGCCGCCGAACGTCGCCTGCGTTTCCAGGATGACGAAGCTCGCGCCCGGAAGCTGCTTTGTCATGTGATAGGCGCTGCCGATGCCAGAGATGCCGGCGCCGACGATCAGCACATCGAAATGTTCAGAAGCTTGTTTGGTCGTGGCGTGACTGCGAACAGCGACATTCATTGTTGCTACTTGCCTTGCTTGTTTTTGTGGCCGCCCTTGACCAGACGGCGCGTTTCCTCCGCGACGGGCGTGGTCGCCCATCGCGCTTCCGCTTTAAAATGACATAGATCAAATCGCGGTCAAATCACAGCGCCGCACCCCAGCCCCGCGCGGTCTGCAATATCCAGTCGCGATAGAGCGTGAGCGGCGTGACCCCGGTCAATCCGCCGCAGCCGGCGGCGCCGTTCGGCCCGGTGGACCAACTGATGACGCCGACAAGCACAGGCCCGTTCGGCTTGTCCTCGAACACCGGGCCGCCGGAATCGCCGGTGCAGGCGCCAATTCCGTCGCGAACACCGTTAGTTACCGGATCGACCAGCCGGATCTGGAGCGTGCCGGGCTGCCCTGTGGCAACGAGACCGGCGACACGCGTCACACCGCCACTCTTGCCATCGCCGCGCACGGTGACGCCGATGCCGGCGACGACGAAGCGGCTGCCGACCTGGATCGGAATAGTCGGCGCGCCGACCGGCACCGTCGATTTTCCCTTGAGTGGAATTTCCAGTTGCAGCAATGCCACGTCCGCGGTGGCGCGGTGCGCCTGCATCGCCTGCATGTTGAAGTTCGGATGGATCGCAACGGTGCGCACATTCAGTAATTGCGGCTGACCGTCGGCACCGCGATCGACAATCTTGTAGTCCGCGCCGGACTGCACGCAGTGGGCGACCGTCAGCACCAGCTTTGGCGCGATCAGGCTGCCCGTGCAGAAATTACCGCGCGAGCCGACGATGGTGACGACTGCGCGCGCGGCACCATCGGTCTGCGGCGTGCCGCCACCCACGATGGCATAAGCGGGCGTGGCGAGCAGCAGAGCGGCTGTGATGAGGGTTGCAAGCTTCTTCATGGGAACACGCTTTGGCGTCGGTGAATGCGGAGGATCGCTTCGGACTGGTCCTTGCCGATAGCGCATGCTAGCGCTCTTGGAAAGGAATTGACGAGGGCAGGGCAGTGACGATCGAGGCTGTGATCTTTGATTTTGGCGGTGTGCTGACGAGTTCGCCATTCGAAGCGTTCGCGCGGTACGAGGCGGAACGCGGCCTGCCCATCGACATCATCCGGCGGACCAACGCCGCCAATCATCTGGAAAACGCCTGGGCCAAGTTCGAGCGCGCCGAAGTCGATATCGACACATTCGACAAGCTGTTCGCGACGGAGTCACTGGCGCTCGGCGCGGAAGTGCGCGGGCGTGACGTGCTGCCGCTGCTGCAGGGCGATCTGCGCCCCGAGATGGTCGAGGCGCTGAAGCGCATCAAGGCGCAATTCAAGACCGGCTGCATTACCAACAATCTGCCGGCCAATGCGATCGGCAGCATGACCGGGCGCTCACTCTATGTCGCCGAGGTGATGGTGCTGTTCAACCATGTCATCGAGTCCGCCAAGATCGGCCTGCGCAAGCCCGACCCGCGCATTTATCAGCTGATGGTCGAGACGCTGAAGGTTGATCCGAACAACTGCGTCTATCTCGACGATCTCGGCGTCAATCTGAAGCCCGCGCGCGAGATGGGCATGACCACGATCAAGGTCACCAGCGGCGCCCAGGCGATCGCCGAACTGGAAGCCGCGACGGGATTAAGGCTGAGCTAGCGACGCTTACAAACCCTCATCCTGAGGAGCGCGCCCTTGCGCGCGTCTCGAAGGATGAAGGCTCCGCTCGTGCCCCTCGCCCTTCGAGACGCCACGCAAGAGCGGCTCCTCAGGGTGAGGGATTACACATCCTAATCAGCCGCCGCCGCAGCGATCCGCTCCGGAAACGCCGCGGCGAGCGACGCACGATCCGGCTTCAGCACGCCCCGCTCGGTGATGAGGCCGGTGACGAGCCGCGCCGGGGTCACGTCGAACGCGTAGTTCGCGACCGGCGAGCCCTCCGGCACGATCCGCACCGTCTCCAGCCGTCCATCCGCGGTGCGGCCGGTCATGTCGGTGACCTCCGTGCCGCTGCGCTGCTCGATCGGGATGTCGCGGATGCCGTCATCAACCGCGAAATCGATCGTCGGCGATGGCAGCGCGACATAGAACGGCACGTTATTGTCGTGCGCGGCGAGCGCCTTCAGATAAGTGCCGATCTTGTTGCAGACATCGCCATTGGCGGCAACGCGATCGGTGCCCACGATGGCGAGATCGACCATGCCATGCTGCATCAGATGCCCGCCGGTGTTGTCGGCAATCACCGTATGCGGCACGCCGTGATGGCCGAGCTCCCAGGCCGTGAGCGAGGCACCCTGGTTGCGCGGGCGCGTCTCGTCGACCCAGACATGGACCTTGATGCCGCGCTCATGCGCCAGATAGATCGGCGCTGTTGCCGTGCCCCAGTCGACGGTGGCAAGCCAGCCGGCATTGCAATGCGTCAGCAAATTGACGGTCTCGCCCGGCTTCTTCCTTGCGACGATCGCCTCGATGAGTTTCAGGCCATTGAGGGCGATGCCCCGGTTGATCTCGACGTCCTGCTCGACGATCTCGTCGGCGCGCGCATAGGCGGCCTCCGCGCGTTCGAGCGGATCAACCGGCGCGAGCGTCGCGCGCATCTCGTCCAGCGCCCATTTCAGATTGATCGCGGTCGGCCGCGCCATCACGAGCGTATCGTAAGCGCGCTGCAGACCGGCGTCCGAGGCACCCTCGCGCATCGCGAGCGCCATGCCGTAAGCTGCGGTCGCGCCGATCAGCGGCGCACCGCGCACCAGCATGTCGCGGATGGCGAGGGCCGCGTCCTCGCAAGAGACCAGCTTTGCAACGATGAACTCATGTGGCAGCCGGCGCTGGTCTATCGCGCCGACCGACCAGCCGTCGCGCTCACGCCAGATGCTGCGGAAATGCTTGCCGTCGACCTTCATGGCATTCTGCCTTTCGTATCACGCGCGCAGGATGCGGCCGGCCACCGCATCGAGCTTCTTCAAAAGTTCGGGATCGCGCGCCTCGGGCGCGGTGATGAGCGCGGCGTCGAGCGCACGGTCCGAACCGATCGGACACGGCTCATGCTCGCGCGGGAAATCCTTGGCCAGCCGCGCCACCAGCGCCTTCGCCTTGTCGGCGTTCGAGCTGAGCACGCGGATGATGTCCTGCACGGTGACGGCGTCATGATCGGGATGCCAGCAGTCGAAATCCGTCACCATCGCGACGGTGGCGTAGCAAAGCTCGGCCTCTCGCGCGAGTTTCGCTTCTGGCATATTGGTCATGCCGATCACGGAATAGCCCAGTGTCTTGTAGGTCATGCTTTCCGCATAGGTGGAGAATTGCGGTCCCTCCATGCAGACATAGGTGCCGCCGCGCGCAAACGCGATGCCCTCGGCTTCAGCGGCCACGGCAAGATGAATACGCAAGCGCGGCGAGACCGGGTGCGCCATCGACACATGCGCGACGCAGCCCCGGCCGAAGAACGAGCTCTCGCGCTTGTGGGTGCGATCAACGAACTGGTCGACGAGAACAAAGGTGCCGGGCGGCAGTTCCTCCCTGAATGAGCCGCAGGCCGACAGCGAGATCAGGTCGGTGACGCCGGCGCGCTTCAGGACGTCGATATTGGCGCGATAGTTGATGTCGGAAGGCGACAGCCGGTGGCCTTTGTCATGGCGCGGCAGGAACACGATCGGCAGGCCGGCCATGGAGCCGCGCCGCAAGGACGCCGACGGCTCACCCCAGGGGCTCTTGATCACCTCTTCGCGAGCGTCCTCGAGTCCCGGCAGATCGTAGATGCCGGAACCTCCTATGATGCCCAGTACCGCCTGCGTCATGCCTGCTCCACCCCGTTCGCGCCATCGCGATCCCGTGGAGAAGCTATGCCAGTTTTGCGACGCTTTTGGAACGGGGGTGGTGGGCGGGATGTCGATGCTGTGAGGAGCGACGCCGCATATTCCGTGTCGCCCCCGGAGGGGCTGACTAGGCCGCGGTCGCCGGCTGCAGCTGGGTCGCGACCATTCGCTCCAGCGTCTCGATGGACTGGAAGTTCTCCGGTGTGATCTCGGACTGGGGAATCGTGAAGTCGAACTCGGCTTCGACGCCGAGCATCAGATTGACCATGTCCATCGAGGTCAGGCCGACGTCGACGAGCTTGGCCTGCGGCGTGACGTCAGCGGCAAGCGAATTCTGTGCGAGAATGCCCTTCACCAGCTTGATGACGCGATTGCGCAATTCGGTATCGAAGCCTTGCATCGGCAAATTCCCATCTGTCTGTTAAAGGTCGGACCGGTTGCCGGCTACGATGGGCACGGCGGGCCGATCCCGCAATGGACGCCACCATTACTTCGCGTTTCTTAGTAAACGATGACTCAGATTGTCTGGAATTCTGTCCTCTTACAGATCCCTAACGCGATCGCGGAAATCCGGGCGGTGCAAACAACCCGACCTTAACTGCTTGTTCGGAATTGGACTTTGTTTACCCTCTATTTCATCGACGAATTTGAATTAAATCCGTAGCCTCATCTCATAAGCAAAGATGGTCGGAGGATCGCTCAAGCGGCATCGCGAATGATGCCGGCGATCCCGAACGGCAAACCGGAGGCGGACGAGTATGAACGTGCGTGAAGCAGTCCTCACTGTCGACGAGACGCAGACGAGCTATCTCGAGCAGGGTCCTTCCCTCGTCGAGCGCGCCGCCCGGACCGCCACCGCGGCGGCAGCCGACGCAGACGGGGTCGATCGCGACGCCCGCTTCCCCCACAAGGCTTTCGAGGTCGCGCGCGAGCAGAAGCTGCTCGGCGTCATGATCCCGGTCGAGTTCGGCGGCTTCGGCGCCTCGATCCACGACGTCACCGATATCTGCTACGCGCTCGGACGCGCCTGCGCCTCCACGGCGATGGTCTACGCGATGCACACGACAAAGGTCGCCTGCGTCGTCAGGCACGGTCACGGCATTCCCTGGATGGAAACCATGATGCGCCGGGTCGCGCGCGACCAGTGGCTGCTGGCCTCCTCCACCACCGAAGGGCAGAACGGCGGCAATATCCGCGCCAGCGCGGCTGCGGTCGACCACGCCGGCGATACCGTCTCGCTCGTGCGAGACGCCACCGTGATCTCCTACGGCGCCGAGGCCGACGGCCTCGTCACCATCGCCCGCCGCGCCACCAATGCTTCTGCGTCCGACCAGGTGCTGCTGGCGCTCGCCCGGGACGATTATTCGCTGAAGCGGACGCTGGGCTGGGAAACGCTCGGCATGCGCGGCACCTGTTCGACCGGTTTCGAGTTGAAGGTCGACTGCCCCGCCGACCGCGTCTTCCCGGAATCCTATGACAAGATCCACGCCCAGACCATGACGCCGTTCGCGCATCTGTGCTGGTCCTCGGCCTGGGCTGGTATCGCTGCAGCCGCAGTTACCCGTGCGCAGGCCTTTGTCCGCAAGGCGGCCCGCACCTCGGGTGGTCAGATGCCGCCGGCGGCCGCGCATTTCACCGCCGCCAAGATGTCGCTCGCCAAGCTGCGTGCACTGATATCAGCCAATATCGACACCTTCGCCCGTGCCGAACACGACGAACGCGCGCTCGGCTCGCTCGACTTCCAGTCTTCGATCACGCTTCTGAAGGTGCAGGCCTCGGAGCTCGCGGTCGAGACCGTGATGCATGCGATGCGCACCGCAGGCCTTTCCGGTTACCGCAACGACGGTGAGTTCACCATGGGCCGTCACCTGCGCGACGTGCTGTCGTCGCCAATTATGATCAACAACGACCGCATTCTGGCCAATGCCGCGACATCGACCCTGATGAGCGGCGTGCCGACCAGCCTTCATGACTGACGTGCCTCTTCGTGCCTGACGTGCCTTGGCGTGACTGACGTACCTTGGCGACTAAACCAACAAGAACAATTTTGAGATAGCAGGACATCGAACCATGAACATTGCCGTCCTCCCCAATTCGCCCGAGACCGCGCCGCAAATGGCCGATCCGCTCGATCATCTCGCCGACAAGCTGTTCCACTCCATGGGCTCGGACGGCGTCTACGCCCGCACCGCGCTCTATGAGGGAATCGTCGAGCGGCTCGCCGCACTGATCACGAGCCATCGCGAGGCCGGCACCGAGGTGATGCGCTTCCCGCCGGTGATGAGCCGTTCACAGCTCGAGAAGTCCGGCTATCTCAAGAGCTTTCCGAACCTGCTCGGCTGCGTCTGTGGCCTGCACGGCACCGAGCGCGAGATCAACGCCGCGGTAAGCCGCTTCGATGCCGGCGGCGACTGGACCAGCTCGCTCTCGCCGGCAGACCTCGTGCTGTCGCCGGCGGCCTGCTATCCCGTCTATCCGATCGCGGCGAGCCGCGGCCCGCTGCCGAAGGGTGGCCTGCGTTTCGACGTCGCCGCCGACTGCTTCCGCCGTGAGCCGTCAAAGCATCTCGACCGGCTGCAATCGTTCCGGATGCGGGAATATGTCTGCATCGGCAGCCCCGATGACGTCGCCGATTTCCGCGAGCGCTGGATGGTGCGCGCGCAGGCGATCGCGACCGATCTCGGTCTCACCTTCCGCGTCGACTATGCCAGCGACCCCTTCTTCGGTCGCGTCGGCCAGATGAAGGCGGTGAGCCAGAAGCAGCAGCAGCTCAAGTTCGAGCTGCTGATCCCGCTGCGCTCGGAAGAGCAGCCGACCGCCTGCATGAGCTTCAACTATCACCGCGAGCATTTCGGCACGACCTGGGACATCCAGGACGCCAATGGCCAGCCGGCCCACACGGGCTGCGTCGCCTTCGGCATGGACCGCCTGGCCGTCGCCATGTTCCACACCCACGGCACCGATCTTTCCGCCTGGCCCGCCAAGGTGCGGGAGATCATGGGCCTGCAGTCGCGGGCCGCAGCCGATGCCCATGGCGAAGGCTGGCGCTAACGGAACGAGGCCGGTCATTTCCACGGGAAAAACCAGCGTGATCCACACCAAGGTCCGATGCCGCGAGATCACCGAGTCCGACGTCGAGGCAGTCGCGGACGTGCTGACACGCGGCTTCGTGGGCCGCTCGCGCAACTACTGGATCCAGGGCCTGCGCCGGCAGGCCTTCCGGCCCGTGCCGGAAGGTTACCCGCGCTTCGGCTACATGCTCGACAATGACGGCACGCCGGTCGGCGTGCTGCTGCTGATCTACACGGCGCAGAAGGACGGCGGCGAGACCGCCGTCCAGTGCAATTTGTCGAGCTGGTACGTCGATCCGGCCTACCGCAACTACGCCCCGCTCCTGACCAAGATCGCGCAGCGGCACAAGGACGTTACCTATCTCAACATCAGCCCGGCGCGGTGGACCTGGCCGATCATCGAGACGCAGGGCTTTCGCGCCTATTGCCGCGGCATATTCTTCTCGGTACCTGCGTTGGCGCGCGCGCCGCGCTGGAGCAAGATCGAGGTCATCTCGCAGCACGCCAAGATGATCGATGGACTTTCCGAACCCGAGACCGAGCTCTTGACGCGGCACGCGCGCTACAATTGCCTCAGCCTCGTGTGCCGCACGCCGAAGGGAACGTTCCCTTTCATCCTGCAACCGGTGCGCATCCGCCGCGGCTTCATTGCGCCTCCCGCGATGAAGCTGATCTACTGTCGCAACGCCGCCGAATACACCGAATGCGCGGGCCGCATCGGCCGGCTGCTGCTGCGGCTCGGCAAGATCTCGGTTGCCATCGATTCCAATGGCCCGGTTCCCGGCCTCGTCGGCATCTACACCGAGCGGCGTGGCCGCAAATATTTCAAGGGCCCGCACCGGCCACAGCTCGCCGACCTCACTGATACGGAGCTCGTCCTGTACGGGCCGTAGAGCGGTACGGAGACTGCGCTCTGGCCCCGTCATCCTGAGGTGCTCGCCGTGCGCAGCGCGGCGAACCTCGAAGGATGGACGGCCGGGATGCAGCCGGGCCGTCGCCCTTCGAGGCCTCCGCTTCGCTCCGGCACCTCAGGATGACGGCGATAAGGTCCGGGCTGGTGGTAAGACCTCACCATTCAGATGTCGGCATACACGCTCTCTGCACCGCCGGTCATCCTCCGTAAACTACGGCGCGTAAGGGAATTTTCCCGCCTCTTCGCTACCCTCAGCGACTGAATTACGCTGCGTTAAGTCTATTGCCCGCCGAGACCCCGCCGCCCCATGACGTCGATCCGCGCCAACGAGCTTGATGCACGCCGCGAAGAGGGCCCGGAGGCCCTCGTCGGACTGAGCCAGCTTGCGCTCGACCACATGGAGCAAGGCGTCTGCGTCTACGATGCCGCCAACCGGATCGTGCTGGTCAATCAGCGCTACCTCACGCTGTTCAACATGTCGGCCGAGATCGTGCGGATCGGCACGAGCTATCGCGACGTGCTCGCTCATAGCGCTGAGCTCGGCAACTTCCCGGCGAACGACCTCGATGCGCTCTATGCCAGGCGCATGAAGCAGATCGCGGACGGTCAACCGTTCCGAACGGAGCAGCATCTGGCAAGCGGCCTCGTCATGGCACTCGAGCTGAAGCCGCTCCCCGGCGGCGGCTGGATGACGATCTGCGACGACGTCAGCCGCCTCGCCCGGCTCGAGGCGGAGCTGCACGTGCAGACCGAGCGCAGCCAGCACGCACTCGCGAACATGTCGCACGGGCTCATCATGTATGATTCCGACAGCCGCGTCGTCGTCTGCAACGAACGTTTCCTGAACCTCTACAACCTCGACCCGGAAATCGTTAAGCCGGGCGTCACGCACGGCAAGGCCATCGATCACTGGCTTTCGCGCGGCAACCTGCCAGGGATGTCGGCCGAGGAATTCCACGACACCAGGCTGAAGGACGTGTGCGCCAGGAAGGCAAAAACCCTGCTGGTGATGCGCTACGACGGACGGATGGTGCAGGCGGTCTCCCGTTTCCTGCCCGACGGCGGCTGGGTGACGGTGCACGAAGACGTCACCGAGCGGCTGCAATACGAGGAGACGCTGAGGCAGCAGAACTTCATCCTCGATGCCGCGCTGGAGAACATGGCGCACGGGCTCGCCTTCTACGACAGCGACATGCGCCTGCGCGTCTGCAATATCACCTACCGGAAAATCTATCGGCTGTCGCCGGAGGAGACCAAACCCGGCACGCATCTCGGCGAGCTGATCGAGCGCTCGATGACGAACGGCGCGTTCTCATCCGAATATAGTCCGCAGCAGCTCCTGGAAGCCGCCAGCGCGAGGATCGCCGACCGTGACTCCTCGCCGACGCGCCGGCGCATGTCGAACGACACCATGATCTCGGTGCGCTATTGCGCGCTGGCCGAGGGCGGCTTCGTTGCCACCTATGAGGACATCACAGAGCGCGAGCAGGCGGTCGAGGAGTTGAGCGAGCAGTATCGGCGCTTCGACGCGGCTCTGAACAACATGAGCCAGGGCCTGTGCATGCTCGATCCGAGCCTGCGCGTGATCGTCTGCAACCGCCGCTATATCGAGATGTACGGACTGTCGCCCGAATTGGTGAAGCCGGGCGTCTCGATGCGCGAGATCATGGAGCACAGCTGCGACCTCGGCATCCATCCGAATACCACCGCCGCGCGGCTCTATGCCGACTATGTCGAGAGGCTGCGCGAGGGCGAGCACACGCTGCACCACCATCTGAGCGACGGCCGCATCATCAAGCTCAATCACAAGCGAATGGAGCAAGGCGGCTGGGTCGTCACCTATGAGGACGTCACCGAGCGCCACAAGGCGCAGGCCCGCGTGGCGCACATGGCCCTGCACGATTCGCTCACTGACCTGCCCAACCGCACGCTGTTCCGCGAGAAGATGGGCGAGGGGCTGAACCAGGTCGCGATCGCCGGCGGCGCGATGGCGGTGCTGTGCTTCGACCTCGACAATTTCAAGACCGTCAACGACCGCCTCGGCCACGCGGCCGGCGACCGGCTGTTGCGCTGGGTCGCGGCGCGGCTGAAAGAGAATGTCGGCGAGCACGACACCGTCGCGCGGCTCGGCGGCGACGAATTCGCCGTTCTCCAGCGCGGACCGCAGCCGCAATCGGCGGAAAAGCTCGCACGCCGCCTGGTTGAGGTCATCGGTCACCCGCCGCCGCTGGAGAACCAGTCGATCCATGTCGGCGTCTCCGTCGGCATCGCAATCGCGCCCGAGCACGGGCTCGATGCCGACGAGCTGATGAAATGCGCCGACCTCGCGCTGTACCAGGCCAAGGCCAAGGGGCGCGGCGCCTATCAACTGTTCGAGCCAGAGATGGAGCAAGAGGCCCGGAGCCGGCACGCGCTGGAGCACGACCTGCACGGCGCGCTGGAGGCACGGGAATTCCACCTGGTGTTCCAGCCGCAGGTGCGGCTCGACTCGACCGAGCTCACCGGCTTCGAAGCGCTGCTGCGCTGGAAACATCCGTCGCGCGGCGTCGTCTCGCCGGCCGAATTCATCCCGATCGCGGAAGAGAACGGGTTGATCGTTCCGATCGGCGAATGGGTGCTGCGCACGGCGTGCGCGACTGCCGTGTCCTGGCCCGATCTCACCGTCGCGGTGAACCTGTCGCCGGTGCAGTTCCGCGCGCGCGCGGGCTGGTGGCGATGGTCACGAGCGCGCTTGCGGAGGCCGGCCTGCCGCCGCACCGGCTCGAGCTCGAGGTCACCGAGACGGCGCTGCTCGACGACAGCGAGGCGACGATCGAGATCCTGCACCAGCTCCGCGCGTTAGGGGTGCGTGTCAGTCTCGACGATTTCGGCGTCGGCTATTCCTCGCTGAGCTATCTGCGCAAATTCCCGTTCGACCGCATCAAGATCGACCGCTCCTTCGTCGGCACCCTCGGCGAAAGCCCGGAGAGCGTGGCGATCGTCCGCACCATCGCCAGCCTTGGCTCGGTGCTCGGCGTCGAGACCACGGCGGAAGGTGTGGAGACGGCGGAGCAACTCGATTTCGTGCGCGAATGCGGCTGCACCGACGTGCAGGGATATTATTTCGGCAAGCCCTGCCCGGCCGCCGAAGTCGAGCGCATGATCGAGACGCTGAACGCAGTCCGCCGCGTGGCGTAAAGGCTCCGCCGACGGCAAATTCCGTATCTCGGCACGCTTCCAAACGACCAATTGTCGCACGTGCGTTTTTCGCCGGAATCACCGTCTCGCCCCCGTGGAGCCGCCGCGCAACGCGCTTTTCTTCTCCCATGATTTCGAGGACAATCCCGTCATAAAAATGAGGAGCGGCGGCCCGAACGAGGCCACTGCGAGGGAGGAATTTCGATGTCGCGATACGGGCTGAAGACTATCGCGTTTGCCGCCATGCATACCGTCGTGAGCGCGTTGCTCGCAACCGCCGCCGGTGCGCAGGACTATCCCACCAAACCGGTGACGCTGATCGTGCCATGGCCGGCCGGCGGATCGACCGACATCTCGATGCGCGCGATCGCCGACAGCGCCTCCAAGGTCCTGGGGCAGCCGATCGTGATCGACAACAAGGCGGGCGGCGGCGGCACGGTCGGACCTGCCACCATGGCCGCGGCCGCGAAGCCGGACGGCTACACCATCTCACAGCTTCCGATCACCGTCTTCCGCCTGCCCCTGATGCAGGAGGTGTCGTGGGATCCGGCAAAAGATTTTACCTACATCATTCATCTCACCGGCTACACCTTCGGCGTAACCACCAGCGCGGAGTCGCAGTTCAAGTCCTGGAAAGACGTGGTTGCGTTCGCGAAGGCAAATCCGGGCAAGGTGACCTACGCGACGCCGGGCACCGGCACCTCGCTTCATATCGGCATGGAGCAGATCGCCGCGATGTCCGGCATCAAGCTCACGCAGGTGCCGTTCAAGGGCGGGGCAGAGACCAACGCCGCGGTACTCGGCCAACACACCATGCTGCAAGCCGACTCCACCGGTTGGCGGCCCTTGGTCGACGCCGGCAAGCTGAAGCTTCTCATGGTGTGGACCGGCGCGCGGTCGCCGAACTATCCTGACGTGCCGACGCTGAAGGAGCTCGGCTATCCCATGGTCTTTGATTCCCCGTTCGGCATCGCAGGACCCAAGGGCATGGATCCCAAGATCGTCGCCAAGCTGCACGACGCCTTCAAGAAGGCGGTCGAGGACCCCGCGGTGATCGCCACGCTCGCCAAATACGACATGGTGCCGAGCTACAAGAATACCGAGGACTACAGGAAGTTCGTCGTCGAGGTCACGGAGTCAGAGCGCAAGGTGATCGACACGCTCGGGCTTGCGAAGAAGTAGGATTGAGCCACTTTTATGTCTCGGACGCCGTGCAGCGCTTCTCCAGCGCTGCGTCGCGTCCGGGATCTACATTTGCCACGCATCTATGGACCCCGGATCTGCGGCGCAGCGCTTCGCGCTGCGCCGCAGATGCGGGGAACGGCCGAGAGGGTGTCTATGAACGACAAAGCCAACGTCAAACTCCGCCTCAACAACTCCGAACTCTGGGGCGGGTTGATCGGGCTCGCGCTGGGCGGCTTCGTGATCTGGCAGGGCGTTAAGCTCAAGCTCGGCACCATCAACGACCCCGGCTCCGGCTACGTGCTGTTCTACACGGGCATCTTGATGTGCGTTTTCGCGGTCAGCATCATCATTTCGGCCATCACGGAGGGCGGCCCGACGCTGGCCTCACGCTGGGATCATGTGAGCTGGGGCAAACCACTCCTCGTCATCGCCTGCCTCACCGCATTCTCCTTTGCCCTGGAGCCGCTGGGATTCCTGTTATCGTCGATCCCGTTGATGCTGCTCTTGTTACGGTTGATCGATCCCGTGCGCTGGACACTGGCGATCCCGGTCGCGGTGCTGGTGCCGCTCGGGATGTGGTGGGTGCTCGAGCGGGTGCTGCTGATCCAGTTGCCCTCGGGCCTGTTCGGGATGGGTTAGCCGCATGGACACGCTCGTCAACGTCGCGCACGGGTTTGGCGTCGCGCTGCTACCGATCAACCTGCTCTATTGCTTCATTGGCGTCTTCATCGGCACGCTGGTCGGCGTACTGCCGGGCATCGGACCGATCTCGGCGATGTCGCTGTTGCTTCCGGTGACGCTGTCGGGAACGCCGGAGTCCGGCATCATCATGATGGCGGGCATCTATTACGGCTCGATGTATGGCGGCTCGACCACCTCGATCCTGGTCAACATCCCCGGCGAAGCAGCTTCCGTCGTCACCTGTATCGACGGCCACCAGATGGCGAAGCAGGGCCGAGCTGGCCCTGCGCTAGGCATCTCTGCCTTCGGTTCCTTCATCGCCGGCACGTTTTCGCTGGTCGCGCTGATGCTGGTGGCGCCTCGGCTTGCGGGCATTGCGATCGCGTTTGGCCCGGCCGAGTATTTCAGCCTGATGGTGCTGGGCCTCGTGGTGCTCACCTTCCTCACCCAGGGCTCGATGCCGAAGGCGCTGTTGATGGCATGCACCGGTGTCGTGCTCGGACTGATCGGGCTCGACAGCATCACGGCGCAGCCGCGGCTGACATTCGGCCGCATGGAGCTGATCGACGGTATCGGACTCGTCCCCGTCGTGATGGGCCTGTTCGGGGTCGCCGAGGTGCTGCTCAACATCGAGCAGGCGATCAAGCGCGACATCATCAACGCCAGGATTACGCAACTCCTGCCCACCAAGGCCGATTGGCAGGCGAGCGCCGGCCCGGTCGCGCGCGGCACCTTGCTCGGCTTCCTGCTCGGCATCCTGCCGGGCGGTGGCGCGGTGGTGGCCTCGTTCGCGTCCTATGCGCTGGAGAAGCGGCTGTCGAAAACGCCGGAGCGTTTTGGCCATGGCGCGATCGAAGGCGTCGCAGGCCCAGAATCCGCCAACAACGCGGCAGCCGGCGGCGCGTTCATCCCACTGATGACGCTGGGCATCCCGCCAAACGTGGTGATGGCGCTACTGCTCGGCGCTTTCGTCATCCACGGCCTTCAGCCGGGACCGCTGCTGATCACGCAAAACCCCGGCCTGTTCTGGGGCATCGTCGCCAGCATGTATATCGGCAACGTGATGTTGCTGATCCTCAATCTGCCGATGATCGGCATGTGGGTGCAGCTGCTCAAGCTGCCCTACAACATTCTCTTCCCCCTGATCATCCTGTTCACGATCATCGGCGTGTACTGCTCGAGCAACAACGTGTTCGACGTCTATGTGATGATCGCGTTCGGTATCATCGGCTATTTCATGCGCAAGCTCGGCTATGAGCCGGCCCCGCTGGTGCTCGCCTTCGTGCTCGGACCGATGCTGGAGAACAATCTGCGCAAGTCGCTGATCCTGTCGCAGGGCGACCTCTGGACCTTTGTGCAGCGTCCGATCTCGGCGGCGTGTCTCGTACTGGCGCTGGTGCTGCTGGTGGCGCCGCTGTTGCCGGCGCTGCGCAAAAAGCGCGAGCTGGTGGCGCTGGATGAAGGGGCGTGAGGGTTTTGTCTCAGCCTGCCGCAGGCAGCACGTTATCCGGCGACGCGCTCCACGGACGGTCGGCCGACGCGAGCCCGATCAGACGGCCCTGGATGTAATCGCAGCCCCAGTCGCGCAGCATGTTTGCGGCCTCTTCGTCCTGCACCCATTCGGCCACCGTCTTGATGTCGAGGCGGCGGGCGAGGTCGATCAGGGTCTGCACGAAGGCGCGGTCGTCGGCGGAATGGGTGATGTTCTGCACGAAGGCGCCGTCGATCTTCACGATATCCACGCCGAGCTTGCGCAGATTGCGGAACGAGGTGTAGCCGGCGCCGAAATCGTCGATGGCGATGCGGCTGCCGAAATTCTTCAGCCGCGTGACGAAGCCGCGTACGTCGTCGATGTCCTGGATCGCGACCGTCTCGGTGATCTCCACGATCAGACGCTCGGCAACACCGGGATGCGCGCGCATCAGCGATTCGATGCTGGCCCACCAGTCCGGATCCATCGTCGTGTCTGGCGAGATGTTGAGGCTGAGGCAGATGTCGGGCGCGGCGGCGAGCTCGGTGACCACGAGCTCGAGCACGCGGTGATCGACCAGGCGGATCAGGCCGAGCCGTTCGGCGACCGGCACGATGTCGGGCGCGAGCAGCACCTGGCCGCCGCCCTGGTCCATCCGCACCAGGCATTCGTGGAACGCGCGCTCGCGCGAGGCGGCCGAGACCACCGGCTCATAGGCGAGCTTGATACGGCGCTCGTTCAGCGCGGTGACGATCTCGTCGGTAACGCGGATGTTGACGCGGCGCTGCGCGTCACGCGCGGCATCGGGACGCCAGGTCGCGAACGAACCCACGCGGCGTTGTTTTGCGGCGTCCAGCGTCTCGTGGGCGCGATTGACGGCCTCGTCGGTGTTGCGGGCATAGCGCGGCACGCTGACCGCGCCGATCGAAGCAGTGACCGACACCGGGCCGGATTTGGTCGGCACCACCTCGTCGCGGATGCCGGCGAGGAAGCGCTCGGCGGCGACGTTCATGTCGTCAACTGTGCAGTTCTTCAGGATTAGGCCGAACTTGTTGCCGGAGAAGCGGCCGAGCACATCGCCCCCGCGCAAGCGCGCACGGATGCGCTTGGCGACGTCGAGGATCACGGCATCGGCAACGTCGAAACCGAAGGCATCGTTGACGCGCGCGAGATGATCGATGCCGACCAGCATGAAGGCCGCGGTCGACCGGAAACGGGTCGTCTCCTCGATCGCCTCGGCCAGCGCCGCGATCAGATGCGAGCGATTGAGCTCGCCGGTCAGCGGATCGAGCCGGGCCAGCTTCGTCAGTTCCTCGTCGCGGGCGTGGCGCTCATTGTTGATGCGGACGGAGCCGATCGCGCGCACCGGCCGACCATCGGGTCCCGAGAACCAGCGGCCGGTCTCTTCGATCCAGACCACGGGATCGGCAGCGCTCATGCGCACACCGTACTCGACCCGGTAGGGCGTGCCGTCGGCGCCGTGCACGGCGGAGGTCTGCGCCAGCGCAGCGGTCCGCAGCGATTGTGCGGGCTCGATCAGCTTGGCGAATTCGGTGCCGGTGGCCAGCCGCTCGGCGGGAATTCCGGGGAAGATGGCGCTGACCTGCTCACCCCAGACCATTGCATCGCTGGCGATGTCCCAGGCGAACACGGCTTGGCCAAGGGCGGCCAGGATGTCGGAGGCTTGCGGCAATGCGGGGGTCAAAATCGCCTCGTTTCGGGACAGCGGGGAGTCCTGAGTCGGCACAGGATAAAGCCAGATTCGCCATTGACCCTAGGCAAAGTTGATAAACAATTTGGAAACCACGTTTCCTCACGCCGCAGGAACCAAACCGGCCCGTCCGGCATAGGCCTTGCGAGTACATGACACGCACCGGCGCCAGCGTCCCGAAACGCGACAGGCTTGCCGGATCAACGGTGATAGCGATGTTGAGTACGAACCGATCGGACCAGGCGGACAACGGCACGGGCACGGCCCTGGTGCCGCAGCTGCCGATTTTGCAGTGGGTCCACAAGGCGCCGCTGCCGCGCCCCGATCCCAGCTTCGTCACCCAGCTCATTGCCAATGCCGAGAACCTGCCCCAGACGAGCCGGCTCCGCCGTGCGTCTTCCGAGGATGCGCAGGTAGCCTATGGCAGCAAGCATCCGCTTCCGAGCGTCACCGCGCGCACGCGGCAGGTGGCTTGAAGTAGATCAGCGCGGCGCGTCGGGAGACGACGGCGTGCCGTTGCCGGGCTGAAGATGCGGCGAGGGGATTTCCGGCGAGGACGTGCTCTGAGCCGGCTTCGGCGCGGGGTGATCGATCAGCACGGATTCGGCGACCGACTGCGCGGAGGGTGCGGATGCGGGCGGCACCGCCGGCGCAGAGACGGGCTCGAACTTGGACTCGACCACCGCTTCATCGGCTGCCACTTCAGCCTGGCGCCTGGCCTTGCGCGATGCCGGCACAGTCTCGGCGACATAGGCGCCGTGGCGGCGCGTGCGCTGGGCGATGCCGCCGAGGAAGTCGGCCATCGCGAGCAGCACCAAAAGGAAATAGGTGGAGTTGCCGAATTTCGGCCACATCACGAATTCGGCCGCAGCCGCGCCGAACACGATCAGCGACAGCAAATGATCCATCAGGAATTTCGAGCCGGGCCGCGCGCCCTTGACCACCTCGAGCAGCAACAGCACGACGCCAAGCGCGAGCATCACGTCGGCGAGTGTGACCGGCCAGGCCTCGCCCGTGATCATCGGAACCTTGAACAGCACGTCCGTAAAGGACACGCTCGGCATCAGGAAGGCGATGATGTTGTAGACCGCGAGCGGGATCAGAAGCAGCGGGAAACCGACCATCGGCGAATGCCTTCTCGATCAAGATATCCAGACAGGACAATGCGGCGGCGAAGCATTCGCTCCGCCGCCGTCACTGTCATATCTCATGGGTTGGCCGAAATCAGGCAGGCGAAATCATCCTGCCTGGGGAAAGGTCCTGAATTCAGGACTCTTTCTTCTTCAGGACCTGACGGCCCTTGTACATGCCGGTCTTGAGGTCGAGATGATGCGGACGACGGAGCTCGCCAGAGTCCTTGTCTTCCACATAGGTCGGCTTTTTGATGGCGTCTGCCGAGCGGCGCATGCCACGACGCGACGGCGAGGTTTTTCTTCTCGGAACGGCCATTTCAATATCCTCTAGGGATTGGTGTTTCGGGGCATCGTCCGCGAGGGGACGGCTCAGCACCCGCAAACCGAGGCGAGCTGAATGCCGGTCAAGGCCGGGCTTATAGAGGAAGGCTGGCCTTAAATCTAGGGTTCTGGGACGGAAAATGCGCCCGAAAAGGACCCGAAATCAGCGATTTTCCCGCCAGCAGGTCGAAAGCGAGCTGGCCTGCGCCCGCGCAACATAGGTCCCGGCCAGCCGCCGGACGCCCGGTCCCGGCGTCCTGGCGCTACGTTTGACCGGATTCGGCAGGGTTGAGGCCAAAAGGGCGGCCTCCCTGGGAGAAAGACTGGCGGCTGACTTGCCGAAGGCATAGGCGCTGGCCGCCTCCACCCCAAACTGGCCCTGCGGTCCCAGTTCGGCGATGTTGAGGTAGATCTCCAGGATCCGCGCCTTGGGCAGGACCAAGTCGATCCACAGCGCCAGCGGGAATTCCAGCGCCTTGCGGATAAAATCGCGCCCCTGCCAGAGGAACAGGTTTTTCGCCAGCTGCTGGGTGATGGTGGAAGCGCCCCGGAACGGGGTGCCGTCCTCCTGCGCGTCGTCGATGGCCTCACGCAGCGCGCCCCAGTCGATGCCGTGATGCTTGCAGAAATGGGCGTCCTCGGCCGCCACCACCGAGCGCGGCAGTGAGGGCGACATCGCCGCCAGATCGATCCACTCCCGCTGCATCGGCGCGGCCCGGAGCGAGCGCCATGCCATCAGCGTCGAAACGGGATGGCCAATGCGGTAGAACGGCGCGATCACATAGGGCGCGAGAGCCGCGACCACGAGCACCAGGAGAACGGTTTTGACGACGCGCAAATCAACCTTTCCGGCGCAGAACGTAACGCGGCCACGGGCCCGGCATTAAGTCTGTGATAGTTCGGGCGTTTTCCAGCACTTTTTAGGCCTTCCAAACGATTGACTGAGGCGGGCGCATAAAGGATTGTCCCGCCGAATTTTAGTTCTGGAGCCCTTCTTGATGACCGGCACGTCCCCGTCCGATTTCGCCAAACGTCTGGACAAGACCGCTGATGACACCGAGGCGCTGCTCGGGCGCCTGTTGGCGGACGATATCCTGCCCGATGAGATCGCCCGGCCCAAGCGACTGATGGACGCAATGCGCTATTCGAGCCTCAACGGCGGCAAGCGCCTGCGGCCGTTCCTGGTGGTCGAGAGCGCCGCCGTGTTCGGCGTGCCCCGCGAAGCCGCGCTGCTCGCTGGTGCGGCGCTCGAATGCATCCACTGCTACTCGCTGATCCATGACGATCTTCCGGCAATGGACAATTCGGACCTGCGCCGCGGCCGCCCGACCCTGCACAAGAAGACCGACGACGCCACCGCGATCCTCGCCGGCGACGGCCTCCTGACGCTCGCCTTCGACATCATCACCCGCGACGAGATTCATCCCGATGCCAATGTGCGGCTCCTGCTGACGCGCGCGCTGGCGCGCTGCGCCGGCATCGGCGGCATGGTCGGCGGCCAGATCCTCGATCTCGCCGGCGAAGGCCGCTTTGGCGACCGCGAGCCGGTGGACGTGGCGCGTCTTCAGCAGATGAAGACCGGTGCGCTGCTGCGTTACGGCTGCATCGCCGGGGCGATCCTCGGCCAGGCCTCGCAAAAGGAATATCAGGCGCTCGACGATTACGGTCGCGCACTCGGCGAAGCCTTCCAGATCGCCGACGATCTGCTCGACGTCGAAGGCGATGCGGCTGCGCTCGGCAAGCCCTCGGGCCAGGACGCAGCGATGGGCAAGACCACCTTCGTCACGCAGCTCGGCCTCGAAGGCGCCAAGCAGCGCGTCCGCGACCTGCTCGCGCGGGCCGACAGCGCCGTGTCGATCTTCGGCGATCGGGCCGCCGTGCTGCAAGCGGCTGCGCGGTTCGTCGCCGAACGGAAGAGCTGATAGCGCTATGGCGAGCGGCAGCAAGGAAGATCTTGCCCTCGCTCGCTTCCGCAAGATGTCGAGGCCGGTGCGCCTGGTGTATGCGCGGCCGCGAACGTTCATATCGCTTGCCGTCGGTATCCTCGTCTGCCTGCTCATACCGGGTTCGTACCGGCTGACGACGCGGCTTGTGCTTGGGTGGGATGCACTGATCGCGGTCTATCTGGTGCTGGTCTACGCGATGATGCTGTACAACGACCACCAGCACATCCGCCGCGCCGCTGCGATGCAGGACGACGGCCGCTTCGTGATCCTGCTGGTGACGGCGACCGGTGCCTTCGCCAGCATCGCCGCCATTGTCGCCGAACTCGGCGTCCACCGCGGCGCCGCGGAGCTGACCATCGCGATCACCACCATCGCGCTGTCCTGGGCCGCCGTGCACACGACTTTCGCGTTGCATTACGCGCATGATTATTATCGTCACCCAACGCCGGGCGGCCTTCAGTTTCCCAGCGGCGACAAGGAAGACCACGCTGACTATTGGGACTTCGTCTATTTCTCGTTCGTGATCGGCATGACCGCGCAGGTCTCCGACGTCGGCATCACCGACAAGACCATCCGCCGCACCGCCACCGCGCATGGCATCGTGTCATTCATCTACAACACGGCATTGCTGGCGCTGACGGTGAACATCGCGGCGAGCGCGATCTCGACTTGATCCGTCGTCCCGGCGAAAGCCCGGACGACCCGGTAGTGTCAGTTACACACCTCGACATTTGCATCGTTGCCGGGGCCGCCGCCGCCGCGATATTCGAGATGGCAGCCGCGGTTGACCGCACGACAGCCGCCGTTATTGCAGAATAGCTGTCCGCCACCTGCGGCGCGGCCGGCGCCGGCCGCAGCCGCAATGCCGGCAGCGCCACCAAAGCCGCCCGCCGCACCGGCACCTGCGCCGCCGGTTTGACGACGCTGCCGTGTGGGACGCTCGTCCCCATCGTCACGCTTTGCAGTCGCAGGCTTGGCGGGCTTGGCGGCACGCTGCTTCTCGCACTCGTTGTCGTCGTTGAGCGCATAACCGTCACGGCAGACGATCCTGGTGCACTTGTCGCCGTCGGCCTTGAAGCCGTGCTCGCAAACCATCGGACAGACGCGCGACTGTTTTGACTTGACCGTGTCGAGTGCATCGATGCTCGCCACCTTCACGTCGAGCTTGGTGCCGGCATAGCGGTTGAACTGCGATAACGACCGCTGCGCGGACGTCGTCCAGTTGCCGTCGGCAGCACCGGAGAAGCAGCCAACGCGACCGAGCTCGGCCTGCACCGAGCGGCTGAGATCGGCCGGCGCAGTGGCCGGCGTCAGCGATGCGACGTTGGTGCCGGCAGGGCTCGCCGTGCTGGCGGGCGCAGCACTTGGCGCCGTGGCGGCGAGATTGACGCGTTGCTGCTCGGCAGCGGCCGCCTGCTGCTGCGCCTGCTCCTTGGCCTTCTGCGCGGAAAGCTGCACTTGCTCCGCGGCCTTCGCGTCGGCGGCTGCCTTGGCCTGCGCATCCTTCTGCGCACCGACAGCAGCAAGGCGATCGCGCTCGGCCTCGGCCTGCTTCGCCTTCTCGGTGGCCGCCGCATGAGCCTGCTCGGCGCCGATTTTTTCGAGCTGAAGCTTGGCGAGGCTCGAATAGAAACCATCGGGGTGCTGGGCGAGGAAGGCATCCCACGCCGGCCTGTTGCCGACCTGCAGCGCGAGCTCGTAATCGCGGCGGATGTCGGCCTGCGGATTCAGCGCAGGCGCAGCCGGAGCCGCAGCGGCGACCTTGACCGGCACCAGCGGCACGTCCTCGCCGCCGAGCGAGCCATAGACGAACGGCTCTTGCTTGTTGCCGGTCGACTTGAGCACGTCGTCACGCACGAAGCCGAAGGCGCGGCGAATGTCGAGGCCCGGTGTCGTCAGATGCTTCGACAGCGCCATGGTAAAGGGGCTGTTGGCGCCGTCGCCGTCCTGCGCCGTGAAGCCGGCCTTGGCCGAATAGGCGATCAGTGTGTTGGGGCTGGTCGGCTCGACCTGGACGAGGCCGCGGCCGATGCCGCGCGAGGCGACCGTGCGCTTCATGGTCTTGCCGAACGGATTGTCACGGCAGGCGTCCAGGATCACCAGTCGAAGCTGCTTGGCCGGTTCGACCGCGACCAGGACGCGGTCGAGGGAGAGCGCCTCGTCAAAGATGTCGGTGTCACGCTCCAGCTTGGCATCGACAGGGATCAGATAGTTCGAGCCTTCGACTTCGATGCCGTGGCCGGCATAGTAGACCACGGCGATGTCGGCATCGCGGGTCCCGTCGGCGAATTCGCGCAGCACGCGCCGGGTCTCCAGCGCCGTCAGATCGTGCCGGGAATCGACGATGTCGAAGCCAGCCTCTTTCAGTGTCCTGGCCATCACCGAACCGTCATTGACAGGGTTCGTAAGCGACGGCGCGTGCTGATAGGCCGAGTTGGCGATCACCAGCGCGACGCGCTTCCCGGCCAAAGCGGGCCCGGCGCCGAATAGCAGCGCGACCGCGAGGAGAAGTAGGCAAAGTCTGAGCGATTTGCGCATGACACGACTTCCGGGTTCAGGGCAGTTCGAGCCCCTTTGGGATGGCTTTAGCAGGGTCCGCCGCGGGCGATTGAGGTCACGAAGGTGGCACCGGCCGCAGGCCGAAAAACCCCATTTGTTTGTCGCGCCAGTCCGGTCGCGGTTCGCCGAGAAATACGCGCGCAGCAGGTTCCCTCAGGCATCCCCCACGTGGCCCTGATATTGCGGCAGATTGTCCGTAATCTCGTGCCAGGGCGCTTTCGAGCCCACGAAAATGTGGACGCTCGGTCGGATCGAGGGGGCATCGACCAGGGTTCCCATGGCGACATGGACCCATTTTCCCTCGCGCACCCGGGAATAAAGCAGCGAGCCACAGCGGGCGCAGTGGGCGTCATGGGTGGTCTCGTCGCCGAAGATAAGGCGCTGATCTTCACCATGGGCGATGCGCAGCTTGTCCTGGGTTATTCCGGCAAACGGCTTGAAGGCGGCGCCGGTGGTGCGGCGGCAATTCGAGCAGTGGCAGTTCATCGCATAGGAGAATGCGTCCGCCACCTCATAGCGCACGGCGCGGCAGTGGCATTCGCCGATCAGGATACGAGCGTTCGAATTCTCTGATCCGGTCATCACAGTGTCCTCGCGCAAATGGTACGCACTCCCATAGCGCATTTTGATGAGTACGACTAAGTTCGCCCCGAGCCACCATTCAAAGGGATACCCATGAGCCAGAACCGCGCGAGCGTCGAAGCCGTCGTGCAATCCTATTTCGATGGACTTTACGAGGGCGATGCCGAAAAACTCGGCGCCATCTTCCACCCATCCGCCGATTTGCGCTGGGTCGAGAAGGGCGAACTGCAGGTGCTGACCGTGCCGGACTGGCTCGACCGCGTGCGCAAGCGCCCCTCCGGCAAGGCCGAAGGCAAGCCGCGCGAGGATTTCATCGTCACCATCGACCGTTCGGACGACAAGACCGCCTTCATCAAGGTCCGGTGCCAGTTGCCGCCGCGTTTTTTCACCGACTATCTGGTGGCGATGAAGCTCGCCGACGGCTGGCAGATCGTGTCGAAGTCGTATCGGTATGACCTGCGGGAGTGAGGGGCTTCCCTCCGGCTCGCCGCTGCCTCCTCCGTCTCGCCTGAAAGTCCCCGATGCTTCTCGACCGCCGTTCGCTGCTCGCCTCGCTGTGCTGGATGGCCACATTTCCCGCGCTCGCCGCGGACGCGCAGCCTGAGCTCGAAACGTATGAGCGCGAGAGTGGCGGCCGGATCGGGGTCTATGCGGAGAACCTCGCGACCGGCGCAAAGCTCGCCTGGCGGGCCGACGAACGGTTCGTCATGTGCTCGACATTCAAGGCTTCGCTCGCGGCTTGCGTACTGGCGCGGGTCGATCGTGGCGAGGAGCAGCTTGCGGCCATGATTCCGTACGACAAGGCCGACCTGCTGGAGTACGCACCGGTCGCCAGGCAAAACCTTGCCGCCGGCGCAATGTCGGTCACCGAGATGTGCAAGGCGATCGTCGAGCTCAGCGACAACACCTGCGCCAATTTGCTGCTGGCGCGGATCGGCGGTCCCGCCGCGCTCACCGTCTTCTGGCGGTCGCTCGGCGATAGCACCTCGCGACTGGACCACAACGAGCCCGAGCTCAACCGCTCACCGCCCGGCGATCCCCGCGACACCACGACCCCGGCGGCGATGGCGGGCAATCTGCGGCGGCTGGTGACGGGCGCGGCGCTGTCGCCGGCCTCGCGTGCTCAACTCATGGAATGGATGGTGGGCTGCAAGACCGGCGCGAACCGGCTGCGCGGCGGGCTCCCCGCAAACTGGAAGATCGGCGACAAGACCGGCAACAACGGCAAGGACGCCTCTGGCGATATCGCGGTGGTCTGGCCCAAGCCCGATACGAAGCCCGATACGAAGCCGGATGCACCGATCCTGATCGCGGCCTATACCCAGGGGGGCACGCCCAACGCTGCGCAGTTCGAAGCCGTGTTCGCACGCATCGGCCGCATGGTGGCTGAGCGGCTGGCCTGAGCCGCGCCGCATTGACCTTGCGGTTGCTTCCGGCCAAGACAGGCCATGATCGAAGCGAAATTTCAGACCTTTCTCATCCTGCTTGCCGTGTTGGCGGGCACTGCGCTTGTCGCGCGCCGCTTCAACATCGCGCCTGCCATTCTGCTGATGCTCTCCGGTATCGGCCTCGCCTTCGTACCGGGCATGCCGCCGGTCGAACTGCCGCCGGAACTGGTACTGCTGATGGTGCTGCCGCCGCTGATCTACTCGGCCAGCGTCGCCATGAGCTGGCGCGAGTTCAGGAACAATTTACGCCCAATCGTGCTGCTCGCGGTCGGCGCGGTGATCTTCACCGCGGCGCTGGTGGCGGCCGCCACGCATTATGTGATTGGCCTGCCCTGGGCTATCGGCTTCCTGCTCGGCGCCATTGTCGCGCCGCCCGACGTGGTGGCACCGCTCGCGATCGCGCGCCGGCTGCACATGCCGCGCCGGCTCCTGGTCATCCTCGAAGGCGAGGGGCTCGCCAACGACGCTACCGCGCTGACCCTCTATCGTTTCGCGCTCGCCGCGATCATGGTCGGGCATTTCTCGCTGCCTCTGGCAGCCGGCGAGTTCTTGCTCATCGTCGCCAGCGAGATCGCCTTCGGCATCGGCGTCGGCTGGCTGTCCCTGCGCTTGCGCAAATGGTCCATGGATCCGCAGGTCGAGCTGACGCTGTCGCTAATCACGCCCTTCGTCTCCTATTGGCTGCCCGAGCACGTCGGCGGCTCCGGCGTGATCGCCACCGTCGCCTGCGGCCTCTATGTGAGCTGGAACGGGCCGCTGCTGATCTCGGCATCGACGCGTCTGCAAGGCATCTTCTTCTGGGATCTCGTGATCTATTTGATCGAGGGCTTGCTGTTCCTGCTCACCGGATTCCAGATGCGCGCGCTCTATGAGAAATCCAAGGCGTTTCCGCTCGACGACATCATGATCGCAACCGCCGTGGTCCTGGTGGTCGTCGTGGGCGCGCGCTTCGCCTGGCTCTATCCCGCGACCTATCTGCCGCGGATGTTCAGCAAGTCGCTGCGCGCCCGCGATCCCTCACCGCCATGGCAATGGCCGTTCGTGCTCGCGTTCACCGGCGTGCGCGGCGCCGTGTCGCTGGCGGCTGCGCTGGCGCTGCCTTTCACGTTGCCGGGCGGCGAGGCCTTTCCGTATCGCGACCTGATCCTGTTCGTCGCCTTCGCCGTCATTTTCGTCACGCTGATCGGAGTCGGCCTCACACTGCCACCGGTGGTGCGCTGGCTCGGCGTCGCGGAAGCCGGTCGCAACGAGCATGTCGCCGAGCACGAGGCCGAGATCGCGGCACGCCGCCAGGCTCTCGATGCCGCCCTGAAGTCGCTCGACGTGCTGACCGAGGAGAAGGAAGTCACGGACGAGGTGATGCGGCTGCTGCGCGCACGCCACGAGATTCGCGTCAACCAGCTACCGGACTCGCTCGATCCCACCCACCACGACGTTTCGACCGCCGGCACCGCCCTGACGCGTGACCTGATCGAGGCCGAGCGGAAATTCATCCACGACCTGCTGCGCGACGGCCAGATCACCGACGAGACGCGCCGGCGGATCGAGCGGGATCTGGATCTGGAGGAGGCGAGTTTGGCGAACCGGGAGTATCGGGGAGGGCCGCTATAGATTCTCGTCATTGCGCGAGCAATCACCGCCTCTCGCAGAACTCCCTGATCGCCACCGCCACGGCGCCCGCAATCATCTCCTGCCGCCCCGGCGAATTCATCGCCATTTCCTCGTCGCGGTTGATGATCGAGCCAGCCTCGAGCAGCACGGCGGCGCTGCGGGTTTGCGAGAGCACGACGAGCCCGTCATAGCGGTAGACGCCGACATCCTTGTCGAGCAATTGGCGCCGGTAGCGGCCCATCACCGGCAGAGTGTATTGGCTGGCATAGTGCAGGTCCTGCTCCTTCAGCTGCCTGCCGATCATCCGGGCCAGCATCAGGCTGGCGGCGAAGTGCGGGTTCCGCTGCGACACGAATAGAGAGTGGCCCGAAAAACGATCGCTGAAATAGCTGTGCGCGCCGTCGAACTCCCAACTCTCGAGCAGCTTGTCCGGCACCGAATCGTGATGGATCGACAGGAAGAGATCGGCCCGACCGTCATTCGCGGCACTGACCCGCTTGAACAGGCTCGGCCGTGCCTTGCCGTCCGTGATGAGCAGGCGGGCTGCGGCGAAGCCTCCAGACTTGAGCTTCGCCGTGATGAGCCTCGCAAGCCGGAAGTTGAAGCCGAACTCCGGATCATTGCGCGCGCTCAACGCGCCGTAGGAGTCCGGCGTGTGCCCGACATCCACGACGATCCTGAATTTCGGCACCTCGCATTTGGCCGGTGATTGCGGCGGCTTGGGCTTCGCATTTTTTCTCATGATAGCAGCATGACCGGCGTCAGCAGGCGCCAACGATAGCAAGATCGACGCGACGAGCGGCAAGACGAGACGTGCGATGATGCTGCGCGAATGCCTCAAGCCCTACTCCGCTGCCGCAATCCTGGGACGGCCGACGAATCCCGCGACGTCACCAAAGCGTTCCAGCATCACGGCGGGCAAGTCCTTGGCCTTGCTGGTAACGCAGGCGCCCGAGCGCACGGCGTAGCGATCCTGATGCGTGGCCTGCGATGGCGGCTCGCCCTGCTGAAGCGCCCGCGCCAGCTCCATCACGACTTTCCGGAAATGCATGATACCGAGATCGGTCGGGCCGAGATGCTCGCGGGTGCGGTCGGCGATCGGGCCCTGGCTGTCCTGCACGGCGGCGTCCTGTTCGGAGACGCCCTTGATGCCAGTGTAGCTCCTGGTCTTCTGGAGTTTGCGGTCGATCAAATAGTCGTTGCCCTTGTGGCGCAACGGCACGTAATTGTCGTCGACCTCCGCGATCACGCCATTGCCGCGGTCGAAGGCATCACGCTCGGCTTGCGTCAGCGGCCGCTCCGGATTCCAGGCATAGGTGTAGATCCAGCAATTGGTGTCGGTGACGGGCACAAAGGTCTGGCCAAAAATGTTCTCGCCCGGCATCGCACTCGGCGCATAGGCGTGGAACGGCATCAGGAATTGCGCGATGCGCCAGTAGATACTGTCGCCGCCGGTGAGACGCCCACCGGCAATCGTCAGCCCCGCGTCGTGCGGTTGGATCTTGATCACAGGGCGCGGATCCTCCGCGATCCAACGCATGTGGTCGCTCGACATCCGCGCGATCGGATTCACAAAATGCTTCTTGATGTCCAGAATCTCGTTCTCCTCCTTGTCGAAGGAGAGATGGGCGAAGGTGAAATGCGCGGTGTCGATCGAGCCTTCCAGCGCCTGCACCCAGTTGCAGTCCTGCCATTTCTTGCCGACATAGCGGTGCGAGGCCGGCAGCAGCGCCATTTCGAGATCTGGCAATTCGGGCATGACCTCGGCCGGGCCCATATAGGCCCAGATCATTTCGCCCCATTCGCGCACCGGATAGGATTTGATCCAGATGAGGTCTTTGGCGTTGATGTCGGGATAGGAGGTCGGCATGTCGACGCATCGGCCGTCCGTGTCGAACTTCCAGCCGTGATAGACGCAGCGAATGCCGCATTCCTCATTGCGCCCAAGCCAGAGATTGGCGCCGCGATGCGGACAATACTGATCGATGATTCCGACAACGCCGCACGAGTCACGGAACGCGAGCAACTCTTCGCCGAGCACGATGATCTTCTTCGGCTCGCCGTCCGGCTCGGAAAGCTCTTCGGAGAGAGCCACGGGAATCCAGAACCGGCGCAACAGCTCGCCCATTCCCGTGCCGGGGCCCGACTCGGTCAGGAATTTGTTGTCCTCGGCGCGGAGCATGGCTGATCCTCCCGACGTCTTTGTTTTCGGCAAGATTGGCGCGGACGCGGGAAGACGTCAACGCGGAACGCGGTGCGCAGGCGGATTAAACCGGCCGCTCGCCCTTCACCGTCACGCGCGTGCCGGAGCGTGTGTGCGGCCAGTAGTCCCACATCGCGCGGTGCTGGGCGCAACGGTTGTCCCAGAACGCGATAGCGTTCTCGGTCCAGCGGAAGCGGCACTGGAACAGCGGGTTTTCGGCGTGCTGGTAGAGATAGGCGAGTATCGCGTCGCTCTCGTCGCGCGGAATGCCGTTGATGTGGCGGGTGAAGCCGCGGTTGACGTAGAGCGCCTTCCTGCCCGTGACCGGATGCGTGCGCAGCACAGGGTGCTCGGCGTTCGGATAGGACGGACGGTCAGCCACGCCGTAATTGGCGTAGAGCCCACGATAGATCGGCTCGCCGTCATGCAGCGCTGTCAGGCCGTCGAGATAGGACTTCATGCGGTCCGAGAGCGCCTCGTAGGCCGCATACATGTTGGCGAACAGCGTGTCGCCGCCGCGCGGCGGGCACTGCTTGATGTAGAGGATCGAGCCCATCGGGGGTTCGAGGTCGCAGGAGACGTCGGAATGCCAGCCTTCGCCGTTGGCGCGCGGCGAGTTCGCATCCGCGTAGATCTTCATCAGCGCCGGGTCTTCATCCTCATGCGGCGCGGCGGGATGGAAATGCAGCTCGCCGAACTTGCGGCCGAAGGCGAGATGCTGCTGCGGCGTGATGCGCTGGTCGCGGAAGAAGATGACGAGGTTTTCGGCGAGCGCGCGGTGAATCTCGTCCATCTGCCGGTTGGAGCGGGCATCGTCCGAGACCAGCTTGCCGATGTCGACGCCGGATATTTCCGCACCGATGATCGGGGTGAGCTTTTCGACCGCGATGGTCTCATAGGGCGCGCCGTCGTCCGCCGTATGGCGATAGCGCGGGCCCTGCTTGCCGGCGAGTGAGCTCATGGTGTGCCTCCCGATCATTCTTGATTGGGAACATCGTAGCAATGTAGGGCGGGTTAGCGAAGCGTAACCCGCCAATTCGCACCCACAAAAAGTAAGGCGGGTTACGCATTGCTAACCCGCCCTACGATTCCAACTTTGGAAAGACGCCTACTCCGCCGCGGTCACCGGCACCTTGGCGCCCTGGCCGTAGCGCTGCTCGATGTAGTCGATCACGAGCGCCTTGAAGTCGGTGGAGATGGTCGGGCCGCGCAGGGTCCGGAACTTCTTGCCGTCGACGAACACGGGGGCAGCCGGCGCTTCGCCCGTGCCCGGCAGCGAGATGCCGATATTGGCGTGCTTGGATTCGCCGGGGCCGTTGACGATGCAGCCCATCACCGCGACGTTGAGCTCTTCCACGCCGGGATATTTGGTTTTCCAGGTCGGCATCTCGTCGCGGATGAAACCCTGGATCGAGCTGGCCAGTTCCTGGAACGTGGTCGAGGTGGTGCGGCCGCAGCCGGGGCATGCCGCAACCAGCGGCACGAAGGTGCGGAAGCCCATGGTCTGCAACAGCTCCTGGCCGACCTGCACCTCACGGGTGCGGTCGCCGCCGGGCTCCGGTGTCAGCGAGATACGGATGGTATCGCCGATGCCCTGCTGAAGCAGGATGCCGAGCGCGGCGGATGAGGCGACAATGCCCTTGGTGCCCATGCCGGCCTCGGTCAGGCCGAGATGGATGGCGTAATCGGAGCGGCTGGCGAGAACCTCGTAGACCGCGATCAGATCCTGCACCGCCGAGACCTTGGCCGACAGGATGATGCGGTCCTTGGGCATGCCGAGTTCTTCGGCGCGCGCCGCCGAGAGCAGCGCCGACTGCACCATGGCTTCGCGCATCACCGCGCGCGCATCGCGCGGATTGGCCGAGGCGGTGTTCTCGTCCATCAGCTTGGTCAGAAGCTCCTGGTCGAGCGAGCCCCAATTGGCGCCGATGCGGACCGGTTTGCTGTTCTTGTTGGCGATCTCGATGATGTCGGCGAACTGCGTGTCGCGCTTGTCCTTGAAGCCGACATTGCCGGGATTGATGCGATATTTGGCGAGCGCCTCGGCGCAGGCCGGATAGGCCGCGAGCAGCTTGTGGCCGATATAATGAAAGTCGCCGATCAAGGGCGTGGTGATGCCGCGCTTGAGCAGGCCGTCGCGGATATGCGGGACGGCGGCAGCGGCTTCCTCGCGGTCCACGGTGATGCGGACCATTTCGGAGCCCGCGCGCGCGAGCGCTGCGACCTGGGCGATGGTGCCGTCGATATCGGCGGTGTCGGTGTTGGTCATCGACTGCACGACGATCGGCGCACCGCCGCCGACGGCAACGTCGCCGACCTTGACCTGGGTGGTGTGATGGCGCGGCGCAGGCCCCGCGATGTCGGAATCGATGGTGGTTTCGAGCTTGTTCATGGGGTCCAAATATCAGGTTTTGGTGACGTTCAGCAATGCATCGCGCGGCGCCGCAGCGGATTGGCTGGGACGGTTAACCAGAAAAAGCCCAGCAATTACAAGGACCGCTGCCGCCCCAAATGTCAGGTTCAGGGTGTCGTGCATGATGAAATAGCTACCCACCACGCCAAACAAAGGGGTGATGAAGGTAAAAGCCGACAATTTGCTGGCCGAATAGGTCTTCACCAGCGCGAACCAAAGCGTGAACGTGGTTCCCACCACCCAGATCGCCTGGAAGGCCATCAGGCCCAGCGACAGCGTCGACGGGGTGTGGGGGATGGTCTCCCCGAACAGCCAGGCGGCCGTGCCGAGGATCGGGATCGAGGTCGCGACTTGATAGCCGAGTGCCTTTTCAGGCGCCGCGAAGCGCAGCCGGGTGCCCTTGGCAACCAGCGTGGTCGCCGCCCACAGCGCGGCGCCACCGACGATCATGAGGTCGCCGAGCAGAACATGCGAATCGACGTTGGGCTGCGGTACGCCGATCGCGAGTGCGACACCGGCAAAACTGACGGCCAGCCCCAGCCATTGCGTACCACCAAGTCGCTCGCCAAGCACCTGGTAGGAGCCGAGCGCGACGAAGAACGGCGCGGTGTAGAGGAACACGACCGCCCGCGACGCCGGTGTGAAGCGCAGGCCCTGGAAGATCAGAACGAACTCGATGCCGAACATCAGTCCGGCGATCACGCCGGGCTTCCAGGTGCCGTCGCGTTCGAAGAATTTAACGCCGCGCAAGCTGCCGATGATGAACAGCACCGGCAGCGCGCCCATCGAGCGGAACGTGGCCTGAAGCATCGGCGGGATGTCCGGCAGCACCAGCTTCACCGCGATCTGGTTGAACCCCCAGGTCAGGCACAGCATGAGCATCAGAGCGATGGCGCCGGCACTGAGGGGACGACCGGCGGACGATAGGGCTTGTGGTGAGGACATGTCTTCCTGAAAAACCGGCGTTGCGCCGTTGTTGCTTTATGCAGCTTTCTGACAATGCGCACAGACGCCCGTGATTTCCACCACGGACAGTTTGGGAGCGAAGCCTGAACTGCGCGCGGCGGCGGTGAGGTCCTTGGCGAACGACGCCGACGGAATCTCACCGACCAGACCACAGCGCTCGCAGATCAGGAACGTCACCGCCGAGGTCGCGTCATGGTCGTGGGCGGCGCAGGCGAGATAGGCGTTGCGGCTTTCGATGCGGTGCACGAGGCCGTTCGTCATCAAGAAATCCAGAGCACGATAGACCGTGATCGGCGCCGGCCGCGGCATCGATTTCGCCAGCTTGTCGATCACTTCATAGGCTCCCAGCGGCCGGTGGCTCGAGAGCAGCGCCCCCAGCACATGGCGGCGGATCGGCGTGAATTTCTGCGTACGCTGCTCGCAGACGGCTTCGGCATGCGCCAGCGCATCCGCGGTGCAACGGCCGTGATCGTGATCGGGCGCGGGAAAAACCGGCTTTGCGAAGGTCATGGGACCGGTGTTCTAGCATTTCGAAAGGGGAACCCAAAGCAGGACCGGCGGTGCGGCGATCAGCCATGCTCTTGCTGCGGGACAGCATCCCGCTATCCCGCCATGAAATAATCATAAGCTTGCTTATTATATTCCAAGCTTATTGGAGACCAAGCTCATGAGCCGCGGGCCCGTGGACCAGAACTTCCTGTTTACGCTTGCCGAGCTCTATCGCCTGCTCCGCGTCTATGCCGACAAGGAAGCCTCGCGCTTCGGCATCACCCGCGCGCAATGGGCGGTGCTGGCCAAGGTCGAGCGCAGCGAAGGCATGAAGCAGTCGGAACTCGCGGAGCTTCTCGAGGTGCAGCCGATCACGCTGACACGCCTGATCGACAAGCTCTGCGACAGTGACTGGATCGAACGCCGCAACGATCCTTCGGACCGCCGCGTCAAGCGGCTGCACCTGAAGAAGGCGGGGCGGCAATTGCTCGGACGGATGAGCGGGCTGAAGTCCGAGCTCACGGCCAACGCGCTCGAGGGCATCACTCCGGCGGACGCCCATCGCCTCCTCACCCAGCTCGAAACAATCAAGGAAAACGTGCGTACCGCGATCCAGACATCGGTAGCGGAACAAGCGCGTAAGGAGCAGCGCTATGGCTGATCAGGTTCTCAAATTCCAACCCGAGCAGAAAATCGACAGCGGCAAGCCCACCAAGAAAGCCGGCACCAATCCGCGTCGCCGCCTGATCGCCGGCCTGCGCCGTTATCGCCGCGTCCTGCTTCTGGTCGTGCTGCCGGCCGTCGTCGCCATTGCCGGCCTGACCTTCTATCTCAATGGCGGCCGCTATGTCGGCACCGACGACGCCTATGTCGGTGCCCAGAAGGTGCTGGTGACGCCCGACATTTCCGGCAAGATCGAGAAGGTCATCGTGAAAGAGGGCCAGGTCGTCAAGCAGGGCGACGAGCTGTTCGAGATCGACCCCGTGCCGTTCCGCCTCGCGGTCGATCAGGCAAAGGCCGCGCTCGACCAGTCTCGCACGACCTATGACAATCTCATCGCGAACATCAAGATATACGCACAGATGCTCGATTTGGCGCAGCGGGGCGTCGACCTGAAGCAGCGCGACGTCGAGCGCAAGCAGTCACTGGTAAAGAGCAATTTCGGCTCGCAGCTCGACCTGGACAACGCTGCCAATGCGCTGGTCACCGCTGGCGCCCAGACGCAGTTCGTCAAGCAGCAGTTGTCCAATGCGAAGACCCAGCTGCTCGGCAATCCCGACCTGCCGCTCGAGCAATTCCCGCCCTACGCCCAGGCCAAGGCCAAGCTCGACGACGCCCAGCGCAATCTCGACCACGCCGTCGTGCGGGCCCCGATGAGCGGCGTAGCGACGCAGGTCGAGCAGATCCAGCTCGGCCGCTACGTCACCGCCGGCACGCCGGTGTTCTCCATCATCGACGTCGCCCATCCCTGGGTCGACGCCAATCCGAAAGAAAGCGACCTCACCTACGTCACCGAAGGGCAACCGGTCACGCTCGAGGTCGACGCGTTCCCGAACCATGTCTTCAAGGGCAAGATCGGCTCGCTCTCGCCCGGCACCGGCGCGCAGTTCGCGATCCTGCCGCCGCAAAACGCCACCGGCAATTTCGTCAAGGTCGTGCAACGCGTGCCGATCCGCGTCTATTTCGACGAGACCGACAAATACGTACGGAAGCTGAAGGCGGGCATGAGCGTCTACGCCACCATCGACACCGGCCATCAGCGCTCGCTCGCCGGCCTGCTCGGCCTGGCGGCGACCGCAGGCCACGAAAACGACTGAGACAAGGACCGATCCGATGTCCGGCCCCCATGCGAGCCTGATGGTCCCCGGCATGCGCCGGAACATGGTGACGATCTGCGCCATGACGGCGACCATCATGCAGGCGCTGGACACCACCATCGCCAATGTCGCCCTGCCCTACATGCAGGGCACGCTGTCGGCCTCGCAGGACCAGATCAACTGGGTGCTGACGTCCTACATCGTCGCCGCTGCGATCATGACGGCGCCGGTGGGCTGGATCTCCAACCGCTTTGGCCGCAAGCGCATCTTCATCGCCTGCGCGGCCGGCTTCACCTTCGCCTCCGTGCTGTGCGGCCTCGCACAGGACATCAACCAGATGGTGCTGTTCCGCCTGCTGCAGGGCGTATTCGGCGCAGCGCTGGTGCCGCTGTCGCAGTCAGTGATGCTCGACTATTACACGCTTCAGGAACGCGCCACGGCGATGTCGATCTGGGGCATGGGCGTGATGATGGGCCCGATCATGGGCCCGTCGCTGGGCGCCTGGCTGACCGAGAGCTATTCCTGGCACTGGGTGTTCTTCGTCAACCTGCCGTTCGGCGCGATCACCGTGCTCGGGCTCGCCGTCTTCATGGACGAGACCGATAAGAATCTCAGCCTGAAGTTCGACTGGTTCGGCTTTGCCGCGCTGGCGATCGGGATCGGCGCACTCCAGCTCGCGCTCGATCGCGGCGAGCAGCTCGACTGGTTCGAGTCGGTCGAGATCGTGACCGAGTTCGCCGTCTCCGGCGTCGCCTTCTATTACTTCTTCGCCCACTCCTTCACGACCTCGCGTCCCTTCATTCAGTTCGCGCTGTTCAGGGATCGCAACTTCCTCACCGGCTGCATCTTCATGACGGTGATGGGCCTCGTGCTGTACTCGACCATGGCGCTGGCTTCGCCCTACCTGCAGAACGTGATCGGTTATCCCATCATGACCGCAGGCGGCCTGCTCGCAAGCCGCGGCTTCGGCACTTTCTTCGCCATGATGATGGTCGGCCGCATCATGCGCTGGATCGAGGCGCGCACGCTGATCATCTGCGGCCTGACGCTGACGGCGGCCTCGCTGTTCCAGATGACGGGCTGGACCGACCAGACCCAGGTGCCGGAAATCGTGGTCGTCAGCGTGATCCAGGGCTTTGGCTTCGGCCTCGTCTTCGTGCCGCTCTCGACGGTGGCGTTCCTGACGCTGCCGAACCACTTGCGCACCGACGGCACCTCGATGCTGACGCTGCTGCGCAACGTCGCGAGCTCGGTCGGCATTTCCATCGTCGTCGCCGAGCTGACGCAGGGCACGCGCAAGACCTATGCGATCCTGTCCGAGAACATCAACCCGTTCAACCACGCGCTCCAGATGCCCAACGTCAGCGGCATGATCAATCTCTCCACCGACGCCGGCCGCGCCATGGCCGACAGGATGGTCAGCGTGCAGGCGCAGATCATCGCCTTCGCGCACGACTACATGTTGGTGATGATCTTCATCCTCTGCACCATCCCACTCGCCCTGATGATCGGCTCGTCCAAGGCCACGCTGCGCAAGCAGTCGGCCGGGCCGGAACATGCGGTGATGGAGTAGGGTGCGTCACAACTTGGACGACGGCGAGCGTGCAGCGCCAACTACCCCAAAAACTCCTCGCACCCTAAATCCTCGACCGCCAGCATCACCCGCTCCAGATTGTTCCACCAGATCACCGGCGGGATGTTGATGCTCCATTGCCAGACCGGCGTGGTGATGTGCCAGAGCACCGACCAACGGTAATCCTGATCGAGCGCGCCGCGCGTATAGCCGCTGACGCCGTGCGCGATCAGCGTCTCGTAGTAACGGTTGAGCAGCGCCCGCTCGAGCGTCTGACGGCGTTCCGGATACCATTGCATCGCCATCATGTAGGCGAGGTCGTTGGTCGGCACGTTGATGTTCCACAGGTCGAAGTCGAATATCCGCACGGTATCGGCGACGCCGGCGCGCGGCAGCAGGAAATTCCAGATGTGGGCATCGCCATGGGTGATGCTGGCATGACGTCGCAAATGATAGCGCTGGGATAGCCGGGCCGACTGATTGATCAGGCGGCGGTAGAAGATGCGGCGCTCTTCGCTGAGGCGATCGCCGAGCAGGTCCGCGAAGCGATCGTAATGGCCGGCGAAGGTCTCCATGTGGGTTGCACTGTCCTCCTCGCTCGCCCAGGTGCCGACGGTCTCGCCGAGACCGGGATGGTCCCACCAGGCCGCGTGCCATCGCGCGAGCGTCGTGACGATCGCCATCGCCTGATCGCGCGACGGTGGCAGCGGCCATTGCGTCGCAATCTCATGGCTGTCGGTGAGGTCTTCGAGCAGAAGATGTGAGGTCTCGCTCTCCTCGTCGAAATGCCCGTCGAAGCAGCGCGGCACAAGCCCCGCCGGCGCTGTTGGCGCGAGCTGCGTATAGAAGGCCACTTCGTGCCGGCCGCCATTTGCAAGCGTCTTTGCGAAGTCGGAATGCGCGGTCTTCAGGATCAGCGATTGCGGGGCGCCGGCGGATTCCCCCACATAGCGCAGGCCAAGGCGGATAATGTGCGACACGACGGTGTCGCGCTGATGCAGCACTTTCACCTCGCGGACTGCGCCGGCGTCCAGCACGCCACTCCTGCGGAGCGCTGCCGTCAGTCGGGCGGGCTCAACGACCGCCGGCAATTGTGGAGGTGTCATAGCCACGATGCCCTTGTCCCATGTCATACTGCACGATCACGCCCCACGCACCAGCGGCCGACCTGATGCCGGCCTACGCCGCAGCGGTCGAGTCGCGCACGGTCCTGACCACGACCGACCGGAGCTGTTCGAGATTGGCCGCCATGCCGGCGATCGCCTGTCTGACCTCGGCGGCGCGCTCGTTCACGGAGGCGGCGTCACGGCTGACGTCGCCGATCTTGGCCGAGACCTCCTTCGCCGCGGAAGCCGATTCGGAGATCGAGCGCGTGATCTCACGCGTCGCGGCGTCCTGCTCTTCCATCGCGGCGGCAACCGAGGTCGCAACTCCGTCGATTTCGAGGATGTGGCCCCCCATGGTTTCGACGGCATCGACCGCGGCCTGCGTCGAGGCCTGGATCTCGGCAATCAGCCGCGTGATCTCCTCGGTGGATTTGGCGGTCTGGTCGGACAGGGATTTCACTTCGGCGGCGACCACCGCGAAACCGCGGCCGGCTTCGCCGGCACGCGCGGCCTCGATCGTGGCGTTGAGTGCCAGGAGGTTGGTCTGACCGGCGATGCCGCCGATGAGATCGGAGACCTCGGCGATTTTCTTGACCGAACCGGCCAGCGCCTGGATGGTCGAACGCGCCTGTTCACGACCGGCGACCGCCGATTTTGTGACCGTGCTGGTCCGCGCGACCTGGGTCGCGATCTCACGGATCGAAGCACTCAGTTCTTCCGCCGCGGCTGAAACGGTTTGCGAACTGCTCAGGGCCTGGGTGGACGCCGAGGCAACCGCCTGCGACTCCGTGGACAACGACCGCGCGATCTCGGACAGGCTGGAGGCCGCCCGTTCCACGCCTTGGGTCGCAGCGCTTGCGGTATCGACCGAGCGGCCGGTTTCCCGCTCAACCGTATCGGCCATCTGTTGCAGGGCACCACGCTTGGCCAGCGCCGCCTCCTGCTCCTGCTGCAGCTGTTCTTCGCGCAGCCGGGCATTGTCGACTGCCGCCTGCTTGAACACCAGCAGGGCGCCCGCCATCGACCCGACCTCGTCCTGACGGTGTGCGAAGGGGATGTCGGCGGCGAGATCGCCGGTCGCGAGCTTTTGCATCGTGCCTGTCATGCGCACGATCGGGCGCACCACGCCGAGCGCGACGCCGAGCAGGCCCGCGGCAATGAATGCCAGAACGGCGGCGGAAACGCCCATGAGGATATAAAGCATGGAGCTGTCGCGGTCCGCGGCCAGCTTCTCCATTTCGGCATTCTGCTTGTTGGCGCTCTCGACAATGCTGTCGATGACGGCGCGATGCGCGGTGTAGGCATCCTTGAGCTGCGCGTAGGCGCGCTCGGAGGCGGCCGTGTCCTTGGCCTTGAGGGCCGGCAGGAGCTGGTCGGACAACAGCTTCCAGAACTTCTGCACCTCGGCGTCGGATTTCGACACCAGCGCGGTCTTCAGGTCGGCCGAGAGGCTGGAGGTAACCCAGAAAGCCTTGCGCTCGTCGTAATCCTTGCGGAGCTGGACCAGGCGGTCGCCGTGCGCCGCCAGCCGGTCCGGCTCGCGCATGGCGAGGGTAGCCTCGAGATAGGGCTCGATCACATATTCCGGCGGGGGCAGGATGTCCGCGATGAGGTCATTGCCGAGCTTGATGTCGGTATAGAGCGGGCCGCCGACCTTGAGCTCGTGCAGGGCGTAGAGGCTGGTGGAGACCACGGCGGTAAAGCCGATGGCGAGGACGATGCCGAAAGCAATGATTGCGGAAGAAAGCGAAAGGCGAATTTTCATGAAACAATCCGATGGGCCGCGCCAAATCCAACGGATCCTAGAGGATTACGGTAAACACGGGATTGCTTCGCGCGGAATTTGAATCGCGCGGACTCCGGAGAACTACGGGAAAACGGCGTCAGCGAGCGGTTTCGGGCAGCGAAAGTTGGGCCCGGTCCTCCGCCATCGTCCCGGATAGGCGCAAGCGCAGATCCGGGACGCCACCTCAGTCACACGTCGAAAAACACAGTTTCGTTGTCGCCCTGCAATCGCAGGTCGAGCCGGTACACTGGCTTGCCGGCCTCGCGTACGGCGGTCAACGTGGCGCGGCGGTCGGCCGGCACCAGCGCCAGCACGGGGTCGGCGGCGTTGCCGGCCTCGTCGCCGAAATAGATGCGGGTATAGAGATGCCGCAGCATGCCGCGGCCAAACACCGCAAGCAGGATATGCGGCGCCTGCGGCTTGCCGTCGGGATCGGGCACCGCGCCTGGCTTGATGGTTTCGAAGGCGTAGTTGCCATCCTTGTCGGTGCCGCAGCGGGCAAAGCCGCGGAAGCTCGCATTTGGCAGCGCGCGCTTGTCCTGCGGATCGGCAAAGCGCCCCTGCGCATCGGCCTGCCAGATCTCCAGCATGGCATCAGGCACAACGACTCCATCGCCGTCGAACACACGGCCCTCGATGCGGACGCGATCGCCGGTGACGTCGGGAGTCAGCGTCGAGTTCGTGAACGCATCGTTCCAGGCGTAGTCGCCGTTCGGCGTCAGGCCATATTTGAAGAACGGGCCAACCGTCTGCGATGGCGTGATCCCATTATCCTGCACTTAATGGTTCTCCATAGGCGTGGCGTTCTTGCCGCGCAGCACGATGTCAAAGCGGTAGCACAGCGCCCATTCGGGCTGGGTATTCTCTAAGTCGAACGACGACACCATCCGCGCCCGCGCCTTCTCGTCCGGCACCGAATTGAAGATCGGATCGAACGGGAACAGCGGATCGGCAGGGAAGTACATCTGCGTCACCAGACGCGTGACGAAGGAATGGCCGAACACCGAGAGATGGATGTGCGCGGGACGCCAAGCGTTGTGGTGGTTGCCCCAGGGATACGCGCCAGGCTTGATCGTGACAAAACGATAATAACCGGAGGCATCGCTCACGGTGCGGCCGGCGCCCGTAAAATTCGGATCGAGCGGGGCCGGATGCTGGTCGCGGACGTGAACGTAGCGGCCGCAGGAATTGGCCTGCCAGATCTCGACCAGTGAGTTCGGAACGCCGCGGCCGTCCTCGTCGCGCACATGGCCGTGCACGATGATGCGCTCTCCGAGCGGCTCGCCGGTGTGCTGGGTGGTGAGGTCGCTGTCTCCCTCGCGCACAGTCTCATGGCCGTAGACCGGACCGGTCAGCTCGGACAACGTATGGCGCATCGGGATCAAGGGCTTGTTCGGCGCGCGCTTGATCGAGCTCTTGTATTCGGGCGACAGCGGCAGCGGATGCGCCTGGTTGCTGTCGACGGGATAGATGAATGTCATTGGCGAACTCCTCCCCGGCCCTTTTCGGTCCGACCGGTCAACACTTCCGCCAATCATTATAGGATATAACTAATTGGGGGAAGCGGCTTTGAGCCTTATTTGATCGGCGGACGCGGCAGCACGGCCTCGCCGGCTTTGAGCCGGTAGACATGATCGAGCGAATACCAGGGCGTCGCGACATCGCGCTCTGTCGGGTGTGGCGCGTCATGACGCAGGAACTTGCCTATCAGCGCCTTCGTCACGCCGAACTGCACGTCGCTGTCGATATGCGGATCGGCGGGATCGTAGACCTGCGAGATCAGCACCTTGAAGCCGGGCTTGAAGACCAGGGCATGCAGGTGCGCGGGACGATAGGGATGCCGGCTCTGCGCCTCCAGGAGACGGCCGACCACGCCATCGGTCGGAATGGGATAGCCGACCATCATCACGGAGCGGAAAGAGAAGCCTCCGTCCTGGTCGGTCGTAAACTTGCCCCGCAGATTCATGTCGGCCTGCTCCGGGTCCTGGTTCTCATAGAGACCGACAGGCGACGCGTGCCAGACGTCGACCTCGGCGCCGGCGACGGGGCGGCCGTCCCTGTCCACGACGTGACCGTTGACGAACAGCGGCGCGCCCGGCGTCTTGGAGCGCACGATCGATCCGCCATTCTCCATCCGCGGCGAGTTCAACCGCCAGAACGGTCCGAGCAGCGACTGGTCGGTTTCCGTGTTGCCCTGATCGCCATTGTTCAGCAGGCACACCAGCGGCGAGACGCCGAGCGAGCCCGCCATCAGCACGACCTCATTATGCGTGTCGGTCGAGAGCTTGCCGAGCTCGGCGATAACAGCCGTGGCGTCGCGGAATTCCTTCTCGGTCAGACGAACGTCGCGGACGAAGCCGTGCAAATGCTTGACCAGGGAGACCATGATCTGGCGCAGCCGCGGATCGGACGTCCGCTCCATCACCGCCAGGGCCGCGGCCGTGACGTCCTGCTCGCCCGCAATGATCATGGAAGCGGATCCCTAAAATTTCTCTCTCCCGCAAGCAGGGAGAGAGAAGAGAGCCTAGTTCAGCTTCTCGATCGCGACAGCCACGCCCTGGCCGACGCCGACGCACATGGTGGCAAGCGCGAGCTTGCCGCCGCGCTTTTCCATGCCGTGCACGGCGGTGAGCGCAAGGCGCGCGCCGCTCATGCCGAGGGGATGGCCGAGCGCAATCGCGCCGCCATGCGGATTGACGAAATCGGCATCGTCGGCAACGCCGAGCTGGCGCATGCAGGCGATGCCCTGCGAGGCGAAGGCTTCGTTGAGCTCGATCAGATCGAAATCACTGATCTTCTTGCCGAGACGCTCCATCAGCTTGCGGGTCGCGGGCACAGGGCCGATGCCCATGATGCGCGGCGGCACGCCGGCCGACGCAAGCCCGAGGATGCGGGCACGCGGCGTCAGGCCATGCTTTTTCACGGCGGCTTCGGACGCCAGGATCATCGCGGCGGCGCCGTCATTGACGCCGGAGGCATTGCCCGCGGTTACCGTGCCGGGATTGCGTACGATCGGCCTCAGCTTGGCGAGGGCTTCGAGCGTGGTCTCGGGGCGCGGATGCTCGTCCTTGTCGACGATAACGGGGCCGGCCTTGCCGCCAGGAATGGTGATCGGAGTGATTTCTTCGGCGAAATAGCCGGCCGCAATCGCCGCACCGGCGCGTTGCTGCGAGCGGATCGCGAAAGCATCCTGATCGGCACGCGACACCTGGAACTCTTCCGCAACGTTCTCGCCGGTCTCCGGCATGGCATCGACGCCATACAGCGCCTTCAGCAGCGGATTGATGAAGCGCCAGCCGATCGTGGTGTCGAAGATATCGGCAGAGCGCGAGAAGGCTTCCTGCGCCTTGCCCATCACGAAGGGCGCGCGCGTCATGGATTCGACGCCGCCGGCAATCGCGAACTCGATCTCGCCGGAACGGATGGCGCGGCCGGCGGCACCGACCGCATCGAGGCCGGAGGCACAGAGCCGGTTCAGGGTTTGGCCGGGAACTGAATCCGGCAGGCCCGCAAGCAGGAGCGCCATGCGTGCAACGTTGCGGTTGTCCTCGCCGGCCTGGTTGGCGCAGCCGAAGAAGACCTCGTCAACCTGTGCCCAGTCGAGATTGGGGTGCTTGGCCATCAGCGCCTTGATCGGGGCAGCCGCAAGGTCGTCGGCACGCACTTTGGCGAGGGAGCCGCCGAAACGGCCGATCGGGGTCCGCACGGCATCGCAGATAAAGACGTCACGCATCGTTGTTCTCCCTGAATGCCGCGATCGGGCCTAAATTCTTCAATGTCGACGGAGTTTTAGGAGGGCGCCCGCGGCAGGTCAATTGACTGATACGCGCGTGTTCCGAGGGGTGCGCACGCCAGCAGCGCATGCCGCGGTGCGGACAACGTGGAAAACCTCCCCGCCCCGGCCAAAGCGATAGGAGCGCGGGGCGAAATTTTGTAGGTTGCGCCGCCCATGACAATGCAACAACCGATCCCTGTACCGCCCCCCGACGAAGCGACCACGCCGCAGGCGGAAGCTGCCGCGCGCGTCACGCCGATGATGGAACAGTACCTTGAAATCAAGGCGGCCCATCAGGGCTTGCTGCTGTTCTACCGGATGGGCGACTTTTACGAGCTGTTCTTCCAGGACGCCGAGATCGCCTCCAGGACACTCGGCATCGTGCTGACCAAGCGCGGCAAGCATCAGGGCGCCGATATCCCGATGTGCGGCGTGCCGGTCGAGCGCTCCGAGGATTATCTGCACCGGCTGATCATCGCGGGGCACCGGGTGGCGGTGTGCGAACAGACCGAGGATCCCGCCGCCGCCAAGGCGCGCGGCAACAAGAGCGTCGTGCGCCGCGGCGTGGTGCGCCTGGTCACGCCGGGCACGCTGACCGAGGACACGCTGCTCGACGCGCGCGCCAACAACTATCTGATGGCGCTCGCGCGCGCCCGCTCATCGGCGGGCGGTGACCGCTTTGGCCTCGCCTGGATCGACATCTCGACCGCCGAATTCATGGTGACGGAGTGTTCGGGCGGAGAGCTCACCGCGACACTGGCGCGCATCAATCCGAACGAGGTGATCGTCACCGACGCGCTCTACAACGACAGCGAGCTCGGACAGACCCTGCGCGAGCTGCCGGCGGTGACGCCGCTGACCCGTGACGTCTTCGACGGCGCCACCGCCGAGAAACGGCTGTGCGATTATTTTGCCGTCGCGACCATGGACGGACTGGCGCAGCTCTCGCGTCTCGAAGCCACCGCCGCGGCCGCGGCCGTCACCTATGTCGACCGCACCCAGGTCGGCAAGCACCCCCCGCTGTCGCCGCCCGCGCGCGAGGCCTCGGGTGCGACGATGGCGATCGATCCGGCGACGCGCGCCAATCTCGAACTGACGCGGACGCTGGCGGGCGAACGCCGCGGCTCGCTGCTCGACGCGATCGACTGCACGGTGACCTCGGCGGGGTCGCGACTGTTGGCGCAGCGGCTGGCCGCGCCGCTGACCGATGCGGCGGCGATCGCGCGGCGGCTCGATGCGGTCGGCAGCTTCGTTGCAGACTCTGCCGCGCGCGAGGACATCCGCAGCATCCTGCGCGGTGCGCCCGACATGTCGCGGGCGCTGGCCCGTCTGTCGGTCGGCCGCGGCGGCCCGCGTGACCTCGCCGGTCTGCGCGACGGCGTCATCGCCGCCGACCAGGTGCTGACGCGGCTCGACGAACTCGACCAACCGCCGCAGGAGATCGCCGCGGTGATGGCAGCGCTGCAAAGACCATCGCGCGAGCTCGCAGCGGAATTCGCCGGGGCGCTCGGCGATCAACTGCCGCTGATCAAGCGCGACGGCGGCTTCGTTCGCCAGGGCTACGAGCCTGCGCTGGACGAAACGCGAAACCTGCGCGACGCCTCGCGCCTGGTGGTGGCTTCGATGCAGGCGCGCTACGCCGACAACACCGGCGTCAAGGGCCTGAAGATCCGGCACAACAACGTGCTCGGCTATTTCGTCGAGGTGACCGCGCAGCACGGCGACAAGCTGATGTCGCCGCCGCTGAACGCGACCTTCATCCACCGCCAGACACTGGCGGGCCAGGTGCGCTTCACCACCTCCGAATTGGGGGAGATCGAAGCCAAGATCGCCAATGCCGGCGATCGTGCGCTCGGCCTCGAGCTAGAGATTTTCGAACAGCTCTGCGCCAAGGCGCTCGACATCAGCGAGGAACTGCGTGCCGCCGCTCACGGCTTTGCGCTGCTCGACGTCGCGACGTCGCTGGCCGAGCTGGCGATCGACGAGAACTATGTGCGGCCCGAGGTGGACTCGTCTCTCGGCTTTGCGATCGAGGCCGGCCGTCATCCCGTGGTCGAGCAGGCCCTGAAGCGCAATGGCGAGCCGTTCATCGCAAATGCCTGCGACCTGTCGCCGGGACCTGCGCAAAAGTCCGGCCAGCTCTGGTTGCTCACCGGTCCCAACATGGCCGGCAAGTCGACCTTCCTGCGCCAGAACGCGTTGATTGCTCTTCTTGCTCAAATCGGAAGTTTCGTGCCGGCGAGGCGCGCGCGGATCGGCATTATCGACCGCCTGTTCTCCCGCGTCGGAGCCGCCGACGATCTCGCCCGCGGCCGTTCCACCTTCATGGTGGAGATGGTCGAGACCGCTGCGATCCTGAACCAGGCCGGCGAGCGCGCGCTCGTGATCCTCGACGAGATCGGCCGCGGTACAGCGACCTTCGACGGTCTCTCGATCGCCTGGGCCGCGATCGAGCATCTGCACGAGAGCAACCGCTGCCGCACGCTGTTCGCCACGCATTATCACGAGCTGACCGCGCTATCGGCAAGACTGCCGCGCATGTTCAACGCCACCGTGCGCGTGAAGGAGTGGCAGGGCAATGTCGTGTTCCTGCACGAGGTGCTGCCGGGCTCGGCCGATCGCTCCTACGGCATCCAGGTGGCGAAGCTGGCTGGCCTGCCGCCGGCCGTGATCACGCGCGCGAAATCGGTGCTGGCAAAGCTGGAAGCCCAGGACCGCGGCCAGACCGCACGCGCGCTCGCCGACGATTTGCCGCTATTCGCAGTGCCCTCGCGCGCCGCGGCGGAAGCTGCGCCGCCGAGCGAAGCCGATCTGCTGATAGACGCCGTGAAGGCCCTGCACCCGGACGAGATGTCGCCGCGCGAAGCGCTCGATGCGCTGTATGCGTTGAAAGCGAAACTGCCGAAGTAGCGAACGGTCCTTCCGCAACCTTCATTGCAAGCGGAGCGAAGCAATCCAGAATCTCTCTGTGCCGGCAGTCTGGATTGCTTCATCGCTTCGCTCCTCGCAATGACGAGGCTAGTGCGCCAATCGCTTCCTTCGCCCGTTCCACCACAGCGTCAGATTCCAAACGACGCAGGTGGAGAGCCCCATGCTAAGGCCGATCGCGGAGCCGAAATTGGCGGCGCCGACGTGCAGCACGGCGATCGCCATGCCGAATCCGAGCAAGCCCCAGGCGGAGTTGGCGAGCACGGCGGCGGTCGGCGGTCCCCCGATGCGCGGATGCAGGATCACCATGATGCTGGAGAACACGACCGGGTACAGCGCGATGATGCCGCTGATCCTGGGGCCGACCCAGCCCGACGTCGAGACCACGATGGCGACGAGGGTCGCAACCAGCAAAGCGCGCATCGGCACGTCATACCAGCGGCGCGTCACCAGCGGCATTTTCACATGGCGATAGCCCGCGAGTAGCGGAATGCAGATGCTGAACGCGATCAGATTGGCGACGAGCCCGGCGGCGAGCGGCCAGTCGAACTGGCGGATGATCGAGGCCAGCACGATCCAGACCGCGACAGCGCTTCCGCAACTCACCAAAAGACTGTGCCGTTGCGACAGCACGACATAAATGAGGCACATGAAGATCGTGGCAGCATTGACCGGCAGGCTCGACAGCGCGCCCTGCGCGATGAAGGCGGCATCGTGGTCGAGCGCGAGGTAGACGTAGGAGGGACCGGCCGAGATCGGCAGGGTCGCCACCAGCGCTCCGATCACCGGGCCCGAGCGCTCGGTGATAACGGAGGCCGTCACGACGAACGCCGCCGCGATCGCCATGCGCAGGAGAAGGAAGAGAATGAAGTGGAGGTCGGGGGACATTTTTTTCTGTCATTCCGTCCTTGTGCGCAATTGCGCACAAGGCCAGGACGACACTTGTTGATTACATTCGCTGCATCGACACCGAGACTTTCGGGCCGTTCTTGATGGTCTGATAGACCACGCAATAGCGCTCGGTGAGCTTGAGCAGCAGGTCGAGCTTGTCCTGCGGCGCATCGGTGTCGACCTCGAAGCGCAGGCGTATCTCGGCGAAGCCGACCGGAGTCTCCTTGTCGACGCCGAGCGTGCCGCGGAAATCGAGATCGCCCTCGGCGTAAACGTCGCCGGTCTTCAAGGGCACCTCGATCGCGGTCGCGACCGACTTCAGGGTGACGCCGGCACAGGCGACCAGCGCCTCGAGCAGCATGTCGCCGGAGCAGAGCTCCAGGCCGGAGCCGCCGGTCGCGGGATGCAGGCCGGCCATTGCGATGGCGCGACCGGTCTCGACCTTGCAGGCGATGCCGTCGCTATCCGTCGAGCCCTTGGCCTTCAACGTGATCATCGCGGTCTTGGGATCGGTCTTGTAGCGTTCCTTGATCGGGGCCTGCATCTGGCGCAGTTCTGCGGCGTCCATTGTTCTCTCCCGGAAAATACGCCTGCCGATGTACCGGCTCGGAGGCGAATTGTCACCACCACATGGCCTGACCGGGACCCAGCATTGCGTCACGGTCGGGCACACTCCGGTCGAGCGAACGGTCGAGTGACGTCAGCACACTTCGCTTGAAATTCTCGAACAGCGGCGAATTGCGGTCGCGCGGCCGGCCCAGATTGATCTCGATCTGGTCGAACAGCCGGCCCGGCCGCGGCCGCATCACCAGCACGCGGTCAGCCAGCACCACGGCCTCGTCGACGTCATGCGTGACGAGGATGAGCGTCGGCCGCGTATCGGCCCAAAGATCGAGCAGATGATCCTGGAGATCCCTGCGGGTGAAGGCGTCGAGCGCCGAGAACGGCTCGTCGAGCAAGAGCACCTCGGGCTGAGGCACCAGCGCGCGTGCGATCGCGACACGCTGTGCCTGCCCGCCCGAAAGCTCGCGCGGCCAGGCCTGCGCCTTGTCGGCGAGCCCGACACGCTCGAGCGCGCGCGCCACCTTTTCACGCCGCTCAGTCGCGGGCGCATCGGCAAGACCAAAGCCGATATTGTCGGCGACACTGAGCCAGGGCAGCAGCCGCGGCTCCTGGAAGATGATGCCGATCTTGGCATGCGGCGAGGCGATCGCCTCGCTGTCGAGCGTCACGGTACCGGAACTCGTGCGGTCGAGGCCGGCGATGGCGCGCAGCAGCGTGGACTTGCCGCAACCCGAGCCGCCGATGATGGCGACGATCTCGCCTTGCTTGATTTCCGCCGAAAAGCGCGCCAGCGCCTGCACGCCGTTGGGATAGGTCTTGCTGACCCGTTCGAGCGCCAGCATCGCGTTACGCTCCCTTCGTGCGGCCGAAGGCATCCTGCCAGCGCAGGAAGGGCGCGGCCGCGACCTCGATCAGCCAATCCGTGAGCTTGCCGAGGATCGCGAAGATCACGATGGCGGCGAGGATCTGCGCGGGCTTGCCAAGCTGCTGGCCGTCGAGCAGGAGATAGCCGAGGCCTTCGGAGGCGCCGATCAACTCGGCCGCCACCACGAACATCCAGCCCAGGCCGAGACCGACGCGCAAGGACACGATATAGGCCGGCAGCACCGCGGGCAGCAGAATGCGGCGGATCATGGCGGGGCCGGAGAGACGGAAGGTGCGGCCGACCTCGACGATTTTTCGATCGACGATGAGGATCGCGCCCATCACGCCGAGATAGACCGGGAAGAACACGCCGACCGCGATCAGCACGATCTTCGAAGTCTCGAAGATGCCGAGCCAAAGGATGAACAGCGGCACCCAGGCCAGCGAGGGGATCGCGCGCAGCGCCTGAACGGTCGGATCGAGCAGCCGGCGCGCCAGCGACCAATACCCGGAGATAGCCCCGAGCAGCGTGCCCGCGACCACGCCGAACGCAAAGCCAAGACCGACGCGCCACAGCGTCGCGGCGATGTGACGGATCAGCTCGCCGGAGCGGGCGAGATCAGCGATGGTGGCAAAGACGCGCGAGGGGGGCGGCACCAGCCGGCCGTTGGACCAGCCAAACCAGACCACAAGTTCCCAGCCGAGCGCGAGGATCAGCGGCAACAACACACCCAGCATCGGCCGTGCATAACGCAAGATGCGCGACGGCGCGGCGGCGCTCTCGGCCGGTTCCGAGGTTTGTTGCAGGGCTGGCGCGTCGGAGATCATGGCCGTAGGAAGCGCGTCTGGTCGGGGAAAGCAACACTACTATTGCCGCGCCCTCCGCTGCTTTTCCCTTCTCTCCTTGCCGGAGAAGGTGGCGCGAAGTGCCGGACGAGCGGTTCTTTCCGCTCGCAACACTGATCGTGAGGAAGGAGACCCTCACCCGCCTCGCTTCGCGAGGCACCCTCCCCACAAGGGGGAGGGAAAGAGCATCTCAATTCGTCGGCAGCGGGATCTGGTCGTCGATCAGCGCGTCCAGCGTCGCCTTCACGTCGACCTTGGAGTCGACGACGCCGGCCTGTTGCAGGGCGAGGCCCGCGGCGAGGATCGACTCGCGCTGCGGCGCGCCGATGCGGCTGTGGGTGAGCTCGGTGCGCTCCTTGAGCTGCTTGTCGACGACAGGCTCCGGCAGCTTGGTCACGGCGATGAAGGTCTTCTTCAGCTCGTCGTAATTGGCCAGCGAATATTTGCGCGCCTCTTCGTACACCGCGAGCACGCGGCGGGCGGCATCCGGATAGTCCTTCAAGAACTGCTCGCGCACATTGAGGATGCCCCAGGTATTGGCGTCGGCGTTGCGGTAGAACAGTTTTGCGCCCTCCTCGACTTCGGCCTGCGCCATCATCGGATCGAGCCCGGCCCACGCATCGACGTCGCCGCGGATCAGCGCGGTCTTGCCGTCAGCATGCTGGAGCAGCACCGGCGTGATGTCTTTTTCGGTGAGGCCTGCGCCAAGCAGCGCGCGCACCAGGAAGATGTGCGGATCTGTACCGCGCGTCACCGCGACACGTTTGCCCTTGAGGTCCGTAACGGTTGCTATCTTGGAATCCTTTGATGTCACCAGCGCCGTCCATTCGGGACGCGAATAGACGTAGATCGATTTGATCGGGTTGCCGTTGATGCGGGCGACCAGCGCCGCCGAGCCGGCGGTCGAGCCGAAATCGATCGAGCCGGCATTGAGGAATTCGAGCGCCTTGTTCGAGCCCGCCGACTGCACCCAGGTGACGGTGATGCCGTCCTTGGCGAACTCCTTCTCCAGGAGGCCCTTCTGCTTCAGGACCATCGACACGGGATTATAGGTCGCCCAGTCGATACGGATTTCCTTGAGCGGATCCGCCGCCCGCGCCGCGGGGCTCACAGCAAGAGCCACCGCTCCGGCCAACAGTATGCGTCGTGTAATCCCAGTCATGCCCAGCCTCCTCCAAAACTTCATTGTTTTTCAATGAGTTATATCTAGAGGTCAACGAGAAAATCCGCCCCTTGAAAGTGCGCCGGCCGAGAACAGTTTTGCCCAAAGTCGTACCTTTCCAGCATGGAACGACTATTGCCAGAGAATGGCGGGTGACAGCGCCTGCGGCCTCTTATATCCGGTGAGACATGGACAGCGTCGCAACTGAGCACAAGGCCGAGGTGGACGATCGCTTCGACACCGCGCGGATCACCGCCGCGGTCGATGCGCTCGCCGAGAGACACCAGGGACGTGAGGACGCATTCCGCACGGCCATGGCGCAACTGCTCAAGGCCGAGCTGATCTCGGCGCGCGCCGCGGCACAAACGATCTTGCTGAAGGACCGGCACGGCCGGCGCTGCGCCGAGCGGCTGTGCCACGTGCAGGACGAGATCATCCGCATCCTGTATTCGGCCGCGACCCGCCACCTCTACCGCTCGCCGATCCCAAGCGGCGCCGAGCGCATGGCAGTGGTGGCGACCGGGGGCTATGGCCGCGGCCTGATGGCCCCCGAGTCCGACATCGATCTCTTGTTCATCCTGCCCTACAAGCAGACAGCCTGGGGCGAGCAGGTCGCCGAAGCCATCCTCTACTGCCTGTGGGACATGGGGCTGAAGGTCGGTCACGCCACGCGCTCGGTCGACGAGTCGATCCGGCAGGCGCGTGGCGACATGACCATCCGCACCGCGATCCTGGAGACGCGCTTCCTGACCGGCGACAAGCCGCTCTATGAAGAACTGGTCGCCCGCTTCGACAAGGAAGTCGTTCAAGGCACCGCGTCCGAATTCGTCACCGCAAAGCTCGCCGAGCGCGAGGAGCGGCATCGCCGCGGCGGCCAGTCGCGCTATCTGGTCGAGCCCAACGTCAAGGACGGCAAGGGCGCACTCCGCGACCTGCACACGCTGTTCTGGATCGCCAAATACGTCTACCGCGTGCGCGACACCAACGAGCTGGTCGAGCGCGGCGTATTCGACGCGCAGGAATACCGCACCTTCCGCCGCTGCGCCGACTTCCTCTGGTCGGTACGCTGCAACCTGCATTTCTATTCGGGACGGCCAGAGGAGCGGCTGTCGTTCGATCTCCAGCGCGAGATCGCGGTCCGGCTCGGCTATACCTCGCATCCCGGCATGCAGGATGTCGAACGCTTCATGAAGCACTACTTCCTGGTCGCCAAGGAAGTCGGCAATCTCACCGCCATCCTCTGCGCCAAGCTCGAGGACCAGCAGGCCAAGCCCGCGCCGGTGCTGAGCCGGATGATGGCGCGGCTGCGCCCCACTCCGGTGAAGCGGCGCGTGCCTGACAGCGACGACTTCATCGTCGACAACAACCGCATCAACGTTGCCGCGCCCGACGTGTTCAAGCACGATCCGGTCAATTTGATCCGCATCTTCCGCCTGGCGCAGAAGAACAACCTCGCCTTCCATCCGGACGCGATGCGCGACGTGACGCGCTCGCTCGGCCTGATCAACGCGCAGATGCGCGAGAATCCCGAAGCCAACCGGCTGTTCATGGAGATCCTGACGTCCGACAACGCGGAGATCGTGCTGCGGCGGATGAACGAGACCGGCGTGCTCGGCCATTTCATCCGCGCCTTCGGTAAGATCGTCTCGATGATGCAGTTCAACATGTATCATCACTACACCGTCGATGAACATCTGATCCGCTGCGTCGGCTTCCTCCAGGACATCGAGCGCGGCGGCCTCGACGAATTCACGCTTGCAAGCGACCTGATGCGCAAGATCCGGCCTGAGCACCGGGCCGTGATCTATATCGTGACGCTGCTGCACGACATCGCCAAGGGCCGGCCCGAGGATCACTCGATCGCCGGCGCCAAGGTGGCGCGACGGCTGTGCCCGCGGCTCGGCTTCAGCGCGGCCGACACCGAGCTGGTGGCCTGGCTGATCGAGGAGCATCTGACGATGTCGACGGTCGCGCAGTCGCGCGACCTCTCCGACCGCAAGACCATCGAGAATTTCGCCGCCGTGGTGCAGTCGGTCGAGCAGATGAAGCTGCTGACGATCCTGACCACCGCCGATATCCGCGGCGTCGGTCCGGGCGTGTGGAACGGCTGGAAGGCGCAGCTGCTGCGCTCGCTATACTACGAGACCGAGCCGGTGCTGACCGGCGGCTTCTCGGAAGTCGACCGGGGAAAACGCCTCTCGGCCGCCTACGCCGAATTCCGCATGGCCTTTGCCGAGTGGCCGGCGGAGGAGCTCGATGCCTATATCGGCCGGCACTATCCAGCCTATTGGCTCAAGGTCGAGCTGCCGCGAAAAATCCGCCACGCCCGCTTCGTCCGCTCTAGCGAGCAGGCCGGCCACAAGCTCGCGATCAATGTCGGCTTTGACGAGGTGCGCGGCGTCACAGAGCTGACGATCTTCGCCGCCGACCATCCCTGGCTGCTCTCGATCATCGCCGGCGCGTGCGCCTCGGCCGGCGCCAACATCGTCGATGCCCAGATCTACACCACGACCGACGGCCGCGCGCTCGATACCATCTCGATCTCGCGGGAATACGACCGCGACGAGGACGAGGGGCGCCGCGCGACCCGCATCGGCGAGATGATCGAGGACGTGCTGGAAGGCAAGCTGCGCCTGCCGGAAGTGGTGGCGCGGCGCACCGTGCGCAGCAAGGCGCGCCCATTCGTGGTCGAGCCGGAAGTGACCATCAACAACCAATGGTCCGACCGCTACACGGTGATCGAGATGTCAGGCCTCGACCGTCCCGGCCTGCTCTATGAGCTGACCACCGCGATCTCGAAGCTCAATCTCAACATTGCGTCTGCCCATGTCGCGACCTTCGGCGAGCGTGCCCGCGACGTGTTCTACGTCACCGACCTCCTGGGCGCACAGATCAGCGCGCCGACACGCCAGGCCGCGATCAAGAGCGCGCTGATCCACGTGATGGCCGGCGACAAGGCGGCTCAGCCCGCGGCTTGACTTTCCCAAACGGACTCTGAGCCTTTCCATCATCGCGCCGCCTTTTGTTCAGAGAGTCGTAGCGCGTTCACCAGTGCAGACAGCGCGACTGGTTGATGCTGACGACTGGGGTAATACATGAAGAAGCCGGGAATTGGCGGCGTCCAATCCTCCAGCACGCGAACAAGGCGGCGCTTCGCAACATACTCGGCGACCTGATCTTCATAGGCGAGCCCGACACCAACTCCAGCGAGCGCCGCCTGAATCACCAGATGAGTATCGTCAATGATGAGCGGGCCGCTGACGTTGATCGTGACCGACTTTCGTCCCTGCTCAAACTCCCATCGATACGGACCGCCCGCAAGACGCAGGGTAATGCACCGATGATCGTTGAGATCCTTTGGCTTTTTGGGGATGTGTCGTGAAGCGAAATAGCGTGGCGACCCGACTACCGCCAATCGCAGTTCGGGCGTGACACGAACCGCGATCATGTCCTTTTGAATGTACTCGCCAAGCTGAATACCGGCATCGAACTCGCCTGCAACAAGGTCCACGGGGCCAGTGACGGTGACAACGTCCAGAACGATGTCAGGGTAGGCCTCAGCGAAAGCTCTGAGCCGCGGTAACAATACCATCACGGCAGCTGATCGTGACATTACGATTCGAAGGCGACCTTCGGGTCGGCGCCGAACGCTTCGGGCTTTGTCGAGGGCATGACGAATTTGCTCAAGTGCCGGAGACAAGCCTTCCAGAAGAGCCGCCCCCGCAGCGGTTGGTGCAACGCTCTTGGTTGTTCGAGCGAGCAGCTGCAGCTCAAGCCGCTGCTCAAGCCTCCTTATTGTGTGGCTCAAGGCAGACTGAGACACACCTAGCTTTATCGCAGCGCGTGTGAAGCTTCGTTCACCGGCCACGATTGCAAACGCAGCGAGTTCGTTCATTTCGTTGGTCATCACTTATGAATATCGCTCACAAGCCCATGCCGTACAAGGCATCTAGTCTCATAAGCTACCCTGCCGTAGCTTGAGCGAGCAAGAAGACGAACTGCAGTACTTTTCCGCACATGAGGGTTGGTTGACGCTCGGCGCAGTTGGCCGAGCCGCACGAATGAGTTCGGTGTAAAAGCCTTGAGGATGACAAATGGATATGGACGTTCCCGCCCTGCGCTCCCTTGCGCAGACCTATTTCGATGCTGCCTATGAAATGGATGCCGAGAAATTTGCATCCATATTTCACCCCTCGAGTTCAGTGACGAAGGTCGCCGAGGACGGCAACGTGGGCGTGACACCGATTGCGACCTGGCTGGCAGCGGTTCGCAACATGAAAGCTCCGAAGCAACAGGGCTTCGAGCGAGATGATCAGATCCTGTCAATCGATGTTGAAAGGGAGCTCGCGCTCTTGAAGGTGAAATTTCAGATTCCGCCGCGTTCCTTCACGGACCTGTTGTCATGCTTAAAGGTGAACGGCACCTGGAAAATCGCGCAGAAAGTGATGACGTCGAAAATCTGATGGATTTGGTTGCACTCTCAGACCTCCACCCCCTCGTGCCGCAGCAGCCAGCGCTTGCGCTCGAGGCCGCCGCCATACTTCACCAGCGAACCATTTGCGCCGATCAGGCGATGACACGGCAGCACAACGCTGATCGGGTTGGAGCCGTTGGCATGGCCGACGGCGCGAATGGCTTTGGGCATGTCGATCCCGGCGGCGAGCGCGCCGTAACTCATCGTGGTGCCGGCAGGAATGTTCGCAAGCGCGTTCCAGACCTTCTGCTGGAACGGCGTGCCGGCGACGCGCCATGCGATGCCTGAGAGCTGGCCGAAATCGCCTTCGAAATAGCCCGTCAGTGCAGTCCGCATCTCCGGCGGCGCAGGCTGGTCACTCAGCTCCACCGCACCGTAATGCAGGCGCAACAGGTCGCGCATGCGGTGCTCGTAGTCTTCCCAGTCGAGCGCGCGCAAGGCGCCCGCGGCGTCGGTGACCAGCAGGGCGATCCCGATCGGCGTCGCCAGACGATCGAGGCCGAAGCTTACAGACAGTGTGGTCGGTCGCGCGGGCATTTGCGGCACCATTGCATCGAAACACGCCATCGCACTTGCCACGCCGGCCGTGCTAACGTCCACCCGAAAGCTGACGCTTGGGGGAGCTCAACTTGATCCTGATCGCGAATATTCTGGTGGCGCTGGTTGCCGCACTGCACGCTTACTTCCTGATTTTGGAGATGTTTCTCTGGGACAAGCCGCAAGGCTTGAAGGTCTTCCGCAACACGCCGGAGAAGGCAGCGATCACAAAGGTGCTGGCTGCGAACCAGGGGCTCTATAACGGTTTCCTGGCCGCCGGCCTGGTCTGGGGTCTGGTGCACGGCAATTCGGCTTTCGCGTTCCAGATCAAGGCGTTCTTCCTGCTCTGCGTGATCCTGGCCGGCGCTTATGGCGCGGCGACCGTCAGCACGCGCATCCTCATGGTGCAGGCGCTGCCGGCCGCGATCGCGCTGGTGGCGCTGTTCCTCGCCTAAAGCCCGCTGGCCTGAGACGCTTCGGCACAGCGCCGCGATCCTTGCGCGGCGGCGAACGTTCCTCCACAATCTTCGGCAGCGATGGCGACCGTTGCAATCAACGGAAAAAGACCATCGGCCGAAAATTCCGTCAGGAGGAACGACCCGATATGACCAATCGCAGAGCCCTCATAACGACCACGGCCGCGCTCGCCTTCGCGTTCTCCGTCAGCCAGGCCTTCGTAAGTCAGGCCCACGCCCAGAAGAAATACGACACGGGCGCGACCGATACCGAAATCAAGATCGGCCAGACCGTGCCGTTCTCCGGCGCCTATTCCGTCTACGCCAATATCGGCAAGACCCAGGCCGCCTATTTCAAGATGATCAACGATCAGGGCGGCATCAACGGCCGCAAGATTAATCTGATCCAGTATGACGACGCCTATTCGCCGCCGAAGACCGTCGAGCAGGTGCGCAAGCTCGTCGAAGGCGACGAGGTGCTCTTTACCTTCCAGATCATCGGCACCGCGGCGAACGCCGCCGTGCAAAAATATCTCAACGGCAAGAAGATCCCGCAGCTGCTGGCCTCCACCGGCGCCGCGCGCTTCAACGATCCCCAGAACTATCCCTGGACCATCGCCTACAATCCCAACTACGTGTCCGAGGGACGCATCTACGCAAAGTACATTCTCAAGGAGCATCCGAATGCCAAGATCGGCGTGCTCTACCAGAACGACGACATGGGCCGCGACTATCTTGCGGGCCTGAAGAGCGGGCTCGGCGACAAGGCCGCCGGCATGATCATCGGCGAGGTGTCCTACGAGGTAACCGACCCGACCGTGGACTCCCAAGTGGTCAAGCTGAAATCGCTGGGCGCCGACCTCTTGTACGATGCCTCGACACCGAAGTTCGCGGCGCAGGCCATCAAGAAGGTCGCCGAGCTTGGCTGGACGCCGGTGCATATTCTCGACATCAACGCGAGCCCGATCTCGGCGACGTTGAAGCCGGCCGGCCTCGACATCTCGAAGGGCATCATCTCGACCCAATACGGCAAGGAGCCCAGCGATCCGCAGTGGAAGGACGATCCGGGCGTGAAGGCATTCTTCGCCTTCATGGACAAGTATTTCCCTGAAGGCGACAAGCTCAACACCGTCAACACCTACGCCTATTCGGTGGCCGAACTGCTGACGCAAGTGCTGAAGCAGTGCGGCGACGACCTGTCACGCGAGAACGTCATGAGGCAGGTCGCCAACATCAAGGACTTCACGCCCAGCTTCGCGCTGCCCGGCATCAAGATCAACACCGGGCCGAACGACTACCGCGTCAACAAGCAGATGCAGATGATGAAGTTCAACGGCGAACGCTGGGAGCTGTTCGGACCGATCATCGAGGACAACGGCACGGCGGGTTAGATCGACTCGTCGCTTAGGCGACAGCACACGCTCTCTCGCTCCCTCCCCCCTTGCGGCGCCCCGCAAGGGGAGGGAGCGCTGCGGAGTGCGCAGATAAATTGGTGCGCATACTTTAGCGCCCCTACGAACTGCTGGCGCGGCCCACCTTGCGTTGCAGCAACGCCTCATCCACACTCGCCCTCAGCGGTGACATCCAGCAGGATCGATCACCTGCAATAACAAACCGAGGAAATTGCGAATGAGGAACGGAATTCTGCATCTGGCCACAGCAACGGCGCTGACTTTGGCGCTGTCGGTCTCTGGGGCCAATGCCCAGAAAAAATATGATCCGGGCGCCAGTGACACCGAGATCAAGGTGGGCCAGACGATGCCGTTTTCGGGACCGGCGTCGGCCTATTCGTCGATCGGCAAGACCCAGGCTGCCTATTTCAAGATGATCAACGACCAGGGCGGCATCAACGGCCGCAAGATCAATCTGATCCAGTATGACGACGCCTATTCGCCGCCGAAAGCCGTGGAGCAGATTCGCAAGCTCGTCGAAAGCGACGAGGTGCTCCTGACCTTCCAGATCATCGGCACGCCCGTGAACGCAGCCGTGCAGAAATATCTCAATTCCAAGAAGGTGCCGCAACTGTTCGCGGCGACCGGCGCCTCGAGGTTCACCGATCCGAAGAACTTTCCCTGGACGATGGGCTACAATCCAAACTACTTCGTCGAAGGCCGCATTTACGGACAGTACATCCTGAAGGAATATCCGAACGCCAAGATCGGCGTGCTCTATCAGAACGACGACCTCGGCAAGGACTATCTGAACGGCATCAAGGCCGGCCTTGGCGACAAGGCCGCCAAGATGATTGTGACCGAAGCGTCCTACGAAGTTTCCGATCCCACGGTCGACTCGCAGGTCCTCAAGATCAAGGACGCCGGCGCCGACCTGTTCTTCAGCGCCACCACGCCCAAGCAGGCGGCGCAGGCGATCAAGAAGATCGCCGAGATGGGCTGGCATCCGGTGCAGATCGTTGACATCAACGCCACTTCGGTCGGCGCGGTGCTGAAGCCGGCCGGCCTCGATGCCGCCAAGGGCCTGATCAGCGTCAACTACGGCAAGGAACCGCTCGACCCGAAATGGAAGGACGATTCCGGCATGAAGAAGTATTTCGACTTCATGGCCAAGTACTATCCGGACGGCGACAAGGACTCGAACTTCAATACCTACGGCTACGGCACCGCTCAGCTGCTGGTCCATGTGCTGAAGCAGTGCGGTGACGATCTGACGCGCGAGAACGTCATGAAGCAAGCCGCTTCACTGAAGGACGTCACCAGCGACATCGCGCTGCCGGGCATCAAGGCCAACACCTCGGCCACCGACTACCGCGTCAACAAGCAGCTTCAGATGATGAAGTTCAACGGCGAGCGCTGGGAACTGTTCGGACCGATCCTGGAGGATGCGGGTCCGGCGGGTTAGTTCTCGGCTGGAATTGCTTCAACCTCCCGGCCATCCACCTTCTTGGAGCAAGCAGGTAAGGCGTGGATGGCCGGGCCAAGCCCGGCCACGACGCTGGGGAAGGAAGTCCGCCCACGCCACTCAGGTCGGTATCTCGCCAAAATTCTTTCCCACCGGAAGCACCGCGTGCCGAATGAGCCGTGAATCCTCCACCGCGGCCTGCCTGTGCTTCACCGCTTCGCGATAGACGGGATCGCGGATCATCTCGACGAAGGCTGAGACGCTCGGATACTCCGCGATGAAGCAATGGTCCCAGCGCTCGGCCTCGGGGCCGATCAGCATCAGTTCGAATTTGCCCTGCCAGATAATGCGGCCACCGAGGCGCTCGAACACCGGGCCGCTTTCGCGGCCATAGGCCGCATAGGCTTCCGCGCCGCTCGCTTTGCGGGCATCCGGATAGGCCGCCTCTTTGCGCAAGCGCACCAGGTTCAGCATGTGGATCGGGCCGGGGCGGTCATTGTCCCGGAATTGCGCGAAAATCTCCTTGGTTGGATCGATGTGGCCCATCTGAGCTCCCTCTTGTTTCAAGCCGACGATCCTAGCTCTGCCGCCCAACCAGCGGAACTGCGGCCAGCGAATGCCGCACCTCCTAATCACGCGTTAACGTCCGGGTAACCGGGCCTTAAACAGCGGCCGCTAGCGTGCGGCGGGGCGGGCTGACCGGGCGTTTTGCGTATGGGGTTGGGAAAGAAAAAGGGTGGGCGGAAGGAGCCGTTGTTCGGCTTGCCCGCGGCGCTCGCCGACCTGCGCCTGACCGCAGCGGACCGCGTCCCCGGCGGCGATGACAAGTCGAAGAGATCAACGAAATCATCCGCCAAGCGCAAGAGCGACGATACCGGCGACGAGTCGCCGCGCGAGCGGAAGGCCCCGGCCGGCCGCGGCAGTGCCAAGCGGCGATCGAAGTCGCGCATCGGCGCTGGTCTCGGCCGCCTGGTCTATTGGGGCGCGGTGCTGGGCCTGTGGGGCGCGATCGCCGTGGTCGGCGTCGTGATCTATGTCGGCGCCCATCTGCCGCCGATCCAGTCGCTGGAAATCCCCAAGCGGCCGCCGACGATCCAGATCGTCGGCATCGACGGCAGCATGCTGGCGCAGCGCGGCGAGATGGCCGGTGCCAACGTCTCGCTGAAGGATCTGCCGCAATATCTGCCCAAGGCGTTCATCGCCATCGAGGACCGCCGCTTCTACTCGCATTTCGGCATTGATCCCGTAGGCATCCTGCGCGCGCTCGTCACCAACGTCATGCATCGCGGCGTGTCGCAGGGCGGCTCGACGCTGACGCAGCAACTGGCGAAAAACCTGTTCCTGACCCAGGAGCGCACCATGCAGCGCAAACTGCAGGAAGCGGAGCTCGCGATCTGGCTGGAGCGCAAGCATTCCAAGAACGAGATCTTGGAGCTCTATCTCAACCGCGTCTATTTCGGCTCCGGCGCCTATGGCGTCGAGGCCGCCGCGCAGCGATATTTCGGCAAGTCGGCCAAGAACGTCACCGTCGCGGAAGCCGCGATGCTGGCAGGCCTCGTCAAATCGCCATCGCGGCTCGCGCCGAACCGCAACCCCGAGGGCGCGGAAGCGCGCGCGAAAATCGTGCTCACGGCGATGGCGGATGCCAAATTCATCACCGATGCGCAGGCGCAGGCTTCGATCGGCCATCCCTCCTACAATGTGAAGCCGGTCGGCGCCGGCACGGTCAATTACGTCGCCGACTGGATCGGCGAGGTGCTGGACGATCTGGTCGGCCAGATCGACGAGAGCATCAAGGTCGAGACCACGATCGACCCAAAGCTTCAGAGCGTGGCCGAAGCCGCCATCATCGACGAGCTCGCGGCCAAGAGCGTGAAGTTCAATGTCAGCCAGGGCGCGCTGGTGGCGATGACGCCTGACGGCGCCGTGCGCGCCATGGTTGGCGGGCGGAACTATTCCGAGAGCCAGTACAACCGCGCGGTCACCGCCAAGCGGCAGCCGGGCTCCTCGTTCAAGCCGTTCGTGTACCTCACCGCGCTCGAGCAGGGGCTGACGCCCGACACGGTCCGCCAGGACGCACCGATCGAGGTCAAGGGCTGGAGACCTGAGAACTACACGCATGAATATTTCGGCGCGGTGACGCTGACGCAGGCGCTCGCGATGTCACTCAACACGGTCGCCATCCGCCTCGGCCTCGAGGTCGGGCCGAAGAACGTGGTGCGCACCGCGCACCGGCTCGGCATCTCCTCGAAACTTGAGCCCAACGCCTCGATCGCACTCGGCACCTCCGAGGTCTCGGTGGTCGAGCTGGTCGGCGCCTATGCGCCATTCGCCAATGGCGGCCTGGCGGTGACGCCGCATGTCGTCACGCGGATCAGGACGCTCGGTGGCAAGCTGCTCTACATGCGCCAGACGGACGAGCGTAGTCAGGTCATCGACCCCCGCTATGTCGGCATGATGAACTCGATGATGCGGGAAACGCTGATCAGCGGCACCGCCAAGAAAGCAGAAATCCCGGGCTGGCCGGCAGCAGGCAAGACCGGCACCAGCCAGGATTACCGCGACGCCTGGTTCATCGGCTACACCGCCAACCTCGTCACCGGCGTATGGCTGGGCAATGACGACAACTCGCCGACCAAGAAGGCGACCGGCGGCGGCCTGCCGGTGGAAGTCTGGTCGCGCTTCATGAAGACGGCGCATGAGGGCGTGCCGGTGGCAGCCTTGCCGAATTCGCAAGCGACCTGGGGCTTGTCGAACCTCGCGCAGGCGACGTCGCAGGTGTCGCCGCCAACAGCGGCAGCGCCCGCACCGGCACAGGCCAGCAACGGCAGCTATCGCCCGCCCCCCACACGCGCCAATGCGCGGCCGGAAGCAGCCGCAGGGCTCGACGGCTGGCTGATGGACCGATTGTTCGGCGGCAATCGGTAGCCTCGGCCTGAGGTCCTTGTGACCTCAAAACAAAAACTGCGAAAACAACCCCATGCACAGTAGCCGGCCATGTCCGGCGCGATGGGCGGTGGATGATGCGAAGGCTTTGATGCGGCGGGGAAAATCGAGCGCGCGGCGCGCGCCGTCGCTGCGTGGGGCGAGAGTCGCTTAAAACGCGCTGAGATCATCGCATTCTCAACTGTCATTCCCCGCGAAGGCGGGGAATCCAGTGCGCCACGGCTTCTCTATTCGATAACAACTTTCTCGGAGTAATGGGTCGCCCGGTCAAGCCACAGCGTGCCCTCAATCCTCGACCCCATACCGATGCAGATCATTGCCGTACGTATCGAGCCACTTCTTGGCGCGCTCCATCGACGGGCAAGCCTTTCCGCAGACGCGCCAGAATCGCGCCGAGTGGTTCATCTCGACGAGATGGGCGACCTCGTGGGCGGCGAGATAGTCGAGCACGTAGGGCGGCGCCAGGATCAGGCGCCAGGAGAACGACAGCGAGCCGGCCGAGGTGCAGGAACCCCAGCGACTCGATTGATCGCGGATCGAGAGCCGCTTCACCTTGACGCCGAGCTCGACGGCATAGGCTTCCGACGAGCGCTGAAGATCGCGGCGCGCCTCCCGCTTGAGGAAGTCGCTGACGCGGCGATCGGCATGCTCGGCGCCACCGGCGACGCAGAGAATGCGTTCACCGCTATCGCGCACTTCTGCCCACACCGTACCGCGCGTGCCGGCGCGATGAACGATGCGGTGGGGCACGCCCCGAAGCGGTATCACTGTGCCAGGCTGGAACGGCGCGGCCTTCGGCAAACGGCCGAGACGTGCCGCGATCCACGCGCCGTGCCGCTGCGCAAAGTCTTTTGCTTCGGCGAGCGTGCCACGCGGCGGCATGGTGAGGATGGCTTCGCGATCGCTCGGATGAATTCTGAGCGTGTAACGGCGCGCGCGGCGGTGCCGTCGCAGCCGAATCGCAAAAAATTGCGACCCATGGGTGATCAGGAGGGTCTTCGGTTCGTGGGGCCGCCGATAGAGGAGTGCGCGAGTGGCCATGTCTGTCAGTCCGGGGGGCAGGAGGGCGCCCGGATTCTGCCATAACCGCCGCCAGGGAAAGCGCTCGGCGCAAAAACAAATCATTTGCCCAATATACAGCGGTCTGGCGTCCGGGAGACCCTACAGACTGGGGTTGGAACCGGCTTTTTTCGCCCCCGCTGGACGCATGCGGCACCCCCAAGGGGTGAGGTTGGACTCACTCCTAGAAAGCTACCTGAATACCGCGAATCTGGAGGTTGCCTGCCCCCGTCGGAACCTCCGACAGGGCCTGAATTTTCGACGGGAAAGCCGAAAAACGCGTTTATTCGGCCGCGAGAGCCTGCAACGAGCTCGGATTCGCCGCCGACACCATGAAGTCATGGATGCGCGGCACGATTTCCGACTTGAAGCGCGAGCCGTTGAACACGCCGTAATGTCCGACGCCCTTCTGGACGTAATGAACGCGGCGATCATCGGGGATCGAGCTGCACAATGTGTGCGTTGCTTCGGTCTGACCGATCCCGGAGATGTCGTCGTTCTCACCTTCGACCGTCATCAACGCGACGCGCGTGACCTTGGAGGGATCGACGCGTGTTCCACGATGGGTCATCTCGCCTTTCGGCAGCGAGTGCTTCACGAACACGGTATCGACGGTCTGCAGGTAATACTCGGCGGAGAGGTCCATCACCGCGAGATATTCGTCGTAGAAATCGCGATGCTTGTCGACGAGGTCGCCGTCGCCCTTCACCAGATTGGCGAACAAGCGCTTGTGGGCGTCCATGTGCCGGTCGAGGTTCATGCTGATGAAGCCGTTGAGCTGCAGGAAGCCCGGATAGACGTCGCGCATCATGCCCGGATGGGGGAACGGCACCTTGGTGATGACGGTGTTGCGGAACCAGTCGATGCCGCGCTCCTGGGCGAGATTGTTCACGCCGGTCGGATTGCGGCGGGTGTCGATCGGGCCGCCCATCAGCGTCATGGACGTCGGCACGAAAGGATCGCGCCGTGCTTCCATGATCGAGACTGCGGCGACGACGGGAACGGAAGGCTGGCACACGGCCAGCACATGCGTGTTGCCGCCGAGGACATGCAGCATCTCGATGACGTAATCGATGTAGTCGTCAAGATCGAAGCGGCCGTCGCTGAGCGGCACCATGCGGGCGTCGGCCCAGTCGGTGATGTAGACCTCATGCGCCGGCAGGAACGCCTCGACCGTGCCGCGCAAGAGCGTCGCATAGTGGCCGGACATCGGCGCTACGATCAGCACGCGCGGCTGCGGGCTGCGCAAGGGACGCGCGAACTTGCGATCGAAGTAGAGCAGGCGGCAGAACGGCTTTTCCCAGACCGGGCGGACCTCGACGGGGACACGGATGCCGTTGACCTCGGTGTCGTCGAGACCCCATTCCGGCTTGCCGTAGCGGCGCGTGGTGCGTTCGAACAATTCGCAGGCCGCGGCAACCGACTTGCCGACCTCGGTGCGCGCCCATGGATTGAGGGGATTCTGAAACAGCAGCTTGGTCGCGTCGGTGACCGCACGCGCCGGATTGAGAGAGGCCTGCGCCATCTCGTACATCCAGTACATCGGCGTCGTCAGGACCGGACTGCCTTCGGCCGCCAAGGGCGGCGCGCCGCCAAACTCACCAATAGGCATCGCTATATTCCTCTTCGCATCGCAGCATACTGCCGAATGCGTAATATTGCGTCAATGCATGGTTCCGTACATCTACGTGGCCGACGCGCCCAAACCATGCTGAATCCACCGATAAAGTGACGTCACTCGCCGCCCGACAGCAGCGAACCCTGCTTTCGGGCGCTGCGCAAAAGGGCAAGGAATGCCCCAAAAGATGCAACCAGCAGCACTACGTTGATGGCTAACGCACTCAACATCAGATCGGTCCTGAAGGTGTTTTCGATCAGCAGCGCGCGCATTCCTTCGAACACGTAGGTCGGCGGCAACGCCCAGGCGACATATTGCAGCCAGACCGGCAGCACGCTGACGGGATAGTAGACGCAGGCGAGCGGCATGATCGCGAACATCAAGGTCCAGACGATGCTCTCGGCGCCAAGGCCGTTTCGCAGCACCAGGCCGGAGACGAAGATGCCAACCGACCAGCTCGTGAAGATCAGGTTGCAGAAGAACGCGATCAGCGGCACGCCGAGCGCATAAACGTTGAAGTGAAACAGGAACAGCGCGAGCAGCGTCATCGGGATGACGCCGATCGCGAGCCGGATCAGGCTCATGATCATCAGCGACAGCAGAAACTCGATCGGCTTCAGCGGGCTCATCATGAGATTGCCGAGGTTGCGGGCCCACATCTCTTCCAGGAACGAGATGGAAAAGCCGAGCTGCCCGCGAAACAGGATGTCCCAGAGGATGACGGCGCCGATCAGCGTGCCGCCGGCACGCGCGAAGAAATTGGCATTCTGGGCGATGTAGAGCTGAAGAAAGCCCCAGGTGATCACTTGTAGCGCCGGCCAGTAGAGCAGCTCGAGCAGCCGCGGCCAGGACGACATCAAGAGATACCAATAGCGCAGGATCATCGCGCCGATGCGGTGCATGGAGATGCCGCGATGGAGGGAAATCTCGCTCATCGCGCCGCCTCCTTCGCGCCGTTCACCCGGCCACGCGCGACGTCCAGAAACACCTCTTCCAGCGTGGTGCGGTTGTAGCGGGCCATGATGGCTTCGGGCGTATCATCGTCCTCGATACGGCCGCGCTTCATGATGATGACACGGTCGCAGAGCCGCTCGACCTCGAGCATGTTGTGTGAGGCCAGGAGGATGGTGGCGTTGTTCGCCTTGCGATAGCGCTCCAGATGACCCCGGACCCAATCGGCCGTGTCAGGATCGAGCGAGGCGGTTGGCTCGTCCAGCAACAGCAGCTCGGGATGGTTGATCAGCGCCTTGGCGAGCGCGACGCGGGTCTTTTGCCCGGCGGAGAGCTTGCCGTTGGCGCGGTCGATGAAATCGGTGAGATCGAGATCGTCGGCGAGCTCAGTGATGCGACCGGCCAGGTTCTCCACCGCATAGAGCCTGCCGAACACGGTGAGGTTCTGACGCACCGTGAGCCGCATCGGCATGTCGACATAGGGGCTCTCGAAATTCATCCGCCCCAGCACGGAAGCGCTCTCCTCCGGCATCCGATGCCCGAGCACCTGCACACGGCCGGAGGTCGGCAGCACGAGACCCATGATCGTCGCAATGGTCGTGGTCTTGCCAGCACCGTTGCCGCCCAAAAGGCCGGTGATGCTGCCGCGCGGAAGCGAAAACGAGATATCGTCGACGGCACGGGTCTGCTTGTAGACCTTGACGAGGTGATCGACCGCGATGGCCGCGGATGAGCTGCGATCCGCGACAGTCGGCCGACTTGAAGCCTTGTCATTCTCGGTCATGCTGGGCGTTCTTCTGCTATTGCTGCGGAGAGCGCAAGGCTTGTAATCCCGGGTGGTTCCGCGAGCTCTGCGTTTGTGATCGAGAAGGCACCGCAAAATTGGCCGACATGACTGAAATTGCCGCTTCCGACTTCCGCCCCTCGCAGCGGCATATCCGCCTGGACACGATCCTGCGGCTGCGCTGGCTCGCGGTGCTCGGCCAGCTCGCTGCGATTTTCATCGTGGCGCAAGGGCTGGAATTCGACGTCGAGATCGTCCCCTGCGTCAGTATCATCGCCCTGTCGGCGGCGCTCAATCTGGCGCTCCAGACCGTGTCCAATCCGCTGCAGCGGCTGGAGCCGATGCAGGCGGCCGGACTGCTCGCGCTCAACATCGTGGAGCTGGCGGGTCTGTTATTCTTCACCGGCGGACTCCAGAACCCGTTCTCGTTCCTGTTCCTCGCGCCCGTGCTGATCTCGGCCACCGCGCTGCCGGCCCGCTTCACCTTCGGCCTCGGCGTACTGGCTGTCGCCTGCGCCTCGGTCCTGGTCTTCTTCCATCTGCCGCTGCCCTGGGATTCCGATGATCCGCTGGTGCTGCCGCCGATCTATCTCGTCGGCGTCTGGCTCTCGATCGTGCTCGCGATCGGCGTCACCAGCCTCTACTCGTTCCAGGTCACCGAAGAGGCTCGGAAACTTGCGGATGCGCTGGCGGCGACCGAGCTGGTGTTGACGCGCGAGCAGCATCTGACCCAGCTCGACGGCCTGGCGGCGGCCGCAGCGCACGAACTCGGCACGCCGCTCGCGACGATCTTCCTGATCTCGCGCGAGCTGGAAAAGACGGTGAAGGATGCGAGTTTTGCCGCCGACCTGAAGACACTGCGCGAGCAGACGCAGCGTTGCCGCGACATATTGAGCAAGATCACCCAGCTCTCCGCCGAAGGCGCGCCGTTCGACCGCATGAAGCTGTCGGAGCTGATCGAGGAGGTGGTGGCGCCGCACCGCGATTTCGGCGTCGATATCAAGGTGCGTATCGCGGTCGCCATCGTGGCCGAGCCGGTCGGTTCGCGCAATCCGGCGATCCTCTACGGCGTCGGCAACATCGTCGAGAACGCGGTCGATTTCGCCCGCACCACGGTCGAGGTCAACGCGTGGTGGAACAACGACATGATCGAGATCGTGATCTCCGACGACGGCCCCGGTATTCCGCCCGACATCCTGAAACGGATCGGCGAGCCTTATTTGTCGCGGCGACGCACCCGGGATGAAGGCGGCGGGCTGGGATTGGGCGTGTTCATCGCACGCACCTTGCTCGAACGCACCGGCGCCAAGGTCTCGTTTACCAACCGAACCTTTCCGGACCATGGCGCAGTGGTCCAGATCACGTGGCCGCGAGAGCGTTTTGAGGCTATCGAGACCTTCGAAGAAACAATAGGATAGCCCGCGACCTTGCGTCGCACAGCACGGCCGATCGACTATTGGCGGCCTTGGCACCGCCCGATTGCGACGCCATATGTAGACGCGCTGGAGAGAGGACAAAACCTTGAACGCCATCGCCGAATTGAACGAACAGACCGACCGCTCGCTTCTCATCGTGGAGGACGACAAGCCGTTTTTGGAGCGGCTGTCGCGCGCGATGGAAACGCGTGGGTTTGCGGTGACGTCATGCGACACCGTCTCGGACGGTCTGGCGCAGATCGGCAAGGCGGCTCCCGCATTCGCCGTGGTGGATCTGCGGCTCGGCGACGGCAACGGTCTTGACGTGGTTTCGGCGCTCAAGAAGAAGCGCCCCGACGCCCGTGCAATCGTGCTGACCGGCTATGGCAACATCGCCACCGCCGTGACCGCGGTGAAGATGGGCGCGATCGATTATCTCTCCAAGCCCGCGGATGCCGACGACGTCGTCGCCGCGCTGCTGTCGACCGGCTCGGACAAATCCGAATTGCCGGCGAACCCGATGTCCGCCGACCGCGTGCGCTGGGAACACATCCAGCGCATCTATGAGATGTGCAACCGCAACGTCTCGGAAACGGCACGGCGGCTGAACATGCACCGGCGCACGTTGCAGCGGATTCTAGCGAAGCGCGCGCCGCGATAATACTCACGGCTACCGTGCCCCGGACGCAGCGCAGCACGAAGTGATGCGCTGTTGAGCCGGGGCCTCATTCTTTTTAGAGAGCTAGAAGCCCCGCCTGTCTTCTGGGTCCCGGCGCTGCGCAGCAACGCCAACGCGTTGCAGCGCGTCCGGGACACGAGAGCCCGCTACTCCCAAAAATCCGCATGCCCCTGCGGATCGACCAGCCGGTTGATCCGCAAGGCCGCCGCCATGCCAAATCGCACCGTCATCTGCTTGCGCGTGGCCGCAGCGAGCTTGTGCTCGGGCGCCTCGCACTGCATGTGCGCGCCATAGGCATCCGCGACGATCAGGCCGGTGTCTTGCGGAAATATCCCGCAAGGCAAATCCTGCGTGAAGGCGAAGAACAGCCGGTCGCAATGGGCGCGGTATTCGTGCCATTTCTGATCGGCGCGCAGATCCTCCACTGACGATTTGATCTCGACGATCCAGATCTCGCCGCGCTCGTTCAGCGCGACGAGATCGGCGCGCCGCCCCGACGGTAGCGGCAATTCGCTGATGCAGGTGAAGCCGAGCGAGCGCAGCAACCGCGCCGTACCGCGCGCAATCGCCAGCGCCGTCTCGGACTGACGGCGGTCCGGCGGCGGCACGAGGGCAATGCGGGCGGTGTGGTCCATGGAGGAAGGATAGCCGATTCCACCTCCCATGTCGTTCCCGGCGAAAGGCGGAACCTGACCTCGTCTTAGCACTTATCACGCAGCCGCCGCACCTCGGCGGAACATCGAGGCTGCGGCGCATGATCGACGATCTCTGGTACAAGAACGGCGTGTTCTATTGCTTGTCCGTCGGCACCTATATGGATGCCAACGGCGACGGCATCGGCGATTTCAAGGGACTGCTGCGTCGGCTCGATTATCTGCACGGGCTCGGCATCACCACGATCTGGCTGATGCCGTTCCAGACCTCGCCTGGCCGCGACGACGGCTACGACATCGCCGACTATTACAGCGTCGATTCCCGTTACGGCACGCTGGGCGAGTTCGTCGAATTCGCCCATGGCTGCAAGCAGCGCGGCATCCGCATCATCATCGACCTCGTGGTCAACCACACATCGGACCAGCATCACTGGTTCAAGGAAGCCCGGCGCGACAAGAATTCGCCCTATCGCGACTGGTATGTGTGGTCCGACAAGAAGCCCGCAAATGCCAACACGGGCATGGTGTTTCCCGGCGTGCAGAAATCGACATGGACGCGCGACAAGGAAGCCGGCGCGTATTACTTTCATCGCTTCTACGATTTTCAGCCCGATCTCAACACCTCGAACCCGCACGTGCAGGCCGAGATCCTCAAGATCATGGGCTTCTGGATCCAGCTCGGCGTCTCAGGCTTCCGCATGGATGCGGTGCCCTTCGTGATCGCGACCAAGGGCGCAAAGGTGAGGAAGCCGATCGAGCAGTACGACATGCTGCGCGCATTCCGCGAATTCCTGCAATGGCGGCAAGGCGATGCCATCATCCTCGCCGAGGCCAACGTACTACCCGAAACCGACATGGAATATTTCGGCCGCGATGGCGACCGCATGCACATGATGTTCAACTTCCACGTCAACCAGCATCTGTTCTATGCGCTGGCGTCCGGTGACTCCCGTCCGCTGGCGAAATCGCTCAAGGCGACCAAGCCGCGGCCGGCCGCGGCGCAATGGGGCCTGTTCCTGCGCAATCACGACGAGCTCGATTTGGGGCGGCTGACCAAGGCGCAGCGCGACATCGTGTTCAGGAAATTTGGCCCCGACAAGGATATGCAGCTCTACGACCGCGGCATCCGCCGTCGCATGGCGCCGATGCTGGGCGGCGACCGCAGGCGGCTCGAGCTCGCCTACAGCCTGATGTGCACGCTGCCGGGGACGCCCGTGATCCGTTATGGCGACGAGATTGCAATGGGCGACGATCTTTCATTGCCGGAGCGCAATTGCGCGCGCACGCCGATGCAATGGTCGACCGAGCCCCAGGGCGGCTTCACCGAGAGCGAGAAGCCGGCATGCCCCGTCATCGACAAGGGCCCCTACGGCTACCCGCATGTCAACGTCGCGAAACAGCGACGAGATCCCAACTCGATGCTGAACTGGACCGAGCGCATCGTCCGCATGCGCAAGGAGGTGCCGGAGATCGGCTGGGGCGATTTCGCGATCATTGCGACGCGCGATCCCGCCGTGTTCATCATGCGCTATGACTGGCGCAACAATTCCGTGCTGTTCGTGCACAATCTCGACGAGAAGCCGCGCGAGATCGCATTTTCCGTGGCGCTTCCTGATGATGCCGGCGAGCACCTGATCAATCTGCTTGCGGAAGACCACAGCCACGCCGACAAACGCGGCCAGCACCGCATCGTGCTGGAGCCGTATGGATATCGCTGGTACCGCGTCGGCGGATTGGATTATCTGTTGAAGCGGAGCGATATCGACGAAACGGCGCGGGGGATTAAACATCCGGGGTAGATGGCGCCGCACAGTTAGGACGCTGCGATGATCACACCCTCATTGCCCCGCAGATCCAGCACGCCCTCCAGCTTCTCCCCCTCGCGATCCAGAAACGTCGACAGCAGAATCTCACTGTCAAACTTTAGCGCGCTGGTAGTCACGGCAATCGGCTCAGGGCCGAGATTGAGCACGACTATGACCGCCCTGCCCTCGGCTTCGCGGCGATAGACCAGCAGATCGCCTTGCGCCGCGATCGGATGATAGTCGCCAGCGATCAGCGGCGGAGATGCCTTCCGTAACGCGATCAGGCGCTTGTAGAGCGCGAGGATCGAACGCGAATCGGCTTCGAGATTGACGACGTTTTCGTGGATGTGATCCTCCGGCAACGGCAGCCACGGCCTGACGTCGGAGAAGCCGGCGAAACCGGATGAATCCCACTGCATCGGTGTGCGGCAGCCGTCGCGGCCGACACCGATACCGGGCACGTTCTTCTCGAAGGGGTCGCGCACATCCTCGGGGGCGATCGCGAGCTGATGCATGCCGATCTCGTCGCCGTAATAGAGCGTCGGTGTGCCGCGCAGCGTCAGCAGCAGCATGGCGGCGACGCGGGCCTGCACCTCGCCGATGCGGCTTGCGACGCGCGGGCGATCGTGATTGCCGAGCACCCAGTTCGGCCAGGCGCCCTTCGGCAGCGCCTTCTCGTAATCCCCGACGATCTTCTCGATCGAGCGCGCGCTCCAGAACGTCGAGAGCAGCGCGAAATTGAACGGCATCTGCGCGCCGGTGAGGTCGTTGCCGTAATAGGCCATCAGCCGGTGCAGCGGCAGATAGATCTCACCGATCAGCACGCGCGCATCATGCGCATCGGTGACACGCCGCATCTCTGCGATGACGTCGTGCACCTCCGGCTGGTCGGTGGAATATTGCGTGAGGATCCTTTCGTTCGGCGGCCGGCCCTCGACATAATGCGGGTTCTGCGGATTGTCGCGGAAATCGGCGTCCTTGATCAGGTGCCAGATCACGTCGACCCGAAAGCCGTCGACGCCCTTCTCGAGCCAGAACCGCATCACGTCGTAGATCGCCCCGCGGACGTCAGGATTGCGCCAGTTGAGGTCGGGCTGCTGTGCGAGGAAGGCGTGGTAATAGTATTGTCCCGTCGTCCCGTCGAACTGCCACGCACTGCCGCCGAACTCGGACAGCCAATTGTTCGGCATCCCGCCACCGCCTGCCGGATCACGCCAGATGTACCAGTCGCGTTTGGGATTATCGCGCGAGGACCGGCTCTCGACGAACCAGGGATGCTGGTCCGAGGTGTGGTTCGGCACGAGGTCGAGGATCAGCTTGAGGCCGTTGTCATGCGCGGCCGCGAGCACCGCATCAAAGTCCTCCATCGTGCCGAACAGCGGCTCGATGCCGGTATAGTCGCAGATGTCGTAGCCGAAATCAGCCATCGGCGAGGGGAAGATCGGCGACAGCCAGATCGCGTCGACGCCGAGCGATTTCACGTAAGGCAGCCGCCGGAGGATTCCAGCGAGATCGCCGACACCGTCGCCGTCGGAGTCCTGAAACGAGCGCGGGTAGATCTGATAGAAGATGCCGTCGCGCCACCAATTGCTGCCACCCTGAGCCATGCGGGAAACCACCTGAAATCTTGAGTCTCGCGCAGGAGAACGCGAGAGCAGCGCCCCGGTTCAAAACAGCAGGCGAATTGGGACCGCCGTGTGACGGCAGCTGCCCCTGTTCCCCGGCCAGGGCACGAATCTTTTGCTTGGCGGCATGGCAAAAATCGGCATTGTGAGCCCCATGAGCGAGCAACATGAGACACAAGCCAAGGCCGGCGCGATCATCGTTCCCGTGACGCTGTTCGAGCAGAATTGCACCATCATCTGGGACGAGCCTTCCAAGAAGGCCGTGGTGATCGATCCCGGCGGCGACGTGCCGAAGATCCTGGACGCCATCAAGCAGACCGGCGTCACCGTGGAGAAGATCTGGCTAACCCACGGCCATATCGACCATGTCGGCGGCGCGGCCGAATTGCGCGATGCGCTGAAGGTACCGATCGAGGGCCCGCATGTCGCGGACAAATTCCTGCTCGACAACGTGGTCGAAAGCGGCGCCCGCTTCGGCATGACAGGGGGACGCAATTTCGAGCCGGACCGCTGGCTCGACGAGGGCGACACCGTCGCGATCGGCGGTCTCACGTTCGACATCTATCATTGCCCCGGTCACTCGCCCGGCAGCGTGGTGTTCTTCAACAAGGACATGCGCTTCGCCCACGTCGGCGACGTCCTGTTCGCGGGCTCGGTCGGACGCACCGATTTGCCCGGCGGCAGTCACGCGACGTTGATCGACTCGATCAGGACCAAGCTGCTGCCGCTGGGCGACGATGTCGGCTTCATCTGCGGCCACGGCGCCGGCTCGAGCATCGGCCAGGAGCGGATGACCAATCCGTTCATCACTGGCGAGATGTAAGGGCCTATTCTGCGGCGTCTGCTAGCGCTGCGAGCTCACTGAGGTTACGGTCGCCCCAATCGCGGATCGCGGCGACCACCGGCACAAAACTCTTTCCCTTGCGTGTCAGGCGATACTCGACCTTCGGCGGCACCTCGCCAAAATCCTTGCGGTCGATCAGGCCGCTTTCGGTCAGCGCCTTCAACTCGCGGCTGAGCACGCGCGGCGTGATCTCGGCGCTGCCTTCCGTGCCGCGCAGCAATCCGCTCCTGATCTCGCCATAGCGGCGCGGGCCGTCCTTGAGGTCCCAGACGATGCGCAGCTTGTACTTGCCGCTGATCATTTTCTGAAAGGCCGCGACCGGACAGGCCCGCGCCGGGTTCGGCTTTGCACTTTCCTTGGCCATGTCGTCTCCTCCATCTTCGAGAAGACGATAGGAGCAGCGCCGAAAAAGTCCATACTATCAATTTTGTCCATACTTGCAGGATCGGTACCAGCGCGCAGATGATGACGCACAAGACGAACAGGGAGCGTCACATGAAGCACTTCATGATCCGGTACGAATTCAAGAACGGCACGACGGAGGCCTGGCACCAGGAGGTCGGCCGCTTCATCAAGGCGATCGACGGCGATCCGGAGTTGAAAGGACGGATCGGCTATCGTGTCCTCAAAAATCGCGACGACGGCAGCTATTTTCATCTCGCCAGCGTCACGGATGATGCCGCGCAAAAAGCGCTGCAATCGCGCGACTTCTTCAAGGCCTATCAGGAGATGACGCGCAAGGTCGCCGGCGGCGAGGTGACGGTAACGCCGATCGAATGGATCGGCGCGACCGCCTGAGTTATTTCATCAATCCCGCAGCCGTGAGCGCACGCGTGATGATCTGGCCGAGATCCAAGCCGCGGACCTCCTCGCGCTTCGGCTCGGCCAGCTCTTCGGCGACCGCAGCGCGGATCGAGCGGGCCAGATGCGGCGCGGATGTCAGCGGCGGCTTCGACGGGGCGGCGGGCTTCGCCTCCGCCGTCTTCGCGGCATCCGCAATCCAGCCGGTCAGGCCGAAGAATTTTGCGATGTGGTAGGATGAGGAGATGCCGGCCTCGATCAGGAACGCGCCTTCCACACCGTAGCGGTGATCGTTGTCGGCGATGCCGAGCGGCGTGCCGTGCGCCATCTCGGTGATAGCGTAGGACTCGACGAGGGTCTCGCCGTCCTTATTCCACCAGGCCTGGCGCGGATAACCGTCGACATTGGTCTCCGCCATCGGCAATTCAGGCAGATCGTGCAGGTCGAGCCATTGCTTGACGATCTCGTTGGCATTGCCGGGATTGACGGTGCGGTCGGCGCTGCCGTGCCAAACCGACATCTTCGGCCACGGACCGCGATGATTGGAGGCCCGCCGGACCAGATCGCCGAGCTCGCGCGCGGGCCGCGCCGGGGAATGAAACATGCCGTCCAGCGCCTCGCGCAGGTTCGTCGCGATGCCGTAGGGAAGTCCCGCGATGACCGCACCAGCCGCGAAGACTTCCGGATAGGTCGCGAGCATCACCGACGTCATGCCGCCGCCGGCGGACAGGCCCGTGATGAAGATGCGCCGGGGATCGAGGCGATGCGTTTCGGTCATGTGCGCGATCATCTCGCGAACCGAACGCGGCTCGCCGCTATCGCGCGCGGTATCCTCCGGACTGAACCAGTTGAAGCAGGTGTTGCCGTTGTTGGCGCGCTGCTGCTCGGGCATCAGCAGTGCAAAGCCGTAGTGCTCGGCGAGCGTCGACCAGCCGGCACCGAGGTCGTAGCTTGCCGCCGTCTGGCCGCAGCCGTGCAGCACGACGACGAGCGCGCGCGGCTTCTGCAACTGCGCCGGCACGAACGAGAACATGCGCAGATTGCCGGGATTGTCGCCGAAGCTCGTCACCTCTTGCAGCGGACTGGACGTATCGGCACTCCGGCCGAATTCGGCGAAGCGCAATCCGTCCAGCTTTGGCAGACGTCTCAAGAGATCGACATTTCTGGTTAACGACACGGCAGCTCCTGACAGGCGACGTTCAACGTCCACCCAAACCAAATAGTTGCTGCAGTGCAAAATAAAAAGACCGTGTGCTGTCGATGACCTCCTAAATCGCGGGAGAACCTGCGGAAATCCGCTCGTATTAACGCAATGCCTCAACTTCGTGCAGAGACGCGGCGCATCCACGCCAGGAATGCGGCACAGATCATGATTAACGTCACAAACAGCGCGAGCGAGACGAGAAATCCTGCGCGCGCTGATTGCAGCGCTTCGACGGCGAAGAACACCGCACCGATTGCGGCCACTCCGGCCGCATTTCCGATCTGCGCCGTCGTGCCGTACACGCCAGACGCCGAGCCTGCCGCAACCGGTTTGACTGTCGAAAGCACCGCGCCCGAGAGCGGCGCCATCACCAATCCCTGGCCGTAGCCGAAGATGATCATGGTGAGCGCGAGCAGGAGCGCCGACGGCGTGTCGTCATAAAGCACGACAAGCGCAAGCGCGACGAGGCCCGCGATCTGAAGCGCGCATCCCTCGATCAAGGCTTTGGTGTAGCGATGCCGCGCGCGTGCGCTGCTGTGGCGCGAGGCCACGACGAAAGCGAGGGCGAGCGGAATGAAGGCCGTGCCGGCCGCGAGTGGGGGGATTTTCAGTCCCCGCTGCATGAACAGCGTCATGACCAGGTAGAACGAGAGATTTGCAAAGAAGAAAAAGAACGCCGCGCCGAGGCCGCGCAGGAAAGCGGCGTCCGCCAGCAAGGTCAGGTCAATCAGCGGCATGCCGCCGGCGCGTGCCACGGCATGCTCCAGTTTCGGGAACGCGAGGAGAATCACGGCACCGATCGCCATCACCGCCCACAACCACGGCGCCCAGCCGATGTCGTGGCCGAACAGCAGCGGTCCGATCAGGCACAGCAATCCAGCGAACAGAACGATACTGCCCATGATATCGAGCCGCGTGCCGGCGCGACGCGGCACCGAGGGCATGATGCGCCACGCCGCAGCCGCGATGACGAGACCGCAGGGTACATTGACGAAGAACACCGAGCGCCAGCCGGTGCCGGCGAGATCGATCGTGACCAGGAGCCCGCCGAGAAGGAAGCCGGCGGCGCCCGCGAGCCCGAGCACGATGCCGTAGATGGCGAAGGCGCGGTTGCGCTGTTCATCCGCGAACAGGAGATGCAGCGTCGCCAGCACCTGCGGCACCATCAGCGCGGCGGTCGCACCCTGCGCCAGCCGGGCGATGATCAGCTCAGCGCCTGACAGCGCGAGGCCGCACCACAGCGACGTCAGGGTGAAGCCGAGCAGGCCGGCCAGAAAGACGTTATTGGTGCCGTGGATGTCGCCGAGCCGGCCGCCGGTGACGACCAGCGTGGCATAAGCGATCAAGTAGATAGCGACGACGGATTCGATCTGCGCCGGCGTTGCGTGCAGATCGACAGCTATCGTGGGGATGGCAACGTTCACGATGAAGGCATCGACGCCGAACATGAACTGAGCGGCCACGACGATCGCCAGCACCCACCAGCGGCACGACGAATCGATCTGCTTTGTGACGGTTTGATGCATCGACGCGCGAACCCTTCGGATTTCACCGCGTCGATGCTCCCAGATCGGCGTCATCCGCGCGATTACCTCCGAGGTAGGAATCGCGAGGTCTCACTTCTTCCCCGGAGAGAGGAGAAGGGGCAGCTCCATCGCATGCCTGCATTCCGTCGCGCGGGACATCGCACGATTGCCTTCGCTGTCTCCAGCACGTAGCTTCGCGCCACAAACAAACAAAAAATCAAAGCCGGAGAGAACGCCATGGCGCGCCTGAAGTTCGGAGCCTTCCTTGCCCCGCATCACCCGATCGGTGAGCATCCGATGCTCCAGTTCCGGCGCGATCTCGACCTGGTCGAGCAGTTGGACAGCCTCGGCTATGACGAGTTCTGGTGCGGCGAGCATCACTCTTCCGGCTGGGAAATGATCGCCTCGCCCGAGATGTTTTTGGCCGCGGCCGGCGAGCGCACCAAGCGGATCAAGCTCGGCACCGGCGTGGTGTCGCTGCCCTATCACCATCCCTACAACGTCGCGCAGCGCATGGTGCAGCTCGACCACATGACCGGCGGCCGCGCCATTTTCGGCTCCGGGCCCGGCGCGCTCGCCTCCGACGCACATACGCTCGGCATCGATCCGATGACGCAGCGCGACCGTCAGGACGAGGCGATAGGGGTGATCCGCCGCCTCTTCAACGGCGAGCGTGTCACCGCCAAGAGCGATTGGTTCACCATGAACGACGCCGCGCTGCAGCTCCTGCCGCTGCAGGAGGAGATGCCGTTCGTGGTGGCCTCGCAGATCTCGCCTTCCGGCATGACGCTCGCCGGCAAATACGGCATCGGCATCATCTCGCTGGGTTCGATGACGACGCAGGGTTTGATGTCGCTGCAGCAGCAATGGCAGTTCGCCGAGGATGCCGCCCAGAAGCACGGCACCACAGTCGATCGCGCGAACTGGCGCGTGCTGCTGACCTGGCACGTCGCCGAGACACGCGACCAGGCTCGCCGCGAGGCCGGCCCCGGCCTGCTGCGCTGGCACAATGAATATAACGTCGGCACGCTGCAGCGGCCGGGCCTGACCGCGTTCGCCTCACCCGACGAGGCCGTGGACAAGACCGCCTTCGTCGAGGGCGCTGCCTCCGTCATCGGCACGCCCGACGATCTCGTCAAGATGATCAAGAATGTGATGCAGGTGTCCGGCGGTGTCGGCGCCGTCATCGGCTTCGTGCACGACTGGGCCAATCCGGAGAACACGCGCCGGAGCTGGGACCTTGTCGCGCGCTACGTGGTGCCGGAGATCAACGGCTATATCGACGGCTTGCGCAAGTCGCAAAAATTCGTGATCGAGAACCGCGCGATCTTCGAACGAGCGGGACAGGCCGTGATGGCCAAGATCATGCAGAATGAGAAGGCCGCCGAAGCGTTGAAGGTGACCGGCGCCGGCCGCGTTGCGATTCCGGCCGTCAACGCGCCGGATTTGCAGAAGGAAGCGGCGAAGCGGTAAGCGCAGAGTCATCGTAGCCGGATTGTGCTATGCTGGCCGGGTCTAGCCAACCGGAGCAATCGTCATGTCGATGCAGAATGTGGCCGCCCCTGCGCTCGGCTTCACTCCGCCCAAGCGCAACGAGCTGACACACATCCCCGGCGACGAAGGCTGGCCGATCATCGGCAAGACCTTTCAGGTGCTCGCCGACCCCAAGGGGCATATCGAGGCGAACGGCGCCAAATACGGCCCGGTCTATCGCACACATTTTTTCGGCGAGACCAATGTCGTGCTGCTTGGCCCCGAGGCCAACGAACTCGTGCTGTTCGACCAGCAAAAGCTGTTCTCGTCCACCCACGGCTGGAACAAGGTGCTTGGCCTGCTATTTCCGCGCGGCCTGATGCTGCTGGATTTCGACGAGCACCGGCTGCACCGCAAGGCGCTGTCGGTCGCGTTCAAGTCCGGGCCGATGAAGTCGTATCTGGGCGATCTCGACCGCGGCATCGCCGCGCGCGTCGCGCAGTGGAAGGCGAAGCCCGGCGAGATGCAGCTTTATCCGGCGATGAAGCAGCTCACGCTCGATCTCGCCGCGGCGTCCTTTCTCGGCGCCGATATCGGGCCGGAGGTCGACGAGGTCAACCGCGCCTTCGTTGACATGGTCGCCGCCGCCGTCGCCCCGATCCGCCGGCCGCTGCCCGGCACGCAGATGGCGGCCGGCGTCAGGGGCCGCAAGCGCATCGTCGGCTATTTCCGGGAGCAGATTCCGCTGCGACGCGGCAACCACGGCGGCGATGATCTGTTCTCGCAGCTCTGCCGCGCAACCCACGAGGACGGCGCGCTGCTCTCGGAACAGGACATCATCGACCACATGAGCTTCCTGATGATGGCGGCGCACGACACGCTGACATCGTCGCTGACGTCGTTCGTCGGCGAGCTCGCGGCAAACCCCGACTGGCAGGACAAACTGCGCGCGGAAATTTTGGCGCTGGAGCTCGCCCCCGATGCGCCAAGCAGCTTCGACGATCTCGAAAAGATGCCTCTGTCGGAGATGGCGTTCAAGGAAGCGCTGCGGATCAAGCCGCCGGTGCCCTCGATGCCGCGCCGCGCGATGCGCGATTTCACCTTCAAGGGCTTTACGATTCCGGCCGGTACCGCGATCGGCGTCAACCCGCTTTACACCCATCACATGAAGGACATCTGGCCGGAGCCGGATCGCTTCGATCCTTCTCGCTTTTCCGAAGAAGCCCAGCGCAACCGTCACCGCTTCGCCTGGGTGCCGTTCGGGGGCGGCGCGCATATGTGTCTCGGCCTGCACTTCGCCTACATGCAGGCGAAATGCTTCGCGCGGCACTTCTTGCAGAACATCGAGGTGTCGCTGGAGCCAGGCTACAAGCCGGACTGGCAGATGTGGCCGATCCCGAAGCCGCGGGATGGGTTGCGGGTAAGGGTGAAGGCGGTCTAGTGCTCGCCTCTCGTGTCCCGGACGCGCGAAGCGCGAGCCGGGACCCAGAATCTTGAGTCACATTCAGCTCTGAGAGATGGGCCCCGGCTCTGCGGTGCGGCACTTCGCGCCGCACCGCGTCCGGGGCACGAGAGCGCCTACGCCCCCTGATCGAACGCCTTGCGCAGGGCCACGTAGCCCTGCTGCTGCTGAGTCCAGTTGCGGCCGCCGGTCATCGCGCCGTCAATGACGAGGTCATGTCCGTTGATGAAGCTGGATTCGTCGCTGGCCAGGAACACCGCGGCATGAGCGATGTCATCAGGAAGGCCGGCGCGCGGGATCGGCTGCGCGGTCTTGTAGACTTCGCGCATTACCGCCGGCGTCTTCTCCGCCGCATCGGTCGAAAGCCCGAGCGCCTTGCCGAAAATGCCGGTCGCGATGGCGCCGGGCGAGATTGAGTTGACGCGCACGTTGGACTCTCCGAGTTCCATCGCCACGCATTTGGTGAGATGGATCACCGCCGCCTTGGCCGCACCATAGACCATCGAGGACGAGAAACCGGCGAGACGGCCAGCGATGCTGCCGTTGTTGATGATGCTGCCAAAACCCTGCTTCTTCATGTGGGGCGCGGCGTGCTTCATGCCGAGCATGACGCTGCGCACCAAGGTCGCCATCGCCGCGTCGAAGCGCTCGACCTCGAGGGCTTCGACGCCACCGGTCTGCGCCGGGCCGCCGGCATTGTTGAACAGGCAGTCGATGCGGCCGAATTTGTCCACCGCGAGCCCGATCAGCGCCTGCATCTGCGCTTCGACCGTCACATCCGTCTGGCGGAAGACGCAAGCCGCCCCGAGCTGCTTCGCCAGCGCCTCGCCTTCCGGTATACGCCGGCCCGCGATCACAATTTTGGCACCTTCGGCAACGAAGACTTCCGCAGTCCGCAACCCGATCCCGCTCGTCGCGCCCGTGATCACCGCGACCTTGCCATCCAGCCTGCCCATGGAATGTCCCTGTTTTCGAACCTCTTGAACCCAAATGGCGGACACCGATCGATCCCGGCGCCGCGACACTCGGCGCCGCAGCAGGCACTATTCCTGCCGGCTTCCGACAAGGCAAGCTTTGCTTGCGCCGGCGGCATGCGTAACATTCCCGGCGACCGCTCGATTGTCGCACGCATATCGCAACCGGACTGCGCATGGGGAAGCTGATCGACGAATTCCGCAAGGGCTGGCGGGGCGCGGCACCGCCATCGCTCGGCTTGAGCCTTGCGTTTGCGGTCACCTGCCTGCTGGTTGCGACGCTGGCGCGGTGGGCTCTCGCCCATATGCGGCCCGACGTCTATTTCACGCCGTATTTCCCGGCCGTGTTCTTTGCGGCCGCGTTCGGCGGCTTCCGCATCGGCGTCATCACGGCGCTGGTCGGCGGCGTGCTCGGCGTGGTCGTGAATTTCGGCGATGCCTTGGCCGATCCCTCGCGATTTGCCCTGCTGGCGCTCTATTGGGCGGTCTGCGCGCTGACCATCTGGGGCGTCGAGCACTATCGCTCGCTCCTCGTCGAGCAGCGCCGGATTTCCAGACGCCTGATCGAGGAAGAAGACTACCGCAAGCTGCTGGTCGACGAGCTCCAGCACCGGCTGAAGAACAAGCTGTCGACGGTGCATGCCGTGCTGCATCAGGTGTTGCATGATCAGCCGCAAATCTGGGCCCGGATTGATCCGCGGCTACGCTCGCTTGCCGCGACCGATGATTTGATCTCGCGGATCGACAAGGCCGGCTGCGACATTCGCGACCTCCTGATCTCCGAGCTCGGCCCTTACGGCCATGTCCGCTTCTCCCTCAACGGCGACCGGCTGTTCCTGCCGCCGAAGCTCGCGGTCACCCTGTCATTGATGTTTCACGAGCTCGCCACCAACGCAGGCAAATATGGCGCGTTCTCCGCGCCGCGCGGATTGCTGCAGGTGTCATGGACAGTCAGCGACGACCGTCTGACCGTCACCTGGGATGAAACCGAGGGCCCGAGCGTGGACAAGGTCTCCGAGCCCGGTTTCGGCACCAAGCTGTTGAAGTCGGCACTGTCAGCCTTCGACGGCAAGTCCGAGGTCTTCTATCTCAGGACCGGACTTCATTGCACGATGCAATGCCGCATCCCCAAAAGCGGTTAGACACAGCGCAAACGAAAGCCGATCGCGCGCGGTTTCGCTGGGCGCGTTGACCCGCTGTTAATGACGATGGGCTGCGCGCGTCGCATCGCCGCAAAACACCCCCGTATTTCTCCGGACCCCTTAACCAAACTTAAGAGGGAACTGCGCAAGATCGCGCCATTGCAAATGCGCGCTGAAACAACAAGATTCATGACTTCTATGAACGACAACAAATATTCCGGCGCGAGTGAAGCCGAACTCGGATTCCTCAAGGAAATCGTTAGAATGCTGCCTGCCGGCCTGACCGTGCAGGACGCGCAAGGCGAATTTCTCCTGGTCAACGATGTCGCGGCCGCCCAGCTCGGCATGGACGGCAGCCGTCCCTCACCCAACCTCACGCCGCGCCGGGAAGCTTGCCAGCGGGCCCTGAGCTCCGGCCAGCCGGTCGTCGCCGAGGAAGCGCTCCACGACGGAGCCGCACGCCAGGTGCTGCTCACCACCCATCGTCCGATCCGCCTCGACGGACGCGAACTGCTGATCTCGGCCTCCTCCGACATCACCGAGCAGAAGAATTTCGAGGACCAGCTGTTCCGCTCGGCGTATTTCGACGAGCTGACCGGCCTGCCTTCGCGGCGCGTGATCGAACATCGCGCCACCAGCCTGCTCGCGCAGGGTCGCGCCGGCGAGCGCTTTGCGCTCGCCTTTCTCGACGTCGACAATTTCAAGCACATCAACGATTATTACGGCCACGCCGTCGGCGATGCCCTGCTGGCCGAGCTGTCGAAGCGGCTCGGGCGCGACTTGCGCGATTCGGACATGCTGTCGCGCATCTCCGGCGACGAATTCCTGCTGCTGCTGTCGCCGATCCAGAGCCAGGAGGAAGTCGCCGAATTCATGCAGTCAACGCTGGAGCGGCTGACGGCGCCGTTCTTCATCGACAATTCGGAAGTCTTCGCCTCCACCTCCGTCGGCATCAGCCTCTATCCCGATCACGGAAGCAGCTTCGAGACGCTGCGTCAGAACGCCGACATCGCGATGTACCGCATCAAGAATGACGGCAAGGGATCGGCGGCCTTCTTCGACTCCAGCATGGAGCGCGAGGCGCTGGCGCGGATGAAGATCGAGCAGTCGCTGCGGCAGGCCATTCTGGAGAAGCGCTTCTGCTGCGCCTTCCAGTCCAAGGTCGACATCCGCACGCAGGACGTGAAGGGCATCGAGGCCCTGGTGCGGCTCCGCGACGACGAAGGTGTGATCCAGGCACCCGGCTCGTTCATCAATCTTGCCGGCGAACTCGGGCTGATCGACGAGCTGACCCATCTCGTGCTCGCCGAAATCGTCAAATCGATCGACCTGATCAACGAGACGTTTGGCGCGGAAGCGACCATCAGCATCAACGTCGCGGCCAAGCAGGCCGGCAACCCCGAATTCATGCGCAGCTTTGCGCAGGCGCTCAACGACACCGGCTTTCCGCAGCGCTTCATGATCGAGGTGACGGAAGACGCCTTCGTCGCCAAGAATCATTTCCAGGCCGAAATCCTGCCGATGTTCCGCAAGCTCGGTGTCGGCATCTCGATCGACGATTTCGGCACCGGCTATTCCTCGCTCTCTGCGCTCGCCGACATCACCGCCGACGAGATCAAGATCGACCGCTCTTTCATCACCGACATTCACAAGCGCCCGCGCAACCAGGGCATCCTGCGTGCGATCGAATCCTTGAGCGAAGCGCTCGGGATGACCGTGATCGCCGAAGGCATCGAATCCTACGAGGAGCTCGCCTATCTCCAGGCTGCAACCAAGATCCGCTACGCGCAGGGCTATTATTTCGCCCGGCCGATCTTCCTGGAGGAGCTGAAGCTCGCAACGCCCGTCTCCAGCGAGGCCCGGGCGAACGTCGCAAGCCGGCCGACGCAGCAGAACCGCCAAGGCTATTCGCGCGCGAGCGGCTATCGGCGGTAACCGCTCCGCCTTCCACACCCTTGCTTTGCAAAGCATGCTCAGCCCGATCCGAGGTAACATCAGCGCACTGGCAGGTCCGGCGCTGCCGATTTCTTCGGCAGAGGCAAGCCGCCAGGCACGCGTCAACACGGTGTCACACGCGCTCCCCGCGCAAGGCGGCCGTAAGGTGTAATTGCAATGTTCGTACCGTTGTGCAAATCGCTATGGCCGAGAAACGTTAAATCAGGAGGGACCATCGTGCGTCGTTCACTCATCATAACAACAGCCATTCTCGCCTTCGCCGCGAGCACCTGCGCACAGGCCGACGATCTCAAGATCGCGCTGATCTACGGCAAGACCGGCCCGCTCGAAGCCTACGCCAAGCAGACCGAGACCGGCCTGCAGATGGGCTTTGAATACGCCACCAAGGGCACCATGACGCTCGACGGCCGCAAGATCGTCGTCATCACCAAGGACGACCAGGGCAAGCCCGATCTCTCCAAGGCCGCGCTCGCGGAAGCCTATCAGGACGACAAGGTGGACATCGCGATCGGCACGACCTCGTCGGCCGCGGCACTCGCGATCCTGCCTGTCGCCGAGGAGAACAAGAAGATCCTGATCGTCGAGCCCGCGGTCGCGGATCAGATTACCGGCGAGAAGTGGAATCGCTACATCTTCCGCACCGCGCGTAACTCGTCGCAGGACGCGATCTCCAACGCGGTCGCGATCGGCAAGCAGGGCGTCACCGTGGCGACGCTGGCGCAGGACTACGCGTTCGGCCGCGACGGCGTCGCCGCCTTCAAGGAGGCGCTCGCCAAGACCGGCGCGACGCTGGCCGCCGAAGAATATGCCCCGACCTCGACCACCGACTTCACCGCGGTCGGCCAGCGCCTGTTCGACGCGCTGAAGGACAAGCCGGGCCGCAAGGTGATCTGGGTGATCTGGGCCGGCGCCGGCAATCCTCTGGCAAAGCTCCAGGACATGGACCCGAAGCGCTACGGCATCGAACTGTCCACCGGCGGCAACATCCTGCCGGCGCTCGCGGCCTACAAGGGCCTGCCCGGCATGGAAGGCGCCACGTATTATTTCTATGAGATTCCGAAGAACCCGGTGAACGACTGGTTCGTCGCCGAGCACCAGAAGCGTTTCCACTCGCCGCCGGACTTCTTCACCGCGGGTGGCTTCGCCGCCGCGATGTCCGTCGTCGCCGCCGTGACCAAGGCGAAGTCGACCGACACCGAGAAGCTGATTACCGCGATGGAAGGGCTGGAGTTCGACACGCCGAAGGGCAAGATGATGTTCCGCAAGGAAGACCATCAAGCGCTCCAGAGCATGTATCACTTCAAGGTCAAGGTCGATCCGAACGTCGCCTGGGCCGTGCTCGAGCCAGTGCGCGAGCTGAAGATCGAGGACATGGACGTTCCGATCCGCAACAAGCGCTGAGTTGTCTTGCTTCACCTCTCCCGCTTGCGGGAGAGGCCGGGAGAGGGCTCTGTCCTCTTGTGGGTTCTCGCCTGAGGAGGCACCCTCTCCCCAGCCCTCCTCCGCAAGCGGGGGAGGGAGCGCACCGCGACCGCGGATCGTTTCCTCCTCTCATCATTTGCCAGACCAATGACGCCGACCCTCGAAACCCGCGACCTGACCATCCGCTTCGGCGGTCATGTCGCAGTCAACAGCGTCACCTGCAGCTTCCGCCCCGGCGAACTCACCGCGATCGTCGGCCCGAACGGCGCCGGCAAGACCACCTATTTCAACCTGATCTCCGGACAGCTTCGCGCATCAACCGGCAGCATCCTGTTCGACGGTACCGACATCACCCGGCACTCGGCGCCGATGCGGACGCGCGCAGGCCTGGGGCGCGCCTTCCAGCTCACCAATCTGTTTCCGAACCTCTCGGTGGAGGAAAACGTCCGCCTCGCCGTGCAGGCCGCCGACGGCACGCATTACGACATGCTGCGGCCCTGGACGGTCCGCCGTGAGCTGATCGCCCGCGCTGATGCGATTCTGGATCAGGTCGCGCTCGGCGGCCGCCGCGGCGTGGCCGCGACCGCACTGTCGCATGGCGATCAGCGCAAGCTCGAGGTTGCGCTGATGATTGCGCTGGAGCCGAAGGTGTTCATGTTCGACGAGCCAACCGCAGGCATGAGCATCGACGAGGTGCCGGTGGTGTTGAACCTGATCGCGCAGCTCAAGCAGGATAAAAGCAAGATCATTCTCCTCGTCGAGCACAAGATGGACGTCGTCCGCTCGCTCGCCGACCGCATCATCGTGTTGCATAACGGGCAACTTGTTGCCGACGGGCCACCGGCCGAGGTGATCGCCTCACCGATCGTGCAGGAGGCTTATCTGGGCGTCGCACCCAGGAAAGCTGCAGGGGAGAAAGCTGCGGGGAGCGCGGCATGACCGACCTGCTCCAGCTCTCCGGCGTACACACCCATATCGGCCGCTATCATATTCTCCAGGGCATCGATCTCGCCGTCGCGCAGGGGCAGACCACGATGCTGCTCGGCCGCAACGGCGCCGGCAAGACCACGACGCTGCGCACCATCATGGGCCTCTGGCAGGCTTCTTCCGGCGAGATCAGCCTCGCCGGCGAACGCATCGAGAGCCGTGCGACGCCCGACATCGCGCGGCTCGGCATCGGCTACGTGCCGGAGAGCATGGCGGTGTTTTCTGACCTCACGGTGAAGGAAAATATGGTGCTGGCGGCGCGCGACGGACCGCTGGACGACGCCCAGCTCGACTGGATTTTTGGTTTCTTCCCGGCGCTGCGCCGGTTCTGGCTGTCGCGCGCGGGGAGTCTCTCGGGCGGACAGAAGCAGATGTTGTCGATTGCCCGCGCCATCATCGAACCGCGCAAGCTCTTGCTGATCGACGAGCCGACCAAGGGGCTCGCACCCGCGATCGTGATGGCGCTGATCGAGTGCCTGAAGGAGATCAAGCGGAAGGGCGCCACCATCCTGATGGTCGAGCAGAATTTCTTTGCCGCGCGCGAGCTCGGCGACAACGTGCTGGTGATGGACAACGGCACCATCGTTCATCGCGGCGAGATGGCGGCCTTGGCCTCCGACGTACCGCTGCAGGAACGACTGCTCGGCCTGAGCCTGGAGGCGCATCAGTGACTGAACTCGCCGCAACCGATCCGCTGCCGAAGCCGAAGCGCGACATCGCGCCGATCCTGCTGCCGATCGCGGTCGCCCTCGTGATGATCCCGCTGATCGGCTCCCCCAGCACCTGGCTGACGCTGACGGCCGCGAGCCTCGCCATGGGCATGATGATCTTCATCATGGCCTCCGGCCTCACGCTCGTGTTCGGCCTGATGGACGTGCTCAATTTCGGCCATGGCGCCTTCATCGCGGTCGGCGCCTATGTCGCGACCCTGGTGCTGGCGCCGTTCGCGGCCTCCCTTCAGGCGGATTCGCTGTGGATGAACCTCGCGGTGCTGGCGCCGGCGGCATTGCTGTCGATGGCGGTCTCCGGCGCGCTCGGCCTGATCGTCGAGCGGGTGCTGATCCTGCCGGTCTACGGCCAGCATCTAAAGCAGATCCTGATGACGACGGGCGGCCTGATCGTCGCCGAGCAGACGCTCTATGCGGTGTGGGGGCCGCAGATCATCCCGACGCCGCTGCCGACCTCGCTGCGCGGCTCCTTCATTTTCGGCGACGTCGCGATCGCCAAATACCGCGTGCTGGCGATGCTGATCGGCCTCGCCGTCTTCATCGCGATCCAGCTCGTGCTCAACCGGACCAAGCTCGGACTTCTGATCCGCGCCGGCGTCGAGAACCGCGAGATGGTCGAGGCGCTCGGCTATCGCATCCGCCGCCTGTTCCTCGGCGTGTTCATGACGGGATCGGCGCTGGCCGGCCTCGGCGGCGTGATGTGGGCGCTGTATCGCGAGCAGGTGCACGCCTCCATGAGCGACGACCTCACCGTCTTGATCTTCATCGTCGTCATCATCGGCGGCCTCGGCTCGATCGGCGGCTGCTTCATCGGCGCGATCCTGGTGGCGATGGTCGCCAATTACGGCGGCTTCCTGCTGCCAAAACTCGCTCTCGTCTCCAACATCCTGCTGATGGTCGCCATTCTGATGTGGCGGCCGCGCGGCCTCTATGCGGTGACCAGCCGATGATGATCCTCTCGGGCGATCCGCCGCGTAGCCGCGTCCTCACGCTCGTTCTCGTCCTCATCATCCTGGCGCTGGTGGCGACGCCGTTCCTGTTCCCCGGGGCGAAGGCGTTGAACGTTGCGGCCAAGATCTGCGTCTTCGCCGCGCTGGTCGCCTCCTACGATTTGCTGCTCGGCTATACCGGCTCGGTGTCGTTCGCACACACCATGTTCTACGGGATCGGCAGCTACGCGATCGCGATCGCACTGTACGGGATGGGCCCGAATTGGGCCGCGGTTGCAACCGGCATCGTCGTCGGCCTGCCGCTTGCCGCGCTGCTTGCGCTTGCGATCGGACTGTTCTCGCTGCGGGTCGCCGCGATCTTCTTTGCCATGATCACGCTCGCGGTCGCATCCGCCTTCCAGGTGCTGGCCTCGCAGCTGTCCTGGCTGACCGGCGGCGAGGACGGCCGCAGCTTTCAGTTGCCGGAGCTGCTGCGCCCCGGCACGGTGCTGATCTCCAGGAACGTGCTCGGCTTCGAGATCAACGGCCGCATCCTGACCTATTATCTGCTGTTCGCCGTCTCGGCGGTGATGATCCTCGCTTTGCTGCGGGTGGTGAACTCGCCGTTCGGGCGCGTGTTGCAGGCGATCCGCGAAAACCGTTTCCGCGCCGAGGCGCTCGGCTTCCGCACCGTCTTCCACCTGACCTACGCCAACTGCCTCGCCGCACTGGTGGCCGCCGGCGCCGGCATCCTCAATGCACTGTGGCTGCGCTATGCCGGCCCCGATACCTCGCTCAGCTTCTCGATCATGCTGGACATCCTCCTGATGGTCGTGATCGGCGGCATGGGCACGATCTACGGCGCGATCATCGGCGCCACCATTTTCATCCTTGCCCAGAACTATCTGCAGTCGCTGATGGGCGTCGCTTCCAAGGCGGCGTCGGAAGCCGGCCTGCCGCTGCTGCCGGGGCTGTTGCATCCCGACCGCTGGCTGCTGTGGCTCGGGCTGCTCTTCATCGCCAGCGTCTACTTTTTTCCGACCGGCGTGGTCGGGCGGCTGCGCAATGGCGGTGGCGACAAGAGCGCTGATACCTCGCATTAACGCGCGGTTAGTGATGCAGCGCAGCGGCTTGCTGAACACGACTGGGATCGCGCCACGAGATTAATGCTTAGGTAACTGGTTTTCCTAAGCTTTGCGCCATTTGTGCGGCGTATTCCTGTCCCTCCAGGGAGGGGGAATGCGCCAGGTCTTATCAGGGGTCGCAGCAGGAATGTCCCTAGCCGTGAAGAACGGCTGGGAGGCAGCGATTCGCCGCGGACCCGTGCTGTGGCTGACCCTGTGCGGCGTGTTGCTGGTCGCTGGGATCTTCGCCGTGACCGCCATGGCGGTCGGCGAATTTCGCGAACGAACCCTGGCCAATCGCGAGCGCGAGCTGGAAAACACGGTGCAGCTGATCGCGCGGCACTTTGATCAGCAATTCGAAGATTCCGACGTCGTCGCCGCCGATGTGATCGGGCAGATGAACCTGCCGGAGATCACCTCACCCGCGATGTTCCGCGAGCGGATGTCGGGGCCTGCCGCCAACCAGATGCTGCGCAGCAAGATCAGCGCGGTGTCCTACCTCGGCGACATCGTCATCTACGATGCGGAGGGTGAGATCGTCAATTGGTCGCGCGCCCAGCCGCTGCCCACGATCAACATCGCTGCCCGCGCCTATTTCCAGACTTTCAAGTCGGACCCGCGATCCGAGCCGGTGCTGCTGGAATCCGTGCGCAGCTACGTCATCGGCAAATGGACCACGGTCGTCGCGCGACGTCTGAACATGCCGGACGGCACTTTCCTCGGCGTCCTGGTGCGCCGGATCGATCCCGACAATTATCATCGCTATTTTGCTTCCGTGGCGCTCGGCGAAGGCGCGGCCATTTCGCTGTTCGACCGCGAAGGCAAGATGCTGGCGCGCTACCCGCATGTCGAAGACCTGGTCGGCAAGGACTTCAAGGATGCGCCATTGATGCGCAAAATGCTGACCGAAGGCGGCCGGCACACCCTGCGCGTCAAAGGCCCGATCAACGGCGAGGACCGCCTCGGCTCGGGGGCGTCGCTGTCGCATTTCCCGCTGGTGATCGTCGCGACCAATACCACGAGCGCCGCGCTGGCCGATTGGCGGCAGCAGACCGGCTTCATGGTCACCACGGCCGGGCTTTCGGCCACGGTGATCGCGCTGATCCTGTTCCTGATCGTTCGACAGATCAACCAACAAAACCGCGAGGCGCAGCAACGGCTGGAAGCGGAGCGCGGGCGGCTCGACACGGCCCTGAACAACATGTCGCAAGGGCTGATCCTGTACGACGCCGCCGGATACATCGTCACCTGCAACCGCCGCTACGCCGACATGTTCGGCCTGTCTTCGGACGTCATCAAACCCGGCTGCCACATCCATCAGGCGATGCACCATCGCAAGGAGCGCGATGCATTCGACGGCGACGTCGAGGCGTTTTGCGCCGACGTCATGAGGGTCGTCGCCGAAGGCACGGTTTCCACCAGGATCCATGAGCTGCCCAACGGCCGCGCTTTCCAGGTCATCAACACGCCGCTTGCGCAGGGCGGATGGGTGGCCACGATCGAGGAGATCACCGAGCGGCGCAATCTGGAGCAGGAACGCGACCGCAACTACATGTTCCTGCGCGAGATCATCGACCATATTCCCTCGCAGATCACGGTGAAGGATGCCCAAACTCGGCAATATCTGCTGATCAACCGGACCGCCGAGGAGCAATTCAACCAATCGGGTGAAGAGATCGTCGGCAAAACTCCCTTCGACTTGTACCCGGATGCCACCGCCATGGTCGTTACCGACGACGACAGCAAGGCGTTGCAGGAGACCAAGGGATTGCTCAAGGGCGAGCACCCCTGGCAAAGCCAGACCAAGGGACTCCGCTACATCACCTCAACCCGGATCGGCATTCGCGATAAATCCGGCGAGCCGCGTTACCTCATCAATGTCGTCGAGGATGTCACCGAACGGCGGCGCGCCGACGAGAAGATCGCGCATATGGCGCATTACGACGCGCTCACCGACCTGCCGAACCGGGTGCTGTTCCGCGACCAGATCGAACACGAGCTGGAGAAGGTCGCCGGCGGCGGTCAGTTCGCGTTGCTCTATATCGACATCGACGAATTCAAGGGCATCAACGATTCGCTCGGCCATCACGTCGGCGACGAGTTGTTGAAGGCGATCGCGGGCCGGATCCGCGGCTGCCTCGGACAAGGCGACCTGATCGCGCGGCTTGGCGGTGACGAATTCGCTGTGATCCAGACCGGGATCGAGTCGTCTGCCGACGTGGTGTCATTCGTGACGCGGATCTTCGAGGCGATCCGACGGCCCTATCATTGCTTCGGTCATCAGCTCTCCACCGACGCCAGCATCGGCATCGCGCTGGCGCCGCAGGACGGCACCGATCTCGACCAGCTCATCAAGAATGCCGATCTCGCGATGTACGGCGCCAAGGCCGAAGGACGCCGCACCCACCGCTTCTTCGAGCCGGAGATGGATGCGAGCGCCAAGGCGCGCCTGAGCCTGGAGCAGGATCTGCGCCAGGCCCTGGTGAGCGGCGGTTTCGATATTCATTATCAGCCGCTGGTCGATCTGCGCAGCAACGAGGTCGCCGGCTGCGAGGCGCTGCTGCGCTGGCGGCATCCCGAGCGCGGCATGGTGTCGCCGGCGGAGTTCATTCCGATCGCCGAAGACACCGGCCTGATCAACGAGCTCGGCGACTGGGTGCTGCGCATGGCCTGCAACGAGGCCGCGACCTGGCCGGCGCATGTGCGTGTCGCGGTCAACGTCTCGCCGGTGCAGCTCAAATGCGACACGCTGGCGCTGCGGATCGCCGGCGCGCTTGCCGCTTCAGGGCTCGCCCCGTCCCGGCTCGAGCTCGAAATCACCGAGGCCGTGCTGATCCGCGATGACGAGGCGGCGCTCTCGATCCTGCATCAGCTCCGTGCGATCGGCGTGCGCATCGCGCTCGACGATTTCGGCACCGGCTACTCATCGCTCAGCTATCTCAAGCGCTTCCCGTTCGACAAGATCAAGATCGACCGCTGCTTCGTCGCTGATATCGCGGAGACGAGCGGCGCGCCCGTGATCGTGCAGGCGGTGGTGAACATCGCCGCCGCCAGCAACATGACCACGGTCGCCGAGGGCGTCGAGACCGAGGCGCAGCGCGAGATGCTGCGCGCGCTCGGCTGCACGCAGATGCAGGGCTATCTTTTCAGCAAACCGAAGCCGGCCAGCGAGGTGCGAAAGCTGTTCGGCCAGGGCGATGGCTTGCCCCAAGCCTTACCGGTCCAAGCCTTGCCGGTCCAAGCCTTGCCGGTCCAAGCCTTGCCGGTGGCGGCGGTGGCCTGATGGCGAAGCCAGCCAAAATTCCACCCAAGACCGTCGACGTTGCGGATTCCTATGCCGTGCGGCTGATGCAGCATCTGGTGGTGCCGACTTTCGTGATCGACCCGAAGCGCCGCGTCGTGATCTGGAATCGTGCCTGCGAGCGACTGACCGGAGTGGCCGCCTCGGAGGTGATCGGCACCAATAAGCACTGGCAAGCGTTCTACGAGACCAAGCGCCCTTGCCTCGCGGACCTCGTCGCGCTCGACCGCCCGGAACAGCTGCCGGAGTTCTATTCGGAATATGCCGCACGCGGCCATAACGGGCTCGGCTTCAGCGCCGAGAACTGGTGCGTGATGCCGAAGCTCGGCAGCCAGCTCTATCTCGCCATCGACGCCGGCCCGATTCACGACGAGGCCGGCCATCTGATCGCGGTGGTGGAGACGCTGCGCGATCTCACCGACCAGAAGCGCGCCGAGATGGCGCTGAAGGAGCTTGCCACCAAGGACGGGCTGACCGGCCTGTCGAACCGCCGCTCGTTCGATCAGATGCTGTTGAGCGAATGGGCCCGCGCCCAGCGGACGCAGAAGCCGATGGCGCTGCTGTTCGTCGACGTCGATCATTTCAAGCTGTTCAACGACCGCCACGGCCACCAGAGCGGCGACGAATGCCTGCGCGCGGTCGCTGCCGTCGTCAGCCGCCATGCCGTGCGCCCGCTCGATCTTGCCAGCCGCTATGGCGGCGAGGAATTCGCGCTGATCCTGCCGGACCTGGATTGCGACGCCGCCTGCGTCATCGCCGACGAGATCCGCCGCGGCGTCATGGCCTTGCGGATCACCCATGGCGCCGACGGGGCCGGCGACCACGTCACCCTCAGCGTCGGCGTCGCCAGCCACATTCCGAGCGAAACCGACGGCAGCCCCGACCGGCTGCTGGGCGCGGCCGACGAGGCGCTCTATGCGGCCAAACGGCTCGGCCGCAACCGCGTCATCTGCGCCGAACGGCTGCTCGCCGAATTCGCCGGCCTCGGCCGGGACATCCTGCCGGTTCCTGGCCGCATCGCCCGCAAATCAGCCTAGCTGGAGACGGCGGAAGCGGTTGCCCGCTCCCGGCCAATCGGCTAAATGAACCCCACTGCACCCGTAGCTCAGCTGGATAGAGCGTTGCCCTCCGAAGGCAAAGGTCACACGTTCGAATCGTGTCGGGTGCGCCAGCTTTTCTTTGTTTTATAACGCGAACTGAAGACTCGGCCTCAGTTCTGTTTCATTCGCGTGAGTAAGCAATTGGAAGAAAATTTCTGCGCGCTCTTGAATTGGCGCTCGCAATGTAGGTCGGTCCAGTCCATCGAGAGGAAGTTGTTCGGAGACTAGGCCGAGTTTGCAGGAGCTAGCGAAATCCAACATCCACGACGACCGCTTCGGGCCAGAAGCGGCCCGTCGGCTTCTCAAGATGCAACTTGCGCTTCTACCCGAAAGCAGACTCAGCTCGGACGTTGGGGCATGTCGAGAAGTGCCACAAGGCAACTTCAACTCGCCCGCATTACCCTCCCGATGCTCGCGAGGCCGCTTTGCAGCGCCAAGACCCGCGCCGGCGGATCATGCCGCTCGCCCGTGCAAAGCAAACGGCGCTGCCGCATGCACGGCGGTGCACGCGAATCCGGCGCGCGCCCAAGGGAAACCGGAATGCGCTCAGGCACGTCCCCCGGTTCACCGCGGAAGTCATCGCAGAGCGCGAGCGGATTCGGGACTTGTTGGGTGACGCGCGGGAGTTGCTGCGAGATGAAATGATTTTGCATGGCCGAATGTTGCCGGTCACTCACAACGTTGCGACGATGCCGCCGCCGGGCGGCTCCTGCATTTTGCGCCACTGCGCCGGCGTGACGCCCATGTGAGTTTTGAAGGCGCGCTGGAATGCCGCTTCGGATTGGTAGCCGACCTGCTCCGCCACGGCGCCGGTGGAAAGCTGCGATTGCCTCAGTTCGTTGGCAGCGTGCATCATCCGGATCTCGGTCAGAAGCTCGCTGGCTGATCTGCCGAGCTTGTCCTGAAAGTGGCGGGCGAGCGTGGCGCGCGACATGTTGCACAATCGCGCCAACTCGGGCAGCGACCAAGCCCGCGCCGGCTCGTTGAAGAGGGCTGCCACCGCCGGTGCAAGGCGGGGATCACCGGCGAGCGCCAGCAGACCGCTCGGCGCGTCTTCGGTCTCGCTGGCCAGTCTCAGCACCAGCGCGAACATCGCCGTCGACAGCGCGTTCAGCATGGCGCGGCCGCCGAGGTGATCGTCGTCGGACTCGCGCCGCATCAGCGCGACGAGGCCGGCGAGTTGCGCCGCGGTCTCCTGCTGTTCGGCGTGAGCGCCGGCGTGCACGACAAAGCGCGGCGGCAGATAGCTGCGCAACAGCCGGTCGTGCGGGGCCGAGATCGCAAAGTGTCCGCACAGCAGATCGAGCCGTTCGCCCGAACCCGGGTTTTCGCTAATCGTGAAGTTGAGCGCCGCGCGGTTGCGGGCCGGCAGCGCTGCGGCGCCGCTGCCGTCGTGCATGACGTGGCTGACATTGCCGGGAAGCAGAAGGATGTCGCCGGCTTTCAACTGAAGCGGCCTGCCCTTCGCGGAGTCCTCCAGGGTCGCAGAGCCGGCGAGCACCGCATGATACGGGATTGCATTCGCCGCGCCGGGCCCTTGGTCGATGCGCCACGGCGCGCCGTAGGAACAGCGCAGGTCGAGCCGCCCGCGCACCGGCATCAACTCGAACAGCCGGCTGAGCCAATCCATGCTGATCTTCCGAAGCAGACAAATTGAGACGATGGAGCATATTATCGAGATTTTGTGACATTCAAAGTATCAAATCATAACCGTACTGTCACTACGCAATCGTTCACGAACCCCAACCACGGAGTGCCACCATGTCCCGTCTTTCAGTCCCAAATGTCGAATCCGATAACGGTCCCTCGGGCCAGGTCTATGCCCAGATCAAGAAGGCGATCGGCAGCGTGCCGAACACCTTTGCGGCGATCGCCGCCCACGGCCCCGCCGCGCTCAAGTCGATCCTGTTCGCCGACGCCACGCTGGCTTCGGGCAGCCTGAGCAAGCGCGATCAGGAAGTCATCAAGCTCGTCATCAGCGGCGTCGCCGGCTGTGATTACTGCGTCGCCGCGCACAATCATCTCGCACGACTCGCCGGGCTCAAGCCCGATGTGCTGAAGCAGATCCGCAACGGTCAGCCCAGTGGCGACGACAAGCGCGACGCGCTTGTTGGATTCGTCCGCAAGCTCGCGCAGTCCAGCGGCACCGTCAGCGACGCGGATTTCGCCGCGATCAAGGCGGCCGGCTACAGCGACGCGCAACTGGTCGAGATCAGCCTCGCCTTCGCGACCACCGTCTTCACCAACGTCTTCAACCGCATCAACGACACCGAGATCGATTTTCCCGCCGTCGCGTAAAGCGACCGCGCCGGATCCTGCATGAAGGATAACGACCATGACGACCCTTGCCAACACCACGCAAAATCCGCTCGTCCGCGCGCTGCGCGCATCAGGCTTGCTTGCGGAGGATCTCGACTATCACCTCATTCGCGCCGCGATGGTGATCATGTTTATGTTCTTCGGTTACCAGAAGTGGTTTCCCTACGAGTTCGAACGGCTGGTGCCCTTCATCCGCAACGGGCCGCTGATCTGGTGGCTGTATCCGGTGTTCGGCCATGCCGGCGCCAGCTATTTCCTCGGCGCCTCCGAATGGACTTTCGGCACCCTGTTGCTCGCCGGCTTCTGGGACAAGCGGCTCGGCGTTCTCGGCGCCCTCGGCTCGACCGGCACCTTCATCGCGACGGTCACGATCATTCCGTTCCTGCCTGACGCATGGGACGCCTCGGCCGGAGGGTTCCCGGCGATGACCGGCAACATGCCGTTCCTGATGAAGGATGCGGTTCTGTTCGCCGTCTCGTTTTATCTGCTGAAGCAGGATCTGGTTCGCCTGATCCGGTAATCGAGAGACGGATCCGCATAGGGCCGCGCAAATCACCGGCAAGCGCAAAGCTTGCCGGTGATTTGTCAATTTTATTGCTGCAGCTTGAGCCGGTTTCGATGCGCCGCCTGTTTGGCGCGGTTGCCGCAGATCGCCATGCTGCACCAGCGGCGCGCGCGGCCCCGGGTGTGGTCGGCGAACAGCAGCGTGCAGGCCGGTCCCTCGCACGCCTTCACGTTCGAAAAATCTTCCTCGCAGACGAATGTCGCCAGCGCCTCTCCGATCGGCAGCAGCAGCGCTTCCGGCGACCGCCAGCGGCGGATCTTTCGAAACGCCAGTCCGGAGGCCGCGCTGTGGTCATCGACCCCAATGCGTCCAAACCCTTCATCCCGTTCGAGCAGCCGGTTCAACGGCGCCAACTCGTCCAGCGCTTTCGAGGTGAGCGGCCGCCCTTTGTGTTGCCGGACGAAGCCTCTGAACCATTCGCGCAGGCTTCGCGCTTGGGCTGCGACGCTGTCGAGTTCGCGAGGCATCGCCTGCGACCGCAGCGTTTCGAGCGCCTCGCGGGGCGCGAGCTGCGCCTGCTCGAGCCAGGCCAGCAGGCCATCGCCGTCGTCGAGCCAGTCAACCGGAGTGTCGACCGGGGTCGCAACCGAATTGAGGAAATCGAGGCCGAGCGCGTCGGCAAGGAACATCGCAGGCGGGCGTGAAGCGGTTTGAGCGATCTTTTGGCGCGGAACCTTGGTCACCTATAGCCCCCGTCGATTTCGATCGCAAAATAACCTGTCTAATGGCTATTGACAAGTTACTTCGCTAGAGAGTAACCTGTTTAAATTTATTTATCGGGTTACTATTTATGCAAAACCGGCAGGGAGCGAAAATGTCCCTCAATGATGTGAGCGTGGTGCTGGTCCACGGCGCTTGGGCCGATGGATCGAGCTGGACCAAGGTGATTGGGCCGCTGCGGGCGGAAGGCATCCGGGTGGTTGCGGCGCCGCTGCCGCTGACCTCGCTGGCCGATGACGTGGCGGCGCTCGATCGAACCCTCGGGCGGATCGATGGCCCGGTGGTGCTGGTGGGCCACGCCTACGCCGGCGCGGTAATCGCCGCGACCCAAAGTGAGAAAGTCAGGTCGCTGGTCTATGTCGCGGCACTCGCTCCCGACGAAGGCGAGACGGTCGCCGACGTTTTCTATCGCGCGACGCCGCATCCGCAGGCGCCCTTGCTGGCACCGGACAAGGATGGCGTGGTCTGGCTTCCCGAACACGCCTTTGCCGAAGCGTTCGCGCAGCACGCTTCCAACGAAGAGCAGGCATTGCTGGCCGCGGTGCAGCGGCCGATCGCGGCCGCCTGCATCGGCGTCGCGGTGGGCCGGCCGCTCTGGAAGGACCGCCCGAGCTGGTTTCTCGTGGCCGAGCAGGATCGCATGATCAACCCCGCCACGCAGCGGTTCATGGCGGAACGGATGAAGGCAAAGCTGCATTCACACGCCGTCGATCATACGCCCGGCGTCACCGCACCCGGGATCGTCATCGACATCATCCGCGAGGCCATCCGCGCCGCAGCGGCGGCCCGCACGCCGCAACCGGCTGACCAGAGCCAATAATCTCCCCCACTCGTCAAAATGATTACAAAAATTCAGGAGAATTCCGATGACCGGGATCAAATACCGCTCCGCCGATATCGATGGCTTCAAGATTTTCTACCGCGAGGCCGGGGCGGCCGACGCTCCGACACTGCTGTTGCTTCACGGGTTTCCGAGCGCGGGCCACATGTTCCGCGATCTGATCCCGCTGCTCGCCGATCGCTTCCATATCGTCGCGCCCGACCTGCCCGGCTTCGGCCAATCGGACATGCCGGCGCGGAGTAACTTCACCTACACGTTCGACCATATCGCTGATGTCATCGACCGCTTTACCGAAGTGATCGGCCTCAAGCGCTTCGCGATCTACGTCTTCGACTACGGTGCGCCGACCGGTTTCCGGATTGCCGCCAAACACCCCGATCGTATCACCGCGATCATCTCGCAGAATGGCAACGCCTACGAAGAAGGGCTGAGCGAGGGCTGGACTCCGATCAAGGCTTATTGGCAAGAGCCGTCGCAGGCCAACCGCGACGCGCTTCGCGCCTTCCTCGCACCGGAAACGACGCGCTGGCAATACACCCACGGCGTGACTGACGAGGCGAGCGTCTCGCCCGACGGCCTGTCGCTGGACAATTTCTATCTGGCGCGCCCCGGCGCCGACGAGATCCAGCTCGACCTGTTCGGCGACTACAAGAGCAACATCGCGCTCTACCCGGCATTCCAGAATTACTTCCGCACCCACAAGCCGCCGTTCCTGGCGGTGTGGGGCAAGAACGATCCGTTCTTCCTGCCGCCCGGCGCCGAGGCTTTCAAACGCGACATTCCCGATGCGGTGGTCCGTTTCTTCGACACCGGCCATTTCGCGCTGGAAACGCATGCCGCCGAGATCGCGGCGGCGATGCGCGAATTCCTCATCCGCCACGTCTAACAGCACGAGAAATCACATGCCGAAATCAGTCGCCATCGTCACTGGCGCCAGCCAGGGCATCGGCCGCGCCACCGCGATCCGTCTCGCGCGGGACTTTTCGTCGGTCGTGCTCGCCGCGCGCGACCGTCCCAATCTCGAGAAGACGGCGGACGCCGTGAAGGCGGCCGGTGCCGAACCGCTCGTCCTCGACATCGACCTTGCCGAGGTGACGGCGGCAAACAGCGTGGTCGACCGGACGCTCAAAGCCTTCGGCCGGATCGATGCCCTCCTCAATATTGCAGGCGCGGTGCCGCAGATCGACCTGTTCGAGATGACCGACGCGCAATGGGACGGCGGCCTTGCCTTGAAATTCCACGGCGCCCGCCGGCTGACGATGGCGGCATGGCCGGCGTTGAAAGAAAGCAAAGGCGCTGTCGTGCTGATGTCGGGGAATTCGGCGCAATTTCCCAAGGCGCCCTACGCCGCTGTCGGGACCATCAACGCGGCGATCGTGGCGCTGGCGAAAGCGTTTTCGGATCGCGGCATCGCCGACGGCGTCCAGGTCAACAGCGTTCTGCCCGGCCCGGTCATGACCGGCCGGCGCCGCTCCTACCTCGCGCATTGGGCGCCGCTGCACAACATGGCCGTGGAGGAGGCCACCGCCAAATTCCCGCAGGATGCCGGCATCGCACGCTATGGCGAGCCGGAAGAGATTGCAGAACTGATGGCTTTTTTGGTATCGCCGGGTGCCCGCTGGATGACGGGATCGACGCTGAGGATGGATGGCGGCGAGGTCAAGTCGATCTGACCGGCGCTCTGAGTTCGACACGACACGAAACCGGCGGGGTGACAGCCATGGCACATGCGAGACGGCCCCCGGAGCGACTGAGCGCGTTCTCCGACGGCGTGTTCGCTGTTCTGATCACGGTGCTGGTTCTGGAACTGCGCCCGCCGGAGCTTCCGACGTTCGATGCCCTGCTGTCGCTGTGGCCGACAGGGCTCAGCTATGCCGTGAGCTACCTCTTCATTGCGATCGTGTGGGCCAATCACCACCATCTCATGCACTACGCCACCGACGCGACGCCGCGCCTGATCTGGTTTAATTTCGCGCATCTGTTTTCAGTGTCGCTGCTGCCGCTCTCCACCGCCTGGATGGCCGTGAGCAAGCTCGCACCGCAACCGGTCGCGTTCTATGCGGCGGTTTTCTTCCTGGTGAACGCGACCTACGTCGCCTTGATCTGGGAGCTGATGGCGCGAATTTCGCTTAACGAGGTTTCGGCCGGCGAGCGCCGGACCATGCGCATCCGCTCCATCGTGACGTTAGGTGTTTTCGCGGTGGCCGCGGCCGTGGCGTTGAAATTCCCGCTGGTCGGGCTGGGCTTGTGTTGTTGCTGTCTGATCGTCTATTTGAGGCCCGAAGCACCGGGAGCCGCGCAACCGTAATTTATGCAATAGCAGTGCGCACGATCCGCACCCGTTCGCACGACACATTGACAACTTCATCAGCTCGACCGACGCCGAACCGACCAGGTAATCCAAATCGCCTTCGGCGCGCGGACGGAACGGGCAGATGGACGGGAACCGTGCGCGTCAGCGATCCCGTCGACCTGAGAAACTCACTGTCTTTGGCGATCGGGAAGAGCGCCCCGACACCCGTCGAAGTAAAGATCGACGGGACTGTCCGACGTTCGCGAGAACACGGAGGGCTGTGCCGTCTTTCCGCTCTACTTTCGGATCCTGCCGTGCGCAACGCGAGATGTTCCTGAACGCTCGCCAATTTGCTCGCCGTAGCGTTTTGCACGGTCGTGTTTCAATCTGTCCACAAACGCATTATCGCAGGCCAGATGAGGAGGCCGACAGCTGTTAGGACCGCTGCCTAACCGACTGATCCCAAAGCTCTCGCTCAATTCCGTGTTCACCGGCGAAGCAAGAAGCATGGATCGATTGCCGGGACCAAGTCGAAGCCCATTCCGGGACCGCACCATGTCTACGGTTTCCTTACGACGGCGCCAAACACACCCGTCGAGCCGATCCGTCCTCAAGGGCATGCCGGTCATCCGCACCACAGATGAGGAGCGCGAGGTCTGGATGTGCGCGCTTGGGACGAAGACGGCGCTGCACCGGTCGCTACCCGATGCCTACCCTGCGCATTGTCGCCTTCAACGCGATTGAAGGTTGGCCCAAGGACGCAACCTCCGAAGTTGGCACGGCACCGCCTGGAACTTGCCGATCACGATCATGTCCATGAGTTGCCACTTCGTGTCGGATTGTGTCTCGATAAGAATTTCGCTATTGCGAAGTCGATGAAGCCGTCGGAAAACTATCGGCCAGACATTGACGGGCTGCGTGCCGTCTCAATCCTGCTGGTCGTCGGCTATCACGCGCACCCTTGGATGCTGCCCGGCGGCTTCGTCGGCGTTGACGTCTTCTTCGTCATCTCTGGCTTTCTGATCACGCGGATACTACTGACGCCTGGTGGCATCTCGCTCGCGGCATTCTACGGCCGCCGCATCAAGCGCATCTTTCCGGCCCTGATCGCCGTGCTGCTGGCCACCTATGCGCTCGGATACGCCATCCTGCTGCCTCCACAGTTCCGGCTGCTCGGAGAGAACATCGTCGCCAGCGTTCTCTTCGCCTCAAACCTGTTCCAGCTCGGGCAGGCCAGCTACTTTGCGCCACTCGCCGGAGAGAACGCGCTTCTCCACCTTTGGTCGCTCGGTGTCGAGGAACAGTTCTACATCTTTTGGCCGCTGGCGCTCGGCCTGCTGGCGCGCTCGCCGCACCGGCGTCAATACATCCTCGGCGCCATCGCGCTGTCGCTGGTGGCGGGCGTGGCTCTGGCCAGGACGAACTTGGAGTGGGGCTTCTACGCCCCCTTGCCGCGGGCATGGGAACTGCTGATCGGCGGGCTCGTGGCCGAGGCCAACCTCGTTCGAAAAAGCAGGAGCAACCTTCTCGGCGCGATTGGCCTTGGTGCCATCGCATCTTCCGCTCTGCTGTTCGATCGCGCGATGGCCTTTCCGGGGGCGCTGGCATTGCTCCCCGTTATCGGCGCTGCACTGGTGATCGCGTCGCCAAATGCCGCGGTCAACCGCGTGCTATTGTCGAGCCGGCCCGCCGTGCTGCTCGGTCTCATCAGCTACCCACTCTATCTCTGGCACTGGCCGCTGCTGGCCTATCTCGGAATTGTACGGCACGGGGTTCCGAATTTCATCGAGATATGGGCCGCAGTTCTCGCCGCGACCGTGCTGTCAATCCTGACCTATCGCTACATCGAATCGCCGGTTCGTCATCGGCGCAATGCCGCGCCGGCTTTGTCGATCGCGCTCGCCTTGGTCGGCGTGATCGGAATCGCCACGATCCTCTCCGCCGGCTTTGTCTCGCGATTTCCGCTGGCGCTACAGGCAATCGCGACCGTCAGCACCGATGACAATCCCGCATTCAGGGACCACTGTTTCCTGGAGGCGCCGGGGAGCAGCTTTGATGCGAACTGCATCGAGCAGGGCGACAAGCCGCTGCTCCTGCTGTGGGGCGATTCATCCGCCGCGGCCCTCTATCCGGCCGCGGCGGATGCGGCAAGGGAAGCCTCGTTCCGCGTGGGGCGTTTGAATGCGCCGGGCTGTGCGCCGATCCTCGATGCGGGACCGAATGCATCCTGCGTCGAGAGCAACGGCAGGGCCATTGCCGTCATCAAGGAATCTCACCCCGATATCGTCGTGCTGCATGCGATGTGGGGTTTCGATACCGACATGAACAAGCTCGGCAGCACCATCGCCGCGCTTCGGAGCACCGGGGTAGCGCGCGTGGTCATCGTCGGGCCGCCGCCGGTGTGGAAGCGCACGCTGCCGCACGCGATCATCAACCACTATCGCTTCGCGCACGAGATTCCTGACCGGCTCGGCGCCGGGGTATCCGGGCCTGCAGAGGATGATCTGATGGCCGCTTTCAGTAAATCCGCCGGCGTTGATTATGTGTCGTTGCGGAAGGTGCTGTGCGATGAGCGGCAACAATGCCTCGTGCGCACGCCGGCCGGCGAGGTGATCGTGACCGATACGATACATCTGTCACCGGGCGGGGCTAGGCTGGTACTCGATGCCGTGGGGCGGGATTTGTTTCGGCAGGCTGCCTCTCCTAGCGCCGTCTTGCACTGATCCAATGGCTGGAAATTTCAATGACTTACTGATCAAGGCCACACTCGCCTGCTACGCGACTGCCAATGGTCGATACTTTACGCTCGAACGCACGGCACATGCCCAGCCGGGCCCCACGCTCACGTCAGCATCGAGATGATCGCCTGGATCTGGTCGGAAGCCGACGTCACCAGTCCGTCGTACGACGTCTGACCGTGTGCGGCCGCCTTCAGGATGCATTCGGCTACGGCCGCTTTCAGGCCGAACACCGACTGGTCGGCCGGCACGCTCGCCATCACGGCCTCCAGCGCCTGACGCATCGTCACAATGAGCTCGGAACTGTATTGCATTGGCTGTCCCTCCGCGAGCTCATATTAGATCGCGGGGTCATGCTTGCCACTCACAAGCGTGAGATTGCGCTGTGAATCACACGTCACCTCGCGCTTCTCGTCGCGCAATTGTATCATCTGTCCATGAGCGAATCCGACACCATGACCGGCGATGCCTCGCCCGTCCGCAAGATCATCCATATCGACATGGATGCTTTCTATGCGTCCGTGGAACAACGCGATAATCCGGACCTGCGCGGAAAGCCGGTTGCAGTGGGAGGCTCCGCGGAACGCGGCGTCGTCGCGGCCGCCAGCTATGAGGCCCGCACGTTCGGCGTTCGCTCTGCCATGCCGTCCGTGACTGCGAAGCGACAATGTCCCGATCTGATCTTCGTCAAGCCGCGCTTCGAGGTCTACAAGGCAATCAGCAGGCAGATCCGCGACATCTTCGCCGAGCACACTCCCATTATCGAGCCGTTGTCGCTCGACGAGGCCTATCTCGACGTGACGGAAAACCTGCAAGACATTCCGCTGGCGCGGGACATCGCACTGCGGATCCGCGAGAGGATCAAGGCCGAGACGGGCCTCAACGCATCGGCGGGCATCTCCTACAACAAATTTCTGGCCAAGCTCGCCTCCGATCATCGCAAGCCCAATGGTCAGTTCGTGATCTCGCCGGAGATGGGACCCGCCTTCGTCGAGGCGTTGCCCGTCGGAAAATTCCATGGCATAGGCCCGGCGACCGGCGCGAAGATGAATGCGCTCGGCATGTTCACCGGCCTCGATATTCGTCGTCAGACGCTGGAGTTCATGAATGCGAATTTCGGCAAGTCGGGCGCCTATTACTATTGGATCTCGCGCGGTGTCGACGAACGGCCGGTCCGGGCCGACCGGATCCGCAAGTCAATCGGCGCGGAGACCACGTTCTCAAGCGACCTCACCGAATTGGACGCCTTGGTCGCCGAGCTCAAGCCGCTCGTCGACAAGGTATGGCGCCATTGCGAGGCCACCGGCAACCGGGGCCGCACCGTCACCTTGAAGATCAAATTTGCCGACTTCGAGATCATCACGCGCAGCAAATCCGTCGTGGCGCCGGTTGCGGGCCGGGACGATCTGGAGCGGTTGGCTTGCGGCCTGCTCGAATTCGAAATGCCGCTACCCAAGCGTGTCAGGCTGCTGGGGGTATCGCTGTCTGCCCTCCAGATGGGGGACGATGCAGAGCCGCAGCTGACTTTCGGCATTTGAACCTAGCGGTTCTAAACCCGTCCTGATCGGTGGCGGGATTCAGAACCGCCACCGATCAAATTCGATCGGCTCAGACCTATCAATGCCTCACGTGCTCGAACACCACGATCACGCCGGTCGGCTCGGGCTCATGCGCCATCAGGCGGGTCAGCTCGGGATCGCCCCAGTTGGCGAGGCTGACGACTTCGCCGCTCTGGCGCTCGGTGCCGGGCGGCGCCGTGGGCTCGACGACCTTCAGCCCCATATCGTCGACGAAGAAAGTGTGCTCGCCGAACATGCTGTTGAGCTGCGGCATGGCGGGATGCTCGTCGGGCAGCACCTGAGCGCCGAGCTGGTTGACGGTCTGCTTCACCTGTTCGGATGTGAGCTTCATGAGCTGCTCCGTTTCTGTCACGTCGGTTTCATTGAGCCGAGCCAGAGCAGGTTCCCTGCGTCGATATTCGCCTGGCTCAATCTTCCGAACGGGTGCTGCGCACAAATGTTCCGACAGAATTCATTTCGTGATCGCGAGTTTCATTCGCCGCGCTCGCGGCACGAGATCGCCACAGGATGTCCACGATCCGGCGGTCGAACAATGCTACCCGGCGGCTTCGACGATCCGGATGTCCCGGTCCGCGCCGTCGCTGAGCTTGGCGTGAGCCGCCCATGCGTTGAACGGCGCCTGCACTTTTGCGAGATCACCCTTGGACTTGACCTCGTCGGCGATGTCGAGGCCGGCATCGCGCAGGCAAGCCACGACGTCTTTGAGGTGACAAAGCCGTCCCAGCCGACGAAGCGCTCCTGAAGCGGCCCGCAGCTTCCATCGAGGCGGCGCCCGACTGGCTCACATCCTTGGATCGGATTGCCGATCCTAGCCTGGCGAGACCTTGAGTGGCGGCAGGTTGATCATGCTCTGGAGCACTTCGCCGACCATGATCAGATGGGTGCCATGGCCGGCATATTGCTGCTTGAGGTCGGCGAGATAGGTGTTGGCGACGTTGAGCCACTGCGCCAGCGTGCGCGCGAGCAGCAGCGCTCAAGTTCACGGCAAGCCCGGCTATCGCGACAGGCGCTTGGTGAGGTGGATCGACTACCAGTCTCCCAGGCCGTACGTCACACATGACCGCGTTCAGGCGGTCTCGCGCTTTCCGACGCGCCGTTCAGGCCGCGCCGCCGTCATCGACTGTTCCTCGCTGTCCTACGGTTGGTTGGCGTGATCGTCCGTCCCACTCCCTGAAAGAAGCCCAATCCCCCGACTGAACCCGAAGACATCGCACATGACAGCCGCAGGGACCGTTGCCCCGCCTTTCTGCGTCACACGCGAGAGAGTGAAGGCACCTCCTCCGGCACGATCGCCTGGAGGCCGCCGAAGCGACGCTCGCGACCGTGGAAGGAGACCAGGGCCGCGGCGAGATCGCCCGCGTCGAATTCAGGCCACATCCGCTCGGTGAAGTGCAACTCGGCGTAGGCGCCTTCCCAGAGCAGGAAGTCCGACAGCCGCTTCTCACCCGAGGTGCGGATGATGAGATCGACGTCGCGCAAACCGGCCTCGCCGGTGACGAGCTGCGAGAACGCCTCGCGGGTCAGACTCGTCAGCGCCGCCGCCTTCGCCGCTGCGTTGAGGATGGCATCGCGGGCGGAATAGTCGACAGCGATGCGCAGATGAAGCGTGCTGCCGTGTGCGGTGGCCGCCTCGGCGCGCGCGATCGCGTTGGCGATGCCGTCGGGCAGGCGGTCGCGGCGGCCGATCACGGTGAGGCGGACGCCGTTTTTGACCAGGCTCTGCACCTCATTGGCGAGATAGAAGCGCAGAAGCGTCATCAGCGCGGCGACTTCGGCCTTCGGCCTTCGCCAATTGTCGGTGGAGAAGGCGTAGAGCGTCAGCGTGCCGATGCCCTGCTTGGGTGCGACCTCGACGATGCGGCGGATCGCCTCGACGCCGGCCTCGTGGCCGCGCATGCGCGACAGGCCGCGCCGCGTCGCCCATCTGCCGTTGCCGTCCATGATGACGCCGACGTGAAGCTTCTCGTTGCGGGATATAAGGTCGCTTTGCATTGCAAAGTCTCCGGTCAAAAAAGGGAAGATCAAGTCGAGACGATACCGAGACGGCCGAGCGGCGTCGCCTCGCGGCCGGCGGCCTTGGCCGCGTCGCGCACCAGGCGTTCGAGCACGGTGAGATAGTCGAGGAAGCGGCGGCGGCCGGCCTTGGTCAGGCGGCAGGTCGTGTGCGGGCGATTGCCCTCATAGCCCTTGGTCACCTCGACGAGGCCGGCTTCCTGGAGCACGGCGAGATGCCGGCTGAGATTGCCGTCGGTGAGGCCGCAGAGTTGCTTGAGATCGGCGAACGCCAGACCCTTCGGATGCGCCATCAGCGAGGTCAGAAGCCCGAGCCTCGCCTTCTCGTGGATCACGCGGTCCAGTCCTTCATAAGAGAAGGGCGCGCTGTCAGTCTTCGACATCATGGTCTCCGGACGCGAAATACAGAATGCCCGCCATCACCGACTGCCCGATCACGAAGGGCAGGCCCATGGTCCATGGCGACAGCGTGTGGGTTTGGCTCGCCAGCACCACCACCGCAAAGCCGGACATGAAATACCAGGCGCCGGCGAGTGCGACGGTGCGCGGCAGCGAGCGGACGGAGGCGAAAATGCCGAGCGACACCAGGATCTGCCACAGGCCCGGCAGCAACCACAGCGTTTCGCCCGCGAACTTCCACATCACCACCGCAAGCAGAACACCGGCCACACCTGCGGGCAGGAACTGCTCGACTGCCTGGTGAATCATGGCGTCGGCGAGACCCGAGTGATGGCGGCGCGAACGTGCGCGCATCTCGACGCCGATGATCAGGCCGGAGAGCGCGGCGGCAATGAACCAGCCGAAGAAGAAGCCGAGCGGCTCGCTGGTGGGATCCCCGAGCAGCCAGAATTGCAGGATTGCGGTGAGAAGCGCGACCGCGCCGGTCGCGGCCATCGTCGCCGAGCCGTAACCGCGGAATGCCGTGCCGGCCGCGATCTGGCTGCGGATCGCCACGATGTCGGCCAGTGCCTTGTCGAGATCGCGCATTGGCAACGCCAAAACCTCGTTCCGCCCACGCTTGCCGGGAATGCTGGTCCCGTTACTTTGTATTGCAAAGTATATAGGATTGCAAAGTAAAGGCAAGCCGGAAGGTCGCTCCGAGACCGCCTGCACGGCCCGACAACTGCCGGTTGCGCAGCACCTCCTCTCGCAGCTAAGATGCGCGCAAAAGCGTTCCCGGGGGAAGGTATGTGGCTTAAGTCATTAATCGTTGCGTGTTTATTGCAGGTGAGCATCTTCAGCGCAGCGCATGCGGCCGGGCCGTTCGGCAGCGTCAAGGTCGGTAACTGGATCGGCGGCGCGTTCAGCAATGATGAAACGGGAGCTTTCTCGCATTGCGCCGCGACGACACCTTACGCGAACGGCGTCATCCTTGTCGTGGGTTACAATGCTGCCGGCATATGGTCGCTGGCCTTTGCGAGTCCCAGCTACCGCTTCAACAAGGGCGAGAACGCCGCGATTGACGTCATCTTCGATGGACAGGAGCAGGCTAGGCTGTTTGCTACGGCCAATCAGCCGAACATGCTCACGGCCGTCATGCCTGCCAACGTCGTGCGAACGTTCCAGAAAGCGAGCCTGATGGTCGCGACGGCCGGCCGCGCGGTCCTGAATTTCGACCTGACCTCGACCGGGCCCGTGATCGCGGCCCTGGCCAACTGCGCGACCAAGGTGAAGGCCGATGGGCTCAGCAAGGCCGGCGATTTCACCAAGATCGCCGCCAAGCCGCAGCCCGCGCCGGACAAGCAGGCGCCACCGGTCGGCAGCAAAGCTGCCAGGGCCAGGAGCGGCACCGGCTTTGTGGTCAGCGCGAACGGCCACGTCGTCACCAACAACCATGTGATCGACGGCTGTGTCGGCGACATCAAAGGCAATCTCACCGGCGAGGCCTCGATGGCGCTGCGCGTCGTGTCGAGCGACGCGAACAACGATCTCGCGCTCTTGCAGGCGCCATCGACCATGACATTCAAGGACTTTGCGCGGATTCGCGACCGCTCGATCCGCTCCGGCGATTCGGTCATCGTAATCGGCTTTCCCTTCCATGGCCTGCTCACGTCGGACTTCACCGTGACGACCGGTATCGTCAGCTCGCTCAGCGGCATGCGCAACGACACGCGTTTCCTGCAAATCAGCGCGCCGGTGCAGCCCGGCAATAGCGGCGGCCCGCTGTTCGACACCACCGGTCAGATCGTGGGCGTTGTCACCGCAAAGATCCCCGTATTGCGCATCGCCGCCGCGACCGGCAACATTCCCGAGAACATCAACTTCGCCATCAAGACCGGCGCGCTGCGCGACTTCCTCGACAACAGCGTGGTGCCCTACCAGACCTCCGAGCCCAAGGGAGAGCTCAAGGGAGAGCTCAAGACCACCGACATCGCCGGCAACGCGCGGCCCTACACGATGCTGATCTCGTGCAACGGGACCGAGCAGGCCGACGCCAAGCGGTAGCGACAACGCGGGCTACGTCTGCGTAGCCCGGATTCCGCTTCCGCGCCATCCGGGCGCCCAGGTCAAACCGCGAGCTCCTCAATACGGCGCGACGGGCCGCACGCGCCGGGACGACCGCGATTGCGGCAGGGGCGCCTGACCGTAGGCGACACGCGGATTGGGCCCGCAATACAGCAGCCGTCCAGACACGCTGGCCTGGCACTGCTCATAGGTGCTGTAAGCACACTCACCGGGATAATCATATTCCCCGCCCTGGGCGCACCATGGGTAGTCGCGTGCCGCCGCGGGCGTGACAGTGGCGAAGCCGGCAAGGACCGTCGCGCCAAGGCCCAGCAGCGCCAATTGTGTCTTGCGCATGATCCCAACTCCTCTCCTCACGGCGCGAGATACGCGCCATATAGCATCAGGTTTCGCCACGCCGTTTTATTCCAGATCGACGGGTCTTGGCACCCAAGAAAAAAGCCCTGCCGAACGGCAGGGCTCCAATCACGGACATCACAAGATCGCTACTCGATCTTCAGGCCGGCGAAATCGACGACCTTCTTCCACTTCTCGGTCTCGGCCTTGATCTCCTCGCCGAACGCCTCGGGCGTCTGCACCCGCGGCTCGCCGCCGAGCTCGACCAGGCGCTTGGTCATGTCCGGCTCCTTCATCAGCGTGTTGATCTCTCCGTTGAGCTTGGCGATGATTTCCTTGGGCGTGTTCTTCGGCGCACCCATGCCGAACAGCGCGCTCGCCTCGTAGCCCTTCACGGTCTCACCGATCGCCGGCACGTCGGGCAATTGCGGCGAGCGCTCCGCCGTGGTGACGCCGATAGCGCGGAGCGAACCGGAACGGATGTGCTGGATGATCGAGGGCATGTTGTCGAAGATCACCTGCACCTGGCCGCCGAGCATGTCGGTGATCGCGGGCGCGGCGCCGCGATAGGGCACGTGCTGCATCTTGCAGCCCGTCAGCGCCATGAACATCTCGCCGGACAGATGCACCGAGGTGCCGTTGCCCGAGGAGGCCATGTTGACCTTGCCGGGATTGGCCTTCACGTATTCGATGAACTCGGCGACGGTCTTGGCCGGCACGTCCTTGTTGACGGTCATCACGTTCGGCACGCGCTGGAACGAGGCGATCGGCGCGATGTCCCGCACGAAGTTGAACTTCAGATTGGTGTAGAGCGAGGCGTTGATGAAGTTGGCCGGATTGACCAGTTGCAGCGTGTAGCCGTCGGGCTCGGCGTTGACGACCGATTCGGTGGCGATATTGTTGCCGGCACCCGGCTTGTTCTCGATCACGAATTGCTGGCCGATCTTCTCCGACAGCCGCTGGCCGATCAGCCGCGCCAGAATGTCGGTGGCCCCGCCCGGCGGATAGCCGACCACCCATTTCACCGGGTGGGCCGGATAATCGGCGGCAAGTGCCTTCGACAGCGGGCTGGCTGCAAGCGGACTGGCGGCGAGCAGGCTCAGCGCGGTACGGCGAGTGATCATCTCAAGGGTTCTCCCAACGTGTTGTTCTTGAAGCCAGACAGCTTGAAAGTGGCGTCGATGCGGTTGTAACAAAGCTTGCCGCAGGCGGAAAGTCCACGGGGCGCATCACGACGAAAGGATAACGCATGCCGGTCAAGGTCGAAGCCCTCGATCATCTCGTGATCAACGTCGCGGACGTCGCAGTGACCGCCGATTGGTACGGCAGGATTCTCGGCATGGAAGTCAAGGTGTTCGACCCCGGCGGCGGCAAAGCGCCGCGGACTTCGCTACAATTCGGTAACCAGAAGATCAACGTCCGGCCGCGCGATGCCGACAAGGCGGAGTGGTTCACCGCGGACCACCAGACCGCCGGCGGCGAGGATCTGTGCTTTCTCACTTCCGCCGCGCCCGACGAGGTGGTGGCGCATTTGAAGGCATATGGCGTCGCGATCGAGGAAGGCCCGGTTCCCAAGCAGGGTGCCCGCGGCACGCTGCGCTCGGTCTATTGCCGGGATCCGGATGGGAGTTTGATCGAGATTTCGTCGTACGCGGATTGACCAGCGCATTTGCTCCCTGCGCCATCCAATGGCAAAAGAGCTCCCGACAATAATCTGAAGACAGCCGCCAACCAGAAGCAGGCTGCACGGGAGCAAACATGCCGAACGACACGGCCGCCGGAATCGTGAGCCCATTCGACGGGCTCGACGTGCCCTCGCTGCTGAAGATGCGCGCCGAAATGCGCAGCTCACATCCGTTCCTGATCTGGGCGCCGTTCGACGCGCCCGCACGGCACTGGAGCTATCGCGAGTTTCACGAGCGGGTCGGCGCGCTCGCGGCGGGACTGGCGAAGCGCGGCGTGAAGCCAGGCGAATATGTGCTCATTCATCTCGACAATTGCATCGAGGCGCTGCTGGCCTGGTTTGCCTGTGTCGAACTCGGCGCCATCGCGGTGACCACCAACACGCGCTCGGCACCAGCCGAGCTCGACTATTTCGCCGATCATTGCGGCGCGGTCGCCGCGATCACACAGCCGGCCTATGCCGAGATCGTCGCGCAGAACTGCCGCAACATCCGCTGGATGGCAGTGATCTCGCATGATTCGGGCGCGGCGCCTGCGCAAGCGGTCTCACGCGGTGACAGTTTCGAAGCGCTGTTCGCCGACAGCGCCGATCGTCCCAGGCGTGCGGCAGATCCGCTCGCGCCATGCAGCGTGCAATATACCTCGGGCACGACATCGCGTCCAAAGGCGGTGCTGTGGACCCACGCCAATGCGCTGTGGGGCGCCAAGATCAACGCCGCGCACGAGGATCTGCACGCAAGCGACGTGCATCAGACCTATCTGCCGCTGTTCCACACTAATGCGCTGGCCTATTCGATGCTGGCGGCGCTATGGGTTGGCGCCACCTGCGTGATCCAGCCGCGCTTTTCCGCCAGCCGGTTCTGGGGCGTCGCGCGCGAGCACGGTTCGACCTGGACCTCGACGATACCGTTCTGCATGAAGGCGCTGCTCGAGCAGGAGGTCCCGCGCGATCACAAATTTCGCTTATGGGGCACCGCGATCAACGAGCCGCCGGCCTTCGCCGCTTTCGGCGTCAAGATCATCGGCTGGTGGGGCATGACCGAGACCATCACCCACGGCATCGTCGGCGAGGTCGACCAGCCCAACGTCCCGATGTCGATCGGCCGCGCCGCGAGCGAATACCAGATCCGCATCACCGACGATGACGGAAGGCCGACGCAGGTCGGCGACACCGGCAATCTCTCGATCAAGGGCATCGTCGGCCTGTCGCTGTTCGCCGAATATCTGCACAACGAGAAGGCGACACGCGAGAGCTTCGACGAGCACGGCTTCTTTCTCACCGGTGATCGCGTGGTGCGGCTGGAGAACGGCACTATCCGCTTCGGGGACCGCAGCAAGGACATGCTCAAGGTCGGCGGCGAGAACGTCGCCGCGTCCGAGATCGAGCAGGTGGTCGCACTCGTCCCCGGCGTGCGCGAGGCCGCCGTGGTGGCGAAGACGCATCCGATGCTGGACGAGGTGCCGGTCGTCTTCATCATCCCGCAGGGTGGCGTCGCCGGTGCGCGGCCCGATCTGCACGAAGCCGTCATGACCGCCTGCCGCGCCGGCCTCGCCGACTTCAAGGTGCCGCGCGAAATTCGTTTCGTCGACGACATGCCCCGCTCCACGCTGGAGAAGGTGGCGAAGGCGGAGCTGAGGAGGATGGTGCGGTAGCTCGTAGGATGATGCTTCAGAACGATCCCAGCGCCACCGGGCGGAACGCCTGCAACAGCTGCTGGTCCAGCTTGCCGCCCATGCCTTCCATCATCGCAAACGCGCGTGAATGGGTGAAGGGCATGCGGTAGGCGCGCTTCTCCACGAGTGCGGCGTAGATGTCGACGATCGTCGTGACCCGCACGATGTCGCTGATCTGGTTGCTCGAAAGCCCGTTGGGATAGCCAGAGCCGTCGAGAAATTCGTGGTGGTGCAGCACGACGTCGAGCATCTCCGGCGGGAAGCCGCCCTGGGCTGCGAGCGCGTCATAGCCGCGGCGCGGATGCTGGCGGACTTCGGCCATCTCCTCGTCGGTGAGCTTGCCGGGCTTGTCGAGCAGCGCGGAGGGAACGAAGGCCTTGCCGACGTCGTGCAGCAGCGCGGCCCGGGTCAGCCGGCGCTGATCGTCCTCGCGCATGCCGAGGTGCTGAGCGAAGGAGACTGCAAATCCGGTGACGAACAGGCAGTGGCGGTAGCTGCCGACATGGTGGCAGCCCACCGTGGTGAGCCATTCGCGCAGCGAGGAGTGCTTGATCGCCTTCAGGATCTTGCTCTCGGCGGCGATGACGTCGTCGAAGGTCAGCGGCACGCCGAGCGGCAGCTTCTCGAACATCTTCTTCAGAATCGCATGCGCCGCCTCGACGCCGCGATTGAGCGTCTTGCCGCGATCGGACGCGTCATAGACGGCGGTGTCAGGGAAGGCCGCACGGATGCGCTGCAGGATAGCCTCGGGCTGAAGCGGCCGCGAGATGGTGTCGGTGGCGCCCAGCGCCCAAGCCTGCATGGTGCCGTGATGCAGGGCGTCCGCAAGCACGAACAGCCGCGGCATCGCGCGATAGGCGTCGCCGCGCAGCTTGTTGCGCACCCGCTGCACGCTTTCGGGCGAGCGCAAATTGATGTCGACCACGAGGCCGGAGAGCTCGCGCGAAGGCTGCTCGGGGAGCTCCTGGGTCGTCACCGTCGCGACGTCGCCGACCGCCTTGAGGATGCTGGCGAGCTCGGTGCTCTCGTCGCTCCGGTCGGAGGCGAGCAGAAGCCGGCGTTTGGCGGCGGTTTTGGCTGAGGCGTTCATGGCTTCCCCAAGAGCACACGGGACTGGATTTGGCGTCAGCCTAAGCCGGATCAGGTTCTCCGGCCCTTAAGAGGCGTGCTCAATGGACCCCTGCGGAATCAGGGACAATCTTACGGATTTCGCCTCCCCGAGCGGTTCCACTCAAAAGGGCGAAAACAACCCCATGCACAGTAGGGATGTGCTTGTAACTAAAGGGTTTTTCCAAAGACAAATCCGCCGGAGGCTGCCCTCCGGCGGATCATGTCAGGTCAATCGCGGCCGGCTTACGCCTTCATCGCGCCCTTTACGGCTTCGGCCGTGATCGGCAGGGCTCGGACGCGGGCGCCCGAGGCGTTGAAGATGGCGTTGCCGATCGCGGGTGCAATCACCGTCACGGCAGGCTCGCCGACGCCGGTGGCCTTTTCGCCATTGGCGATCACGGCGATCGCGACCTCCGGCATCTGGCTCATGCGCAAGGGCGTGTAGCTATCGAAATTGGTCTGTTCGATGCCACCATCCTTCAGCGTCGCCTTCTCGTACATCGCCAGCGACAGGCCCCACAGCGCCGCGCCCTCGACCTGGGCGCGGATGTTGTCGGGATGCACTTGCGTGCCGACGTCGGTTGCGACCGTGAGCTTCTTCACGGTTACTTCGCCCGACGGCGCGACGGCGACATGGGCAACGCAGGCCGTCCAGCTTGCGGTCGCGCGTTCCTGCGACGACACGCAGGCGACGCCCATGCCCTCACCCTTCGGCAGCTTCCTGCTGCCGTAACCGGCGAGACCCATCGCGGCGAGCAGCGTGTTGCGGAGTCGCTGCGCGCCGCCGTCGTTCTTGCCGGCGCCGTCGAGCAGCGAGATGCGGAACTGCGCCGGGTCCTTGCCGGTCGCGGCCGCGATCTCGTCGATCATGCTTTCGACCGCCCAGAACGTCCAACCGGGCGCCACCGAACGGAGCTGACCGGACGGGGTGGCGTTGTGCGCCATCTCGTTCTTGATCGCGCGCACATAATGGTTGGGCACGGTGTAGAAGAAGTCGGCCCCGTTCACCGTAAAGGAGTCGAGTGGACCCTTCTTGTCGACCGACGGCGTCAGGAAATCGGGGATTCCCCAGCGCTGGGTCGGCCAGGCCGAGACCACGTCGTGGCTGAGCGCGATGAGCTTGCCGTCGCCGTCCACGCCGGCCTTCACTTTCTGCAGGGTGAGCGGACGCGAGAAGTCCATCGTCATGTCGTTTTCGCGCGTGTAGATCACCTTGACCGGCTTGCCGATGGCCTTCGCCGCCTGCACCGCCGGAATCATCATGTCGGCATCGAGCCTGCGGCCAAAGCCGCCGCCGAGCCACATCTGGTGCATGACCACGAACTTCGGATCGATCCCGGCTGCGCCCGCGGCGATCCCGCCGGAGCGCGTCGCGAATTGGTTGCCGGAATAGATGTGCAGGATGTCGCCCTTGAACTCCGCGGTGGCGTTCATCGGCTCCATCGGTGCGTGGATGTTGATGCTGGTGGTGTATTCCGCCTCCAGCACCTTGGCCGCCGTGCCGAACGCGGCCACGGGATCGCCGTCCTTGACAAAGAACTGTCCGGAATCGTCGAGAGCCTGCAGCCGCTTGGCCTCGGCATACAGCGACTCGCTCGACACCTTCGCGTTGGGACCGCCGTCATAGCTGATCTTCAGCGCGGCAGCGGCCTTCTTGGCGTTGGCGTAGGTGCTGGCCACCGCCACCACCCAGCCCGACGTCGTCTGCGTCTTGTCGTCGAGGGTGACGGCCTTGATGAAGCCCGGCACCTTCTTGGCGGCGCTGTCGTCGACCGATTTCACCGTGGCGCCGAAGCGCACCGGCGGCGTGACCACCGCGCCATAAGCCATGCCCGGAATCATCACGTCGATGCCGTATTTGGCCGTGCCGTTGGTCTTGGAGGGGATGTCGAGCTGCGGCACCGACACGCCGATCATGGTGTACTGATCCGGCGTCTTCAGCTTGATCGCCTTCAGCTCGTCCGGCGTGAAGGTCTTGGTCGCCTTACCGCTCTTGACGACATCCGCGAACGACATCTGCTTCTTCGACTTCGGATGCGCGATCATGGAATCGCGCACCACGAGCTCGGAGGCCGGCACGCCCATCGCGGCGGCCGCGCCTTCCGTCAAGGCCATGCGGCCCGCGGCACCCGCGCGGCTCATGGCGTCGAAGTTCATCATGGTCGACCAGCTGCCGCCGGTGATCTGCGCACCGAGCACGGGGTCGTTGAACTTCGGATCGTTGGAGGCAAGCTGAACGCGCATGTCGCTCCATTTGGCCCCTAACTCTTCGGCCACGATCTGCGCCATGGTGGAGGCGATGTGCTGGCCCATGTCGGCCTTGCCGCAGGTGACGGTGACAAGACCATCGGGCGCGATCGCGTACCAGACGCTGGGCTCGAAGTTGGAGGGCGCCGCAAGCGCCTCACCGATGCCGGGTACGCCGGCATAACCGAGCACGAGGCCGGTTGCGGCGGTGCCGACCAGGAAGGAGCGGCGGCTAAGATCTGATGTCTCTGATGTGACGTTCTTCACGTGCCGGTTCATGTGGGCCTCCGTTCGTTGCCGGAGGCGGATGCGGTGCGCATCTCGGTTGCGGCGCGCATGATTGCCTTCTGGATCCGCGAATAGGTCATGCAACGGCAGAGATTGCCGTCCATATGCGCCACGACCTCTTCCTTGGTCGGATTGGGATTCTTCGCGAGCAGCGAAGCCGCCTGCATGATCTGCCCGGATTGGCAGTAGCCGCATTGCGGAACCTGCTCGGCGATCCATGCCTTCTGCAAGGGATGATCGCCCTTGGCGGCGAGGCCTTCGATGGTGGTGATCTTCTTGCCGGCGACATCGCCGACCATGGTCTGGCACGAACGCACGGCTTCGCCGTTGACGTGCACGGTGCAGGCACCGCACAGGCCGGCACCGCAGCCGAACTTGGTGCCGGTCATCTGCAATTGCTCGCGGATCGCCCAGAGGAGCGGCGTGTCGTTCGCCGCATCCACGGACATACTCCGCCCGTTGATGGTGAGAGTTGGCATAGGCGTCTTCCCCTGCCGGTGCATGAAGCCGCTTACGGCGGCAACTTGTGTCGCGGACGCCCACCGGGCCGGCGCCAGCCTTGCCCGCAAGAATGATCGGGTTCAGCGGCGGAGGCAAATGCAATTTGGAATCGATCGAAACAAACGCGCCGCCTGCTCGTTGTGCGTCGCGACAAGGGCGATGTTGCAGCCACTGAACGCAACCGAGTGCGGCGCCAGGCATGCGAGCCATCGCAATCAGGCGGTTTCCTCCGAGTAACCCGGCGCGTTAGGATGGGCCAAGAAACACGATAACAGGTGGAAGCAATGCCAAGGATCGATCGGGACGGCGTCGGAATCTATTACGAGGTTCATGGCGAGGGGCCGCCACTGCTGCTGACCCATGGCTACTCCTCGACCTCGGCAATGTGGCATGGGCAGGTCGATGCGCTTGCCGGGGATCACAAGCTGATCTTGTGGGACATGCGCGGTCACGGCCAGTCCGACTATCCCGACGATCCCGCCGCCTACAGCGAGGCGCTGACCGTCGGCGACATGGCCGCGATCCTCGATGCAGCCGGCGCTGAGCGCGCCATCATCGGCGGGCTGTCGCTCGGCGGCTACATGACACTCGCTTTCACTCGCGCGCTTCCGATGCGCGCCCGCGCGCTGCTGATCATCGACACCGGCCCGGGCTTCAAGAAGGACGACGCGCGCGAGGCCTGGAACGCGCGAGCGCTCGCCACTGCCGACAGGCTCGATCGCGAAGGCCTCGACATGCTGAAGGCAGCGACGCGCGAGCGCGCCACGGCCAGCCATCGCAACGCCAGGGGATTGGCGCTTGCCGCACGCGGCATGCTGACCCAGCGCGATGCGAAGGTGATCGAGCTGCTGCCGGATATCAAGGTGCCGGCGCTGATCGTTGTCGGCGCCGACGACACGCCGTTCCTCGCAGCGTCCGATTACATGGCGGTGAAAATTCCCGGCGCGCAAAAGGTCGTGATCCCCGCCGCCGGGCATGCCGTCAACATCGATCAGCCGCAGGCTTTTGTTGACGCGGTGGTGCCTTTCCTGAAGAACTTGCCGGGATAGGACGGTCGGACAGGAACACTGGCAATGAAGCGAGCGATGTTGGCGGCGGGCGCGGTGTTGCTATCGGTATCTGCGCAGGCCGAGCCGTTCGGCACCATGCCGCCGCGCCTCCCTTTTGTCGCGACGTTGTCGAACAATACGCCGCTCGCTTTCGGCATGGACGCCGAGCAGACCGCGCGCGCCCTGGGGCAGCCGCTGCGATACGTTCGCGGACGTCCCGGCAGCGAGATCTACCTCGCTTTGCGCAACATCGGTGGCAGCGGATTGATACCCTCTCGCCATCGCCTGTTCCTGCAATTCCGTCACGGACGATTGGCAGGATGGAAGGAAGACTACGGCGAAAACTGGATGTGGGAGTGATCCTCATGGTGAGGAGGCGCGAAGCGCCGTCTCGAACCATGCAGGCCCTCGCTGCCACCTCTCGGCCTGCATCCTTCGAGACGCTTGCTTCGCAAGCTCCTCAGGATGAGGGATGCGAGCGGAGTTCGTGATCGACGGTCAACAAAAAAGGACAACCCGCGTGGGACAAGACATCAATCTGACGGCTTCCGACAATTTCCAGTTCGGTGCCTATCGCGCTGAGCCCTCGGGCACGGCGAAGGGCGCGGTGGTGGTGATCCAGGAGATCTTTGGGGTCAATCATCACATCCGCTCGGTCTGCGATCGCCTCGCCGGGGAGGGCTATGTCGCGATCGCGCCGTCGATCTTCGACCGGACGTCGCCGGGCTTCCAGTCGGGCTACACGCCTGACGAGATCGCGGAAGCGCGCAAGTTCGTCGCCAGCCCGGATTGGGAGGCGATGCTGCGCGACACGCAGGCGGCGATCGATGCGGTGAAGAGCGTCGGCCCGGTCGGCATTATCGGTTTCTGTCTCGGCGGCAGCATCGCCTTCGTCGCGGCGACGCGGCTGTCGGGCCTGAAGGCCGCGATCGGTTATTACGGCGGCGCGGTCGTGCGCTTTGCCGACGAGACACCGAAAGTGCCGACGCAGCTGCATTTCGGCGAGAAGGATACCGGCATCCCCCTGACCGACGTCGAGACCGTCAAGACCAAGCGGCCGGATGTCGAGGTCTTCGTCTATCCGGGCGCCCAGCACGGCTTCCATTGCGACGAGCGGCCGAGCTACGACAAAGCCAGCGCTGACATCGCCTGGCCGCGCAGCATGGATTTTTTTGCGAAGCATTTGAAATAGGGCCGCACTTGCTGCCGTCATTCCGGGATGCGTCGAGCGGCGCAGGCCCGGAATGAGGAGAGCAGGAATCGGGTGGCTGCCTTACGGCGCGTGGCGATAGAGCAGGCGGATCAAGCCAGCTCACGCCAGGAGACCGCCATGCAGCAAGCCATCACGCACCTCGTCATCGGCAATCCATTCGGAACCATGGACGTCCCCTCGCCCGATGATTCCGAAGTGACGGACTATGCCGCGACCGCCACGTTATCCGGCGATGCAACCGACGGCAACGCGACGGCATGGGCCTCCATCGCGACAATGTCCGATCCGATCGAGGGCCTCTGGGCGAGCCGCTGGAATGGCGGCGCCGATCCGACCATCGCCGGCGATACGGCTGAGAAATGGAAGCAGGGACGCGCCGAGGTTCAGGTCAAAGGCGAGCGGATCTATCTGCGTTTCGCCTGGGACGACGGTCGTCGGCACGGGCTGATCGATGCCGCGCGCGACGGCGCGGGTCGCCTGGTCGGAAAATATATCAACCTGACCACGCCGGCGATCACGCGGCCATGGATCGGGCTCGTGGTCGACGCCAACAGGATCGACGGATGTTTTCCGAACGGACGGCTGGATTTCAGGCGGTGAGCTAGAACCAGCGCTCGCCGATAAACACGGTGTCCCCGGGGGCCAGGGGCGTGCCGAGCGGGACGACAGCGCGCATGGAGCCACCGGCTTCGGTGTGCGTGACGGTGACCACGTCGCGCTTGGCGCGCGGCGAGAAGCCGCCCGCGATCGCGACGGCGCTTTCGACCGTCATGTTCGGTACGTAAGGATATTGTCCGGGCGCGGAGACTTCGCCGAGGATGAAGAACGGGCGATAGGCCTCGATCTCCACGGCCACGGAAGGCTCGCGGATGAAGCCGTTGCGCAAGCGTGCGGCGATGTCGCCGGCGAGGCCGGCCGGGGTACGACCGCGTGCCGGCACGCCGCCGATCAGCGGCATGGTGATGGAGCCGCCAGCGTCGATGGCGTAGCTGTTGGTGAGACCTTCCTGGCCATAGACCACGACGCGCAGCCTGTCGCCGGCATCGAGATGGTAGGAGGAATCGTAGCGGACCGGCGCGGCCATCGGTGCGGCATAACCGACCGGCATGGGCGCAGGCGAAGAGGCAAAGGAATTGCGCAGAGCCCCGATGGCGCCGCCCCCGTCGCCGACGACGACCGGCTGTGGCGCGTAATAGGGCTGGCCATAGGCCATGGAGTCGAGATCGGCGCGCGGCTGCATCACCGCGACGGGGCCGGCGGTCTGCATGCAGCCGCCAAGCGCAAGCGCGGCGGACGCTGCCAAGGACGTTGCTAAGATCGACCATCGAAACGCGCGTGCAACCGGCACCGGACCTATCCCTCGAAACGAGACAGATCCAGTGTTGCACCGGTTATGGTTAATAAAGCGTTGAGGGGCCCGACGATGCGCGCTGCGCTCCCTCTCCCGCTTGCGGGCAATGCTATCGCATATGGCCTTTTGGGCCAGCCTGAACGCGCGCCTCGTCCTTCGAGACGACCGCTCTGCGGTCTCCTCAGGATGAGGCTAATCGGCATCGGTGCCTGTTGAAACTGTTGCCGCACACTCCATCCTCATCCTGAGGAGCCCGCCTAAAGCGGGCGTCTCGAAGGATGGGCCGCAGGAAACTGCTCTCAAATGCCGCTGCCCTGCTCTTGCAGGAGAGGTACAACAAGTTCGTCGCCAGCTTACGCGCTCACACCGACGCCGATCGGGCAGGACACGCCGGTGCCGCCCAGACCGCAATAGCCGGCGGGATTCTTCGCCAGATATTGCTGATGATAGTCCTCGGCAAAATAGAATTCGCCGGCGAGTGCGATCTCGGTGGTGATGGCGCCGAGACCTTCTGCGGCAAGCGCCTTCTGATAGAGCGCCTTCGATTGATCGGCCGTTCTCTTCTGCGCGTCCGATAAGTGTAGATCGCGCTTCGGTACTGCGTGCCGACGTCATTGCCCTGACGCATGCCCTGGGTCGGGTTGTGGCTCTCCCAAAAAATCGTCAGCAACTTCTCGTAGGAGATCTTTTTCGGATCGAACACGACCAGCACCACTTCGGTGTGGCCGGTGCGGCCTGAGCAGGTCTCTTCATAGGTCGGATTCGGCGTGTGGCCGCCGGCATAGCCGACGGCGGTGGCGTAAACGCCGTCGCCGAGCTCCCAGAACTTGCGCTCCGCGCCCCAGAAGCAGCCGAGCCCGAACACCGCCTGCTCGAGGCCTGCGGAATAAGGCGGCTGCAACTTCGCGCCGTTGACGAAATGGCTGGTCGCGGTCGGAATAGCTTGCGCACGGCCGGGCAGCGCTTCCGTGGCGCTCGGCAATGCGGTGGTCTTGCGCATGAAAAGCATGATTGAATCTCCGCAACGAGCTGTCGGTCGCTTGAGACAGGTGCTCAGGCGGCATGCTCGCGATCAGATGGGAATATAGGGATCTACGCCGCAAGGGGCAGCCCTGTTACGCCGCGCGCGCCCCGGCTCAGTCGCGGGAATTGAAAGCTCAATCCCGGGAATAACCGATCAGCGGCTTGCGCGGGCGAAACAGGATCATCAGGAGGATGCCCAGAATGCCGAGGACGGCGAAAACCGGTTGATCCAGCACCAGGCGGATCACCGAGGTCCAGAGCCATGGCGCCTTGGCCTCGACCCAGGTCCGAAACGCCGTCTGGCTGCCCTGATTGATGTCGTTCCAGAACTGGCCGAAGCGGGTGAACCGCAGGGTCTGGTCGGCCACCCAGCGGGCGCCGTCATAGACCATGAAGATGAATCCGCCGGCGAGCAGCAACAGCCCAATCAGTCGGAAAAAGCCGCGGATCATGCTTCACCTTATATGGTCGTCCGATCGGACGATCCTCGTAACGCTGCCAGCCAATACAAGGGAGACGGCAGAAATTCAACCTCTTCAGGGCGTTACGGCACTCATCCAGGCCCTAGGGGCTGGTTTTCCAGCCCGGGAAAGCGTTGACGGTGCCAAAGACCCTCTCTATAAGGGCGCCAACTGGCGGCGGGCGCAATCCTGCCGCCGCTGTTCTTTGAGCAGTTGCAGGCTCTTTGGGCTTAGAGGCTCTTTGGGCCTCAGAGACAGCCGCAAGGCTGTCGCTCATGTTCCGGGAACAGCCTAGCAACCGAACACCCTAATTCCGAGCGTCGATTACGCGGTCAAGCAAGCCGGCGCTACCGACCAAGACGCGACCGGTACCCGCAAAGGACATTGAGACCATGGCCAATACCACTTCCGCCAAGAAAGCGACGCGCAAGATCGCCCGCCGCACCGCCGTCAACAAGTCGCGCCGCACCCAGATGCGCGGTGCCGTGCGTAACGTCGAAGAAGCCATCAAGACCGGCGACCGCGCCGCCGCCGTGACGGCGCTGGCGAATGCCGAGCCCGCTTTGATGCGCGCCGCCCAGCGCAACATCATTCACAAGAACAACGCCAGCCGCAAAGTCTCGCGGCTCACCGCGCAGATCGCCAAGCTCGCCAAGTAAGCCCGCGAGTAATCTGGCGAGTGACCTAGCAAGCCTTCGTTCGATCGGACGATCCGGTCGCACATCGCACGCGTCAAACAGCCCGGCATCACGCCGGGCTTTTTTGTTGCCAGCCATAGTCACGCAAGCAGTCAGGCGCGACCGACCTTCGATCGAAGGATCGCGGCGTCCACACCATTAGTTCTACCTGCGGGTGATTTTGCAACAGGGGAAACTTTTCACCGCGGTGCAAAAAGCCCTTGCGAGGCGGGCTCAAGTTGAATTCCTGCGCCCGCGCGTTCTTCACACCGTAGTTTCACCGGATCGCGCCAGGCGATGGAGTTACCCTGTGAAACGAGACTCAAAAAACGGTGTCTCGCTAATCACTTATCGACATAGTGACGCCAAGCATTTGGAAAAATCGCCCGCGCGTCTCGCCGCGTGACGCTTTTGTAAAGAATTTTTGGCAGTGGCGGAGAATTGTCACACAAGGCGCGGCTCTTTCGATTCTGTGCACGAATCCAAAACCTTGGTCTGAAGCCTGTGCACAAGTCGCGCGCGGCGTTAACGCAGATCAAGTTTTTTGGCGCCTCAAGTGTGAATCAATTTCGTTGCGAGTCCTTCGGCATAGTGTATTCCTTAAGGCGTCAGCGGCGCCCACGATCTTGAGACCAGCGCGGTATCGGAAACGGGGCGAGCGTGCAAATCGGCGGCGATGTGCACGTAAGCGACGCTTAACCCAGCGATTGTCGGTTCGAAACCCATAGCAATATGGGAACGGTAGTTCTTTGTCTGAATGTCTCCAAGCGGGATCTTCCCGCTCGCGCCCAGCGCAAAATGAGAGACATCTCGAGGCTACTCCGACACGCAGGATGGCGAAGCCGAGCGGACGACGAGTACAGACGGGCGCATCCGCGGCTGGAGCAATTCAGATGCGGTTGTTTTTTCAGGCAGGACCTTGCCGTGAGCGATCACGGCAGGACGGGGAGGTATCATGTCCTACGGATTCAACGCGGTGTTGACACAGATTCCATCGCTCGACGATGCCGTCTCCGATCCGTCCTGCGTTCAGCCCCCCTCGTGTGAGGGCGCGCCGAGTACGCGCTGACCTCGCGAACTCTCCATCTCCGACATCGCTGATCTGACCTAGCGGCGTTCGCGCCGAATGGTCGAGCTGTGCCCGACGATGGAATCGCTTGAGGTCGCGCCATGACGGGGAACCCCGCTTGGCGTTCACAACGCAACCTTATCTCTCAAGAGAAGTTTTTTAACGATGAACCCATCGGAACAGGATCGCTGGTCACGCGTGAAGAGCCGGCTGCGCACGAACGTAGGCGAAGACGTCTATACGAGCTGGTTTGCTCGCATGGATCTGGAAGGTGTGCAGGAGGAGAGCGTGCGGCTCTCGGTCCCCACGCGCTTCCTGAAGAGCTGGATTCAGGCGCATTACGCCGAGCGCGTGCTGTCGTGCTGGCAGGCCGAGATGCCGGAAGTGCATCGTATCGATCTCACCGTGCGTTCGGCCGTGCGTCCGGTCGTTCAGCAGAAGGAAGTGCCCGCGCCCGTCGAAGCGCGCCGCTCGCCTGCGCCGGAGCTGCGCTCGACCGCGACCGCGCCGGTCTCGGCCAATCACGATGCGCTCGGCGGCTCGCCGCTCGATCCGCGCCTGACCTTCGCAAGCTTCGTCGTCGGCCGCTCCAACACGCTGGCGCATGCCGCTGCGCGTCAAGTCGCGGAGGGTCGCCGCGGCGATCCCGTCATGTTCAATCCGCTCTACATCCATGCGGGTGTTGGACTCGGCAAGACGCATCTCTTGCAGGCGGTGACCTGGGCCGGAAATTCCGGCAACGAGCGCAAGGTGCTTTACCTGACCGCGGAAAAATTCATGTACGGCTTCGTCGCCGCGCTGAAGACGCAGACGGCACTCGCCTTCAAGGAAGCGCTGCGCGGCATCGACGTGCTCGTGATCGACGATCTCCAGTTCCTGCAGGGCAAGTCGACCCAGGCCGAGTTCTGTCACACCCTGAACGCGCTGATCGACGCCGGACGCCAGGTCGTGATCGCGGCCGACCGTCCGCCGTCCGATCTCGAAAGCCTCGATGATCGCGTGCGCTCGCGGCTGGCCGGCGGCCTCGTGGTCGAGATGGCCTCGCTCGGCGAGGAGCTGCGGCATGGCATTCTCAAGTCGCGCGTCGCGGCGGCCCGCGCCCATCACGCGACGTTCGAGGTGCCGGAGGAGGTTCTGACCTATCTGGCCCGTGCCATCACCCATAACGGCAGGGATCTCGAAGGCGCGATCAACCGCCTGCTCGCGCACTCGAAGCTCAACAACCGGCCGGTGACGCTGGAAATGGCCGAGCACGAGGTGCGCGACCTGATCCGGCCGCAGGAGCCGAAGCGCATCAAGATCGAGGACATCCAGCGTGTGGTGGCGCGGCAGTATAATGTCAGCCGCTCCGACCTGCTGTCCTCGCGCCGGACCGCCAACGTGGTCCGTCCGCGCCAGGTGGCGATGTATCTCGCCAAGACGCTGACCCTGCGCTCGCTGCCGGAAATCGGCCGCCGCTTCGGTGGGCGCGACCACACCACCGTGCTGCACGCCGTTCGCAAGATCGAAGCCCTGGTTTCCAAGGACACGGCGCTGTCGGACGAGGTCGAATCGCTGAAGCGTCAGCTTCAGGAATAAACGCCCAGGTCTTTCCCCTTCCCCCGCCGCCCGGACCATGCCTGGGCGGCGGGCGTGTTTTTGCCTGTAAATCGTGGGGAACCATCCCGCGATCCCTTGAAACGGATGACTTTACGCGCCACCTTGCGCGACCCTGAAGGCTTTGGTCATATCGGCTGGATGATCCGGCTTTGGGGGTCTTCGGTACCGTGGCGCGCGTCCCGCCGCCCGGCTTTTCCAAATTTGTGTTTCCTTGGGGATCGGGCGAGTAGTGCAATGAAGGTTACGGTCGAACGCGCGCAACTCCTGAAGTCGCTGGGCCATGTCCATCGCGTGGTCGAGCGCCGCAACACGATTCCAATCCTCGGCAACGTGCTTGTCCGGGCCGAGAACGCGAAATTGTCGCTGAAGGCGACCGATCTCGACCTCGAGGTGACGGAAACGCTCGCGGCGGAAACCGCGACCGCGGGGTCCACCACCGTGCCGGCGCATATGTTCTACGACATCGTGCGCAAGCTGCCGGATGGTTCGCAGATCGTGCTCGAAGCCGACGGCGACCGCGCCGTGCTGGCGATCCGCGCCGGCCGCTCCCGCTTCACGCTGCAGACGCTGCCGGAGAATGATTTTCCGGATCTGGCCGCCGGCGACATGTCGCATTCGTTCTCACTCGCCGCCAAGGACGTCAAGCGGCTGATCGACCGCACCCAGTTCGCGATCTCCACCGAGGAGACGCGCTACTACCTCAACGGCATCTATCTGCATGCCGCAGGCTCCGCCAATGCCGCGACCCTGCGCGGCGTCGCCACCGACGGCCACCGCCTCGCGCAGCTCGACCTGGTCCAGCCCAAGGGCGCCGACGGCATGCCCGGCGTGATCGTTCCGCGCAAGACGGTCAGCGAGGTACAGCGCCTGATCGAGGACAACGAGGCCGAGGTCACGATCGAGCTGTCGCAGGCAAAGATCCGCTTTACCATCGGCAATGTGGTGCTGACCTCGAAGCTGATCGACGGCACCTTTCCCGACTACAGCCGCGTCATCCCCCAAGGCAACGACAAGGAGCTCGTCGTCGACAAGAAGGATTTTGAGAACGCGGTCGACCGCGTTTCCACCATCTCCAGCGAGCGCGGGCGGGCCGTGAAGCTGTCGCTGTCGCCGGGCAAGCTGGTGCTGTCGGTGACCAACCCGGATTCCGGCAGCGCGACCGAAGAGCTCGAAGTCGAATACGCCTCCGACGCTCTCGATATCGGCTTCAACTCCCGCTATCTGCTCGACATCGCAGCCCAGATCGAAGGCGACGTCGCAACGCTCCGGCTCGCCGACCCCGGCTCGCCGACGCTGGTGCAAGACCGCGACGACAAGAGCGCGCTGTACGTGCTGATGCCGATGCGGGTGTGAGGGACGTAGCTCTACGCCACGCGCACCCTGCTTTTGGAAGCAAGCGCGATGCGCATTGCTGCGCCCTCTCCCCTTGTGGGAGAGGGCTACTCCGCTGGTCGACGCAAGCTCGATAGGGTGAGGGGTTAGTGCCGCAAGAGCCGTCCCATCGGCCAGTCCCCAAACATCTCCGCCAATTTGCGAAGAACATGCGGCATGAGCCGACTGATGCGGAAGCTGCGATGTGGCGGCTGCTCAGAGAACGCCGGCTGTCCGCCTTCAAGTTTCGTCGGCAAGTCCCGTTCAAAAACTACATTCTCGACTTTGTCTGCTTCGAGAAATGCCTTGTGATCGAGATCGACGGCAGCCAGCACGTAGAATCACAAGGCGACGCTGCCCGTGAGGCCATGCTTGCGGCCGAAGGATTTCAGACGGCGCGCTACTGGAACAACGATGTGTTGCAGCGACCTGTGGCGGTGCAGGAGGATATCCTTGCAAAGCTCGCCGGGCGGTAAGATACCCCTCACCCGTCGCCTCACTTCGTGAGGCGCCACCCTCCCCCACAAGGGGGGAGGGATCAGAGTGTGCCCGCAAATCATGACCCCCTCCCGCATTCATCGCCTGACGCTGACGCATTTTCGCAATTACCGGGCGGCGGGGCTCGAGGCGACGGCTGACATGGTGGCGCTGGTCGGGCCGAACGGGGCGGGCAAGACCAATTGCATCGAGGCGATCTCGTTCCTGTCGCCGGGACGCGGCTTGCGGCGTGCGACGCTGGACGACGTTGCCGACAACCAGGGCGACGGCTCCTGGGCGGTATCTGCACAGGTCGAGGGCGCGCTGGGCCTCGCCACGCTCGGCACCGGCATCGATCCGCCGCGCGCCGACAGCCCGGTCAGCCGGCGCTGCCGCATCGATCGCGAACCGGTCAATTCGGCGGCGTCCTTCGGCGACCATATCCGCATGGTGTGGCTGACGCCGGCGATGGACGGGCTGTTCATGGGTGCGGCGTCCGAGCGCCGGCGCTTCTTCGACCGCCTGGTGCTTGCCATCGACAGCGACCATTCCAGCCGCATCTCGGCGCTGGACCGCTCGCTGCGCTCGCGCAACCGCCTGCTCGAGACGCGCAATTACGACGACCATTGGTGTGACGCGATCGAGCGCGAGACCGCGGAGCTTGCGGTCGCCGTCGCCGCAACCCGCGGCCAGACTGCGGCACGTCTCACCGGCATGCTGAATGCACGCGCGCAGACCTCCGCCTTCCCCTCGGCGCAAATCGGGCTCGACGGCTGGATGGAGAACGCGCTGCTCAACGAGACGGCGACGTCGGTCGAGGACCGCTACCGCCAGATCCTGCGCGACAACCGTCCGCGTGACGCCATCGCCGGTCGCACCACGGACGGTCCGCATCTCACCGATCTCCAGGTGATCTACGCGCCGAAAAGCATGCCGGCGCGCGATGCCTCGACCGGCGAGCAGAAGGCGTTGCTGATCGGATTGGTGCTGGCGCATGCAAGCCTGGTCGCCGAGATGACCGGCATCGTGCCGCTGCTGCTGCTCGACGAGGTCGTCGCGCATCTCGACCCCAGCAGGCGCGCGGCACTGTTCGACGAGCTGCGCAAGCTCGGCGCGCAGGTGTGGCTGACCGGCGCAGATCCGGCCGCCTTCGCCGAGATCGGCACCGGGGGCGAGATCTTTGACGTCGAGAGCGGACAAGTCAGCGCGCGTCGGTGAGCCGCCGCATTGAACCCGCGTGGTCCCGTCAACGACTAGCTGTCTGAGGCCGCGCCGATAGTGTCGCAGCCGTTGCCATCGCGCGATGACACTGACGCGCGCGACATTCCTGGAGAATGGGATGCGGACGGTAAGGTCCGGGGTGCAAGCCCCGGCACGATGGCGGGCGTTTGCGTGCGGCCTCGTCTTGCTCGCGACGTGCATGCTCGCGGCAAGCGCCGGCGCCTGGATGCCGCATCTGTCGCCGCTGTTCTCGGCCGACCTCACGCCGGATCCCGATGCCAAGCTGCCCGCACCGACGCGCCACAGTTTTAGAGGAATTCACACCACCCTGATGCGGGGCGTTGAAGCGCCGCTTCGCGTCAAGCTCGAAGCCACCGTGCCCGCCGGGCTCGGCGACGTTCTCGCCTTCTACCGTGCGGAGCTCGGAAAGCTCGGCTGGCAGGAGCAACACGATAACGCTGTCGTCTCCGCCGACCACGTCCGGCTCACCTTCGCCTCCCCGCTCGGGCCAGCCATGCTGGAGCTCGGCCGCAAGGAGAGCAGCACCTCGGTCCAGCTCGTGCAGAAGAACTCGGACATTGCAGCCAGGGCGAACGTCATGCCCGAACCGGGCCAGGCGAAGCTGGTGTTCAGTAACATCGGCGAGACGGAAGCCGTGCTCGGGATCAACGAGCGGATCACCAAGCGCGCCGCCGGCGCCAACGCGGTCTCGCTGGATCTGCTGCCCGGCAGATATTCCTACGAACTGGGCGTGCCCGGCCGTCCGGCCCACACCAACATCCTCACCGTCGCGGCCGGCGACGCCTGGGAGCTCACCGTCGGGCGCGACGGCGAGGCATGGTCGCCGCTCCAGCTCTATTGAGACCTCCGAGATCTTTGAACCTGCCCGCTTCCCGACGCGACTTCTGGTCTGAGACCGCGCCGACGGTGGCGCAGCCGTTGCAATCGCACGGCCAAAGCGCCGCGCGGCATCCTGGAGACGTAACCATGTCGATGATCCCGCGCGGGACGCAAGTCCCGGCACGATGGCAGCTGCTTGCATGCGGTCTCTTCCTGATGGCGAGTTGCTCGATCGCGGCCGGCGCCGACGAGGGCATCGTCGACGTTCACGCGCTGCCGCAGCTCGAGGGCGCGGTGGAAGACACCTCGCGCCCCGATCCCTATCGCGCCGAGTATCGCATGCCGACGCCGCAGGCGGTGACGCTGCCCGCGGTCCAAAAGCTCCTGATTGCCAACGGCTGGGTGCCCTATGTGATGCCGCTGGAGGAGAAAAGCAGCCTGCTGAAGTTCAAGAAGGGTCGGCAGGGCCTTTTCGTTCATTTCACGCAGGCGCTCGGCCGGCCCGACCAGTCCGTGGTTTACTACACGACCGACCGGATCTACGGGAACGTGCCATTTCCGGAAGGCGCAAGCGACATCGTGTTTGACGGGACGCGGCCCTATCTCGACTGCATCGCGCCGACGCCGCTCGATGCAACGTCGGACTTCTACAGCAGCCAGATGGCTGCGATCGGCTGGCAGAAGCTCACGCCGGAAACCGCTGCGCGCTGGACGACCAGCCTGGATGAAACCGTTCCTAACGGCCTGCGCGCGTTCTACGCGCACGCCGATAGCAAGGAGACCGGCTTTTATCAACAGAAGCCCGTGATGCTGACGCTGACGCGCCGCGACGATGGCCGCACCAATGTCGATATCCGGGTCGCGCCCTTTGCGCTACCCAGCGAGCTCAAAGCGGATAGCGATCTGGCCGGCCTGCCGCGACCGAGCCCGACCAAGACGGCCAAGGGCCTCGGCAGCGCAAGCTCCGACAAGCGCGAAATGTCAGCCGCCGCGATGGCCGAGCTGCCCGCCGTGCTCGCTTTCTATCATCGCGAGCTCGCCGCGCGCGGCTGGCAGGAGGACGGCAGCGCGCCGCGCGCGCCCGGCGACGAGGTCGCGATCAGGATCTCTTCGGCTGAGGAAACCGGCCTGCTGCGGCTTGGCCGCAAATACGATTTCACCATGGTCAGCCTGACCGCGCAGGTGAAGGAATCCGCACTTGCCGCCCGTGCCCAGGCGAAGAAGGAGGCCGACGAGAAGTTCCTTGGGGATGCGTTAGGTGCGGCCAAGCAGCTCATCACCGCCGACGACGCAAGACGCAAGGTGCAGGCGGCCGCGCTGTCAGATGCGCCGCTGAATGCACTGGCCGACAGCAAGACGCCGGTGCCGCTGCCTGAAACCGCCGAGGGCGTGAAGTTCGAAGGCGGCGCCGGCCGGCTCGAATTCGCTTCCACCTCAAGCGTCAAGGCGCTCGCCACGTTCTACCGGGCGCTGCTGAAATCAGCAGGCTGGAAGGAGCAGCCGTCCGTCATCAACCAGCCGAACATGGCGGTAATGGAGTTCGCAAAGGGTGGCAAATCGATCTCGATGACCGTAATGCAGATGGGGCCGAAGGTGAATGTCAGCGCCAACGGATCGGGCCTGGTGATGGCTGCAGCGAAGCCCGCCCAGGCCAAGCCGGGACAGGTCGAGTCGGTGCAAGCCAAGCCGGCCGAGCCGCTCACGCTCGATCCCGATTCCGCCCTGCCGGTGCCCACGCAGCACAGCTCCACCGGAGTTAGCTCCACGAAATTCCCCGGCAGCGACCAGTCGTTCCGGAGCGAGCTCGAAGCCAGCATCCCCGCCGCGCTTGGCGACGTCCTCGCGTTCTATCGCACGGAGCTGACCAAGCGCGGCTGGCAGGAGAAGGCCGACGGCGCGACTGTGACCGCCGAGCGGGCGGAGCTCGCGTTCACCTCGCCGGAGGGACCGGCCGTGCTGAAGCTCGGCCGCGCCAGGGACGAGACAATCGTTAGCCTGGTGCAGCGGAATCCGCAGGCCGCGGCCAAGGCCGACATCATGCCGAAGGCCGGACAGGCCAGGCTGATGCTCGGCAATATGGGGCCGAAGGAAGCATCGCTGACGATCAACAATCAAACCGTGAAGATCGCGGCCGGCGCCGGCGGCCCGCAGTCGCCGAAGGGCCCGATGCTCGATCTGCCGCCCGGCAAGTACCAGTACGCGCTGCGTCTGGCGGGACGCCCTGCCCGGACCGAGACCCTCACCGTGGCCGCCGGCGATGCCTGGGGCCTCCTGGTGGGGCCAAGCGGAGATGTGCTGCCGCTTCAGATGTATTGAGCCTGCAAGGCCGTTCCGGGCGTTCCAAGCGCCTCGGAACGCCCCTCGTCCCCGCAAAATCCACGCCTTCCACGGTCCGAAACGGCTTCTCGAATCGCGCTTTTTCCAGCGCCTGGAATCGGCCTTCGAAAGCCTTGAAAACCGGCCAAAAAATCCTATCTGATCAAAGACTTGCTGGGAGATACTTTGCGCTAGGCGCAATCCGTCTTTCGTGGCACAAATAGCCCGCATATCAGCGCCTTTTGTGCCGCTGATTCGGGCGACATCTCGAAGGCCTCTCATGACAGAACCTGCTCGGCAGACGCCTGCCGAAAACGAACCCTCAAATCCGAGCGATTACGGGGCGGAATCGATCCGCGTGCTCAAGGGTCTCGATGCCGTCCGCAAGCGTCCGGGCATGTATATCGGCGACACCGATGACGGCTCGGGCCTGCATCACATGGTCTACGAGGTCGTCGACAACGCGATCGACGAGGCGCTCGCGGGCCACGCCACGCGCGTCGATGTCGTGCTCAACGCCGACAATTCCGTCACCGTGCGCGACGACGGCCGTGGCATTCCCGTCGACATCCACAAGGGCGAAGGCATCTCGGCGGCCGAGGTCATCATGACCCAACTGCATGCCGGCGGAAAGTTCGACCAGAACTCCTACAAGGTTTCCGGCGGCCTGCACGGCGTCGGCGTCTCCGTCGTCAACGCGCTGTCGAGCAAGCTCGGCTTGCGCATCTGGCGCGACAACAAGGAGCACTACATCGAGTTCGCCCATGGCGACGCCGTTGCACCGCTCAAGGTCGTCGGCGACGCGCCCGGCAGGCGCGGCACCGAGGTGACGTTCCAGGCCTCGACCGAAACCTTCAAGAACATCGAATATGATTTCGCCACGCTGGAGCACCGGCTGCGCGAGCTCGCCTTCCTCAATTCCGGCGTCAACATCGCACTCTCCGACATGCGTCACGCGGTCGAGAAGCGCGAGGAGATGCACTATTCCGGCGGTGTCGAGGAATTCGTCAAATATCTCGACCGCAACAAGAAGGCGATCGTGCCTGCGCCGATCATGGTGCGCGCGGAAGCCAACGGCATCGGCGTCGAGGCCGCGTTGTGGTGGAACGACAGCTACCACGAGAACGTGCTGTGCTTCACCAACAACATCCCGCAGCGCGACGGCGGCACCCATCTCGCCGGCTTCCGCGGCGCGCTGACGCGCCAGGTCAACGGCTATGCCGATGCCAACGCGAAAAAGGAAAAGATCGCGCTCACCGGCGACGACTGCCGCGAAGGCCTCACCGCCGTTCTCTCCGTGAAGGTGCCGGACCCGAAATTTTCGTCGCAGACCAAGGACAAGCTGGTGTCCTCGGAAGTACGCCCCGTGGTCGAGAACGTGCTCAACGAGGCGCTCCAGGCCTGGTTCGAGGAGCACCCGTCCGAAGCCAAGATGATCGTCGGCAAGGTGATCCAGGCGGCCGCGGCCCGCGAAGCCGCGCGAAAGGCGCGCGAGCTGACGCGCAAGAGCCCGCTCTCGGTCTCCTCGCTGCCCGGCAAGCTCGCCGACTGCCAGGAGAAGGACCCGGCGAAGTCCGAGCTCTTCATCGTCGAGGGTGACTCGGCAGGCGGCAGCGCCAAGCAGGGCCGCAACCGCGAATTCCAGGCCGTGCTGCCGCTGCGCGGCAAGATCCTCAACGTCGAACGCGTGCGTCCCGACAAGATGCTGGGAAGCGAGCAGATTGGCACGCTCATCACCGCGCTCGGCACCGGCATCAGCGACGAGTTCTCGATCGAGAAGCTGCGCTATCACAAGATCATCGTGATGACGGACGCCGACGTCGACGGCGCTCACATCCGCACGCTGCTGCTCACTTTCTTCTACCGTCAGATGCGCGACATCATCGACGGCGGCTATCTCTATATCGCCCAGCCGCCGCTCTATAAGGTCAACCGCGGCAAGTCCGAGCAATACCTGAAGGATGAGCGGGCCCTGGAAGATTATCTGATCGATACCGGGCTGGACGATTGCGTCTATATTCCCGGCACCGGCGGCGATCGTACCGGCCGCGACCTGCGTTCGCTGGTCGACGACGCCCGCGCTGTTCGCGGCGTCCTGCGCAGCCTGCACACCCGCTACAATCGCAAGGTGATCGAGCAGGCCGCCATCACCGGCGTGCTCAACAAGGCGATCTACGGCGATCCGGAGAAAGCCGCCGCGGCCGCGCAATACATCGCCGCCCGCCTCGACACTCTCGCCGACGAGGTCGAACGCGGCTGGGTCGGTCAATACGTGGAAGGCCATGGCTTCCAGTTCGAGCGCACGGTGCGCGGCGTCAAGGAAGCCGCCGTCATTGACGACGCCTTCCTCGGCTCGGTCGAAGCGCGCAAGCTGGACGAGTACACGGTGAAGCTCCAGGACGTTTATGTCCGCCCCGGCAAGCTGCGGCGCAAGGACGTCGAGCACATGGTCTACGGCCCGGTCGATCTGTTCGAAGCCGTCACCGACGCCGGCCGCAAGGGCGTCACGCTGCAGCGCTACAAAGGTCTGGGCGAGATGAACCCGGAACAGCTCTGGGAGACGACGCTCAACATCGACGCACGCTCGCTGCTCCAGGTGAAGGTCAAGGAGGTCGACGAGGCCGACGACATCTTCACCAAGCTGATGGGCGACGTGGTCGAGCCGCGCCGCGACTTCATCCAGGAACATTCGCTGAGCGCGACGATCGATATCTAGGGCTCGCCCTCATCCTGAGGAGCCCGCAACAAGCGGGCGTCTCGAAGGATGGCCGCAAGCGAGAGCCGGGCCTTCATGGTTCGAGACGCGCGTTCCGCGCTCCTCACCATGAGGGTTGGGCATCGGCAATCCGGAGGCACCCCCTCCCCAGCCCTCCCCCGCAAGCGGGAGAGGGAGCGCACCTCCTTCGTGATAGCCGTCGAGCCCGAATTGCTCCCCCGCTCAATTCTCTGTAGTTTCCGCCTCGAAAATCACCCGCCCCACCCAACAACAGTGAGACCTTCGTGGCGCCCATCCAGTACATCGTCGAGGGCGGTCAGCGGCTCTCGGGCTCGATCGAGCCGTCCGGCAACAAGAATGCGGCCCTGCCGATCATCGCGGCAGCCCTGCTCACCGAGCATCCGGTGACGCTGGAAAACGTGCCGCGGATTCGCGACACCGAGACGCTGGTCGAACTGATCCGCTCGGTCGGCGCTGCCGCGGAATGGACGGCCCGCAACACGCTTCATATTCACGCCAAGAGCATCCGCGCCGCCGATCTCGATCCCGACTTGTGCGTCCGCATCCGCGCCTCGATCCTGCTCGCGGGCCCGCTGCTCGCCCGCTGCGGCGAAGTCATGCTGCCGCCGCCCGGCGGCGACGTCATCGGCCGCCGCCGGCTCGACACACATGTGCTGGCGCTGGAGCAGTTGGGGGCCAAAGTCACTGCGACCGACCGGCTCGAATTCCGCGCGGCAAGGCTGGCCGGCGCGGACGTGTTTTTGGACGAGCCCAGCGTCACCGCGACCGAGAATGCGCTGGTCGCGGCGGTCGCCGCCGACGGCGTCACCTATTTGCGCAACGCCGCGTCCGAGCCGCATGTGCAGGACCTCGCCAACTTCCTGGTCGCGCTCGGCGCGAAGATCGAAGGCATCGGCACCAACACCATGATCGTGCACGGTCCGGCGACGCTGGGCGGTGCGACTTACCGGATCCAGCCGGACCATATCGAGGTCGGCTCGCTGATCGGGCTCGCCGCCGTGACGCGCTCACCGCTTCGCATCGTGCGCGCCGGCGTCGAGCATCTGCGCTCGATCCGCATGGGCTTCGAACGGCTCGGCATCGTCTGCCGCATTGAAGGCGACGATCTCATCGTGCCCTCGAACCAGACGCTGAAGATCCAGGACGATTTTGGCGGCCACGTGCCGAAGCTGGAGGACCAGCCCTGGCCGGCTTTCCCGGCCGATCTGATGTCGATCGCGATCGTCACCGCCACGCAATGCGAGGGCGTGATCCTGATGTTCGAGAAGATGTTCGAATCGCGGATGTTCTTCGTCGACAAGCTGATCGCGATGGGCGCGCGCATCGTATTGTGCGACCCGCACCGCGCCATCATCGCAGGACCCAGCCGGCTGCACGGCGCGACGATGACCTCACCCGACATCCGCGCCGGCATGGCCATGCTGCTGGCGGCGGTCTGCGCCGAGGGCACCTCCACGATCGACAACGCCGACCAGATCGAGCGCGGCTACGAGCGCATCGACGAACGGCTGAATGCGCTCGGCGCGAAGATCAAGCGCGTGCCCGAGCGGAAGAGCTGAGGCGGCTTCCACTTCTGGATTGAGATGGTCTCGTGCGCCGGACGCAGCGCAGCACGCGAGTGATGCGCTGCTGAGCCGGGGCCCATACCGCAAAGACAGCGCTCGTGATTCGGGGTCCCGGCTCGCGCTCCGCGCGTCCGGGACACGAGAGTGAGGCCATGTTTTCGTCGCCCTGCGATGCTATTGGATAGCCATGCTCGACACCGTCCAGCCTCGTTCGCAGCCGCAAGCCGGCGTGCCGCCAGATCCTCTCGCCGACGAGTTCGTCGAGACGCTGCGGCTGGCCGTGCCGATGATGCTGACGCAGCTCGGGCAGATCGCGATGATCACGACCGATCTCGCGCTGATCGGGCGGCTCGGCGAGGCCGCGGTCGCCGCGGCGGCGCTGGCTCATACGGTCTATTTCGTCAGCTTCACCTTCGGGCTCGGTTTGATGGCAGCGGTTTCGCCGCTGGTCGCGCAGGCCTTCGGCGCCGGCGATGTCAGGCGCATCCGCCGCTCCCTGCGCGTCGGCCTGTGGGTCGCGCTCCTGATCTCGCTGCCGATGATGGCCTCGCCGCTCTATGGCGAGCACATCCTGATCGCGCTCGGACAGGCGCCGCACTCGGCCGCGCTCGCGCAGCGCTATCTGAACGGGCTGGCCTGGGGCATCGCGCCGGCGCTGGGCTTCATCGCGCTGCGCAGCATGATGAGCGCGGTGAACCGGCCGCAGGCGCCGCTATGGATCACGCTCGCGGCCATCCCCATCAATGCCGGGCTGGTCTATTGCCTGATCCATGGCCTGTTCGGCCTGCCGGAGCTCGGCCTGTTCGGCGCGGGGCTTGCGACCACCCTGGTCAATCTCGGCACTTTCGTCGCTACGCTCGCCATTGCGGGGCTGCGCAAGCCGTTCGCGGACTATCGTCTGCTCGCTCATCTCTGGCGGATCGACTGGCCCCTGATGCGCCGGCTCATCGCGATCGGCGCCCCGATCTCGTTCTCGCTGCTGCTGGAATATGGCCTGTTTTCGTCGGCGGCCCTGCTGATGGGATTGATCTCGACGACCGCGCTCGCGGCGCATCAGATCGCGCTCCAGGTCACCGCCGTGCTGTTCATGGTCCCGCTCGGCATCGGCATGGCGGCCACGGTGAGGGTGGGCCACGCCTTCGGCCGCGGTGAGCCGCTCGCGGTGAAGCGCGCAGGAGTCGTCGCAGCGGTGATCGGGATCGCGTTCGTCTCGGCCCTGACCGTCGCGATCATCCTCGGCCGCTATCAGCTCGCACGGCTGTTCTTCGGGAGCGGCGAGGCGAGCATGGCGACCGTCGAGCTGACCGCGACGCTGCTCCTGGTCGGCGCGACCTTCTTCATCGCCGATGCAATCCAGACCATCATGGGCGGCGCGCTGCGCGGCATCAATGACACCAGGATGACGCTGGTATTCGCCGCGATCGGATATTGGTGCGTCGGCTTTCCGATCGCCTGGTGGCTCGCCTTCCACGCCGACCTCGGCGCCGTCGGTGTCTGGATCGGACTGTCGATCGGATCGTTCGTCTATGCCGGGCTTCTGATCTTGCGCTTTCGGATGTTGACGCGCAAATTGGCGGAATGATCGGGACTGTCCGCGAAGTCACCCCCAATGTCGATGCCGGCCGGCTGCTGGCCGGCGCGCAGTTCATCGACGCCTTTCGCGTCGCGACCGGCAAACAACAGCTCGACGCCCGCGAGGCCTGCACCCGGATGGTGCTGCACGGACCGCGCTGGATCGATGCGCTCCTGCGCCTGCGCAACGTCCTGGTGGCTCCGTTCGGACTGAAGACATCAGGCGCAGGCGCGCCCGCGCCAGGCGGCCTGATCGGCCTGTTTCCGGTCCTCAGCGAAACCCCGGATCGGCTCGTCGCGGGTTTTGACGACTTTCATCTCGACTTCCGCATCGTCGTCGACGTGGCCGGCGATGCCGCGGGCCAGGGGGTGACATTGACCACACTGGTACGGACCAACAATCTGCTCGGTCGTGCCTATCTCACCCTGATCACGCCGTTCCATAAGCTTGTGGCCCGCAGCATGATGGGACGCATCGCGGAGCCGGCGCGATGACCCTGTCCGTCGACCTCTTCTACTCCTTCCGCAGTCCGTTCAGCTATCTGGCGCTGCCGAAGACGCTGAAGCTCGTCGCGGAATTTGATCTCGCGGTCAAACTCGCATCGACCTGCCGCTCTGGCGTATGCAGGGCAAGGGCCTGACGCGGCGGTAGCTCACTCCGCCGCGCGCGCGGGCTTGTCGGCCGCCGCCTCCGACCATTCGCCGACGACGCGGTCGAGATCGCAGAGATTCTGGTGCATCTGCTCGAGCGAAAAGCCCAGCGCGAAGAAGCGCTCCGCGGTGTCGCTCGGCTGGCCCCGGATCAGGCCGTCCTGGCGCACAGCGGCGACCGCTTCGGCATAATGCTGAAGCGCGACGTGCACGGGATGGATCGGCGGGGCGCCGCCGCCTTCGCGCAAGGCCGCAGCGGCCGAACGCAGGAAGCGTGCGATCACGGTCGAGACTTCCGTCAGCGGCACGGCAAGCCGTGTCTGCACCTCGACCGGCAACGGCACCACGGTCGAGCGGCCGATCATCACGACGTCATGGCGCAGCCGCAAGATCGTGCGCAACAACGGGCCGGTGTCCGGCCCGCTCGACAATCGCGCAGAGCGCTCGCGCTCAGCTTCGGCGCCAATGGTATTCATGCCGACCATTGCGGCGCCGATACCGTCTTGAATCCGATGCAGCGCGTCATTGTCCCGGCCGCGCGTCAGGCCCGCGAGCAATTCGCTGAAGGCTTCTGCGATCAATTCGAGCAGCTTCGCCGCGCTGGCGCGAATTTGCCGCACCGCGCGCGATGGCAGCACCAGGAACGAGACGAGCAGCCCCGTCACCGCGCCGACCGAAACTTCGCCGACGCGATCAATCGCCGAGGCCATGGGATCGGCATGATGCATCGACGGAAGCACGAGCACGATCACGGCGGTCACCGTTGCAGAGCTTAGATTCGGATAGATCGATGCGACAAACGCAAGCGGCGCCACGGCCAGCACCAGAAGACCCAGCAGGCCCAGTTCGCCGGAATAGGGGATCAGGATCGCGATAGCGCCGCCATAAATCGCGCCGCCGATGGTGCCGAGCATGTAGTCGCGTGTCGCCTTCAGCGAGCGCCCGACGCTCATCTGGGTCACGATGATGGAAGTGAGGACGGCCCAGAGCGGCAACAAGAGATGCAGCGCGGTGGCGAGCGCGTAGGCGCCGGTCGCCGCCACCGTGACCCGGACCGCCAGCCCCAATTGCGTCTTGCGCGACCAGACCCGGTCGAACAGCTCTCCTGCGAATGCCATCGTCGAGTATCCCGGTCCAACCCTCGTAAAGCCGCCAAAAGCATAGCTGATGCCCGCGGTCCCGAGGCCGCTTGAAAGGCCAAATCAGCCCGCTTAACTTGCGCGCCAAAACGAGGAAACACGATGGCCCACGAAACCGCAACGCTCGCCGCCTATGTCGCCAGCCTGAAATACGGGGATATTCCGGCGAAAGTGCTGGATCGGGCAAAAGTGCTGACGCTGGACTTCCTCGGCAGCGCGATCCGGGCCCGCAGCGAAGCGGAATCGACCCCTTCGATCCTGAAGATGCTGGAGGCGCTGGCGCTCGACGCCAAGGGCGACTCCACCGTGTTCGGCGACAGCAAGACCTGGACGCCGGCGGTCGCGGCGCTGCTCAACGGCGCACTCGGCCATTCCCTCGACTTCGACGACACCCACGCCGATTCCTCGCTGCATCCGAGCGCGCCGGTGGTTCCGGCCGCCTTCGCCATCGGCGAGATGGTCGGCGCCTCCGGGCGCGACGTGCTGACCGCGATCGTTGCGGGCTATGAAGTCTGCTGCCGGCTCGGCAACGCGCTCGACCCGACCTCGCATTATGCGCGCGGCTTTCACCCCACCGCCACCGCCGGCACCTATGGCGCAGCAGCGGCCGCCGGCAAGCTGTTCGGCCTCTCCGAGCAACAGCTCATCGCCGCTTTCGGCGTCGCCGGCAGCCAGGCCGCGGGCTCGCTGCAATTTCTGGTCAATGGCGCCTGGAACAAGCGCTATCAGGTCGGCGCCGCCGCGATGAACGGCGTGATTGCCGCGACGCTGGCGCGCAACGATTTCGTCGGCGCGACGGAATCGGTCGAGGGCAAGCATGGCCTGCTCGCCGGCTACACCGATGATGCGCATCCCGACAAGGCGGTCGCCGAGCTCGGCAAGACCTATGAGACGATGAAGATCGGCGTAAAACCTTATCCGAGCTGCCGCTACACCCATGCTGCGATCGACGCGCTGATCGCGATGCGGCGCGAGCACAATCTGACGCCCGATCAGGTCAAGCGCGTGGAGATCGGCCTGCACCGCAACGGCATCACGCTGACCGGCGACGCCGCGACCAAGCGCCATCCCACCTCGATCGTCGGCGGCCAATTCTCGATGTTCTTCACCGGCGCGCTCGCGCTCGACCAGGGCTCGTTTGGCTGGGACGACTACACCCGCCTTGGCGATGCCGCCATCGACGCGCTCGCCGACAAGTTCGACGTGGTGCAGGACGACCGGCTCGAAGTCGGCCGCACCCATCCCTTTGGCGCGCGCGTGAGTATCACGACGGACGACGGCGTGCATGAGCGGCTCTACCCCGATCCCTCGGGAGAGCCGACCTCCTTCCCCGACGCGCAGGCGATGCAGCAGAAGTTTTTGACCCTGGCACGCCCGGTGCTGAACGCGCGCGCGGAGAAATTCGCGGACGCGATTATGACGCTGGAGCGGTTCGATCGCGTGGCAAAGGCGACCGAACTGGGGAGGTAGTAGATTCGCGCGACACGAGCGGTGCACCCTCGCCGCTTGTGGGAGAGGGTAGCTCGCCGCGCAGCGGCGAGACGGGTGAGGGGCTCTATCCGCGAAGCAAACCTCTCACCGTTGAATGCGCGGATAGAGCCCCCTCATCCGGCGCTTCGCGCCACCTTCTCCCACAAGGGGAGAAGGAAAGATCAGCGCTCCACGCGATATGCGGCGACCTGCGCCTTCAACTCGTCCAGCGACGCAAGTGATGCCTTCGGATCGACCCGATATTCCCCACTCGCCAGCCATTTCAACACTTTCGCATCAACGACCGGCGAATGGTGGATGACATCGCCGTAATTGTTGAGGTCGTGCGTGACTTCCTTGATCGCGCGGAAATCATAAAGGCGGACATTGGGAAGCTGCGTTAGGCGCTCCGCCGCGCGCGTCGTGAGATCGGTGACGATCTTCAGCGTCGCAGGCGAGGCGTCGCGCATCGCGACGAATTGCAGGATCGAATAGGGCGGGAAGTAGATGTCGAAGGTCACGTCTGGGTGCCGCGTGATCAGGCCCACGGCATCGCGCTCGAAGTGCCGCACCATGGCGTCGTAGCCATAGCCTTCGCCGAGAAAGCGGCTGCGCACGGGATTTGTGATGTAGGCGAAGGCGGCAAGCGCCTTCTCTGCATTGTAGCCACGGGCGACGTCGAAATCCCGCGGCAGCGCGTAGATGTCGTCGACGTCAGGCAGTGCGAACTTGACGGGCAAATAAGGCGCGGCCCGGGTCAGCGGCTGCCGCAACGGCGGAACCGACCGCAGCAGCGCGAACAGCGATTCCTTCGCCATCGCCGCGCTGAAAAGATAGGACGCGATCCCCTTTGCCGTCCCGCGATAGAGATCGGCGGAGAAATAAGGATCCGTCTCGATGTCAGCCGCATCGACAAAAATAAAATCGTCCATCTGCCAGATCACGCGCTTTGCGCCGCGGTCGATTGCCTGCTCCAGCACAAAACCCTGCTGGCGCGAATTGGAGCCGGTCATCGCCAGCTTGAGCGAGTGCACGCCGAGCGCATGGTCGATGTCGCTCTGACGAAAATGGATCGCGAGCGAGGTGCCCATGAAGGCAGTGTCGAACGACTGGCTGCGGATCAGCCCGGCATTCTGCACGCGCGTGTCGTCCGAATAAAAGGGTGCGACGAGACGCGAGGACCGAAACAGTTGCAGCGGATCGACGCCGTAAATGAGCGCAGCCGCCCCGAGCACGCACGCGATGCTCGCGAGCAGAAGACGCCCTGGATATGTGAACGTGCCCCGCATCAGAACCGGAAATAGATGAATTCGCTGTGGCTCTGGATGCCCAAAATCCCGAACGCAAGCACCAGCGACGCGCCATAGAGGACCAGAGGCCGCATCCGTCCCGCCATCAAGCCCTCTCCGACCCTGCGGTTGGCGTGGTCGTATCCCATGAGTCCTTGCGTGTTCGGCGCCAGCCAGACCAGCGCGGCATAGATCGTGACCTGCGCCAGCGCCGCGATCTCCTCGCGGCCGAGGATGACGTTCGCCGGATCGGCCATGGCGCCGAGAACCCGCAGCGCCCAGTCGACCCGCTCGGCACGGAAAAACACCCAGGCGACGACGACGGCAAGGAAAGTGAGTACGGCCCCGGCGATCCGGACCGGACGCGCAAGAGCCCCCGGGATGTTCGGCACCAGCGCGTTGAAGGCGTGATTGACGCAGAGATAAGCGCCATGCAGCGCGCCCCAGACCACGAACGTCCAGGCAGCACCATGCCAGAGCCCTCCGAGCAGCATCGTGATCATCAAATTGACATAGCGCAGCACGCGGCCGTGGCGGTTGCCGCCGAGCGGGATGTAGAGATAGTCGCGCAGGAATTGCGACAAGGTCATGTGCCAGCGGCGCCAGAACTCGACGATGCTGGTGGCCTTGTAGGGCGAGTTGAAATTGACGGGCAGGAAGATGCCGAACATCAGCGATATCCCGATCGCCATGTCGGAATAGCCGGAGAAGTCGAAATAGAGCTGGAAGGTGTAGGCGAGCGAGCCAAGCCAGGCCTGATCAAAACTCGGCGCGCGCGCATCGAAGGCGAGCGCGACCAGCGGCTGGATGCCGTCGGCAAGGCATGTCTTCTTGAACAGGCCGATCGCAAAGATGATGATTCCGCACAAAATGAGATGCGCATGCGGATGCTTGGTTTCCTCCCGCTCGAATTGCGGGATCATGTCCTTGTGGTGGAGGATCGGTCCCGCGATCAGGTGCGGGAAGTATGTCACGAACAGCGCGTAGTGCGGCAGCGCGTAAGCCGCGACCTGCCCGCGATAAGCGTCAACCAGGAACGCGATCTGGGTGAACGTGTAGAAGGAGATACCGACCGGCAGCAGGATGTGGACCGCGAAATGCGTCCCGGTTAGCGCGTTGATGTTCTCGGCGGCGAAGCCGGCATATTTGAAAATGCCAAGCACCAGGAGATCGCCGGCGACGCCAAGCGCGAGTGCCGCCTTTCGTTGCGACCGAGTAAGCTTCGCCACGATGAGGAGATGGCCGACGCCGTAGTTGAAGGCGATCGAGATCAACAACAGGGCAACGAACTGCCAGTTGCCGATGGCATAGAAAGCGAGCGAGGCCGCCGCCAGCCAGATCACCGGGGCCAGATTGCTGCGCCGCCCGAGCCAGAAATACCCGGCCAGCGCGGCCGGCAGGAACAGCAGGATGAACGGATAGGAATTGAACAGCATCGGCCTGGACCGGAGGCGGGACTAAAGGGATTTGGCCCCTAAAGCATAGATGCAGCCGGTCAACAACCCGATGGCGCAGTCCATGGCGCAGCGGCGCTGGCAATTCGTGGAATCGGGACGATATAAGGTGGAGCACGCATTTGAACGAGGATCGAGTGACACAGGCCAAAACACCTTCCCAGCCCCCAATCGCCCCGCGCCGGCCGCATTCCTTCACGCAGCACGGGATCACCGTGACCGACGACTATGCCTGGCTGAAGGACGAAAAATGGCAGGAGGTGCTGCGCGATCCCGCGGTGCTCGATCCCGACATCCGTAAATATCTCGACGAAGAGAATGGCTACACCGAGAGCCTGCTCGGCCATACCGCCGCCCTCCAGAAGTCGCTGGTGCGCGAGATGCGGGGGCGGATCAAGGAGGACGATTCCAGCGTGCCGTCGCCGGACGGTGAGTTCGCCTATTTCCGCAAGTTCCGCGAAGGCGGCCAGCACGAGCTGTTCGGCCGCATGCCGCGCGACGGCGGCGAGGGCCATATCGTGCTCGACGGCGATGCGCTCGCCAAGGACCACGCATATTTCAAATTCGGCGGCAGCCGGCACTCGAACGACCACAAGCTGCAAGCCTGGAGCGCCGACACCAAAGGCTCGGAATATTTCTCCATCCGCGTGCGCGACTGGGCAACCGGAAAGGATCTTGACGACGTCGTCGAGGAGACCGACGGCGGCGTGGTCTGGAGCAAGGACGCGACGTCGTTCTTCTATGTGAAGCTCGACGACAATCACCGCCCGATGCAGGTGTGGCGGCACAAGCTCGGCACCGGGCAGGCCGACGACACCCTCGTCTACGAGGAGCAGGATTCCGGCTGGTTCACCCATCTGCACGAAAGTACCAGCGGCCGCTTCTGCGTGATCGCCGGCGGCGATCACGAGACCTCGGAGCAACGACTGATCGATCTCGTCAACCCCGAAGCACCGCCGCGCCTGGTCGCGGCGCGCGAGGAGGGCGTGCAATATTCGCTCGGCGATCGCGGCGACGAGCTCTTCATCCTCACCAATGCCGACGACGCCATCGACTTCAAGATCGTCACCGCACCGCTCGCTTCACCCGAGCGCAAGAACTGGCGCGATTTGATCCCGTATCGTCCGGGCATCTACATCATCGATCTCGATCTCTATGCCGGCCATCTGGTGCGGCTGGAGCGCGCCAACGCGCTGCCATCCATCGTGATCCGCGATCTCGCATCGAACGAGGAGCATGCCATCGCCTTCGACCAGGCGGCCTATTCGCTCGACACCATGGGCTCCTACGAGTTCGAGACCACCACGCTGCGCTTTGCCTATTCGTCGATGACGACGCCGTCGGAAGTCTATGACTATGACATGACCAAGCGCACGCGCACCCTGCGCAAGCGCCAGGAGATCCCGTCGGGCCACGATGCGAGCAACTACGTCACGACGCGCATCATGGCGACGGCGCATGACGGCGCCGAGGTGCCGGTGTCGATCCTCTATCGCAATGGGCTGAAGCTCGACGGTTCGGCGCCGCTGCTGCTTTACGGTTACGGCTCCTACGGCATGGCGATGCCGGCCTCGTTCAACGCCAACCGCCTGTCGCTGGTCGACCGCGGCTTCGTTTACGCCATCGCTCATATCCGCGGCGGCGCCGACAAGGGCTGGGGCTGGTATCTCGACGGCAAGCGCGAGAAGAAGACCAATTCGTTCGACGACTTCTCAGCCAGCGCCCGCGCGCTGGTCGACGCGAAGTACACCTCCGCAAAGCGCATCGTCGGTCATGGCGGCTCGGCCGGCGGCATGCTGATGGGCGCGGTGGCCAACCGCGCCGGCGAATTGTTCGCCGGCATCGTGGCCGAAGTGCCGTTCGTCGACGTGCTCAATACCATGCTCGACGACACGCTGCCGCTGACGCCGCCGGAATGGCCGGAATGGGGTAACCCGATCGAGAGCGAGAAGGATTTTCGCACCATCCTGTCCTACTCGCCTTACGACAATGTCGCGGCGAAAGACTATCCGGCGATCCTGGCGATGGGCGGCTTGACTGATCCGCGCGTGACCTATTGGGAGCCCGCCAAATGGATCGCACGCCTGCGCGCCACGATGAGCGGTGGCGGCCCGGTGTTACTCCGCACCAACATGGGCGCCGGCCACGGCGGCGCCTCAGGACGCTTCAACCGGCTCGACGAGGTCGCGATCGTCTATGCGTTCGCGCTGTGGGCCGCGGGGATGGCGGAGGCGTAGCGTCTCGACCGAGATCAACGCGGCCGGACTGCGCGAGGGATTCAACATGCCGCGTTACAACAAGAAGGATTTTCCGACCTCGAACGTCCGCCGCTTGCTGGAGCCAGGCCCCATCGTGCTCGTCAGCTCGGCTCACAAGGACCAGACCAACATCATGACGATGGGTTGGCACATGATGATGGAATTTTCACCGGCACTGGTGGCCTGCGTCATCTCGAGTGCGAACCACAGCTTTGACCTGATCCGCAGGAGCCGCCAATGCGTGATCAACATTCCGACCGACGACCTGGCGCCGACGGTCGTGAAGATCGGCAACAGTTCCGGACGCGACATCGACAAGTTCAGCGAATTCGGGCTGACACCCAAGCCCGGCACGCATGTCCGCGCGCCGCTGATCGATGAATGCTACGCGAACTTCGAATGCCAGCTCGCCGACGCGAGTTGGGTGAAGAAATATGACATGTTCGTCTTCGAAGTGGTGAAGGCACACGTGGCGAAATCGCCGAAGCTCCCGAAGACGATCCACTATCGCGGCGACGGCGAGTTCATGATCTCCGGCTCCGAAACACGGCGATATCGAAAGCTGTTCCGGCCCGGGATGCTGTGAGCCGGCAGCTCTCCAAAGCAATTATCTTCCGTTCTTCTTCCGCCATTCCGCGAAATCGATCGCCGTCTGTGGGTCCGTCGCCGGATAGAGACCAAAGATGCCGCGGCCCTTGTTGACTTCCTCAGTGACGAAGTCCTCGAACGCGGTCATCTCGAAGGTCTCGTTGGCGATCTCGTCGGCGAGATGCGCGGGGATCACGATCACGCCGTCGCTGTCGCCGAGAATGACGTCGCCGGGAAACACCGGCGCATCACCGCAGCCGATCGGCACGTTGATCTCGATCGCGTGATGCAGCGTCAGATTGGTCGGCGCGCTCGGGCGATGGTGATACGCGGGGATACCGATTTTTGCGATCTCGGCCGAGTCGCGAAAACCGCCGTCCGTAACGACACCGGCGACACCGCGCTTCATCAAGCGCGTCACCAGGATCGCACCGGCGGAAGCGGCGCGCGCGTCCTTGCGGCTGTCCATCACCAGCACGCTGCCTGCCGGACAATCCTCGACCGCCTTGCGTTGCGGATGGGAGCGATCCCTGAAGACGTCGATGGTGTTGAGATCTTCGCGGGCCGGCATGTAGCGCAGCGTAAAGGCCTCACCGACCATGGTCGACTGATCCGCACCGAGCGGGTGCACATCCTGGATCATCTGGATGCGCAGGCCGCGCTTGAACAACGCGGTTGCGACGGTGGCGGTTGAAACGGATTTCAGCTTGGTGCGGGTGGCTTCGGTAAGTTTGGTCATCTCATACTCTCTAGTAAATCGAGGGCTCGCCGATCGGCGCGCCGAAGTCAGTTTCGAGGAAGTCGAAGTCGCAGCCGTCATTGGCCTGCTTGATGTGTTTCGTGAACATCCAGCCATAGCCCCGCTCGAAGCGGCGCTCGGGCTGCTTCCAGGCGGCACGGCGCTTTTCAAGCTCGGCTTCGGAGACGTCGAGATTGATGGTGCGGGCGCCGACATCGAGCGTGATGCGGTCGCCGTTCCGGACCAGCGCCAGCGGCCCGCCGACATAGGATTCGGGGGCCACGTGCAAAATGCAGGCGCCATAGCTGGTGCCGCTCATGCGCGCATCGGAGATACGCACCATGTCGCGCACGCCCTGCTTCACGAGCTTGGTCGGGATCGGCAGCATGCCCCATTCCGGCATGCCCGGCCCACCCTGCGGCCCGGCATTGCGCAGGATCAGGATGTGGTCTTCGGTGACGTCGAGGTTGGGATCGTCGACCGCCTTCTTCATCGCGGGATAGTCGTCGAACACCAGCGCCGGCCCGGTGTGCTTGAGGAAGCGCGGCGCGCAGGCGCTCGGCTTGATGACGCAGCCGTCGGGCGCGAGATTGCCCTTGAGCACGGCGAGCGCGCCCTCCTTGTAGATGGGATTGTCGACCGAGCGGATCACGTCGTCGTTGTGCACTTCGGCGCCCGCGATGTTCTCGCCGACGGTCTGTCCGGTGACGGTGATGCAATCGAGATGCAGATGCTGCTTGATCTGGCCCATCAGCGCCGGCAGGCCGCCGGCATAGAAGAAGTCCTCCATCAGATAGGCATCGCCGCTCGGCCGCACGTTGGCGATGACAGGCACCTTGCGGCTTGCGATCTCGAAATCGTCGAGGCCGATATCGAGACCGGCGCGGCGAGCCTGCGCGATCAGATGGATGATCGCATTGGTCGAGCAGCCCATCGCCATCGCCACAGCGATCGCATTCTCGAAAGCCTTGCGGGTCTGGATCGTCTTCGGCGTCAGATCCTCCCAGACCATTTCGACGATGCGGCGGCCGCATTCAGAGGCCATGCGGATGTGGTTGGCGTCGGCGGCGGGAATCGAGGAGGCGCCGGGCAGCGTCATGCCGATCGCCTCGGCAATCGCGGTCATGGTGGAGGCGGTGCCCATGGTCATGCAGGTGCCGTAGCTGCGAGCGATGCCGGCCTCGATGTCGAGCCAGTCCTTGTCGGAGATCTTTCCGGCGCGCCGCTCGTCCCAATATTTCCAGCCGTCCGAGCCGGAGCCGAGCGTCTTGCCTTTCCAGTTGCCGCGCAGCATCGGGCCGGCCGGCAGATAGATCGCCGGGATGTTCATCGAGGTCGCGCCGAGCAACAGCGCTGGCGTGGTCTTGTCGCAACCGCCCATCAGCACCACGCCGTCGACGGGATGGCTGCGCAGAAGTTCTTCCGCGTCCATCGCCAGCAGGTTGCGGTAAAGCATGGTGGTCGGCTTCAACAGCGATTCCGACAGCGACAGCGCCGGCAGCTCCAGCGGCAGGCCGCCGGCCATCAGGATGCCGCGCTTGACGTCGTCGACGCGCGACTTGAAATGCATGTGGCAGGGCTGTGCGTCCGACCAGGTGTTGAGAATCGCAATGATCGGGCGGTCCTTCCACTCCTCCGGCGCGTAGCCCATCTGCATGGCGCGGGAGCGATGGCCGAACGAGCGGAGATCGTCGGGCGCGAACCAGCGCGCGCTGCGGAGCTGGTCGGGCGTCATTTTCTTCTTGGTCATGATTGGGTGCCCCATTTCTGCACGGTGTTCCGCTCGATGGCGCGGAAGATCAGGTTCTCGACAAAAAGCCCGATGATAATCACCGTCAAGAGGCCTGCGAATACCGCAGGTATGTCGAGGAGGTTGCGGTTCTCGAAGATGAACCAGCCGAGCCCGCCCTGCCCCGAGGACACGCCGAACACCAGCTCGGCCGCGATCAGCGTGCGCCAGGCGAAGGCCCAGCCGATCTTCAGGCCGGTGAGAATCGAGCCGAATGCCGCGGGAATCAGGATTTTGGCCACATAGGGCAGCCCGCGCAGGCCGTAGTTTCGCCCGACCATGCGCAGCGTGTTGGACACGCTCTTGAAGCCGGAATGGGTGTTGAGTGCGACCGGCCATAGCACCGAATGGATCAGCACAAACACCAGACTGCCGTTGCCGAGCCCGAACCAGATCAAAGCGAGCGGCAACAGCGCGATCGCCGGCAGCGGATTGAACATCGCCGTCACCGTCTCGAGGAAGTCGGTGCCGATGCGGGTGGAGATCGCGAGCACGGTGAAGATCGCGGCCAGGACGATGCCGGCCGAATAACCCATGAACAGCACCTTCAGCGACGTCCATGCGCGCATCGGAATCGTGCCGTCCTTCACGCGCTCGAACATCGTGATGACGGTATCGTGCAGCGTCGGAAACAGCAGCGGATTGTCTAGGGTGAGGCCGTAGGCTTCCCAGATCGCCGCCAGGAACAGGATGATGACGGTCTTGCGGACAAAACCGTCGTTCCACAGCAGCTCAAGCACGCTCAGCTTGCGCTCGACCTCGGCTGCGCCGGCGGTGGCAGCCGGCGCGTCACGCAGCAATATTCTCGCTTCGCCCATGGCGGCTTCCCTCAATGCGCCGTTGCTTCGGCGGCGAACAGGAGATCGTGGATCTCCTTTTCCAGCCGGCCGGCGCTGCCATCGTCATTGGAGACCTTGTCGACGTCGACCACCTCGGCCTTGACGCGGCCGGGATGCGGCGACAACAGCAGGATGCGGTTGCCGATGCGGATCGCTTCCGCGATCGAATGCGTCACGAACAGCACGGTGAATTTGGTCTCGCTCCAGAGCTGAAGCAGCTCGTCCTGGCAAGTTCGCCGCGTCAGCGCATCAAGCGCGGCGAATGGCTCGTCCATCAGCAGGATGTCCGGCTCCATCGCCATGCCGCGCGCGATCGCAACGCGCTGCTTCATGCCGCCGGACAGCGTGTGCGGATAGGCATCGACCACGCGTGTCAGCCCGACCTTCTCGATATAGGCCCGCGCCCGCGCTTCGGCGTCCTTGCGCGATAGTTTTCGCGCGGTCAGCAGCGGGAACATCACGTTGGCGAGCACGCTCTTCCAGGGCAGGAGCTGGTCGAACTCCTGGAAGATCATCATGCGATCGGCGCCAGGGCCGCGGATTTCGCGGTCGTTGATGGTCATGCGGCCTTCGCTCGGCGCCATGTAGCCACCGACGGCCTTGAGCAGGGTCGATTTGCCGCAGCCGGACGGCCCGAGCAGCACGAAGCGATCGGACTTGTCGACGGTGAAACTCACCCTTTCGGTGGCCGTGACGATTGCGCTGGAGGTCTTGTAACGCAGCGTCACGGAGCTGACGTCGAGCAGCGCCATCAGTTACCCTTCAGATCGTGCGCGACGGGGAGATAGTAGTCGGTCCAGGCCTTGGGCTGGGTCTTCAGCGTGCCGGTCTTGAACAGATGGGCGGCGAATTTCATCGTGCCCTGCGGCTCGAGATTCCACTCCATCATCCCGGGCTCCTTCAGAAGATCGAGCAGCTCTTCCACCGAGGTCTTGTCGCCGGTGATCTCCTTGTAGATCTCGACCGCCTGCCTGGTGTCGCTGCGGATCAGATCTTGCGCTTCCTTGGTGGCGTCGCGCACGGCCTGGATGATTTTCGGATTGGCATCGGCGAACTTCGTCGTGGTGAAGAACTGCGCCTGGCTCAGCGGGCCGCCCATCACGTCAGGCGAGCTCAGCACGACATGCGCGCCCGGCACGTTCTTCAGCTCAAGGAAGGTGAAGGGCGGGATCGAGAAGTGGGTGTGTACCTCGTGCTTGGAATTGGACAGCGCCGCATAGGCGTCCGGGTGGCCGAGCTGCACCGTGTTGACGTCCAGCTTCGACCATTGGTCGGCGCCGAAAGCCTCGGCGGCGGCGATCTGCAATACGATCGCCTGGGTCGAGACTTTCACGGTCGGCACGGCGATCTTGTCGCTCGGGCCGAAATCCTTGATCGACTTGATGTTGGCGTCGCGGCTGATCAGCGTCATCGGCTGCGCCGAGGTCGCGACGATGCCCTTGACGCCACCGCGCGTGCGGTCCCACAGCAACAAAAGATTGCCTGTACCGGTGTTGAGAATATCGACGCCGCCCGCGAGCAGCGCGTCGGTCTGCGCACCGCCCCCGGAGAAGGTGACCCATTTGGTGGTGACGCCTGCTACGCCGAGCTGAGCTGCGTGCTTCTCGATCAGCTTCTGCTTTTCCATGATGTGGCTCGGCATGTAGAAAATGCCGGGCTGGCGCGACAGCGAGATCTCGGACTTCTGCTGCGCCTGCGCCGTGGATACCGAGAGAGCGGTTGCGGCGATTAGGGTGGCGGCCGCCAATTGGCTGCGGAGATGCTTGATCATTGTTGTGTGTTTCCTCCGGGTAAGCGTCGCGCTGCGTTGACCCTGCTGATGCACTAATATATTAGTGCATCAAAGGCAAGCGGGACCCGACATGGAAGCAGCCCATACCGCGCCGCGCGCACCCGCAAAAACGGCATCGAGGCTCGATCGTGCCCGACAGGCCGCGCCGCAGGTGTTCGAGCGGCTGCGCAATGCGATCATCGCCCTGGAGCTACCGCCGGGCGCGCCGCTGTCACGCGCCGAGCTTGCCGGCCAGTTCGGCGTCAGCTCGACGCCTGTCCGCGATGCCTTGATGCGGCTCGAGGAAGAAGGCCTGGTCGACGTGTTTCCGCAGCACGCCACCGTGGTCAGCCGGATCGATATCAACCGCGCCGAGCAGGCGCATTTCCTGCGTCAGGCGTTGGAGCTGGAGATCGTGCGCCTGCTCGCAGCCAACAGCGACGCCGCATTGATGATCCGCCTCGATCACGCCATTGCGCTGCAACAACAATCTGCCAAGGCTGGTGACTTCGAGGCCTTCATGGCCGACGACAACTCTTTTCACGCGCAGCTTTATGCCGCGGCCGGCAAGCAGGATTTGTGGGCGCTGGTGCGCAGTCGCAGCGGACATATCGACCGGCTGCGCCGGCTGCATTTGCCTTCGCCCGGCAAAGCCCAGAACATCGTGCGCCACCACAGACTGATCACGCGCGCGATCGAGGCTGGCGATGCCGATGCCGCGCAACAGCATTTGCGCAAACATCTGTCAGGTACGCTCAGTGAGCTCGACAAGATCCGGAGCCACCATCCGGAGTACCTGACCGACTAGCCGTGTGTGACGGCCCCCTGATCATGTGCACGTAATCATGCATATATACAGCCGTCGAATCCAGACGCCGTTTACAACCGTCGGATGGGCGCGAAGTGCTTGCAGCATGGGCACAATCCGCGCAACAGTTTCGTATTTGAAGCTTTGATTTGGGTCGCTGGGAACATCACTGCCCGACCCGGAGGTTTTTGACGTGGCCAACATCCTGATCGTGGATGACGACCCGGCCGTGCAAATCACAATCCGGCTGCTGCTGGAGAGAGCGGGCCATCACGTCACCCTCGCTGGCGAAGGCCGCAAGGGGCTCGCGCTGTTCGCGGCCAGCCAGTTCGACTTGCTGTTCCTCGACATCTTCATGCCCGGTATGGACGGGCTGGAGACGATGCGCCACATCCGGGCGCGGGCGCCGACCATTCCGATCATCGTCATTTCCGGCCGTTCGATCACGCCGGGCGCTTTCGCAGAACCGGATTTTCTCAAGATGGCGACCAAGCTCGGCGCGGGCGCGGGCCTGCAGAAGCCGTTCCGCCCCGACGCGCTGCTCGCCGCAGTCGACGGCGGCCTGAAGGCAGCGCAATCGACGGCCGTGCCGCAACCCGATGCCGGCTCCGGCGGCCGATGACGGAGCGGTTCATGTTGCAACCTGGCAGAACATTCGGGACCGTACGCGACGTGGCGCGAGGGCCGACATGACCCTCGCAACCCGGCTGGCCATCGCAATGATTCTGCTGGTCGCAGTTGCGGTCTCCGCCGCCGGATGGCTGAGCCATTACAGCCTGGAGCAGGCCTTCCTGCCGCGCGTGCTCGACCGTATCGAGACACAATCCCGGCTGCTGGCTTCCCAGCTCGAAGTCCAGACCGACGGCGCACGCGCCGACATCGTCACGTTCCGCTCCCGTGCCGCGGTACGCGGCATGATCGACGCGCATTTCAACAACGGCGTCGATCCAACTGACCACCTGTCAGAAAAGAACTGGCGCGAGCGGTTGCTGCCCCAACTCGTGGCCGTTGTCGGAGCCAACCCGACCTACGCGAAATTTCGCGTCATCAACATCGACGGCAGCGAATATCTGCGGGTCGACCGATCCGGTCCGACAGGATCGGTGCGCATCGTCCCCGACGATGGCCTGCAAAACAAGGACGAGCGCTTCTTCTTCCAGGAAGCCATCAAGCTGTCGGAGGATCAGGTCTACGTCTCTCCGGTCGATCTGAATGTCGACGATGGCGTAATTCAGATGCCCTATGTGCCGACGCTACGCGTCGCGGCACCGCTGTTCGGGTCCGGTCACCGGCTGTTCGGCATCGTCGTCGTCAATGTCGACATGCGCCAGGTGTTCGACCGTATCAGGATAACGAGCCGGCGCGGGGAGCAGGTTTACGTGGTCGGCCGCAACGGCGATTATCTCGTGCATCCGGATCGCACCCGCGAATTCGGCTCGCAACTGGGGACTCCGACGCGCTGGCAGAACGACTTCCCCTATTTCTCTTCAGTCACCGGATCGACCCTGGGTGCGACCCAGGTCGTGCGGGAAAACGACGGCAAGCCGAGCGGCACCGCGATCGCGCCCGCGATCCTGGCCGAGGGTCAGTGGGCCGGCATCATCCGCATCGTGCCCTACGCCGTCTTCATGGCGCCGGCCGTCATCATCGAGAAGACGACGATCACGATCGGCCTCATCGCGGTGATGGTCGCCGCCGTGCTGGCGGTGCTGCTGGCGCAGTCGCTGACGCGGCCGATCGGCCGGCTCACCACCGCGGTCGATGCGATCGGGCGCGGCAAGCCCGCCGATATTCCAATCGACGCATCAGGCGAGACCGGCCTGCTGGCGCGTGCCTTCGCCCGCATGGTCGAAGAAACGAACGCGAAGACATCGGCATTGGAGCACGAGGTTCTGGAGCACCGGCGCACGGAGGCCGCGCGCGACCAGCTCGCCGTTCGCGAACGCCTGTTCAGCGCGGCGGTCGAATCCTCGGACGATTCGATCGTCATGCAGACGCTCGACGGCACCATCATCGGGTGGAACGCGGCGGCCGAGCGCCTCTACGGCCATACGGCCGAGGAAGCGGTCGGACAGCCGACTTCGATCCTCCTGCCAGCCGATCGCCGCGAAGAGGGCAAGGATTATCTGCGGCGGATTTCGCGGGGCGAACGCATCGAACACTTCGAAACGGTGCGCCTGCGCAAGGACGGCACTCCGGTCGATATCTCGGTGAGCCTGTCGCCGATCAGGGGCGCTTTGGGCGAGATCATCGGCGCCTCCGGCTCGGCGCGCCGCCTCACTGACGCGCGCCAGACCGAGCGAGCGCTGCAACAAACGCTCGAGGAGCGGCGACAGCTGTTCGATGCGTCGCAAGACCTGATCATGATCATGGATTCGCGCGGCCATATCGTGCAGATCAGCCCGAGCAGCCAAGCCGTTCTCGGCTACCCGCCGGACGAGATGATCGGCCGCAGCGGCGTCGACTTCATTCACCCAGCGCACCTCGATCAATCTCGCGAGGAAATGCACGCACTGCGGCGCGGCGACAGTCCGAAGCTCGCCGACACCCGCTGCATCCACAAGGACGGGCGCGAGGTCTGGTTGTCCTGGCTCGGCAACTGGTCCGACCAGGCCAAGCGCTATTTCTTCGTCGGACGTGACATGACCGAGGCAAGGCATGCCGAGGAATCCTTACGCGAAAGCGAGCTGCTCGCGCGCAACATCGTCGAGACCGCACTTGACGCCTTCGTCCAGACCGATGACCGCAGCACCATCTTGAACTGGAGCTCGCGGGCCGAAGAGCTATTCGGCTGGCGGCGCGACGACGTGCTGGGCAAGAATGCGGTCGACCTCATCGTCGCAGAGAGTGAACGCGAGAGGGTCAAGGTCGGCCTTGCACGTTTTCTCGTGTCCCAGGACGGCCGGACGCTCAACCGCCGCCGCGAGCTCATGGTCCGCCGTCGCGACGGCAAAGAATTCAAGGCCGAGCTGAGCGTCACGGCATTGAAGCGCCGCGAGGGCCTGCTGTTCAACGTGTTCTACCGCGACCTTACCGACAAGATCGCGGCCGAGGACCGCATCCGCCAGGCCGAGAAGATGGAGGCGGTCGGCCAGCTCACCGGCGGCGTGGCGCACGACTTCAACAACATCCTCACCGTCATCACCGGCACGATCGGGATCCTGGCCGAAGCGGTGGCCAAGGAGCCGGAGCTTGCAGCGATCACGAAGATGATCGACGAGGCCGCCTGGCGCGGCGCCGAGCTGACGCAGCATCTGCTGGCGTTTGCACGCAAGCAGCCGCTCCAGCCGCGCGAGATCGACGTCAACTCGCTGATGATCGACACTGCGAAGCTATTGCGGCCGACGCTGGGCGAGCAGATCCAGATCGAGTCCGTGTTCGAGGCGGAGAGCTGCGTCGCGATCGTCGATCCCAACCAGCTGACCACCGCAATCCTCAACCTCGCGCTCAACTCCCGCGACGCCATGCCGTTCGGCGGCAAGCTGATCGTGGAGACGGGCGCCGCCTATCTCGACGAAATCTATGCCAGCGTCAACGATATCAGGCCAGGCCACTACGTGCTGATCGCAGTGAGCGACACCGGCACCGGAATTCCCGCCAACATGCTGGCCAGGGTGTTCGAACCTTTCTTCACTTCAAAGGGGCCGGGCAAGGGCACCGGCCTCGGGCTTTCGATGGTCTACGGCTTCATCAAGCAGTCCGCGGGCCATATCAAGATCTACAGCGAGGAAGGCCACGGCACCACGATCAAGATGTATCTGCCGCCCGGCAAGACGCCGACGGCGGTCGGCGAGGGCGTGACACCGGCGGCGATCGAAGGCGGACACGAGACGATCCTGGTGGTCGAGGACGACCGGCTGGTGCGCGACTACGTGCTGGCGCAGCTGCATTCGCTGGGTTACGTCACCTTGCAGGCGGCGAACGCCACGGAGGCGCTTGCAATCGTCGCCGCCGGAAAACCATTCGACCTGCTGTTCACCGACGTCATCATGCCCGGCAAGATGAACGGACGGCAGCTCGCCGACGAACTCCAGAGGACGCGTCCCGATCTCCGGGTGGTCTACACGTCCGGCTATACCGAGAACGCGATCATCCACCACGGCCGACTGGATTCGGGCGTTCTGCTGCTGGCGAAGCCATATCGCAAATCGGATCTGGCGCGGATCATTCGCAAGGCGCTGCAAGCGTAGGGCGCGATCTCGTGTCCCGGACAAGGCGCAACGTGCAACACAGAGCCGGGACCCAGAAAGGTCAGCCGTGAGATTGGAGAGATGGGCCCCGGCTCAGCAGCGCATCATTGCATGATGCGCTGCGTCCGGGGCACGAAAGCGGAGCCAGTCTTACGACGCCCGCTGGGCCGCGGTCATCACGATCCGGATCAGATCGGCGGCATTGCGCGCACCGAGCTTCTTCATGATGTTGGCGCGGTGGTCCTCGATGGTGCGCGGGCTGATGCCGAGCGTGCGGCCGGCTTCCTTGTTGGAGGCGCCGGCGGCGAACTGTTCGAGCACCTCGCGCTCGCGCCGCGTCAACGGCTCGCGTCCGGGGAAATGCAGCGAGCCGAACTTCGGCGCGGCGTTCTCCGACTGCCTGCGTGCATAGGCGCCGATCGCCTCGTCGAGCCGGCCGACGATCTCGCTGCCGCGGAACGGCTTCTCGATGAAGTCGAGCGCGCCGCTCTTGATGGCCCCCACCGCCATCGCGATGTCGCCCTGTCCGGAGATCATGAAGATCGGTGCCGGATAGTCTTCGCCGTGCAGCTCGTTGAGAATGTCGAGGCCCGACTTGCCGGGAATATGCACGTCCAGCAGGACCGCCGCCGGTGTGCGGCTTCGCGCGACGGAGAGCAATGCTGCGCCGTCCGCAAAACAGATCACCTCATAGCCCGCGGCCTTCAACACCATCGACAAGGTGTCACGAACGGCAGCGTCGTCGTCGACCACGAAGATTTCACCGCGAGAGCTTTGTTCAGCCATGTGCCCACATCCGGTTGGCATGAAGGATTCGCGTCCGCGCCAACCGTTATGGCGTTCGGCGCGGATTCGGCCCACCCGTATTTGTACGGGACATGGACTTAACGCACAAGTAGCGGCAAGTCGCCTAATTACAGAGCACGGAGAATATCCATGCTAAATTTGGCCGCTACGCCGCCTCTGGTCGCAATGCCCGAAGCCGAGAGCCGTCTGCTGATTGCGGCTGACCTTCGCTTGCTGATCTCGCAGATCGAGACCAGCATGCGCCGGATCGCCACAGCCATGGATCAAGAACACGGCAGTGATCCGGAAGGTTCCGCCGATGTCTTCCTGCTCGACGACGTCACGCCCCGGTATGCCACGGCAAGCGCCGCCCTCGACGCCTGCCGGGCGGGCCTTGGCCACGCCGTGGAATGCCTGTCGGAAGCCAGCAGCACAGTGTAGATCGCTGCGGCGCGGCGGCCGCATTTCGTTGCATGGCAGGCCCGCGGCTCAGGCGCGGTGCCGTTCCACGATCGCGTCGCTGGCGACACCACCCCAGGTGTGGATCGCCGGCAGGCCCATCGCGGTCTTGCCGAGATTGGCGAGGCTGATGCGCAACGCCGCCAGATCCAGCGGCTTGGGCAGGCTCTGGAGCACGATTCCGACGGAACGGGCGAAGCTGCGAGCGGCGCTGCGGCGCTTGCCATCCATGCCGCTGATGACGATCACGGCGCCGCCAAATTTTGCCTTTGCCATCTCGCCCAGCACGTCGATGCCGTCGCCATCCTCCAGCACGAGATCGAGCGTCACGCAGTCAAAGCGCGCGGCGCGGAGCTTTTCGATCGCTTCCGCCACGGACGGCGCCACGGTGACTTCGTGGCCGGCCTGTCTGGCGGCGACCGTGATCAGGCTGCGCTGCGTGGCGTCGTCATCGACCACCAGGAGCTGAAGTGCGCGCCGCTCGGTGCCGTCGGGCAGGTTTGACGGGAGGGGGGAGAGAGAGCTTCTGGGCATTACCGTATCCTGAGATTGAGACCGGCCATGGATACATGGCTCGCGCTTAGGCGACGTAAAGCCGCTGCGGCAAATTCGGTCGGATGTTTCAGCAAATATGAACCAACGTCTCGGCAAACAGCGACGAGACGCACGTGAAGATCACGCCGCCTCGTCACGGCCACCGGCCGCGCGCTTCTTCCGATTCTTGCCACGCAGGAACTGGATGTCCATTTCGAGGCCGTTGACGCGCACCAGTTCGCAGCGGCGGTAAGCAAGGCCGGTCGACGACAACAGCAGGAAGAACTCTTTCAAGTTCAGGCCCTGAATCGAGCCTTCCACCGTGAGGATGGCGTCAGTGTCGGAGATCGCGTTGAGCTTGCAGTCGCGGCGCCAGGTGCCGTCGATGGCCATGATGCAGACATCGTAGCCGCGACTGAACGTCACCCGCTCCAGACCCTTTCCATCCTCGGACATGCTTATCGTCCCGCCATCACAGCCACGCGCGGCGCGGCGCCGGCGAAAGCCGGCTTGGCAGCTGCGGCACGCGGATCGTTCGGCTTGTAGAGACCGCGCCGCTCCGGAATCGGCTTGAACGTGTCGGTCAGTCCGACCACGGTTTCGGCCGCGCCCAGCACCAGGAATCCGTCTCCCTCGATCTGGCGCGCCAGACGGTTGAAGATGTTGATCTTGGTGTCCTGGTCGAAATAGATCAGCACGTTGCGGCAGAAGATGACGTCGAAGGTGCCGAGCTGGGCGAAATCGTGCAGCAGATTGAGCTGCCGGTGCTGGATCATCGCCCGCAGCTCCGGATTGATCTGCCAGGTCTCGCCGGTCTGCCTGAAATATTTCATCAGCATCTGGATTGGCAGACCGCGCTGCACTTCGAACTGGCTGTAGATGCCAGCCTTGGCCTTCTCGAGCACTTCCTGCGACAGGTCGGTCGCGATGATCTCGACGCGCCAGCCGGTCAGGGCCGCACCCATCTCTTTCAAGCTCATCGCCAGCGAATACGGCTCCTGTCCGGTCGAGCCGGCAGCGCACCAGATCCGCACGCTACGGCGGCCGGCGCGGGCCTTGATCACTTCGGGCATGATGGTGTCGCGGAAATGATCGAACGGGACCTTGTCGCGGAAGAAGAAGGTCTCGTTGGTCGTCATCGCCTCGACCACGCTGGTGACGAGCGCGCTCGCGCCTGCGCCTTGCAGCTTTTGCACGAGCTCGCCGATGCCGGAGAGCCCGCCCTTGCGGGCGAGCGGCAGCAGCCGGCTTTCAATCAGATATTGCTTGTCTGCGGACAGATCGAGCCCGGAATGATCCCTCAGGAACTTACGCAGATACTCATATTCGGTCGCGGTCACGGATAGCCTCTCGGAAGCTGTACTGGGAACACTCTGGCTGGAACACTCCTCCAGATAACTCAGACCATGACTTGTCCGACCGGGATCAAGCCGACTTCAGCGAATTTGTCGGCGATGATGTCTTTGTCGAAGGGCTTCATGATGTACTCGTTGGCGCCGCCGCTGAGCGCCTGAGCGATATGAGCCACGTTGTTTTCGGTGGTGCAGAACACCACCTTGGGCTCCTCGCCGCCGGGCAGGCGGCGCATGTGGCCCATGAACTCGAAGCCGTCCATCACCGGCATGTTCCAATCGAGCAGCACTGCGTCGGGCAGCTTCCGCTGGCAGATCTCGAGCGCTTTCGAGCCGTCCTCGGCCTCGGTGACTTCGAATTCCAGGCCTTCCAGGATCCGGCGCGCGATCTTGCGCACGACGCTGGAATCATCGACCACCAAACACGTTTTCATTTGGTTCTCCGCTTCGATGTTTTTGGGGCTCACGCAGCCATTTGCACTTCGGTCTTCAATTCGAGGACGCGATCGACGTCGAGGACGACCATGAGCTGTCCGTCGAGGCGGTGGACGCCGCCGGCGAGCTTGGCCATGCGGGGATCGAGGTTGACGGGGTTTTCTTCCATGTTGTCTTCGGCAAGCCGCAGCACCTCGCCGATCTGGTCGATCAGCAGGCCGTAGGATTCACCGCGCAGGTCGACGCCGACCGCCATCGGCGGCTTGCCGTCCTCGGGCCTGGGCAGGCCGAGCCGGGCGCGCATGTCGACCACGGTGACGATGCG